>NZ_LDPE01000001.1:1486865-2230298 GCF_001447995.1 Maribacter dokdonensis DSW-8 | reverse complement strand
GTAACCGTAACCGAGCAGGCACAGCCAAATGCAGGCATTGATGGGACATTGAATATTTGCGAAGGTGATACGATTACCAATACAGCCCTATTTGCTCAATTAAGCGGATCTCCTGATACTGGTGGTTCGTGGACCGATAATGGTAACAACACATTTACATATACCGTAGCCTCCATACTGCCTTGTTCTATTAACGATACAAGTATGGTTACTGTGGTATTTGATCAAACCGATAGCAATGGTAATGGTGTAGTAGATTGTCAAGAAACAATTATAGTGCTTCCGGTAATTACAATAGATGATATAACCTCAGATAACATTGTCAACGAAAATGAATCTCAAGGTCAGATTAATGTTACGGGAAGGGTTACAGGTGATTTTTCTGAAGGTGATCTAGTAACCTTGACCATTCATCATACCAATTATACTGGTCCTGTAGATGCAAACGGGTTTTTTAATATCTCGGTTGCGGGTTCAGATTTAGTGGAGGACAATGATTTAAGTATTCTAGGTACGGTCACCACGATAACTTTAGATGGCAATACAGGTTCATCATCAGTACAACATCCGTATACCATTGATATAGATCCACCTTTGGTTGATAGTTTTGAAACAATGGACACATACCCCATTTTACTTGGTTTAGGGAGTCCGAATGAGATATTGAATATTACGGTTGAGGTTGGTGATACAGGCTTGTTATTACAGTATGTAATCAATACTGATATCAATGGTATTTGGGAAATTCATACAGAAACGGATCAAGCAGAAAATGGAATTTTCCCTATAGTCAATCCCGAATTGACTTTGTTGATTACTGCTGAAGATATAGCAGGAAATATAGGTATAGGTGAGGTCTTGATCATTTTTGATAATGAGCCACTTAATAATGATACTGATAACGATGGTTTATCAAATGATGAAGAACTGACTTTAGGTACTGACCCTAATAATCCGGATACTGATGGAGACGGTATTATGGATGGGCAAGAAACTATTGATGGTACCGATCCTTTAGATCCTTGTGATTCTTTAGGGGGTACACCACCATCTGGAAGTAATTGTGACATCTATATAGAACTGGATCTTGTAAAACCGGGAGATTCTATGAATGGTAGCTTTGAGATTATCAATATTGAGAGGTTTCCAGAAAATTCGGTTAAAATCTATAATAGATATGGTGTTTTGGTATGGGAAGTAGAAGGTTATGAAAATGGCCCCAATGCTTTTAGTGGTCTGTCTGACGGAAGAATCACTATTAACAGAAATGAGAAACTACCTTCTGGTACCTATTATTATGATATATACTATACAGCAAGGGGGGGACAAAAAATATTAACCGGTTATCTGTACGTAATTAGGTAAAAGATGAAGAAAATCTATCAAATAATCTTTTTGATATTTACCATGGTTTTAGGTGGTCAATATCTTATGTTCGGTCAGCAAGATGCACAGTATACACAGTATATGTACAATACATTCTCGGTTAACCCTGCGTATGCAGGATCTAGAGAGGTATTAAGTATATCTGCATTGCACAGGTCACAATGGGTAGGTAGAGATGGTGCTCCTAATACACAAACACTTAGTGTACACGGACCTTCTTCTGACAAAGTGGGGCTTGGTCTATCTATTGTTCATGATGAAATAGGGAACAACACCAATCAAAATACATATATTGACGCTGCTTTTTCGTATACATTGAAGACCTCTGATAATAACAAATTGTCATTTGGGTTAAAGGCTGGCGGACACTTATTAAATTTAGATTTTAACAATCTTAGAAATTTTAGTGCCGGTGGTACTGCCATTACCGATAGTGATCTTTATAAAAAGTTTACTCCCAATTTTGGAGCAGGTCTGTACTACCATAACGATCAATTTTATGCAGGTTTGTCCATACCTAATTTTTTGCAGACAGAGCATTTTGATAGCGCTGATGGTAATGATAACCTTGTATCTGTAGATAGAATGACCTGGTATTTAATATCAGGGTATGTTTTTGAAATGTCATCGGCTTTAAAATTTAAACCTGCTTTTCTATTAAAAGCAACATCGGGTGCACCGTTACAAGCGGATATTTCGGCTAATTTTTTGTTGAACGATAAATTTTCAATGGGTGCCGCTTATAGATGGGATGCCGCGTTGAGTGCGTTGTTCGGATTTCAAATGACACCGGAATTTATGCTAGGGCTGGCTTATGATAGTGATATATCTGAACTGGGAGGCACCAAGTTTAACAATGGTTCTTTTGAGGTGTTTCTTAGATATGAGTTCATTAAAAAAGATAAAATTGATTTGACCCCTAGATTCTTTTAAATAACCGATAATGAAAGTTAAAACATATATAGTTCTCTTTTCGTTGCTTTTTATTGCTAGCCTGTGTTACGCACAGCGAGACAATAAAAGTTCAGGTACTGATAATTTTGAGCATTATGGGTACATGGGCAAAGAATCTACCTATGAAGAGTTGAGTAAAAAAGGCATGTCAAATGAAGATATATGTAAAAACTTGGGTAATGAAGCTTATTTAAGGGCAAAGTATGATGAAGCTAGTTATTGGTATGCAAAATTGTTAGAGATCAATAGCTCAACAATCGATCCTGATTACATGTACAGATATGCACAATCTATAAAATCGATCAATAATTACAAAGATTCCGAGGTTTGGATGAGAAAGTTCAAAAAAGCGAAAAAGAATGATGTAAGAGCTTTAAAGTATGATAAAGGTGTAGGCTATTTTGATGAATTAATGACCGCTTCAAATGAGTATACCATTGAGAATTTGACCTCGGTCAATTCAAAAGAATCAGATTTTGCTCCTTCGTTCCATAAAGATTTTATCGTGTTTTCTACTGCTAGGGATTTAGAAACCACTTCGCGTAGTGCCACACCTTATTTGAATTTATATAAAACAACACGTCCGGAACAAGGCGAATATAGTACGGCAACTCATTTTTCAGATGAGTTGAAATCGGTAGCTAATGAATCTTCTACCAGCTTTTCCCAAGATGGTAACACCATGTATTTTACAAGGAATAATTATAAAAAAGGATCTTTTAATAGAGACAAAAAAGGGATCAGCAGATTAAAAATTTATAGAAGTACGTTCAAGGATGGCAAATGGGGGAATATAGAAGATTTGCCCTTTAACAGTGATTTGTATTCTGTTGCGCATCCGGCATTGAATAAGAAAGGTGATAAATTGTATTTTTCTTCTGATATGCCCGGAACTCTAGGGGCATCGGACATTTTTGTAGTGGATATTCATACTGATGGAAGTTTTGGAACACCGGTAAATTTAGGTTCCAAAATCAATACCGAGAGCAAAGAGACTTTTCCGTTTATTACAGCATCGGACGTTTTATATTTTGCTTCTGACGGACATCCTGGTTTGGGAGGACTGGATATTTTTTCTATAGATTTGGCAAATCAAGGCGCGGTCAAGAATTTAGGAAATCCAATTAATAGTGCTAATGATGATTTTTCAATGATATTTGATGAAACGACCAATTCAGGTTTTTTTGCATCGGATCGAAACGGAGGATTAGGTGCAGATGATATTTACGCTCTTAAGACAATTGATTGTATGGTGACCATTACAGGTATCGCGGTCGATAAAGACTCAGACAAACCATTACCGTTTGCAACCGTACACGGAAAAAATAATTTTGGAGGAAATATAGGGGAAGCCACTACCAATGCTCAGGGTAAATATACTTTAGAGATACCTTGCCAAGAAAGTCAATATACCATTATTGCGAATCTAGAAGGCTATGAAGAAGGTTCGTTGTTCATGTTTACTACACCAGATGAAAAGAGTATAACAAATGCCCGTGTGGTATTGGAAGAAAGTAGCAAAGTGGCGGTAATTGGGGCAGATTTGGTAAAGGTGTTAAAGCTAGCACCAATTTATTTTGATTTAAACAGTTCTTATTTACGTGATGATGCTTTTTCTAATTTGGACAAGGTAGTTGCATACATGAAAAAAAGACCGGAAGTCAAGGTAGAAGTGGGTTCACATACAGATAGTAGGGAAGAGGATAACTATAATCTTTGGCTTTCTGATCGTAGGGCAAAAAGAACAGTGGAGTACATAATAGCCGCAGGTATAGAGCCTGAACGAATATCCGGTAAAGGTTATGGGGAAACCCAATTAATAAACAAATGCGCAAACGGAATCATTTGTTCAGACAGAGACCATCAGTTAAATAGACGCTCAGAGTTTATATTGATCGAATAGTTCCTTAGTTTAAATTCTTGGTAGTAACTTCTATTTCCTTTACCACATGTAATGGTTTGCCATATGAAGTAAAACCGTTTAAGATAATTTCAAAAGTGCCTTCAAGATCAGATGTATAGAACTCATAATTATAATCTGATTCGGTAATGTTTACATTTGGTTTCCAAAATAACATTCTTCTATAATCTGGAATCCTTTCAAAAGAATTATTTTCAGTTGTATAAGATTGTACAAAGTAGTTCTTTTTGGGTACGGGCTGTTCAAACGGTACAACTAAACTATTTTTAGGATTATAATTTTCCAAAAAATCACCTTCAAAAGTTTCTATGGAAAGTATCCCTTGATATTCTTTTTGACCTAAACGAAATTGATCCCTTGTTAAACTAATTTTTTCAATATTGCGGGCATCGTATGATCTTATTTGTTCATGATGAGGTATAAATACACCATCTATTAAAACTATAGCTGGGAAGTCGTTATATTCTTCGTCATAAGACTTAAAATCTTGTCCAATCCTTATATACGCATCACTAGTATTCGCTTTTCTAAATCCTGCAAACTTTACAACTTCTACCAAGGTTTCCTCAAGTGTTTTAAAACGTGTATAATCATCTAAAACAATAACTTCTGGTATGCCGCCATTAAAAATATCTATAGGGTTGCTTTGTATAATGGAATCAGGTTTTGAACTAAAAAATTGATTCTCTATCTGGTTCAAAACACTTCTATTCTTAATATATTCTGCTTGTGCTTTTGATAAACTGAAATTTGAGAATGTCAGGTTGCTAAGGTCAATATGACTTGGGGTTCCTTTTTCTATGGCATACATTTCATTTTGGTCTTCAACCTGTATTACTGCCATTGGATCTTTACGGTCCTTGCGTATATAAGAATAGAAATTTCCGCTTTGGTCGGTTTTTGAGAATTTTAATAATGATTCTTTTCCAGGTATTGAAATAATAACAGGAAGGTTTTCTGTGGGTGTTTCCGTTTCAGCATTTTTCACCGTTCCGTATATAAGTTCTCCACGTTGTTCAGGTAAAAATACACTATCGCCAATGGATTGTTTTATCTCTTTATCGGCATTGAAATAGGCATTTCCATACATAACTGAATTTAGTGTAGATGGCATATCTATTTCTTCTTTCCTTTTCACTTTTACGGTATATGAACCATGCCCTAGAACTCCTTTGTAGTTTTTAATGGATAGGTGTACTTTTTCCCGTGGTAAAAAAGAAGCTTTTTGGGTTTTCATAATAATGATAGACGAGTCTGAAACCGATACATTATCCACAGAATTAGGTGAAGTTTCCGGCGTGGTTGAATTCAATAGCGCAGATTGGTCAGCTAAATATGGGTTGATAATGATGATATCGTCTTTAAAAACTTGTGATAGACCAGAGTTTTTCATCCATTGGGTATAGCCTAAAAGTTTATATCTGCCAGAAGGTATATCAGTCGTAATGAAAAAGTCGCCATAACCATGGCCTTTATCCAACTTTATCTTATGTTCAAAAATGAATTCCTTAGCTTCATTTACCAATGCTACATAACCTATGGTACTCACATTGGTGGGTTTATTGGTTTGTGCATTAAAGCAGTGTATAGCATAATACAGGTATTCCCCGGAAAACGATAATGATCCATTATGATCTACATATGCTTTTTCTTGTGGCACCTTTTTAAGATTCAATAGATCGGAACCATCCTTGATGACATATTGGGCGTGACCTATGTACGTTGTCAAGAGGGCAATAATGGCAAATATTTGATTTGTTTTCATAATCGGTGTTTATTCTACCCAAAAATCTGGTTGTATATTACTGCCTAAAACGGTACAATCTCCACAAACTTTGGGAACAAAGATGTGGGGGCCGTCACATTGACCGTCATTGAAATTAGGCTTCACATAACTTATTAAATCTAGGTCTACTTGTTGAATTATAGATTGTGGGCAAGGGTTAGGCCCTCTCATTCCACTAAAACAAAAAGATACGTGAGACTCCGGGGCGGTCAGTTCATTACAGTTAAAAGGGTATGGTGGTAATTCTTCATTAGGATAAAAATCTGTGTAATTGAAAAACAGCCTACTTTTTGAAACCGAAACCACATCAAAGAAACCAATGACAGTACCTTGTCTACCATCTTCCGATGATAAATTACCTTCTAAAAAACCAGGTTGTATTTGTGAAAATATATTACCGGTTTGGCTAAAATTGTTCAGTTGGTCATAAAAACTGTACGATGCAGAACCAGAAACTAACTGAGATACTTCAATACTGTATCTATGGCTAATTATGAAATTCTCTTCATCTAAAAACCTGACCATGAATTTTTGAACGTCGGTATTGATACTGCTCTGTTGAGTTTGAATTATAGTATTGGAAAGATTGTTACCATAGCATACTTGTTGCTCCTCTTCCCGTTCAACAATTTCTAGGTCATAGGTTACTTCGGGCAACGCACAAGGATCATAATTGGTTAATTTAAATTCGTTGGGTGACCAATTTGGGGCTATGATCTTATATGTTTCATCATAAGTATAGCGTAAGTTTTGTACGCTACCTGTTTCAATTGTATTATCTACAAAAATGCCAATGCCCTCGGCACCGGACTCACTAGTTGTTTTTTCTGCATATATATTTGAAATGCTTGCCAAGCCCTCTATTTCCATATCGGTAGAAGTATACTTTTTGCCATCTGATGTAACAATGTTCAGCAGATAAGAGCTACCCATTTCTGCGGCAAACTGAATATCCGATTCATAAATTCCCGGGCTAGATTCATTAAAGGAATATGTAGTGCCATTACTGTTTTCAATGGAAACTGTAGCATTGGTTTCATAACGTACCAAGTCTCTATTAATATCTCTAATGGGGGTGTAAGGGTTGTATACGGAATCAATACCAAGGTCTACCAACGTATCCATTCTGCTCAATGCTACGGTGTGGTTTTTTAGTTCATTGGTAAGAGTTGCCTCTACGATCAATATTTTAAGCACTTCGTCATCTGCTTCTATTCCTAAATCAACTTCTTCAATACAATTGATGAATAACAGAAGCGGTAATATTATTAAAGTAATTTTTCTCATCTTATTCTATCCAAAAATTAGGTGTTTTATTACTGCCAAATGTTCTACAATCTACACAGCCTAATGGTTTTACTATAAAAGGAGCACGGGATAGTTCTCCATTGGCATCAGGTTCAAAAAAGTTTTCATTATCGACAATATATCCTATTTGACCTGCTATGATTCCCTCTATTAAAGGTGAATTTGATCCGCGGTCAACTATAACTTTTCCATCAATTACTGTTGAGTGAAAACCGTCAGGGTAGAGTGCTGGTTCACGAATAAAATCGCAAGAAATTATATAAGGGGGCAATGGCTCATTAGGATAGAAGTCTTCATAGTTGAAAAATATTCTTTTTTCACTATATGAGCTTAGTTCAAAGTAGCCAAATACAATTGCGTCCTCAGAATTCTTGGCGCTTACATTTGATTTTAGCATACCGGTCTGTACATTGCTGAAAATACTTTCTGAACTTGAAAAATCTTCTAACGAATTAAAGAAAGCTGCGGCATTAATATCATGATGATACTGTTTTACTAAAATACTATAGCGATGTGATATTGCATAATTTTTGTTACTTACAAACCTAATTTCAAAATCATCTAGATCATTTGTAGTTAAATTACTTGTTGAAGCTAGAATAAGATGGTTAGATTTATTGCTGGCAAAGCAAATATTGGCTGGTTCATCCCGTACGGCTACCGTAACTTCCCAACCATCATCATCTTCACAAAAGAAATCATAATCAACTTGATCCCAATCGAACGGATTGTAATCTGGTGCAATTACTTTATAGGTCTCTTCATATTCATATCTAAAATAATTGGCTGAAGAAGAATTATTTGAATTACTCACCATAATTGAAACTCCGTCAATTTCAGAATTATTGAATTTACGTTGTGTCTTAAGTTCCGCTAATTCAATTTTAGAGGGTAAAGTCGTTTTGTTCGACTGATAAATAACATCATCTGTGGTTATAATCTGTAACGTGTATGCTCTACCCTGTTCCAAATTAATTGCTTCTATAGTGCTATAATTTCCAGGCTTGTTTTCTATGAAATCTATGGTGCTCCCCAATTCATCTATTATACTAACTTGCGCCCCTATTTCAGGAGTTGGGTCAGTTTCGTCAAATGAGAAAGTTCTTGTCAAAAGAATAGTTTGCTGTTTGTTTTCGTCTGTTATTCTGGCATCGACTACTAATGCTCCATCTAAAATTTCAGTGATGTTTTCTGGTTCAAATTCTTCAATACAACCACTAATTTGTAGTGATGTATAAAAGATAACTGCCCATTTTAGTTCTTTTTTCATTTTGAGCACTTTTAAAATTTGAAATTATAAGTGATCGATGGAATAGGAATAGAGAAAATAGAACTTTGTAGCGCCTTTACCTCACCGTCATCGGTTACAAAAAATACCGAATATGGGTTGTTTCTACCTAAAACATTATAAACTGAAATGGTCACAAAGCTATGTGCCAATTTATTTTTCTTATGGTTGCCTTCAATATTTAAACCTAGGTCTAGACGATAGAAATCTGGAATTCTAAATTTATTTCTATCACTAAAAGCAACAAAGTCTGCGTTGTTAAACCTAAATGTTCCAATAGGGTACGTAATAGGTCTGCCGGTTTGGTAAACAAAGTTGGCAGAAATGCTATAACGCCTAGTAAAACGATAGTTGGTAATGACACTTACATCGTGCGGTTTATCAAAATTAGAGGGAAAGAAATCACCGTTATTTATGCGCTCTTCGCTGAACTCACTGTCAAAACGATACAGAGATCTAGAGTAGGTGTAACTTAACCAGCCGTTTAAATCACCGCTCTTCTTTTTCAAAAGAAATTCTACTCCGTACGCTTTCCCATCTCCCTGTAGTACTTGTGTCTCAACATTTTCGTTCAAGAAGAGGTTGGCGCCAGTTTTAAAATCGAGCACATCTTCCATTTTTTTGTAATATCCTTCAATACTTAATTCGTACTCATTTTCTTTAAAGTTTTTATAAAACCCTAGAGAGGCTTGGTAGCCTTTTTGTGGAGCTATATTTAAATCGGAAAGTTTCCATGTATCTATAGGTGATACCGTGGTGTTATTAGATAGCGTGTGTAGAAATTGATAGGAGTTGTTTAAACTGGCTTTTACAGAAAAATCAGGTGTAAATAAATATCTAGCGGATAATCTAACTTCTGGTCCACCATAGGTTTTAATATTCTCACCACTTGAATATGATATGGTATCTTGAACGGTAGATTCGTTTTTTGGCATTCCGTCTTCATAGGTTCTTTGGGTGGCTTTACCTAGAGCGGCAAAAAATGCATAGCGTACACCTAGGTTTACGGATAGTTTTTCATTTAAAGTAAGTTCATCGCCAATAAAGAGGGCACCTTCTACAGCTTGCTCATTATCAATGGATCGTGGTGCAATATCAGACTCGTTACCATCCGGCTCTATACTGCCAGGGTTTACAGAATAGTATTTGGCAGATGCACCATAATCTAGTGTGTTTTTAGTATTTAAAGAGGTGCGTAACTTATATTTTATTTCAGTTTCGTTTATACCATAATCTAAGTTGAAATCGGTATTGGTTTCCCCGTCAAAATCAATTCCAAATCCGTAATTGCTATTGTTAAGAATAAGGGCCGTATTGGTTTTATCATTTATATTATGATTCCAACGAAGCGAAAATAGTCTGTTATTATATTTATATAAAGAGTCAGACGTAATACTAAAAGCATCTCTACTATAATAAGCAGTAGCTTTAACATCATTTTTTTCGTTTACTTTATTATGGTATTTAATGATACCGTCAAAAAAGGACGCATTGCTATTATTCAGAGATTCTTCATCTAAAGATCTTAAAATCCAATCTGCATAAGCTGCTCTTCCACCAACGATCAATGATGATTTTTCTTTTTCTAACGGAATTTCTAAAGCTAAATTTGCGGTAACAGGTCCCACGGATCCTTCACCTGACAGTTTTTCTTCATTTCCGTTTTTTGTTCTAATGTCAAAAACCGAAGAGAGTCTGCCGCCAAATTCTACGGGTATTGCACCTTTATAAATGTCAACCCCCTTGGTTGTAAATGGGTTCAGTGCCTGGAAAATACCAAAAAAGTGCTGCGGGTTATATATAACGGCATCATCTAACAGTACAAGATTTTGATCCGTTTTGCCCCCACGAACATTTAGCCCCATGGCACCTTCACCTGCAGAGGATATACCTGGCAAAGCCTTGGCAACAGATAATATGTCGCGTTCTCCCAATACCAACGGTATGTTTTTAGATTCTTCTGAATCTATTTGCTCACTACCCGTAATTGCTTCTTCTACATTTTTGAAAGCATCTGCTTCTACAACTACTTCATCTAATTGCTGAAGACCCTCTTCCATGAGTAAATCTAAATTGCCGTTATTGAACATTATAATTTCACGTTCAGTAGATGCAATGCCCATTGCGCGGATACTTAAAACATTATGTCCTGCTGGTAATTCTAAAGAATAATTACCATTAGCATCGGTTACGGTAATTAGATTTGACCCTTTGGTACGTATTGCTAGATCTTGAATGGGATTTCCGGTACTAGAATTTATTGCTCTTCCCGTTAACAGATAGGTTTCTCTCAAGTTGTCAAGGTCACTTTTTCCTATTTTGGTAACCTGGTAGGTTTTTTTACTTGGATTATCGGTATTGTAAAATACAGGTGGAGGACTGTTGTTTGTTATACGAGTACTATTTTTTTCTTCGGATGCTTCTTCGGGTCCAAAAAATCCTTTGGGTAATTCATCATAAACCAAACCGTTTTCTAATAGAATTATACGATTGGTATTTAAAATATGAAAATTTAAAGAGGTGTCTTCTAATATAGTCTCTAATACAGAAGATAATTCCTCATTATTAAAGGTTTTAATCACTTTAATACCCTGTGTCCATTCCTCTAAAAAATAGAACTTATAATTGGTTTGGCTCTCAATATGGGTAATGACATCTTTTAAGGGTATTGAAGAGTATTCGCCACTGATATTCGTATTATTTTGTGCGTAAATTGATGTAAGAGGGAGTAGAAAAATAAAAATTATAAAGAATAAATGGTCATAAAGATTCTTACTAAATTTTTTTTTCGATTTAATAATTGTCAATAACAAACAGTTATTGTTTGGTTGTTTGGTCATGGTAGTTAGTTGGATTCCTACAAGGTAAGAAAAACATAAATATCACAAAATGTGATTAGTAAAATAATCGCAATAGGTTTTTGAGATTTAAATAATTTAACAAGCATTTTTTGAGAATACATTTAATTTGTTGTAACTATTTTATTTAAAGGGGTTTATGCTATAAGGATGATTTCAATAATATCTAACCAAAAATATCAGATATACAACCTGTTGTTTTCTGCAAAAGTCCTTGATTTTTGAATTCGAAAAATTGTATTCTATTTTATATCAGTAAATTATTACTATTTTTAATATAAATACTTGTTAAAATTATTAAATTGAATCAGTATCCAAATAACATCGAATACCTGGAAAAGCATCACCAAATTTTTATTGAACAGACGCCAACGGCAATAGCTATGTTAGATACTAACATGGTCTATTTAGCAGCGTCCAAACAATGGATTCGAGATTTTAAACTAGAAAAAGAAACTATTATAGGTAGATCCCATTATGATATTTTCCCAGAAATAGGTGATGATTGGAAAGCCAAACATCAAAAATGTTTGCAAGGTGCCATAGATATATGTGATGAAGCACCCTTCTATCGGTCGGATGGTACTATTCAATGGATTTATTGGGATGTTAGGCCTTGGTATCTTGCTGATGGTAGAATAGGCGGACTCTTAATGCATACTGGGGATATAACCGAGCGGAAGGAAAAAGAGTTAAAAGAAAAACAATATAACACCATATTAAGAGATACTAGTGACATTGCTAGAATTGGTACTTGGGAAATTGATCTTATAAAAGATAAAGTGACTTGGAGTAATATGGTATATGAAATTCATGAAGCCCCATTGGATTACGAGCCAACTATAGCTTCTGGATTAACTTTTTTTGAAGACGAAGATAGCCGTAATAGTATTTTATTGGCATTAAAAAATGCTCAAGAAATGGGAACGCCAGTTAATCTCACCTTGTTTCTTACAACCTTAAAAGGTAACAAAAGATGGGTGAAGGTTGTTGGAAAAATAGAGAGGAGTAATGGTGTTGCTTCAAAAATATTAGGGATAACAGAAGATATTACATCGTCAAAAAACTCAGAAAAGCTTTTAAATGTTGCCCATGCAGAATTAGAAGCAATTTTTAATTCAAATGCGGTAGCCGTTATTTCAACTAATGCAGAAGGCATAATTAATCGTTTTAACAAGGGGGCAGAGAAATTATTGGGTTATTCGGCAGAGGAGTTGGTGGGTTTAAAACACCCCAGCGTATACCTTTTGGAAGAGGAGCTTGAAGAATTTAGAAATGATATTACTAGATCGTTTAAAGGCGAATCTTTTATAGATGATCCTAATTATAATTATCGTAATGAAAACATTAATGATACAAGACAATGGACGTTTAGACGTAAAGATGGTTCTTTGTTTTCTACACTTACATCAATTACGGCAATTAATAGCAGCGAAGGTTTAAATGACGGTTTTATTGCAGTTGTTACCGACATCACTAAAATTAAGGAGGTTAAGAATAAATTACGGAGAAAGAATGAACTGTTGAACATTGCAGAGGAAATAAGTTCAACAGGTCATTGGCAGTGGTTTCCTCTTGAAGATACAGGAGAATGGTCAGAGAATATTTTTAATATAGTGGAATACAAAGGAGACCCTTTTCCTATAGACTTTGCTACTTATTTAAATATTGTTCACCCAGAGGATAAAGATATTGTAAACCATCATTTTGAAGAAGCTGTTGCAAAAAAGGTGTTTACAAAATTGACTCATCGTATAATTACATATTCAGGTAAATTAAAATTTATACAGCTACTGGCCAATGTATTGGTCAATGAAAAAGATGAAGCAATAGAACTCTTTGGTACATGTCAAGATGTGACCGAGAGCAAAATGACGGAGCAAAGTTTGATCAATGCTAAACAAGAATTAGAGGGCTTTACTCAAAAATTAAAATTACAGAACCAACAACTAGCAGATTTTACCCATATAACTTCGCATAATCTTAGAGCTCCGGTTGCCAATCTTAATTCTTTATTGGAAATTTATTCTTACGCTGAAAATGATGAGGAGCGTACAGATATATTCAATAAATTCAGTAGCGTAATAGACCACCTTTCCTCTACGCTCAATACGTTGATAGAGGCGCTTAAAGCTAAGGTGGGTGATGCTAATGAGAATATAGAAAAAGTTTACTTTAAAGATGTGTTTAAAGATACTTCCCAAATTTTAAGCGGAGCTATTTTAAAATCCAATGCAGTGATAGATACCGATTTTTCACAACTTACCCATATATCCTATAATAAAATATATATGGAAAGTATATTTTTGAACTTGATCGGTAATGCCATTAAATATAGCGCCGAAGATAGAACGCCACATATTGAAATTAAGACCGAGGTGAAAAATGAAATTAATATCATTACTTTTAAAGACAATGGCTTGGGTATTGATCTTAAAAAGCATGGATCTAAACTTTTTGGGTTGAATAAGGTTTTTCATAGACACCCAGATGCCAAGGGGGTAGGTTTGTACCTTACCAAAACTCAAATAGAAGCAATGGGCGGTACTATTTCCGCTACTAGCGAGGTAAATGTAGGAACCACATTTACTGTAAAATTTAATTAAGCTTGCTATGAAAAATATTTTAAAGACCTGTATTGTAGATGATGATTCTATTTATCAGTTTACCATGGTCAAAACCTTGGAGTCTACTAAATTACCTTTAGAAATTATGGTCTTTTCCGATGGTGAAGAAGCTATTGATTTTATGTTGGATAACTTAGATCAAGATTCTGTATTTCCTGATGTTATTTTCTTGGATATTGATATGCCTGTCATGGATGGTTTTCAATTCATGGAAGAATACGTGAAAATAAAACCAAGGGTGGGTAAGAAAATAACAATTTACATGGTGTCATCTTCTCTTGATCCCGTAGATATAGAAAGGGCTAAAAGAATAAGTGCTATATCTGACTACATTGTAAAACCAATAGGTCTTGGTAGGTTAAAAACGATAATTGAAGGCTTGTTGGCGGAAAGAAAAGAATAAGTTTTTGTTTTTTAGGTCATCATTCAAGTTAATGTAGTTAATAAAGACTGTATGATAATCTTAGTTTTGATGGAACCTAAAAACTAAAAAAAATGTCTTTACTAACAATAATATTGAATATACTTTTACCACCATTGGCCGTTTTTATGAAACACGGTATTGGTACAACATTATTAATAAGTATTTTATTGACTTTACTTGCATGGTTGCCAGGAGTAATACATGCCTTTATCGTAAATCAATAATCAGTTAAATTTTATGTCTTGCCTACTTTTGTTCTGGCAGTGACATTTAAAGCCGAATAATTATCATACCCTTGGTAGTTGTTCGGTTTTTTTGTGAAATTCAGGTTTATAAAGTGTTGTTAACATTTATTATGATTCCTAAAGAGAATCTCCATTTATTAATATGATAACTTTGGTACGTTAGTAGTTGTATTCTCTTTCGACTATTTTGTTTTAATGGTCCATTAGAAATAATATTACAAATTTGATTCCCGTGAAATATATAGATATGAATAAAACAGTTAAAGCAGCATTTACTCTTATTTTTTTGATCATATTAAGTTGCAAAAATGGTAATGACTCAGGTAAAAACAATGGACCTTTAGAAGATGCAACCTCGAGGACCACGGTTGAAAGTGCTGAGGACATTATAAAGCATGCTATTAAAGCGCATGGTGGAGAACTTTATGATACGGCCAACTATGAGTTTGTTTTTAGGGATAAAATGTACATGTTCAATAATAAGAATGGCTATACTTATCGTGTAAATTTCAAGGATAGCTTAGGGAATAGAATTGAAGACAACATTGTAAATGGATCATTTGGTAGAAAGGTCAATGATGATCCGGTACATCTATCTGAAAAGGATAGTACCGTATATAGCAATGCATTGAATTCAGTAATCTATTTTGCTACTTTGCCTTATAAGCTTAATGATAAAGCGGTACATAAGGAAAGCGTTGGTGAAACCGTAATCAAAGGGGAAGATTATGATGTAGTACGCGTTACTTTTGGTAAAGATGGTGGCGGTATCGATTATGATGATATATTCATGTATTGGGTAAATAAAAAATCTCATTATATAAATTACTTGGCTTACAGCTACAGTGTAAATGATGGCGGTGTGCGTTTTAGAAGTGCTTATAACCCTAGGACCATTGACGGTATTAGATTCCAGGATTATATTAATTGGGAGGCACCTGTTGGCACGCCATTAAAAGACTTACCGGCGTTGTTTGAGAAAGACAAACTAAAAGAGTTGTCAAGAATAGAGACTGGCGATGTGCGTAACCTAAATGCTACAGAATTGGCAGATTAACTTAGCTCTATATAAACACGATTTACTTATTGTATCTTTGAGAGAATGCGCTGAATTTATATTCACAGGCGCATTAATGGAATATGTTGTTTAATTAAACTACGTCTTGCTATGAAGGGTGAAACCTTATTTGATAGTTTCAGGGATATTTCTGAAAAAGAATGGAAACAAAAGATACAGTACAATTTAAAAGGTAAAGACTACAATGAAGAGGTAGTGTGGAATTCACCTGAAGGTATTAAAGTAAAACCATTTTATCATGCAGAAGATCTAGAGCATATTACTATTCAACAGGTGCAAAATTCTACGTGGAAAATAGGGCAAAATATTTATGCCGGTAATGCCATAATGGCTAATGAAAAAGCGCTCAGGTATCTAGAAAAAGGTGCAGAGGCTCTGCAGTTTATTGTACCGTCGGAGAACGTAGATGCAGTTATCATTTTGAACAATATTGATTTAAACAGGGTCAAAGTATGCTTCGAACTGCAATTTTTGTCCAAAATTTATATAAAACAGATCCTTGATAAAGTATCAAATGCAAATAAAATCCATTGGCAGATTGACCCCATAGGTCATTTGGCAAGGTCTGGAAATTGGTATGAAAATATGTCTTCGGATATGTCACTCGTCGAGGAACTATTTACATTGGATACCGAAACTATATTAAGTGTAGATGTTTCGCTTTATGAAAATGCCGGTGCAGACATTGTACAACAATTGGCTTATGCAATGTCTCATGCGAACGAGTATTTGAATGTACTGAAGCAAGGTGAAAATTTAGGACTATTAAAAAGTATAGATTTCAAGGTTTCGGTAGCTGGTAATTATTTTTTTGAAATCGCAAAGTTAAAAGCCTTAAGAAACCTATGGAATGTTTTGTCCAAAGCTTATGGTATTACCATTCCCTGCTCCATAGTGTCACAGCCATCAAAACGTAATAAGACCATTTATGATTTTAATGTAAATATGCTAAGAACTACTACAGAATGTATGTCTGCCGTATTGGGCGGTTCTGATGTTGTTTTTAATTTGAATTATAACGCTGTTTATAAAAAAGATAATGATTTTGCCAATCGTATCGCCTTGAATCAACTTATTTTATTAAAAGAAGAAAGCTATTTTGATAAGGTGGAAAATGCAACTGAAGGTAGTTATTACATTGAAACTATTACGCATCAATTGGCAGAGAAGGCTTTGCTTTTATTCAAATCGATTGAAAAAGACGGGGGCTTTTTAAAGCAATTAAAAAATCATACCATACAAAATAAAATTGCCGATAGCGCCCGTAAACAACAAGAGAAATTTAATGCGAAAAAGCTAGTATTAGTGGGTAGCAATGTATTTCAAAATGAAGCGGATAAAATGGGTGAAGCACTAGAATTATATCCGTTCGTGAAAAAGAACCCAAGAAAAACCTTGATTACCCCTATTATAGAAAAAAGATTGGCAGAGGAATTAGAGCAAAACCGTTTATCACATGAGTAGAAAAGACTTGCAACATATACAACTAGACACTTTTCCTGATAATGGTAAGCAACAAAATGCCATTAGTAATGATTTGGACGAAACCTTGTTTACTACGGCCGAAAGTATTCCGTTGAAAAATAGATATGCCAAACAAGATTTAGATGAGGTAGAGCATTTAAACTTTGCAGCGGGCTTACCGCCGTTTCTTAGAGGGCCTTATGTAACCATGTATGTACAAAGACCTTGGACCATAAGGCAATACGCCGGTTTTTCCACTGCAGAGGAGAGCAATGAATTCTATAGAAAAAATTTAAAAGCAGGTCAAAAAGGTTTGTCGGTCGCCTTTGATCTTCCTACACACAGAGGATATGATAGTGATCATGAACGTGTTGTTGGCGATGTAGGTAAGGCGGGTGTTGCCATAGATACGGTTGAGGACATGAAGGTACTTTTTAAAGGTATTCCTTTGAATGAAATGTCAGTATCCATGACCATGAACGGTGCCGTGCTGCCTATAATGGCATTTTATATTGTAGCGGCAGAAGAACAAGGAGTTTCTTTAGAAAAGTTATCTGGAACTATACAGAATGATATTCTCAAGGAGTTTATGGTGCGTAATACGTATATCTATCCACCAAAACCATCTATGCAATTGGTTGCTGATATTTTTGAGTATACCAGTAAATATATGCCCAAGTTCAATAGTATAAGTATTTCTGGTTACCATATGCACGAAGCTGGTGCACCTGCCCATTTAGAATTGGCATATACGTTGTCAGACGGTTTGGAGTACATTAGAACTGGCTTAAAAGCAGGTTTGAAGATTGATGATTTTGCGCCTAGACTTTCTTTTTTCTGGGGAATTGGTATGAACCATTTTATGGAAATAGCCAAAATGCGTGCTGCCAGAATGTTGTGGGCAAAGGTGGTGAAAGAATTTGATCCAAAGAACGAAAAATCATTGATGCTGAGAACACATTGTCAAACCAGTGGTTGGAGCTTAACGGAGCAAGATCCTTTCAATAATGTGGCAAGGACTACTATAGAGGCAGCGGCTGCCGTTTTTGGCGGTACACAAAGTTTACATACCAATGCATTGGATGAGGCAATTGCCTTACCTACGGATTTCTCTGCACGTATAGCTAGGGAAACACAATTATACTTGCAGCATGAAACAAACGTGACCAAAACCGTTGACCCTTGGGCAGGTAGTTATTATGTAGAGAAACTAACACATGATTTGGTGCACAAGGCGTGGGAGTTGATGCAAGAAGTAGAGAATCTTGGCGGCATGACCAAAGCTATAGAAACTGGAATACCTAAAACCAGAATTGAAGAAGCCGCAGCAAGAAAACAAGCGCGTATAGATAGCGAACAAGATGTAATCGTTGGGGTCAATAAGTATCAATTGACAGAAGAAGATGAGCTTCAGATTTTGGAGGTCGATAATAAAGAAGTACGAAGACAGCAGTTACAACGATTAGAAGAAGTTAAGGCAAATAGAAATACCGCAGTGGTTGCCAAAAAGCTGAAAGAACTAACTATCGCTGCAAAGAATAAATTAGATGATAGTGATTCGGAAGAAAATTTGCTAGCTTTAGCGGTATCTGCTGCAAGGGAAAGAGCAACTTTAGGTGAAATCAGTAGTGCTTTAGAAGAGGCTTTTGGCAGACATAAAGCTATTATAAATTCATTTACAGGGGTGTATTCAAGAGAAATCAAAGAAGATAAAAGCTTTAAAAAAGCGCAGGAGCTAGCCGATCGGTTTGCCGAGCAAGATGGTCGTAGACCACGTATAATGGTAGCTAAAATGGGACAGGACGGTCATGATCGTGGGGCTAAAGTGGTGGCAACCGGTTATGCTGACCTAGGGTTCGATGTAGATATAGGTCCGCTTTTTCAAACACCAAAAGAAACCGCAAAACAGGCGGTAGAAAACGATGTACATGTTTTAGGAATTTCATCACTTGCTGGCGGACATAAAACACTAGTACCCGAAGTTATTAAGGAACTAAAAAGCTACGGCCGTGAAGACATTATGGTCATTGTTGGGGGAGTGGTGCCAAAACAAGATTATGACTTTTTGAAGGAAGCGGGGGCTACTGCCGTATTTGGTCCGGGAACGAAGATTAGTGATGCAGCCATTCAATTGTTAGAGCTACTTTTGGAATAAGTTTAAAAAATCGAATAAAAAAAAGCCGAGCAAATCTATTGCTCGGCTTTCTTTATTTTAATCGGCATAATTATGCCGTTGCAATTTCTCCTTTACTTTCTTTACTTCTTAACCAGAAATATAGAATAGTGAACAAAACAATTAGAATTGCAGGAAACAGTACCATGGTACTTAACGTTTCTTGACCGGAAACCAATTCTAATTCATCACCTGTAAACCCTTGGGCTTCGGCAGCAGCTCTATCTGCATCGATCCAACCACCAATGATTGGTTGAAAAATTGATGTAGAGAACATTCCTATCGCACCAATAATAGACATGCCCAAAGCTCCGGTTTTTGGAGTTTTGGTAGCGGTTAAGCCAATCATATTAGGCCAGAAATAGGCAACACCCAGAGCAAAGATTATAGCGGCTACGTAAGCCATAGTTCCAGTTTGTGTACTAAAAAGATAAATGCCTAAAGTAGCAAGTACGGCAGAACCCAAAAGCACACCCGTTTGGTTGAACTGAGCAACCATACTACCGCCAAAGAATCTTGCAACGGCCATCAATCCGGCAGTCAATGCTAATATTAGCGTTGGTTCTGCTCCACTTTTAGAAAGAATTAGACCTACCCATTGGTTAGGACCAAATTCTGATATGGCAGTTAATGCCATACAAACTCCTATGAATAAAAATAAGGGAGTGAACATGCCTTTCAGGTTTCCGCTAATAGTTGCCGCTTCCTCTATCTTAGCCTTAGGCCAAGTTTGTCCGTAAAATAAAAAGGCATAAATTATCGCAGGTATTAATAATAACCATACTTGACTTTGTCCTGTAATACCAAAATCCGTCATAAAACCAGAAAGTAAACTACCAACGGCTATTCCACCAGGAAACCACATGTGAAAACGGTTAAGCATTGTGCTCATTCTGTTTCCCTTGTACGCATCTGCAATCATTGGGTTACATGCCGCTTCGGTACAACCGTTACCAAGACCTATAAGCAAGTTGGCTATCAAAAGACCTATATAGTTGCCAGAGAATATTAAAAGTAAAATACCGATTGAATGCGCAAAGAAGGCAAATTGCATAATTACTTTGCCCCCTACTTTATGGTAGATCAAACCACCGATTACCATAGCTATGGGGAAACCTAAAAACCACATAGAGGTAATCAAACCGGCTTGACTTGCACTTAATGCCAGTTCCGTTTTTAATTGATCTAAAATACCTGCTGCTATGGCAAATGAGAATGCCGTTGTAATTAGGGCAAAGCAACTGGCATAAAAGAGCCTATTCGCATTTACCTTAGAAGTCGCTGTAGAACTTTCCATATTTAAATTGATTTAGTTGTTGTTTTGGTTAATTTGCTAAACTAATAAAAATGAAATAATATCAATGCTTTTTTAGTAAAATGATACCTTAACTACGACAGAATACACAAAAAATAGTATTTGTTTAATATTTAGTGTTTTTTATGCAATACAATGGCAAGTGAATTTTAAGGTATTATGTTGATAATGAAGTATTAGGTAACTTGTAACCATAATAATTTCAAATAAACTGACCTGTAATGAAACATTTTATATATATCGTTCTAACTTTTTTGTTGATCAGTTGTGCAGATAAAACCAAAGAAACTCAACAACGGGAAGAATTAATTCAAGAAACAGCAAATTCTAATTATAACCCAGAAGCCAAGTTAGATAGTTTAGGTATAGAACTTAGAGATCAGGGTGTTCCCATTGCAAACTACCAACACGTTGTAAGAGCTGGAAATTTATTGTTTTTAGCCGGTAAAGGACCAAAACAAGCTAATGGTGAGTACATGATAGGTAAATTGGGCGATAGTTTAACCGTAGAGCAGGGCTACCAAGCGGCAAGAGAAGCGGGTATTAATCAACTTTCCGTTTTAAAAGCCGAACTGGGCAACCTGAACAAAGTAAAACGAATAGTTAGTGCACACGGTATGGTGAATGCTTCTCCGGATTTTACAGATCATTCTAAAGTAATCAATGGTTTTTCAGATTTAATGGTCGAAGTTTTTGGTGAAAATGGCAAACATGCGCGTGCCGCGGTTGGTATGGTATCTTTACCTGTTGGTATGGCTGTAGAGATAGAAATGGTTGTTGAGGTTTACGAGTAATTAATTTAGCTCTTCTAAATTTTCACCTGTAAGATGATGCACATTTGCGGTAATCTGCTCTATAGGCCAGTTCCACCATTTCAATTCTAAAAGGTTAGCAATTTCTTTATCCGAGAATCGCTTCTTAATAAGCTTGGCAGGATTTCCGCCAACAATGGAGTATGGCAGTACATCTTTTGTTACGGTTGCATTACTTGCAATTATGGCCCCATCACCAATATTTACTCCGGGCATAATGGTGGCGTTGTAGCCGATCCACACATCATTGCCTATTACGGTATTACCTTTGGTAGGGTAGTTTTTTCCATCCATGGCATGTTGCCAATCCTTTCCAAAAATAGCAAATGGGTAAGCTGAAATGGAATTGCTTAAATGATTGGCTCCGTTCATAATAAAGGTGACATTTGAAGCAATCATGCAGAACTTTCCAATGATTAGTTTATCGCCAACAAAATCAAAATGATATTTTACATTTTTTTCAAAATTGGCTACGTCTTCAAAATCATCATAATAGGTATAATCACCTACAATAATATTCGGGTTTTTAATAATGTTTTTTAGAAAACACAATCTCTTATAGTTTTCTAATGGAAATAGGGTGTTTTTATCAGGGATATTCATAAAATGTTTCTTTAATTGAGATAGGTAATTTAGACTAAAGTAAAAAGTTCCATTTTTTCCTCCTTACCCTTTAATTCGGCGATACCTTGTGACATAATTTTCAAGCTTTCCTCTGGTTTTAGTTCTTTAATGAGCTTTTCAGAGATTAAAATGTCAACGTTATAAGTGTTACAGAGCCCTTGAATTCTTGCGGTTGTATTTAAAACATCACCGGTAAATATAATTTCTTTTTTTAGCGTACCTATTTCGCCGGTTGTTACTTCGCCAACGTGAAAGCCAGATTTAAAAGTGGGCGCTACACCAAAATTGTTGTTGTACCATTCCGCCTTATTATGCAAGTCTTGTTTCATGGCTAAAAAGCAATTGATCCAGTTGTTGTTTTTTATTCCTTCCTCATACTTCCAAGAGATGATGATTTCATCGCCTACGTATTGATAAACCGAACCAGAATGATTGATTATGGCATTGGTAAAATCTGCATAGTACGCTTTAAGCATTTTAAAATATTCAATATGCCCCAAATGTTCTGCAATGGTGGTAGACGACTTCATATCGCAAAAAAGAAATATGCGCTTTTCTTGAATGGGCTTGTGGTATTTTCCGGTAAAAAAGTTCTTGAGTACGGCATCACCCACATTCTGACTAATTTCCGAATAGAAGAGTCCTGCAAATAGGCTTACTGCAATGGAAACCATGGTACTTAAAAAGTCTAGGCTTATTAAAAAATTAGATAACTTTTGTAATACCAATTGATGAAATACTGGTAAGCCCAATTCTATAGAAGCGGCTATTGGATATACAATTATAATGGTAATCAGCAGTAGAAATGAATACAAACTTAGTTTGTAAAGTATTTTCTTGTAAAAGCTTTTATTGTTGAACAAATTACCTAACCAAAGTACTTCTATAGTTCCCATCAACAAACCAATTAGCGTAACCGAGGTCATAGCAAATACAAATACCTTAGGAGTTAGTGTAATTGCTGCATTTGGGTTTATGTTTTTATTGCCGGTAGCTGCTTCTTGAATAAATAAAACAAAAAGACCAATTACGCACCATATTACACCAAATGGTAAAATACGTTGTAATCTTCTCTTTGATTTAGGAGACAAACCCATACCCGTTATTATTCTCTTGGTTATAACTAAAATAGCAAAGAATTTAAGAAAAGGAAGATTTGTGTTGTTTTAAGTTGTTTTTAATGTGAAGTTGATATAAAAATTGACAAAGTTTATTAAGTTTTAAAGCATAAAAAAACCGAGAGAACTACCTCGGTTTTTGATATATACTAGGCAAATTAAATATTAAATAAGTTTTCCTCTGTGAGAAATGGTAATAGTATAATATACTGTTTTGGTACTATTTGACTGTGATCCGGTGATAAAGTATCCAAACCTTTCTTTTGTGATTTTTACATTAGAAAGTTCTACGTTCTGACTCCAGGTATGAAAGTTCATTTTTACTTTCACATTGCTTCCAGAAGATGTAATCGATAAGCTTTCAACAGTCTTTTTACTTTGAAAATTGTTTCGGTCATTAAAAGCGGTTTTTACATTATCAACTGTTACGATATCTCCTTTTTTCAAGTTTAAAGGTCCTGAGCCAAATGTTGTAAAGGGTAATTCTACGTTACCATCTTTTTTAACTGTTGATGAGCTTATATGCGCGTTAAAAATGTATCCCTCATTTATTTTGGACACTAACCGTTCAAAAACGGCATTGTCGTACGCTAAATTTTCGCAAGTAACAGATGATTTCATTACTTCTGGGTTGTCTGCTGCCTTGGTAACTTTGAAAGAACATACTGTTAATGCGAATACCCCTAATAAAATGGTTTTCTTGTAATTTTTCATAATTTCTGTTTTTATAGTTTATTAAATATTTATTCGAACCAAATTTTTGATATTGCCATGTTACAACCGGTTTTACTTCTTGAATCGAATTGTAACCTTATAAAATCAATATCGGAAAATGTAAAATCATCGCCGGTTGGCTTTATTTCTGAAAACGGAATGGTAAAGACGAACTTTCCTTCGCGAGCCGGTACATGTTTGCCGTATGCAGCATAAGTGGTATTTGTAAAAAGATTCAAGTTTATACCGTTTACCGTACTTTTAGCCTCAAATTCTACTTTTAAAGACTTGTATTTGCTGGCATCTATATTTAGTGGCGCATTTCCATTTTTATTGACTCCGTAATTTAAATAAGTTGTACCCCTGGTGTCATAACCGTAGCTCATGACGAGTAGCCCTTTTTTTATACTTAATTGCATGTTGTGTTCAAAAGGGTTTTGATTGAGCTTTGCAAAAACCTGCCGGTGCTGACCTATGATGTGATTGCCTGTTTGTAGTTTTCTATTTTCATTCATATCGGTAAATGTCAAATGGTTGATTTCACCAGTGGTAAAATCATCAAGTACTAGTTGCGCATTCATGATAATTGATGCTGTACATATAAATAAGAAGGTTACTATTTTCATTTTGATTTAGTTTTTGGTTGCAACTATTCATGCTAATAGCAAGAAAAGGTTAACATTCACTTTAATTCTTTACTTTTAAGTGTTAACTATTTATCCGTAAATGCATTAAATGGAAAATCATTCAGATGAAACTTTATTACAAGCACTTAAAGAAGGTTCTGAATCTGCTTTTAAAAAGGTATATGAAGAGAATCGTGAATTATTCTTGAATTTTGCAAGAAGGTATTCCCTGGCAGATGAAGAGGTTTTAGATGCTTACCAAGATGCGTATGTTGCACTGTATGAGAATATTCAGAATGGAAAATTAACGATTTTAAAAAGCTCTTTAAGTACGTATCTAATTAGTATAGGTAAGTATAAGATTATGGAGCGATTACGAAACAGAAATAAGCATACGAACAATGAATTATTATTGAACAACGTAGAAGAAATAGATGACGAAATCGAAGCTTTTGATATTGACAATTATGCTTTGTCAACTGAACAAAAATTATTAAAAAAGTACTTTGATGCTTTAGGAGAAAAATGTCAAAAAATATTAAAGCTATTCTATTACCAACAGTATAACATCAAAGAAATTATGACCGAAGGTAATTATAACAGTGAAAATGTGGTAAAAAGTCAGAAATCCAGATGTTTAAAAACATTAAAGGAAGCCATTAAAAATGCCCCCAAATTATGATGGATAAAGAACAATTATTATTAAAATATTTTGAAGGTTCATTGACCGCAGATGAGAAGGTCAATTTCAACCAGTTTTTAGAAAGTGATGCAGAATTTAAAATGCAGTTTGAATTTGAAAAGAATGTAAAATCTGTTGTACGAAAAATTGAAAATGACAGTCTTAAGAAAAAGCTACAAGGTTTTGAATCTGAATTAAGCGGTGCACCTAGCCAGAATCAACAAAATTTCTGGAAACCATTAAGAATAGCTGCTAGTATTGCCTTATTAATAGGTTTAAGTTGGTTTGTATTTAATTCTTATATGTTTCATGGAACAGAAGAATTGTATGCTTCCAATTATGAGAAATACCCTAATACGGTATATACAATTACACGTGGCGATGCTACTGATAAGTCATTGGAGCGCTTAGCCTTTGAAGCTTACGAAACTGATGATTTTGAAACTGCTATTGCCTACCTCACTGAGTTAAAGGAAAAGACCAGACTAGATTATGTAGATTTTTATTTAGGTCAAGCTTATCTTGCCAAGGGAGATTATTTAAAAGCCACAGATAAATTCCAAGAAATTATATTAATAAATAGCGAGTATAAAGATGAGGGCTATTGGTATGCAGCGCTCGCGAACCTAAAATTAGAACAGGAAGAAGAAGCTGAAAAATTATTGGAGCAACTTATAAAAATGGGAACATATAAGAAGAATGAAGCAACAGAATTACTTGAAAAGTTGAACTAGTCTTTTTCTGTTCAAGAAAATAAGAAGAACCGCTATTACAGCAAACACATACCATTGCCAATGCGGAGAGGTAATTAAGGGCTCGGTGTTTCCTTGAATGATATAACCTGACCAATAGTAGGGGTGTGCAAGTCCGTTCTCTTTGTTCTTTTGTAAGAAGGATAGTTTAGCTTCCCTTAATGATGTATCTTTTGGTTTTCCATTAGCTAAATTCTCATAAAACTCTCCCATAAGCTCCGAAGATGAATTGTCGTTCACTTTCCATAATGTACTTGATATGCTTGCTGCGCCACTGTAGAAAAAACCTCTGGCAAGGCTTAAAAAACCTTCGCCACGTTTAAGTTCACCAATGCCACTTTCGCACCCACTTAAGGTAACGAGACTGGCATTTAAGGTTAAATTATATAGGTCTTTTACAAAAAGCAAGTCGTCAGATTCTGATTTTGGAGTAAAGGCTAAATAAGAATATTCGGGATTTTTATCATCAAAAACAGCATGTGTTGCCAAATGTAAGACCGAATAATCCGGCAATGTAGCAGTGAAATTTTGAAGTGTAGCTTGGTCATTGATAAAGGACTTACCGGTAAAAGATGTCAATATCTGCTGAACTTCGTTTCTGTTGTGCGGTAAATTGCCCAATACTTGAGAACGAGTGCCGTCTGAAGGTATATTAGTATCGAAACTAGGCGCAAATGCTAGTAGGTTAGCACTGTTTTGCTCTTTGTTATTTAATTGAGACCATAATGTAGCTGAGTTCACATAACTGATGGTTCTATCTTCTATCAAGTAGCGATGCTCTGTCTCATTGGAAACCAGACTGCCAAAAGGGATATAGTTTAACAAGCCATCTGGGGCAAGTATGATTTTTTCTTGTGGATGTAATTCTAAAATTGGACTTAATAGTTTTTGATACAGTTTATGGCTCAGTTTGGAAAGTGAATCTAGGTTTGATTTAGAATTCGAGAGCATTGCATGAAGTTCACTAATATGATTTTCAAGTTCATCCGTGATTTTGATACTATGAAAGTACTTATCATTCTTAGAAATAGCAATTGTATAAATATTTTGGTTACCATAGAAGTAGGAAATGAAGAGTTCATTCTTTGTTAGGTTATTTTGTACTTCTGGTAATGTTAGTATTTTATTGTTGTACTTTAAGTTGTAGTATGCCGGGTAATTGGTTTCTATATCTACTACCATATTACGAAGTTCTTGCCTAAGGCTAAATAGCTGGTCTTCTATTCCTTCTTCTAAATTTTCTGAAACGGCGATTTCTTTTTCAATATGTGTAATTTCTGCTTTTAATTGAGTTTCTCGTAACAATATTTCTTTTGGAATTTTAGCAAACTCTGTGGCTTTGGAAGATAATAGAGCTTCTAGCAATAAGACGGATTTACTATTTTCAGAGAATTGAAAAGCTTCATCTATATAGATATCATCGTTAGATGAATTATATAAGTTTTGAGATGATGCTATTCCGGTTTCGAAAATTGGATAAGCATTTTCTATTAAAAATAATTTATCGGTAGAATTTTTAAAACTTGGTTTTATATGATTAAGAAAAATTGTTGCCTGTTTTGCCACCGCAGTTGCCTTTAAGTAAGATTCAATATCTCTGTTTAAATTTAAAGTCGTAGCCTTGTTTTTAAATAGTTTTAGGGCGTTTGGATCCTTATCCTTTTTATCTAAGGATGTTTGAAGTGCTAAATCGAAATTTATTAATGCCTTTTCGTGAAAACCCAATAGGTTTTGAAGCAGCCCTTTTTCATTGTAAGCAATTTCTAAGTCAGCGTTTTTTTGTTTTTCAAAATTTTGTTTGATACTATTTATAGCTGAATCAATTTCAATTATGGCAATTTCATATTCCCAATTATTTTTATGGATAATTGCTTTTTTTAAATGGTATTTTACCTGAAATATAGGTTTGTTTTCAAATAATTTTTTAGAATCATTTAAAAATAAAAGGGCACTATCTTTTTGTAATTGATAACCATAGTTTTCGGCAATATGAAATGCATTAGAAATCGCAGAATTAATATTTTCTTCTTTTTTGTTATAAGCATATGCCTTAAGCAAATAGGTGTTCGCTTCTTTATATTTTTTTTCTTTTATTAATACTTCTGCAAGCAAATTATAATTACCTGTTAACGCTTCTAAATCAATGTTTTCTGATTTTTGGATATCTCTTATGTTTTTTCTGTATACTGACTTGGCTTCGTCATATTTACCCTCTATCATATAAAGTTTGCCGAGGAAGCTATAAGCAGCAGAGGCTAAACTTGTAATGGTTTCACTTTTTGTAGTTAATGAATTATTGTTCTTAATAATCTTTTCAAAGGCTTCTCGTGATTGGGAGTATTCTAATAATTTTAGATGATAATCACCTTTGTAATACAACAGGATATTTGAGTTGTCTGTATTTAAAATAGTTGTACCGGAAATTAGAGAATCTAGTTGGTTAAGATTGGCGCTCATTCTAATTAAATCGTAATGATAACTAGAAACTCCCGTAGAATTAAATAGCGACTCTATAAGTATAGAGTCGCTATTAATCATTTTTGCAATTTCTTTGACCTGGTCAAAATAGAAGTAGGCAGAATCTTTTTCGGAATAATAGAACTGTTCTGCTTTTTCATTTAACGAATCTATTTTTGAAAGTGTTAATTGTTGTGACCACAAACAAATGGGACAAAAGCAAATTAGGTAAAATATTTTCTTCAACACAGGCATAGGGCTTCTTGAATTTTGGAGCCATTACATTAAAATACTAAATCTTTAAAAAACCTAAGCTTTGTTCATAGTTTAAAGTATCTCCAAATTCATCAGTTTTTTCAATTTGAATATTAATTTGATCACCAAAACCCTTGGCATTGATTTCCAAATATTGTAAATGTGGTTCCCCCGGTAATGGGGTCAATTTGTCTATAGTTGTTAATACTTCTCCATTAATGCTACTTATGGTACATTTTATTTGAGAAAATTTACTGCTGAATATAAAGTATTCAAACCTTACTGGAACGCATTTACCATTTGGCATGTCACAAGGTATTGGCCATCTTTTTGTTACTTCATCAAAACTCAAGATTTGGGCATAACGTTGTTTCAATTCATCTTTTACAATTAGTAATTCTTCAGCTTCTTCTTCTGTGGCTTTCTCTAACTTAGTATCTATAAGTTGAATTTCATTATTTATATAATATTTTTCTAGGTCACCTTCATAAATAAAATTTTCGCTGGTTAGTTCTATTTTCTCTTTGTTTGTAATGGTTCCTGTAAAATCTTTATCGCAGGCGCACAAAACCACACTGCACATTATAATTAATAATAGTTTTGATTTCATGATGTAGTAAATTTAAAGTTTTATTTAAAGGCTTAGCATTCAGTTTTTAACGAGGGTAAGGTATTATCAAAAATATATTGTTTAGCTTTTAAGACCTACTACATATGTAACACGTGCTGTAAAGAATGTAACAATTTTTTTTCATAAATACCGTACACGGATTAAATTGTAAACTTCAATTAAATAATTGAATGCTAAGTCCTTATTTAATTTTAGGCTACTTTAGATATGGCAAGACTTACACCTACGATATAGCCGTTTTTCTGGAAAGAACCCGTAATTAGAATGCTATTTTTTTGGTATAATACCGAAACGTTATTTAAAATACCGACAATTTCGCCTGTTGACCCACTTTTCCAATTTAGTTTTACGTTTTTGGTGTTCACGTTACCCTTAGTATCGTGGTGTACATATACACGAACCTCGTTTTTTCTATTGTTATCATTTCTGAGGGCCTGAGGATTTGCCTGAATATAATCTCGTCCTTTATAAGCAATAACAGGACTATTACGAAATGAAAGATCTAGGGCTTGAACTTCGTTTCCAGATTTGGAAGTATCTAAAATAGTTAAAGAACCGGTCATATTGTACGAACCCTTCTTACTCAATACATCATCTATTATGCTTGAAATATTTACAGGATTCATTGTTTTTATCGCTGTATTTTCTTTCACATATTTATGATGAATTTTTACATCATTGGCCTGTAATGAAACGACCATATTAACGATTGCAATTACACTTAAAATTGTTTTCATAATTTTTTGTTTAAATGATTATTAATTATTATTTCCCTTTTATGTTTGAAATATGAAAAGGTTAACAGATTTAATTGTCTTTTTTAAACTTTATTTATAGATAATTAAGGTCATATCTAATTAACTTTTAAAAATATGTACAAAGGAAAGTTTCATTTCTTTTTGAGTTCTCGAATATAAACACGAGTGAAACCATCGGTATATGGTTCGCGTAATATCAATCTGGTTTTAGTTATATACAATTCGTATTTCTTAAAATCTCCGTACCCTATTAGTAAGATGTTTAAACTATCTTTTTTGCGATATTTTGAAAGAGATTTTGTAAGATAATATGTGGATTTTTGTTCTAAGGAATCTTGCTCAAAACTTAAGTATTGATAGTCTGCAGTAAACTCTATTATAGCATTCTTTTTTATGGGGAACCCTTTTCCAGTAATGCCTCCACTGCTACTTACTAATTGCCATTTACCTAACAAAGCTTCTTGGGTAGATTGGGAGTATGAACAGGCACAGATGCCTACCCATATAACAGTTAATAAAAATGGAAGTATTTTATTCATACAAGTTTGCTAGAAATTCGAAAAAGTTATAGACTTTCCAATTAGTTGGTTAACGTATTACAAGTTTTTTATTAGGAAGAATTTATTGCTATAGAAAATTCTTATTAAAAAATTATCAGTTTTTTTGATTAAGTTTTCTTTTACAACGGCCTTTAAAGCCATCAAATACCATTCATGTCTGGTATATAATGTTCCATATTCTTGACTTAAATGAGCGGTTGCTTATATTTTTATCTTCTACAATAATCACTTATATAGATTCTTGGCTTTGATATTTTCTTTAAGTTATAAATGGTAGAATGTGTATATAATTATCATTGTAGCTCATATATCTACAGTTAAGGCTAAGTAATATATTGTTCTGTTTAACCTTAGAAGATATTTCCAATAATTCTCAAGCGCCTATCAAATTATTAGTATTGATTGGGAATTTGCCTGATTTGCTCCAATAACAAAAGTTAAGATTAGCAAATAGAATTTCTTTTCCTTCGAAAGTGCTTGAGCAATTAATTCGGTAATACTAAAACTTCCACGCGTCTGTTTTTTGATCTATTTTCTTCTGTATCATTTTCAACCAAAGGCTTGGATTCGCCTAATCCCATTTCTTTCCAACGAAAACTACTTCCTGAAATCATTTTTTTTAGTTCGTTAGAAACACTTTTGGCTCTTTCCAAAGAAAGTCTTTGATTGCTTTCTGCACTGCCCACATCATCGGTATGGCCCTCTACAATTACATTCCCTTTCTTAAGCACGGCGATGTTATGTGCCAATTCTTTCAAAGCAACTATTCCTTCTGGTTTTAAGATAGATTTTCCGGTCTCAAATAGTACTTTACTGTCGAGATTAAGGCGCATAGCTGCTCCAATTGCAGCAATGGCATCAACATCAGCACCTGGCAGACCACTTTCCATTTTTAAATCGGTTAGGCGTACATAGTAAAATAGTTCGCCATGTTTTACAAAGGATGAAATATCTACTTCGGCAACACCGCCATCAATTTTACCTACATGAATCCAATTTTTTCCATCTTTGGATATTTCCAAATCGGTAGGTTCAATCTGACCGATTTCAAAAATATAAAGGTCAGGTCCATTGACATCGGTCAATGCATTATCTGTAAATTGTACAGTAATGGTACCACCCAGTCCAAGGCTATGAATTCCCGTAATATCTTCCATGTCAAAACCTTGCCATACATCTGGTTCGCCCAGTACATTTTTCACTTCTTGTGTTTTTAACAAGGGATGATTTGCTTTTACAACGGCATCTGCAAACGAGAGTTTGCCCAGGGGCAGATATACGGCCTTTCTCCTATGGCCCAAATAAGTTGCTTCCGACTCCTCCCCAAAATAAAGGTCCGGGTTCAGTTTTTGAAATTTGTGTTTTGCGGCTTTTGCCTTTCTTTCTAGATCATTCTTATAAATCTGAACGATTTTTGCTTTGCCTTCTATGGTCCGCTGATATGCAGGACTTGCTTTAAGACTACCGGAAGCAATTTCACTTTCAGTCTTTTTAAGATCTATCAGCAATTGTTTCGCTTCTTTGTCACTATGTAGTTGCCCTGATAGCTTGTTAAGCAACTCCATTTCCTCTTCTTCCTTCGCGGTGGGCGGAGTTTCGTGTTTTCGCTCTATATCTCTCATGACATATTCCGCTTCGGTCAAATCCAATTTTTCCATAACATTGGTGCCCGCCAATGAATCGATTGTTTTAAGTTTTGCCATTGTTGCCTCTGGTCCTGATTCAGCTTGAACGATTAATATGGCCTCTTCCAAAGAAACTCCAGTAGGGGTATTTTTTGAAGTTAGTTGTTCTTTATTGATTCTCGCTTTTGGTTTTGGTTCATTTTGTTTTTCTAGCTTCCTTTTTGCTTCTACTTCTTGCACCAAGGCTTGAAGACTGTCTGGATTATTGATGAGTTTTTGCAGTTCAGTACGAGAAACGCCACTTTGCTCTAAAAGTGAGATAATTGCTTCGGTTGAAAACATACCTGATGAAGAGACATCTTTAGTTAACAAATCTTGAAATGCCTTCTTAGTACCTTGGTCTTCCATGCCGCTCATTTGTAGTAGTTTTTCCAGTGCTTCTACTTCTGGCAATTCACTATTAGAGCTTTCATCCTCACTGTCTATACTAAAGAGTCCCCCTAATTGCTCCATTGACTTTTCAAATTCATCTGATGAAAGTTGTGTTTTATCACCACTTTCGTCAGATTCAATTTCTAAATTTTCATCTGAAATTTTATTTTTAGGATTTTCGCTGCAGGATGCAATGAATACAGCTACTGTGATAAATAGAATTATTTTTTTCATATCATTTCAATTAAAAAGTAATTCTTGAAGTTCGCATATTGGCTAACATAAGTGTAGCCTGAGTTTTAAATAGACTTGTAGTCTGCGAATGTGTTGCTAGGCAACCTTCGATAGCATGAATATCTAGGGTCATATCACTTATGTATTGATTAAATTTTTTGTCGTATTCTAATTTTAATTTTTCCATAGCTGGTCGAACTTGGTATAATTTAATATTTGACCATCCAAGGCCTGCGCCCGGAACAGAGGCTAGTGCATCAGCACTAGTAATTGCAGCATTAAGATCTGATCGTTTTCTATAATAAAAACGCTGTAATTGCATAAAATAGGTATGTCTTTTTCTAAATCTATTAAATGGCTTCATTGCACAATTCTTGCAATCTTGTTTAACCTCACAGTATACAAGTATCGGGGGTTCCTCATCTTCACCTTCATCTTCTTGATGTTGATCTTGTTGTGATAATAGATCTACCTGTGCTTGTAATCTTCGAACTTGGTTTCTTAGTCTTGCCAATTCTTCGTGAATTAAATCATCAGGTAATATTCTAGCATCACTTTCTGTTGGTTCACCAGGCGAATTAGCGCCATAATCTTCGTTAAACTGCTCATCTGCCTCTCTTATTCTTCTTTCAACAGCGGCAGCGGCGTCACCTGATAATTCTAAGGAACCTTGATTAGGTTCTAGTCTAACTACGTGAGTTGTTCCATCATCCCCTTCTAAATGTACTGTGCGGTCTTCTGCAGGACGGTGATTTGGACTTGTATAATTAATAGGCACTTGATTGCTTACATTCTCTGACCTATACTCTATAAATACCGCTGGCTCTTTATCAGATATAGGAATTGGTCTTGGTTGACTAGATTGAGCATAGGTGTTTGCAAAAGAGCATATGCCAATAGTTATAATGGACAGTTTTTTTGTTTTTTGTTTTTTAAAAATGAACAAAACGAATAAAATGATAATGGCTATTAAAAGCCCAATAATGATGTACATTAAATTGTTCTCTTTATCTACTTTGTTTATTAATGAGATTTCGGGAGCTTCTGAATCTTTTTGAGACTCAAGGGAAATTATGTTACCAGATACCCCTAGTGTTTGTACATATTGATTGTACTCTTCAATATCATCGGTAAAACGTATTAAGGATTGTGTTGACGGAAATTGTAAGCCAGTCTTTACAGTAATTAAATATGGTATTTCTGCAACCTCAGAACTTACTCCAATACCAGCAGTGTTCATAGTTCTAAAAACTTTATCGACAAATTTCTCCCCATTGGTAGAAACTTTCGATTCAACTTTTTCCCAACTCTCTTTATGAAAACTTAAGTCAATATTATGGTCTGGAGCTTTTGAGATTATCCTTACCATAACAGGTGTTTTAACATCTAAACCGTTAATGATAAATCTTTGTAAAGAATCTGCACCACCTGTAGTCCATTCCATGGCACCAGCGTAAGTACCGTCATCTAACTTGTTAAGTTTTATTTCATGTACAATAGTTTTGCCGAAGAAGTCTGTTAATTGGGCATTACTTAAGTTACTAAATGCAAGTAGAATTAAAATTAGTATAGTTCTCATAACCGTATTATTTTCTATGTTTTTGCAATAAATAGTTCGCCAAATCGGTCATTTTAAGGCGTAGCTCTTCATGTTGCTCTTTGGTGCGGTCTGTATTTGCACTTTTAATTCCATAGTGCATTAATAATGCCTGATCATAATTTTCATTGTAAATGATTATTCTTCCATGAGCGGGTTGTTGTGCTATATAAGAATCGCCCGTTTCTGCCATCTCTATATCCATTCCCATAATCTTTAACCCAGCTTCTTTACGTTCCAAATAACTGGCAATTTCTTTTTTGTTCTGTTTTTTTGAACTAGGTGTAGACCTCCATGTTATTCTTGAGTCACCATCTAAAGTATTTGTGCCAAACCCTTTCAAATCAAAAGAACACTTGTTTTCACCGATTTTGTCCAGTATATTAAGGTTTGATTCCGGTACTTTGAGCACTTCTGCCAATTCGGCGATACTCATATCACAATTGTCATTATTATATAGAGAACTGTAATCGCCTGAGGTATTTGAACTGCTTTCTTCTTTTTCTGATATAACCTGTTTGGTATTTGGTTCGCTTGTATCTTGTTTTTTAGGGGTGTCGTTACAGGCAATTAAAAGTGAAATAAAAAAAAGAGCTAATTTGTGTCTCATGCTGAATGTTTTAAAATAATTTTTCATAATCTAAAGTGTTAATGCTAAAGTCTTTCTCTATCAGTTGTGTACAGATCATATGAACTGGCTTCGCATTTTTCTGCGAATAATCGATCATATCCATTTCAAGTACCAAACCGTCTATTATACTTAACCATGATGGGTCAATTCCTTTTTTTATGTTTTTAAATTTCTTTGTTCGTAAACTTGAGTATGCGGTATGAAATGAAATATCTGCATCTTGTGTTATCCAAACAGTACCAGATATTTGTGGACCGGTAACTTGATATTCATCACACTCATATCCTATAATATCTTTGGTTTGGCCTGTGTTAGATACCGAATAATCATTACTGTCCATATTCAGTTCTGGCGCATCTTCTAGATCTAATTTCACGGAATTTGTTGTTCGCTGTCCGCCCATATTCATGAAAGTGTGTATAGCCTCATTGGGTAAATCCATTACGGTTACGAATTCAGAAGCATCTTTCATATTAAAAGAGCTGCCTATATATTCATCTTCATTGGTTAAATAGTAGGTGATGTCGGTCGTGCTTCCATCACTCTCAATTTCCATTACATACTCGTGACTAAATGTATAAATCTCAAGTTTTTCAGTTTTTTTACTTTTAAATATTCTACCTTTATTATTAAAGATGGTGTCGAAAGATTTTTCTGTTTCACGCTCTGTTTTTTCAGCTACTTTTCTCTCTATAGTTTGTGCTGCAGCTTCCTGGGCACGTTCTTTAAGTTTTTTTAAAAATTGTGCGTTAGCATTGGTAGTTACACTGAATACAAACAAAATCGCTATTAGTTTACATGTTCTCATGATGTTCTTTTTTTGTCGTTTGTCTTTTAATGACACGATTTTAGAAAAGGTTAACATCAATCTTTTTTTGGAACGATATTTTTTTGATCACCTTATTGTTATGAATAATCTTTAATACGTAAAGCCCTTCTTTTAAATGGTTAATATTCAAGTAAATCTGCTTTTCAGGTAAACTGTAAATTGAGCCTCTAAGATTATTATCGTCTTTCTTCATAGTCAGTTTGACTTTGCATTTTGAAATACACGAGTTTTATTGAATATGAAATTAATGCAGGTGTTTTAATGGTGCTACATTGTATGTAACAATTACTATGTAATATGTAACCAATTGGTATATAGTCTGTTATTGTGTTTTGATGTTGTGCGAAGAAATATATTCCGAGGGAGTGCAATGATATACTTCTTTAAAGCATTTGCTGAAATATGCGTGATTGTTGAAACCAACGCTATAACCGACTTCTGATATATTTATACCAGGTTTTTTTAGCATTTGTGTAGCTAGTTTTAAACGTTGAGAACGTATGAATTCTGTAGTGGCGAGACCTGTAAGTGCTTTTAATTTTCTGTGGAGTTGCATTCTGCTCATGTGAATGGCAGTACTAAAATCAGCTGCGTTAAAGGCGGGGTCTATGAGTTTGTTATCAAGAATTTTTTGAAGTTTGTTCAAGAATTTTTCATCTACAGACGATATCGCAATTTCTTTTGGTCTAAGAATTATTTCTTGACTGTACCTTAATTGTAACTTTTTTCTAAGCGCTACCAAAGAAGCGGTTTTACGCTCTAGTATTTTTTGACTAAATGGTTTTGTAATATAATCATCCGCACCAAATTCTATACCCGTTAATTCATGATCGTCACCAGCTTTTGCCGTTAAAAGTATAATGGGAATATGACTGGTACGTTCATCATTCTTTAAGGTTTTTGTAAGCTCTAGACCATCTTTTTTAGGCATCATCAAGTCTGAAATAATGATATCGGGTATTTTATTAAGTGCTATTTGAATACCTTCTTCACCATCAGATGCCTGTATTACACTATATATGTTTTTAAAGATACTATGAAGTAAGGTTCTTACATTTTTATTGTCCTCCACTATAAGTAAAAGGGGGAGATTTTTCTTAGTTAAAATTTCTTCTTGAGTAGTTGTAGATTCAGTAGTTGTAGTAATTTTTGAATTTCTAGGCTCAATACTTTTAATAACCTCAATATTCTTAAGCTTTTTCTTATCTATACATAGTGATACATTGAAAAGTGTCCAGTTTAGTTTATCGCTACTCACGTTTATTTTGCCACTATGTAGTTCAGTAAGTTCTTTTACAAGTGATAAACCAATACCTACACCTTCGTTATGGTCACTTGTCTGATAAAACCTATTGAAAATGGTTTTCATCTGGCTAGTTGAAATGCCATTACCGGTATTCTTTATTGAAATATTCAAATGGTTTTGAACAATTTTCGTATTAAGAAGAATGGTACCTCTCTCTGGCGTATATTTTATGGCATTACTCAATAAATTTATGGCGATGTTCTCTACAGCACTATGGTCAAACCAACACAGTTTATCGGTATCTGAAATTTGAAGATTAAAATCTATATTCTTCTGCAAGGCAAGAAATGAAAAAGACTCGCTCCAAGCTGCAATCAGTTGGGTGGCATACCCTTGTTGTACACGTAATTTTCTATTGCCGCTATCAATTTTAGATAATTCTAGTAGTTGATCTACTAAAGAAGATAGTCTTACTGTACTTTTTTGAGCAATCTCTAAATGCTTTCTTTGATCATTGCTGAGTTTTGCATTGGTCAGTGCTTCTTGAATTGGTGCCGAGATTAAAGTTAAAGGAGTTCTAAATTCATGAGATATATTCGTAAAGAATTCGGTTTTTAAGGCGTCAACTTCTTTTAATTTGTTATTCACTTTTATTCTGTTACGATATAGAACAAAGATTAACAGGGCAATTAAAGAAGTAAAGGCTATGATTCCGAATAGAAAATTACGATGTGCTTTTTGTAACGTATCGGTCAGTTCGTACTGTGCTTTTAAAAGGGCTACTTCTTGTTGTTGTTGCTCCTTAAAGCGTAATTGTTGATTTAATATAAAACCGTTGGCGTTTTCTTGCTGATTGAGATACTTGACTTGTTCGTCGTAAGCTAGTTTAGTCTGGTATGCGTTTGCATAATCACTCACTAAATCATAATAATTAATTTCTACCCTATTTAGTTCCTTCTTAAAACCTAAAAGATCAGTAACATCGGGATACATTCGGGCTTTTTCTAAATGGAACAAAGCTTTCTTAGGTTCATTGAGTGCAATAAAAAGTTCTGCCCAATGCAAGTGAACTATTCCTGCTAAAGTGGAAGCTTCTGGTTTCTCTATTAAATATCCTACGTTGGTCAGGTATTTTTCTGTTTTGTCAAACTCCTTTTTTTTGAAATACATTTTGGCAAGACCTATTGTAGAAACAGAAATTGCCGTGGGGTCTCCAATTTTGTTACCCTGATTTAATAGGTGTTTATATAATTGAATGGCTTCATTAAAATTATTTTCTTGTACGGCAAGTTTAATTAAAAGTCTATTGGCTTCATACTCACCTGGTGGATAATCAACTTCTTTTGATATGGTAAAACATTGTTCTATATAGTTCTTGGCTAAATCATTGTTTCCTTTTGCGTCTAAATAAATTTCTGCAATATATCCTTTAACACGAGCTAACAAGGAAGACTGGGTGTTGTTATTTGTATAAAGAGAATCTATTTTTAAATAAAGATTCATTTTTTTGTTCAAGTCAGGTTCAACACCTGCGAACCTGGAGTAGGCGGAGGCTATGCCTTCTAAATAATTGGCTTTTTTTGAATGTTCAAGTATGTTCTCATATCTCAAAATTGAATTTTTTGATTCACCTTTAAAGTATTCATGGTTTGCCAACCAAATATTACTGTCAATAATTAAAGAGTCGATTCCTTTCAATATACTGATATCATAAGCTTTCTTATAATGCCATTCAGATGAATCTAATTTAGCTGTGAAGAAGTAATATTGACCTAGATTCTGATGATAATAATAAGATGAAAAGAATGAATTTGTTACATCTTTTTCAAGCTTTAATTTTTTAATGTAATACAAAGCTGAATCCGGATTCTTAAAAATTAACTCCTTAAAGCTTTCATGATAACTTTTAGTGTTCACGGAATTCTGCGCAAGGGAAACCTGGAGGACGAAAAATAGTAGTATCGTTAATAGTTTCCTCATCTTATTAATATTTATATTAAATTAATAATCAAAATATTAGAATATATTTTTTGGACACAAAAAGATATAAGAAATATTAAACGTGAAAATTAAATGTAAGGCTTTTTTGATTGTTGTATCAATTTCATAACAGTATGTTTACGTACAAATGACCTTGTAGAAAACAATGATCCCTAATTTTGCAGCGCCCTAATAAAGGGATACGTTCTTAGTTTGAGTTAGTTTGAAAAAGCCGATTGTTGAAATCGGCTTTTTTATGCCATAAATATTGGTCATAACCATTAAACCCTTCGGGTTCAATTTTTGTTTTCGGTAAAAAAGAATACCCATAAAAAGGCAATTATCAAACAAATAGCAAAAAATCCGAAAAGGTTAATGTAGTTAGACATGAGTAGGAATTTTCTGCTAAACTATTAAAACTAAGAAAGGGTAATGGTCATCTAATGTTATTTTCGATAAACGGTAGTGTTTTTTTAAGTTTTAAGTATTGAACGTGCTAATTATCAACAAATTAATGTGCTTTGTTTGGGTTAAAATTCTGGTTATTTATCTTTTGCTCCATATTTCATACATAGGTTCACCTTTACTGTTCTTACCCGTGTGGTGCCAATCTTTTCCTTTTATGTTATAATTAAAATTCAATTGTGCCCCAACTCTGGTATCATCTTTTGAGAAGAATTCAATATGTTCTGTGTATATACCATCTAATGCGGTGTAGCTACCACCACCTGTACCAGAAAACCTAAAAGATTCAGTGTCATACGCTATCCATTGAAATGTATTGTCAATTAATAACTTCAATGTTTTTCTAGAATTTTCTTCGCCGCGTCTTTCTTGACCTTTATCTGGTCCTCTAGTGGCAAAGAGCCAAGCGCCATCTAAATCTTGGGCAGCTGGGGTATTGGGCTCTAATGCTAACTTTTGGTTCCAGTGCAGTTGCAGTTTTTCACCATCCATTTTAAAAGGTATGGTAAGTTGTTTTAAGGCATCTTTTTCGTAGTCTGAGTTAAACTCCAATTGGACTACTAAGGTATTTTGAGGTGAGGTGTTCTCTATTTTAAAAAATCCTCCTACAGTCTTAATGAATTTTGCAGGGTCAACTTCATACTGGTTATAGATAAAATAGTCACCGTTTATTTTTACTTGATGCACTGTTTTTGATCCGTTGTTTTGTACGGTGTCAGTGTAAATTCCGGTCGGAATTTGCCCGTATACAACCAAGCTTGAAGTCAAAAGCAGTAAAATACTTGCAGAAATCAGTTTTAAATTAATTTTTTTCATTGGTGTTGTGTGTTTGTAAAAATTTGAAAATTAATCAGTTATCGTAAAGTTGGTAATTATTTTTAGTATGAAAATTGAAAAAAATGTTAATTGTCGTAAAAAAAATGAAAACGCTTGTTTTTTCATTTTTTTTGATTTCATTTGTCATGTCCTAATATACAACTTTGTGTGTTGGAGATTTCAAGCTTTTAGCTGAACATTATGTATCGTTATTCTATGTTCGGGTTTGAGGGAAATTGGAAGTATTTCCCACAAATGGCTTATAAGATAGGTTGCCGATTAGTAAAGCAAACTTCCAATTCATTTTCTACTATCATGCAAAGTCAGCATGATTACTTCTTTATTCCTACTACGCAGAGGCAAATTTTGGTGTGATACACTATTCAACATGGTTACGTTTTCTTAACTTTAAGTCTTTGGGCTAGTTACTATATTTAACAAATATCAAATTTCATTATAATTCAATTTCATGAATACCAAATACATTGATCTAATTGATCAAACTTACTATTTCCCCCAAGAAGAGTTCAATCTAGATGGTGAACACCTACAATTTCACGGCATACCTCTAAATGAGCTGGTAAAGCAATATGGCAGCCCGTTGAAATTTACTTACTTGCCTAAAATTTCAGAGAATATTCTTAGGGCAAAAAACTGGTTTGCAAATGCTATAGAAAAAAATAATTACAAGGGTAAATATCACTATTGTTACTGTACTAAAAGCTCGCATTTTCAGCATATAATGCATGAAGCTTTAAAGAACAATATTCATATGGAAACCTCTTCTGCCTTTGATATCAATATCATTGAAAAACTTAAAGCAGATGGTAAATTAAGCAATGACACTTTTGTTATCTGTAACGGATTTAAGCGTGAGAAGTACATTGATAATATTGCACGCTTAATAAATAATGGACACCAGAACTGTATTCCCATTATAGATAATTATGAAGAAATAGATTTACTTTCAGATGCTATCAATGACACCTTTAAAGTAGGTATTCGTATAGCATCGGAAGAAGAGCCTAAATTTGAATTTTATACTTCTCGTTTGGGTATTGGCTATAAGAATATTGTTCCTTTCTATGAGAACCAGATCAAGGATAATGATAAGGTAGAGCTTAAAATGCTTCACTTCTTCATTAATACCGGTATTCGTGACAATGCTTATTACTGGAATGAGCTTGTAAAATGTCTTAAGGTTTATGTTCGTTTAAAGAAGATTTGCCCATCATTGGACAGTTTAAATATTGGTGGCGGCTTCCCTATAAAGAACACCCTGGCTTTTGAGTATGATTACCAATACATGATCAATGAAATTTTAAATCAGATCAATATCACTTGCTCAGAAGCAGATGTGCCCGTTCCTCATATTTTTACCGAATTCGGTAGCTTTACTGTAGGTGAGAGTGGTGGTGCCATTTATGAGATCTTATATCAAAAACAACAGAATGATCGTGAAAAGTGGAATATGATAGATTCTTCTTTTATAACCACGTTGCCAGATACTTGGGCAATCAATAAAAGATTTATCATGTTACCGATCAATAGGTGGAATGATGAGTATGAGCGTGTATTGTTGGGCGGACTAACATGTGATAGTGATGATTATTATAATAGTGAGCAGAACATGAATGCTATTTATTTGCCTAAGTATAAAAGGGAAAAACCGTTGTATATAGGTTTTTTCAATACTGGAGCCTATCAAGAGACCATTGGCGGTTATGGTGGTTTACAGCACTGTTTAATTCCACAGCCAAAGCATATATTGATTGATAAGGATGAAAACGGTAACTTCACTTACAAACTCTTTAGGTCCCAGCAAAAAGCAGAAGACCTGCTAAATATTCTGGGGTATGAGGTAGAGCCAGAAAATGAATAAAAATAATCCGGTAACAAAGACCGATAGAAATAGAAATACGTATATAAAATTGAAAATATTACTAAAAAACCACTTAACAATAGCTAATATATCATGAGTACATCTAAGAATTATGCCGGTATTTCCGATGAATTCGCACAACTAGAAAAATCCAAAATTATCTTGATACCTGTTCCTTATGACGGAACAAGTACTTGGGGTAAAGGAGCGGACAAAGGTCCTGAAGCTTTCTTGGAAGCTTCGGAAAACATGGAATTGTATGATATTGAAACCGATTCTGAAGTTTACAAGCAAGGTATTCATTTAACCGAGCCAATTACAGAGAATAGTTCTCCAGAGGCAATGGTAAATGAGGTACATAACATTACCAAAGATTTTATTAAACGTAACAAGTTTGTAACCCTTTTTGGCGGTGAACATTCAATATCTATTGGTTCTATTAGAGCCTTTAACGAGTGTTTTGATAATTTAACGGTATTGCAGATAGATGCTCATGCGGATCTTAGGGAATCTTATGAAGGCACAAAGTATAACCATGCCTGTGCCGTATACGAAGCTAGCCAGACTACCAATTTGGTTCAGGTAGGTATTCGTTCTATGGATGTGATTGAAAAGACCGTAATGGATGAGGAAAAAACTTTTTTTGCCCATGATATGGTTGCTGATGAATATTGGTCAGATAAGGTTATAGAAGCAATGACCGAAAATGTCTTTATAACATTGGACCTTGATGCTTTTGATCCGTCCATTATGCCTTCTACCGGTACACCAGAACCAGGAGGACTACTTTGGTACGAGACCTTGGAGTTTTTAAAGCAGGTTTTTGAAGATAAGAACGTGGTAGGTTTTGACATTGTTGAACTTTGCCCTAACAAAAATGATAAATCGTCAGACTTTTTGGCGGCTAAATTATATTACAAAATGCTCAGCTATAAATTTGCAGGGCAAGACATAGATCAAGAGTATGACAATACTTTTGATATTGATTATAAAGCAAATACAAATTCAAGATTCGAAGATGACGAAGACTAAAGGTGCAATCACCAATTTCATAGAAAAATATTATTTACACTTTAATGCGGCTGCTTTGGTAGATGCTGCCAAAGGGTATGAAGAACAGCTGGACAACGGTGCCAAAATGTTGGTTTCTTTGGCCGGTGCTATGTCTACTGCTGAATTAGGTAAGATCTTTGCAGAGGTTATACGCCAAGATAAGGTACAGATCATTTCCTGTACCGGTGCCAATTTAGAAGAGGATATTATGAATTTGGTGGCGCATTCTCATTACAAGCGTGTACCTAATTATAGAGATTTGACTCCGCAAGACGAGTGGGACCTGTTGGAAAAAGGCTTGAATAGGGTTACCGATACCTGTATTCCAGAAGAGGAAGCTTTTAGAAGATTGCAAGAGCATATTTTCAAAATTTGGAAAGATGCAGATGATAAGGGCGAACGTTATTTGCCACATGAGTTCATGTATAAAATGTTACTTTCCGGAGTGCTAGAGGAATATTATGAAATAGACCTTAAAGATTCTTGGATGTACGCTGCTGCAGAAAAGAACCTGCCTATTATTTGCCCAGGTTGGGAAGATAGTACCATGGGTAACATTTTTGCGTCATATGTAATGAAAGGTGAACTAAAGGCAAGTACCATGAAATCTGGTATTGAATACATGACCTTCTTGGCAGACTGGTATACGGAAAATTCTGAAAACGGTATTGGGTTCTTCCAAATTGGTGGTGGTATCGCCGGAGATTTTCCTATTTGTGTTGTACCAATGCTGTATCAAGATATGGAACGTACAGATACGCCGTTCTGGAGCTATTTCTGCCAAATTAGCGACAGTACAACAAGTTATGGTTCATACTCGGGTGCTGTACCAAATGAAAAAATTACCTGGGGAAAATTAGATATCAATACACCCAAATATATAATTGAAAGTGATGCGACAATTGTTGCGCCCTTAATTTTTGCTTACCTATTAGACATGTAATTATGGACAAGAACGCACATTTAAAAAGAGTCATAGTCGACTTTAAAAAATTGACGCCAGAAGTGTTGAAACTGTTGGTAGAAAGATACCCAGATGGGTATGATGACCGTAATATTATCTCCTTTAGAAATGCTCAAGGAGAGCGTATAGAAGCTGTTGAGGTATTGACCGAAGACACTAAGTATTTAGTAAAAATCAGTGCTAAGCTTGAGTATACAATGGAGAATTATGACGAGGATGATTATGAAGATTTTGATGATGATGATCCAACTGCCGTTGTAGAACCAAATCCTGAGGATATGGTTGATGGCGATGATGAAGATTAGTTTTTCTATCGCTCAAGTTGCTCCTGCACTATAGAGAATAATACATCCGGTCTATTTTCTGTAGACCGGAAAACCAAGTCTTTCTCGCAATGCGAGATGTTACGATTACAATTTCCGAATGCCCTTTGGGACTGTCCCAAAATGGACTACCATTAAAACTATAAACTAAATATCGTTGTGCTTACAACAGGTATATGAAAATTGATGAAATTGAAAATATTGAATTAAAGTTTTTGGACCTTGATGATTATCAAGAACTTAAAACTGCTATGATTTCTGCCTACACCAATATGCCGGGTTCATATTGGAAAGAGAAACATATAAAATCGTTGATTGAAAAATTTCCTGAGGGTCAGGTCGTTATTAAGATCAATGGCCAACTTGCAGGGGTAGCCCTTTCTATTGTCGTAGATTATGATGCTTTTGATGACAATCATACCTATGAACAAATTACGGGCAAATACTCTTTTGACACCCATGATAATGAGGGTGATGTGCTTTATGGTATAGAGGTGTTTATAAAGCCAAGCTTTAGAGGTCTTCGTTTAGGGCGTCGTTTATATGATTATAGAAAAGAGCTTTGTGAAAAGTTAAACTTAAAAAGCATTGTTTTTGGTGGTAGAATGCCAAATTACCATGCCTATGCATCAAAACTATCACCCAAAGAATACATTGATAAGGTCCGTAGAAAAGAGATTCAAGATCCTGTACTGAATTTTCAGATCAGTAATGATTTTCATCCTGCCAAGGTAATGAAAGGGTATTTAGATGGTGATAAGGCTTCTCAAGATTTTGCTATTTTGATGGAGTGGGATAATATCTATTACCAAAAACCGTCTAAAAAAGCCGCTACTAAAAAAACCGTAATTAGATTAGGGTTGATTCAATGGCAAATGAGACCGTACAAGGATCTAGATGAATTGTTGGAGCAGGCAGAGTATTTTATTGATGCCGTTTCTGGTTACCGATCAGACTTTGCATTGTTTCCTGAGTTTTTCAACGCACCTTTAATGGCGGTTAACAATCACATGTCTACACCAGATGCTATTCGTGAATTGGCAAAGCATACACAGGCAATTGCCCAAAAATTCTCTGAGTTTTCCATATCGTACAACATTAATATCATTACAGGTAGTATGCCGGAAATGATCGATGGTCGCTTGTACAATGTGGGGTATTTATGTAGAAGGGATGGTAGTATGGAGCGCTATGAAAAACTTCACGTAACACCAGATGAAGCCAAGGTATGGGGAATGCAAGGCGGTAATCAATTAAAGGCTTTTGATACTGATTGTGGTAAAATTGGGGTGTTGGTGTGCTATGATTCTGAGTTTCCTGAACTTAGTAGACTGCTTGCAGATGAAGGTATGGATATTTTGTTCGTTCCTTTCTTGACAGATACCCAAAATGGTTATTCTAGAGTGCGTAATTGTGCGCAGGCTAGAGCAATTGAAAATGAATGTTATGTTGCTATTGCAGGTAGTGTAGGTAACTTGCCAAATGTTCAGAATATGGATATTCAGTTTGCTCAGTCTATGGTTTTTACACCGTGCGATTTCTCTTTTCCAACAAACGGGATCAAAGCGGAGGCAACACCGAATACAGAAATGATCTTAATTGCCGATGTTGATATTAGTTTATTACGTGAACTAAATCAGTTTGGTGCAGTACGTAATCTTCGCGATAGAAGAACAGATTTATTTGAGTTAAAAAAGAAATAAGAAAGCTCCTATTTTAAAAAGGAGTCAAAAACAAACAGAATTGGATAATTTAAAAATAATAGGTAGTGAAGAGTGGTGTGTATTCAATGACCTGGGTATACCGGCAATTAAAGCCAGGGTAGACTCTGGAGCAAAAACATCTTCCATACAAGCTACTAATTTAAAAATAGTATCAAAAGGAGGTCAGGAATGGGTAAAATTTGAGGTTAGTCCGCTTCAAGAAAACCGGAGTATTGCCATTGAGTGCCAAGCAAGGTTGATTGCCCGTCGTATGGTTAAAAGTTCATCGGGTATATCAGAAGAACGTCTGGTGATAAAAACACCGGTTACCTTAGGTGATGCTACATTTGATATTGAATTGACCTTGGCCAATAGAGATACTATGGAGTTCCGTATGCTTTTAGGTAGAGAGGCTTTAAATGAGCGCTTTATTGTAAACCCTGCGGTAAACTATCAATTAGGATCGTTTGAAGATCAAGAGGTCAATAAGTTTTACGCTCCTTATTTTAAAGAAAAATCGGGACTAAAGATTGCACTTTTGGCCAGTAATCCAAATTTGTACAGTAATAAGAGAATCATGGAAGCCGCAGAGGCAAGGGGTCATGAAATACATTTCTTAAATGTTGAGCAAGCCTATATGAAGCTTGATGCCCATTCGCCCGAAATTAGATATCGGGGTGGTATTATTCTTAAAGATTATGATGCGGTTATTCCAAGAATAAAGCCATCCGTAACATTTTACGGTTGCGCATTGATCCGTCAGTTTAACAATCTTGGTGTATACTGTCAGAATTCGGCAGAGGCTATTACACAATCCAGAGATAAATTGTTCGCATCACAGTTGTTCTCAAACTATGATATCCACATTCCTATCACCGGTTTTGCAAAATCACCTATGGATACCAAAGACTTGATCAAAATGGTCAACGGTGCACCATTGATCATTAAACTTTTGGAAAGTACGCAAGGTAAGGGTGTTGTTCTTGCCGAAACCAATAAGGCCGCTGAAAGTGTAATCAATGCCTTTAAGAGCGTTAACACGAACATATTGGTACAAGAGTTTATTAAAGAAGCAAACGGACAAGATATCCGTTGTTTTGTGGTGAACGGCAGAGTAGTGGCCAGTATGCAGCGCCAAGCCCAAAAGGGGGAGTTCAGGGCCAATATTCACCAAGGTGGTACGGCATCAATCGTTAAGATTACGGCTGATGAAAAGAAGTTGGCTTTAAAAGCCGCTAAAGTATTGAACCTTGCCGTTGCGGGCGTAGATATCATACGATCTAACAAAGGACCGTTACTATTGGAAGTTAACTCATCACCAGGTTTAGAGGGTATTGAAAATGCTACAGGTAAAGATATCGCCAATGCCATGATCATGGCAATTGAAAAGCGATTGAAGTTTATTAACTAAATATTAATTTGAAGAACAGGCTAAACCCTGTTCTTCAAATTTTCCAACATTGTTTCGGTAGTTTTTTCAAGGTCAAATTCTGCCTTCCAATTCCAATCTTTTTGGGCACTGCTATCATCTATACTGCTTGGCCAAGAGTTGGCAATTTCTTGCCTAAAATCCGGTTCATAGGCCATTTCAAATTCAGGGATCACAGCTTTTATATTTTTGGCCATTTCTTTGGGCGTAAAGCTCATTGCTGCCAAATTATAGGCAGAACGCTCTTTGATGTTCTCAGATGGGGCTTCCATGATCTGTAATGTGGCACGTATGGCATCGTCCATGAACATCATAGGTAATTTAGTGTCTTCTTCCAAGAAACAGGTGTATGAGCCTTCTGAAAGTGCTTTATGGTATATTTCTACGGCATAATCAGTTGTTCCGCCACCTGGCATGGTTTTCCAGCTAATAAGGCCTGGGTATCTAATGCTTCTTACATCTACGTCAAATTTTTTGAAATAATACTCGCACCATCGTTCACCGCTTTGCTTACTAATACCATAAACCGTACTTGGCTCCATTATGGTATTTTGCGGAGTATCGTCTTTTGGTGTATTCGGACCAAAAACGGCGATACTAGACGGCCAAAAGATTTTATCTATTTTTTTCTCCTTTGCCAAATTCAATACATTGAAAAGGGTATTCATGTTCAAATTCCATGCACGCATCGGAAATTTCTCTGCCGTTGCACTAAGCATAGCGGCCATTAAATACACTTCTGAAATTTCGTAATAGGCAATGACCTCTTCAAGCGCGTCATAATTAGTGGCATCTAATATTTCAAATGGTCCAGATTGCATTAAATCTTCATTACCTTCCCTAATATCACTGGCAATTACATACTCACTACCGTATTTCTCCCTAAGGGTTAAGGTTAGTTCTGTTCCAATTTGACCACAGGCCCCAATAATCAAAATATATTTCGGCATTAAATTTTTCGTTAAATGAATTTGAGATAAAGATACCTTTTCTTAAAATTTGTACATTCGCTTATGTCCAAAATTATCTTTTTTTTATCACTCATAGTCCTAGTTGCCTCTTGCAAAGAGGAAGCAAAGGAAACCACGGTTGTACATGAATCTCTTTGGCAGTCTACAAAAGACAGCCTGCCCGTAAAAATTGGCTTAGATACCAAAGCCCATGCTATTTTAAAAGATTGGTTGGAATATAACGCCTTGGATAAAAGTTTTGACAAAATGTATTCCTCTGATTACATAGAAGATTTTGAACTTGTGATCGATGAGATTATAGAAAATCAAAAAAAACTAGAAGAAAGCGAATACCCCGAAAAATTCAATATCCAACAAATTAAGGGTAGGCAGAAACTGTTCAAGACCTTTGTTTTAAAAACCAAGGGCGATTTGGAGTATAGACAAAATCCTACGGAATCTATGATTCAGATGATAAAGGCCTATAATGATCTTAGAAATCAATTTAACGTTGTGGTCAACAATACGTTGCCAGAAGAACTACTTAAGAATGAAGAAAATTAGCCTATTTATATTACTGTTCTCCTCATTTATTTTTTCACAGAATAATGAGAAAGCACAAATTACCGAAACTTTGAACAGCTGGCATGCAGCGGCAGGTTCTGCAGACTTTGACGCCTATTTTGATTTAATGACCAATGATGCTGTATTTATAGGTACCGATGCTACCGAAAATTGGCAAAGAGATGCGTTTATGAGTTTTTCAAAACCTTATTTTGATAAAGGAAAAGCTTGGAATTTTACTGCGGTTGAGCGTAATATTTATATAAATAAGGAAGCCGATTTCGCATGGTTCGATGAACTTTTAGATACACAAATGAAAATTTGCCGTGGATCGGGAGTATTGAAAAAGATAGATGGACAATGGAAGGTAGCACATTATGTGCTGTCTATTGCGGTACCTAATGATTTGGTAGATGAGTTGGTAGAGCTGAAAAAAGAAACGGACAATACTCTTTTAGAAATGCTAAAAACAAATTAATAAAAAAAAGGCGAATCAAGTGATTCGCCTTTTTTTTAAACTTAAGTGACATTATTTTTTCTCGGTAGGTGCTTCTTTTCGCGAAGTCAATGCTTGCTTGCTTAAGCTGGCCAAATTAAAATTGGGGTCAATGGCCAAAGCTTCGTCTAAAGTAGCTATAGCTTGGTCAATATTAGTTTTGTCCATATTGTACTGTATAAGTGCCTTTACATGAATAAAGGCGGCTTTTAAAGGTACTTCGTATGGTTGCTGACGCTCATAAAATGCATATTTCATATCGTCTTTGGCATTTGCAATACCATATTCAACATGTTTCATTGCGCCTACATTATCTCCTGTTTGTACCTTAAGGTCTGCTAGTTCATAAGCAAGGTAGGCATTTGGCTCTCTGGCATATAATGCTTCAAATTGCTCTAACGCCCTTTTTGGTTGGTTCAAAGCTTTTAAAGAAACCGCTTTTACCTGTATGGCCAAGTTGGAATCTGAATCCAGTTTTTCAATCCCTATAATATTCAATGCCTGTAAATGTTGGTTGTCATTGGCATAAATATAGGCTAGGGTATCATTTCTTTCTTTTGATGGTGATAGCACGTTTAGGTGAGTTAGTGCATTAATTACACCATCTACATCACCTTGTAACCTCATTTGGTCATAAAATGCTTCGTAATGTTTAAGTAATTCTGATTTGGTCTGTGCATATCCATAGCTGCCCGATAGTAAAATGGCCGCTACTAATATTAAAACTGATTTTTTCATTTATCTGATTCTTTTAAAGTGCGCTAAACTATTAAATTATTCTGTATGATCTTGTTAAGGAAAGGTTTAAATGTTCCAAACAAAAAAAGACGCCTGTTCTGGCGTCTTTAATTTACAACGAATAGGGTTTTTTAAGCTAACTCTAATTGGTTTTTTGAACCTTTGAAAGAGTTTAAAAGTTGGGTGTAAAAACCAATACTTTTATTGTCTTTTTCTACACATGAAATCAAGAAATTACATAGATTGTTGAATAATAGATTCGTGTAGAATGTAGGTAAATATGTATTTACCGTTTTAGGGTCATATAGACTAACATCTTCTATAACCTCCATTTGAATTCTATGACGGTGATAGTCTATGGTTACATTGGTAGCACTGTAATGCTTTTTTAAAAGTGCCACATGCAAATCTTCATATTTTTTAGAACCTGTTGGGTTCTTACAACTTAGGGAGATGAGCTTCTCTAATTCAACTAAAACCCTCTCCCGTAATTTATCTTTCTTCATAACATTATGGTTTTATATTGTTAAACAAAGGTATGTATTACGTCGATAAGTAGTTGAAAGTCAACATTATATTAACGCTGATTTTCAGGTTTTGTTGTGAAAGGATATTCTAGTGTTGTAAATGGTTAATTTAGCGGGGTAAGAAAATGATAATTGTTAATAAGAAAAATCTTACAAAATTGAATTAATTTAAGGTTTTTGCCGGTGGAATGGTATGTGGGTGGTTCCAAGCCTCTCTTTATGGCTGCTTGGGTATAGTATTCTTTTTTAGTAGGATGCTCTGGATAAACGGCATTCAATACATCGTTAAAATGCTTATGTTCAATAATCGTTTTAATAATACCGATACAATCATCCAAATGAATTAAATTGATAGGGGCATCTCCGTTACTGAGATTTTGCCTGCCGGATAGCATCGTTACCGGGTGCCTATCAGGACCTATTAATCCACCAAATCTAATAATAACGGTATTCAGTTCGTTGTCGTTTTTCAGTAGGTTTTCACACTGCAGTAGTAGTATGCCAGATGCTGTAGTAGGTAGGGGCTTGGTTTCTTCGGTCACGATACCTTTTGCATCACCATATATAGCGGTGCTGCTGGCGAATATGATATTTTTTACGTCAGACTTTTTAATGGCCAGGTACAGTAGTTTTATTTTATCAATATAGCTTTCCTTGGGACCTTTGCCACGCAGTTTAGGCGGAATATTTATAATTAGGACTTCTATGGATGAAAGGAAAGCATGGATATCTCCATTGATTTCCTTCTCGGAAATGGAAATTTGAAATGGTTGGATGCCTTTTTCCTCTAAAACGGCCATTTTGTTCTTAGAAGTGGTAGTTCCCCTTACTTCAAATCCGCCGTTCACTAAACTTTCGGCTAGGGGCAACCCAAGCCAACCACAACCTATTATTCCTATTTTATTGACCAAATTTTAATTTTTGTACGGTTACTATTGCATCGTTCAACACAAAAGGCATTGGTATTTGATCTTCTCTACGTTCAGGTATAGAGAATAATTCATTGTTTAATAAATCATTAGAGGCTTCGTAAAATGTCAGTTCTAAAGGGGAGTCTGCCGGAAATTCTAAATTAATATCGGTAAAATTTTTATCACTGATGTAGTTGGTAATCAATCTACCACTATTTCTGTTTTGTAGAAAATGGTGAGACAATTGAATACCGTTCACATCTGCCTTTAGGATGTCAACTGGATTAGTGAAAACTTCCAAACGATTTATTGGTCTATTGGGCGTGATGCATAATCGTATAGAACGTACATTGTTGATTACAGTGTCTAACTGTACCTCAATAGTAGGTTTTGGAATGTTTTTAAGTGGAGCTTCATATGTATAGGTGAAATCAGTTCCATATTTACTACTAATGGTTTCGTTTATTTGTGGTGGTACGCCAAGCTTATCTATGATGTATTGTGCGGTCCAATCAGATAATTTATGCTCATAGGTTGCCCACATAGCGGTATTGTCATCTGCATTTAATACATACAATAAACTTGTTGGTTTAGGTTTATCTTTAGTAAACCCAGAATCCATATGGGCCGATACCATAAAACCGGCGAACAACAGAAAACTTAAAAATGCCAAAGCACCCTTTTTTCTGTATTTTGATATTAATGGCAGTAACAAAAAGAAGATGAGTGTAGTAAATAGGGTAGATGCAACCATCATTTTAAGCCCTAGGCCAACAGGAAACATTTGTACGAACGGAGCAAATATGAACAGTGCCGGTATACCTAAGAACAACAATAAAAACGGATCCGGATTTTTCTGATTGATATGAACATAAAATGCAACCAAAAAACTATATAAAGGCACAATAAAAAATGCGGCTCCTTTTAAATATACCGCTACCAAGCCACAAATAATTATCCAGATAATAAACGGGGCAACTAACAGATTAGCTGTCTTGATCACTCTAAATCTATAATATGCATAAAAGCATGTGCTAAGTGAGAATAGGGCGAATGCAAAGATATAGGCATGACCGTTGTATGTAAAATCATGAAGAATATCAGTATATCCAGGATACACCCATTTTAAAAATTGCCAACTGTAATACCCAACAATGCCATTGACAACTAAGGTTAATAGTACAGGTAGAAATCCTTTGAATACATCTTTGGCATTCAATACTTTTTTCTTGAATCCTAAAATCAATAATAAGATAAAAATGAGAATGGCAAATATCAACATTGGCATGATCCAACTAAACGGATAAGAAACCATCTTAAAAAAGGGAACGTTAAAATAGACATTGTCATCTAAACTTTTCAAATTCGTGAGGTCAGTGTTGCTAAAATGCTTTAGTAAGGGCATTAAGTAACTACCTTGGTGTGCAAGCGTATTTCTATCTAGTCTTTCATAATTATCAATTTGGGTATGATAGTCAAAATGATCATCTATAAACGCAAAATTAAAGCCCTCAACATCGCCATCTTCCCTAAATACGGTTAGGTCAGTGTCATTAGGTAACATTTTGTATATACTGTATGCCAATGAATTTGCTACGGGGTAATCAGGTTTAGCGGCTATAAATTCAGAAATTAACCTGCTGTTTCCCCTATTGGTTTCCATGAGCATATAGCTTGGTCCACCACTACCGCGAGCCTCAAAATTGAGCACTAGGCCCACATCTTTTAACCATTCATGCTTATCAACAAAAAGGTCTGCTCCGTTGAGCCCTAATTCTTCGGCATCTGAAATTAAAATTATAATATCGTTTTTGGGTGGTGTGTTGGTTTTTAAAAATGCACGTATACCTTCTATGATAGTGGCAACTCCACTTGCAGCATCACTGGCACCTAATGATGAATGAGGATTGCTATCATAGTGGCTCAATAACAAAAGTGCTTTTCCAGATTCGGTGCCTTTAATTCTAGCAAGTATATTTTCGGCTTTGCTTAGGTTGCCCCAATCCCCGGCCGTATAGCCCTCTTGTAATGTAGTTTCTAACCCTAACGATCGTAGTTGCTCTGTTATATAATTACGTACCGTGGTATGTGCAGGAAAACCAACACCATGTGGTTCTTTAGATATTTCTTTTACATGTACTAAGGCTCTGTCTGTTGAAAACTGAGTCTCAGCAACGGTTTCCCCTTCCGTATATTGAGGTAAAAGCACTCTAAAACTCCAATAAGTGGCAAGAATAATAAGTAGTAGGGTTAATACGGTTGGTGTTTTTTTCATAATTGCGATATTCTTTTAAAATGTATTAAAATTTTGAGTATTAATTGACATACATCGAAAATTATTAGCAAATTTCATTTTATTTATTATCTTTAGTAATCAACCTCTAAACATACTATCATGGGAATCAAAAGCTTTCAAGGCGTTAGAAAGGTATTTAAAAAAGAATTTGAAGCACCAATTCTTGTGGCCGATTACATGACCACTAAGTTAATCACTTTTTCGCCAGATGATTCAATTTTAGACGTTATGGAGAAATTTGCCAAACATCGCATTTCTGGTGGACCTGTTTTAGACGGCAACGGTTTTCTAGTAGGTATCATTTCTGAAGCCGATTGTATGAAACAAATTTCTGAAAGTAGGTATTTCAATCAGCCTATTCTAGATAAAAGTGTTGAGAAGTTTATGACCAAAACGGTGGAAACTATCCCGCATGATATCTCCATTTTTGATGCTGCGGGTATTTTTGCCCAGCACAACAGAAGAAGATTACCTGTAATGCGTAATGATATCTTAGTAGGGCAAATTAGTAGAAAAGACATTGTTGTGGCCGCCCTAAAATTAAGTGGTCATAATTGGAAATAGAGCTAGCCCCCAACCCCAAAGGGGAGCTTAAAATACATGAAGGTTTCCTATTAGGAAACCTTTTTTATATCAATAATATTCCCCTTTGGGGGCTAAGGGGCTTGCTATTCTCTCTTTACTATCATATAGAAATCATTATCCAATGGGAGGTATCCTAAATCATAAAGAAAGTAATAGGTAGTACCTTTTTTGGTGGTATATAAATTGGTAACATAATTGAAGTCAAATCCTTTATCGATCAAGCGTGTGCCCGTGGTTTTGGTTTTTCCATCCTTTAATTGAAAACTATCCAGTACTCGGTAATTTTTACGTAGCCTATTATTGATATTTCTTATAAGCTGCTTGCTAGCAGGGTTTACTTTGTTGTTATATATGTTGCGGCAATAATCATTGCAGAATTTCTTATCTATTCTACCAATAACTTCTGAACCGCATTCTAAACATTCTCTTTTCATTGTCTGTGATAGTTGAAAGTTATTTCATTTGATGTGCCTTCTTCTTCACTGACTTCCACATACATGTTTATCTCTGTATCAGAAATACGTTCAATAGTAAAATCGTCAAAGTAAAATTTATTCTCTTCGACTTTTACCAATATAAAATCTACGGTTTCATCTTTTTGTTCCCAACCGCCCAAATCACCATCAAAGTGTTTTAGCTGTAATAATAATGTATCATCTACCTCGATAATGTGTCCGAATTCATAAAAACTTACAGCGCCTTTATCAATTAGTCGGAAAGAAAACATCATGCTACCATCTGTAGGTGGACTCCATATTTCTTCAGCAATGCCACCAAATGCTTCCCCTTTCCAATGACCTGCCAGCCATTCTATCTGACTTAATTTGGCTTTGGGACTTGTCATTTCAGGCTCAAAGGATATGGTGTTCTGTGCATGGACCATAGCAGTGGTCGATAGAAGGAGTAATAGTAGAATTTTCATACTTCGGTATTTGTAACAATATACAAATTAAACGTTTACAAACGGATAGGTTTACTTTTCGTAAAATTCTATAGGAAGGTTGTCAGGGTCTGCAATAAAAGTAAATCGTTTGTTGGTGAACTCATCAATTCTAATAGGTTCTGCAATGACGTTGTAGGATTTACAATGGGCAATTATCTTTTCTAAATCATCTACTTCAAAAGCCAAGTGCCGTAGACCACATGCTTCTGGCCTTGAAGGTCTCTTTGGTGGATTAGGGAAAGAAAACAACTCAATAATATAATCTCCGTTCAAAGCTAAATCTAATTTATAAGACTGTCGTTCTTGGCGATACTCCTCACGAATTATTTCTAAGCCTAAAACATGGGTGTAGAATTTCTTGGAAATTTTGTAATTAGAGCAAATGATAGCGGTATGGTGTATTTTGTTCATTTCACGTTTTCAAATAAAAGTAACTTAGTTCAATAATTCCTTTTTCTCATACAATTCAATCGCTTTCAAATAATCCATAGCTCCCTTCATGGTCATGTCATTCACAAAACCATTTAATTCAGGGTGATTCAGTTGTACCCATTCTACTAAGGCATTTTTTTGTTGGTTCCATTCATTCCAATTAACATTGATATATTCAAGTTCTTCTAATTTGGAGATTTTTCCACTGGTAAATGAAACCCTGACCTTAAATTTTAGAGGGTTGTTTTGTAAAAAACTGTTTCTTTTATTTTTTTGAGCAACGGTAACTAAAACAGTATTGTTCTCTTCTTCTATTTTAATAGTGTTGTATGTAGGTTTAAAAATGGAATCCCATTTATAGAATTCATAAAAAGCTTCTTTATCATAGTTTGTTGTAAAGTCGCCAGAAATTATTGTAACACTATCATTGGTAATTGCTTTTAAAGCGTTGTAATTTCCTGAATCAAAAGCACTGTAATATGATTTAACTACTGCGGTACGGTTGACATTTTGTTGCTGGCAACTAGTTAGAAATGACAGTAGAAATAGCACGTAAAAACTGTTTTTCATTGCAGGTTAATTTAAAGATTTTATCATATCCCTTATCTTTATCGCCTTCTCAAAATGGTCTAACTTGTTTTCTAATATCCACCATTGGGCAACTTCCATCAATAGTTCTGGATGGTCATTTTTATTTTTAAAAAAGGCATAGAAAGACAGCCCTACGTTTTCTCCTTTTGCTGCAATTTTAGCATCGCAAACTTGAATGATTTTTGTTTTTATTTCTTTGGTCATCAATCTTAATTATGAAAGAAAGTTAATTATTTAAAATTTGGGCTCAAATTAATATGATTCTTTACTCAATTAAAATGGATATTGTTAATCTTAAAAAATTGAATTTTATCTATTTAGAGTCTTAATAATCAATATTTTAAACTTTATGTAAAAATCTGTTAAAGTATTTGTAAACAGGTGTATTTGGTAGACTTTTTAATACGGTTGCTATAATTTTGAGAGTAAACCAATACTATGAAAACAATTCTATATATACTAGCGTCCACTACAATTTTAATGAGCTGTAGTAGTAAAAAACAGTTGACTGAAAATTCAAAAGAAAAATGGCGAAATACGGGATCATCGGTTGTGGAAACCGCTATTGGACCTTTGGAATTGGTGCCTCCATATTCATCTGAATCGGTTACTAAAAACAGTAAAATTATAGCGTGGCCATCAAACAAATTGCCCAAAGCCCCAACGGGTTTTGAAGTTGCAATATTTGCTCAAGATTTGGATCATCCGAGGTGGACGTATGTTGCACCTAATAATGACATTTTTGTCGCAGAATCTAACACAAAAAATAGCGCTGATAGGATTACATTATTACGTGATAACGACATGGATGGTGTAATAGATGAAAGATATGTGTTTAAAGATCAACTGAATCAAAATTTGGGGATGTTGGTTTTGGATGGATATTTCTATATCGCTAATACAGATGGGCTTTATAGGTATGCCTACAAGGAAGGTCAGAACAAGCTTGAAGGGGAAGGAGAAAAAATAGTTGCTTTGTCTGCAAGTGGCTATAATAACCATTGGACCCGTAATGTAATAGCGAATAAGGAAGGAAATAAGTTATACATCTCGGTTGGATCGGCAAGTAATGTAGGGGAGCAGGGTATGGATAAAGAGGAAAGACGTGCTGCCATTTTAGAGGTAAATACAGATGGGTCTGATGAAATAATATACGCAAGTGGTATACGTAATCCGGTGGGGATGGATTGGAACCCGGTTACTGGTGAATTATGGACGGCTGTTAACGAACGTGATAAGATTGGTAATAATTTAGTGCCCGATTATCTAACCAGTGTAAAAAAAGGAGGATGGTATGGATGGCCTTATAGTTATTATGGAGATATAAATGATCCAAGATGGGAAGATGATCCGCACCAAAACCTTGTAGATATGACTATAGTTCCCGATGTGCCTTTGGGTAGTCATACCGCTTCTTTAGGGCTTACGTTTTATACCGCTTCACAATTTCCTGAGAAGTATAAAAATGGAGCATTTGTTGGTCAACATGGTTCATGGAACCGAGCGGAATTTGCTGGTTATAAGGTGGTATTCGTCCCTTTTCAAAACGGAAAACCCCAAAAACCTGTTGATTTTTTAACTGGTTTTATTGCTGATGAAGCAGCTGGTGAAGTGTATGGTAGACCAGTTGGAGTTACCGTTGCCCCAGATGGATCTCTTTTGGTAAATGATGATGACGGTGGTGTTATTTGGAGGGTTTCGGCAATTGAATAATTAGCGTCTATCACTTTACGATTTGGACAGTTAGAGTGTTCAAAATGAATGACCATGCTAGTCTACCTTTTTTTCAAAAATCAATTCAAAATAAGATGCGGATCCATACCCTGAGGTCGCTGGTGCGAAAATTTGAACAAATCGCCACCCTTCCTTTGCTTTAGATGATATAATTTCTTTATAATTTGAGCTGGGCTTTGCGGTAAAAATACCTCCAAGGTTTATTTTAACAAATTGATATTCATACATATACTTATAATTTAAAATTACTTCAATATCTTCAATTTATACTTATGCAATAGACCTTCTAGCATGTCACTGGAAAAGATGGCGCCTTTTACCATGTTGTTTTCTGGGTCTATGTTAAAATGGGTTGCTGTGCTAAAATCTGCCTTTTGTAAATTGGTTCTTGAAAAGATGGTACGTTCTAAATTACAATCTACGAACTTGGAATTACTTAGATCACAGTCACTAAAATCTGCTTCTGAAAGGTTACAGGCTTTAAATACCTGACCAATTAATTTTAATTCGGTAAATATGGAAAAATTTAAATTACAATCATAAAAGGAGAAGTCCATTAAAAAACTGTTACATGTGTGGAATGCTAAACCCATAAGTTTGCAATGTGAAAATTTGACTTCTTTAAAAGTCGTGTTCACCAAATTCACATTACTTAAGTTACAATCTATAAACTCGCACTCCAAAAAGATTTGGTTGTCCAAGTATCCTTTGGAAAAATCGCATCTTTCAAAAATGCAATTTTCATATTCTGCACGTGGCAAACGGGAAATGGTATAATTTTCGCCTTTAAAAGTCTGGTCTAGTATTAGTTTTTCCAACTCAATTTTAATTTTGTGCTTGCGGTAATATAATTGCAGGGATTTCTAAACTTTGGAATAGGGTATTATATGCCTTCATTTCTGTATTGATGATAGCATTATGTTCTGTTTTAAAACTGCCCCATATAGCAAGTAAATCACGCAATCTTTCTTTTGCGCCCATTGTAACTCTGGGTTCTGCTACGTCAATATATCCTCTTAAATTCAATAATTGCGCGTTTAGTTTATTTTCGAAATTTATAACATCTTGAAAGGTTTTTTGGTTGGGCTGAATAAGATTTTCTTCCCAAGATGAAATTCGTTTGATCAAAGAATCGCCTTGTTTTAAAAGTGCTTCTGCTTTTGTGTGGTCTTCAAGTAATTGATTATACTGTTTTAATTGAGATTTTGCTGATAGCATATCATTCACTGCAGTATGTATTTCTATTACGGTAGCTTCTATGGTTTTCAACATATTTTGTTGCTCTTCATAATCTGCCATGGTCGCTTTAATGTTGGGGAGAGGTAAAATACTTACCAAGGTTTCTGCGGTTTCATTTTCTAATATAAGTCTAAGTTGGTAATCTCCTGGGCCAACAATAGAACCATCTAATCCGCCCAGTACAAATACTTTGTCAACTGCGGGTAGTGGGTCTCTTTTAAAATCCCAAGTAAAACGGTTATATCCTTTTTTAGAAGGCAATACGGCTGGTTTTGATGGTCCGCCTGGCCAAGAACTAAACTTTTTGTCTTTTTTATTGGTAATCGTTCGTATTACATCTCCATCTTTTAAAACTTCTAATTTTAGCTCAGTGCTATCTTGTGCTTCGTTCAGGTAATAATCAAAAGTAACGCCGCTTTTGGGGTTGCTTCCTAAGCCTGACACAGGTTTTTCGCTATATCCTCCAATGAATAAATAGGTGTCTTTGGGTTTAAAAATGTTCAATGCCTGTTTTGGTGCACTGGCATTTTGTAAAGCGGCTAAATCATCCAAGATCCAGAATGAACGACCGGCCGTTGCAGCAACCAAATCATTATCTTGAATAATAAGGTCGTTAATAGGGGTTAAAGGTAAATTTAACTGTAAAGGTTGCCAATGCATGCCATCATCTAAAGAAACAAACAAGCCCGTTTCGGTACCCGCATATAGTAGACCTTTTACCTTTTTATCTTCACGAACCACTCTGGTAAAGGTGTTGTCACCGGTAATGCCATTGGTGATTTTTGTCCAAGTAGTACCATAGTCCGTAGTCTTGTAAATGTAATTTTTGAAATCCATCGACTTATAACGCATTAAAACGATGTAAGCTGTTGCCGGATCATGTGGAGATACTTCAATACTATTAATAATCCCTTCCATGGCGTCTGTAGGAGTAACATTTGACCAATTGGCACCACCATCTTTGGTTACATGTACCAAACCATCATCACTACCTGACCAAATTACGCCTTCTTCATGTGGAGATTCTGTCAAATAGGTAAGTGTGTTATAAATTTCACCTCCTGCGGCTTCATTGGTAAAGGGTCTACCGCCAAGTCCGTGCTTATCTTTTTCATTACGGGTCAAATCAGGACTAATAACTGACCAGCTTTGACCTTCGTCGGTTGATTTAAAAACTACATTGCCGCCGTGGTAAATTGTTTTTCTGTCATGTGGAGAGGTAATAATTGGGGCATTCCAATTATAACGGTATTTTGCATTTTCTGGTGATATACTTAAACCTAATTCCGGGTATTCTTTAATGGGTTTTGACTCTTTGGTACTTGCGTTCCACTTGTCAATATTTCCTTGGTATGTGCCACCATAAATTAATTTTGGGTCGTCTGGGTCAAAAGCTAAAAAGGCGCTTTCTCCACCTGCAACTGCGTACCAATCTTTCCAATCTATTCCGTTATCGTTTGTTCTTGACGCAATGGCAACGGTAGAATTATCTTGTTGCCCGCCATAGACATTGTACGGTACCAAATTGTCCGTTATCACCCTATAAAATTGAGCGGTATTTTGATTTTGTTGCGTACTCCAACTCTTTCCACCGTTATTAGAAACGTTAGAACCACCATCGTTAGAGTTTACCATGCGCTTGTTGTTCAAAGGGTCTATCCATAAGTCATGATTATCGCCATGTGGTGTTGGCAACGGTGAAAAAGATGTACCGCCATCTATTGATTTTGTGACCGGTGCATTTAGCACATAGACAATATCTTCATTCTGGGGGTCTGCAAAAATTTCCATATAGTACCAAGACCGGGCAATATTAATACGGTCTTTATTGATCAATTTCCATTTTTTACCGGCATCATCAGAACGGTATACTCCGCCTTTTTCTCCTTCTGCCTCGATCACTGCAAATACACGTTCAGGGTTGGCCCTAGATACAGAAATACCAATTTTACCCATTTCTTTTGGTAACCCCTCGGTTAATTGCTGCCAAGTTTCACCACTGTCGGTAGATTTATAGATACCTGAGTTTTTTCCACCAGATTCCATTGTCCAGGGATATCGTCTGTGTTGCCACATAGCGGCATATAGTATGGTTGGGTTGGTCATATCCATTGTAAGACCAGATGCTCCAGTAGTATTATCTAGGAAAAGTACATTTTTCCAAGTATCACCGCCATCGGTAGATTTATAAATGCCTCTTTCAGTAGAAGGTCCATATTGTGCACCTTGTGCCGAAACAAAAATGATGTTTGGGTCTGTAGGGTCAATAATGACATCAGAAATGTGCCGTGTTTTGTCTAGCCCTATGTGTTTCCAAGTTTTACCCGCATCGGTAGATTTGTAAACACCATCTCCCATAGAGGTCATCACACCTCTTGCCGCATGTTCTCCCATGCCGGCAATTACAATATTCGGATTACTTTCAGATACAGATATGGCGCCAACGGTTACCGTTTTTAGGAATCCGTCCGAAACATTTTTCCATGTGATTCCATCATCCGTGGTTTTCCAAATTCCACCACCAACGGTTCCCATATAATACACCATGGGTTGACCAACCACACCGGTTGATGCTACACTTCTACCTCCTCTAAATGGACCAATATTTCTCCATTTTAATCCTGTAAAAACAGAGTCATTTAATGTAATTGATGGTTGGGTGATTTTACTTTTTCTACGTTGAGATTGTAAGGTCATAGGTGCAATCATCAATAGCACAAATAGAAATTTGATGGTTTTCATGGTGTGGTCAAATTAGTTGTTGAGTAGGTAAGATAACAAAAGCCTTTGTAAAAAGTGAGTGGGAAAATTTAATTTGGTAATTCTAATTTTAAGGGTGCCATTTTTATGGTTTTGACCAATATTATTTTCTTAAAATGATAAATTGATTTTAATGTGTGTAGGGTTTCTTTTTTAGGTTTAATCTGGTTAAGTTAGAAGGCGCATGACACACCAAACTAGACTTTTAAGACAAGAAATAAGTACTGAAAAACTTAAGGAATACTTCCCAAAAGGAGTAATAAAAACATACGAAAAAGGGTATGCTATTAGTTATATTCACAAAAAGGTAAACACTTTTAGATGGCTTATTGAAGGAAGCGTCAATTACTATATTTCTTTAGATAGCCCAGAGAGCGATATTTTGGTTTGCCAAAATTCAGAACCGTTTTCAACTATTGGTTTAAACGGATTTAACACGCCTAAACGCTTTACTTATAAAGCAACGGTGGCGTCTGCAAAAGCTTCATTCTTTGAAATTCCTTTTAACGATCTTGATGTATACTTAAAAAAGGGGCACCAAAACGTTCTGTTGAAAAACATAGGTGCCAAGTTATATCACGTTTTGCGTACTGCATTATTGAAACAAACGGAATTGTTGAGCCCGGTAAGGTTTCAGCCTTTTGTAGAGGATAGGCAATTTTTTATTTCCCCGGTAACGGAACAAGAAGAAATAGTCTCATTGATGAGACGTTCTCCGTTTTTAGATTTTTTTGAGGAGAAAAATTTAATGGCACTGGCCGGTTTGGCAGAAAGGCGTGAATATGAACCAGATGAGGTGTTGTATGTGCAAGACGGATCTAGCAACGGGTTATTTATTCTAATTCATGGCGAGGTTACTATAAAAAGAATTGAAAATACCATTGAAATTAAACAACGCTCTATAAAAAACTCTGGGTTTGTTTTTGGGTGGTCTTGTCTTTTAAGGGAAAAAGATATTTGCTCTGCGATTACCAATACAAAGACATCTGCCTATTTTATACCGGAATGTGATCTCATGAAATTGTTTCAGAGAGATGATGCCTTTGAAGGTCAATTTTATCAACGGTTGCTTTGGCTCATGGGTAACCAACTGAATGCGGCTTTTGTTAGATATGTTGGTTTGTTGGGAAAACATAGTTTGCAAGCCGTATATCAATTGATCAAGAACAACAAATCGCGCTTATTGCTTTCATCGCCTTTACACCAAGTGCCACATCTTTTAAAGAGTATGACCACAAAGCAATTTGCTTATGAAGCACTTGCAAATTTGTTAAAAAACGGTACGGCGTTAGAACGTCATATAGCCTCATTGAGTTTAGAATTATTGGGAGAAGATCAAAAGGAGCACGATTTTGTCAGTGGGTTACAGCAGATGTATGAAAACGTTGCGGAAAAGAATAGTAATGATGTAATGCTGAATAGAAAGGTATGTGCGGAATTGACTATGAAGGTCTTTAAAAACGTACCCTACATTATTGAAGGATGGGATAATTTACCTGATAAAACAGGGAATATCTTCATTTATAATCACCTGATCAATGATGCACATTATACCCTGAACAATAATTTTCAAATAACCTTAGATTCTCATTTTCTAAGTGCTATGGTACTGTATAAGAAATATGGAGAACCGGGTATTAGAACTGTTCGTATTGGGCAAGGACAGGAGTATGGACATCAAAATTATTACAATAATCTAGGCTATATCAATGTTTACACCAAAGAATCTGAACAAACGACAAGTAATAAAAAGGAACAGGCGCGAAGCATATTTTATAGCGAGGCTTCTAAGCATTTAAAGCAGGAATATAACCTGATCATAAGCCCAGAAGGTACATCTTATAGAACTGAGGAATCTCCTGGACCATTTAAAATGGGTGCTTTTAAACTAGCAATGCATACAGAGCCGGAACCATACATTACTCCTATAGTCATGGTGAATTTTGACCACAGAATTGGTAAATCTTTATATTATTGTGCCATTAAAGAACCTTTTCTTTTGAGTGAAAAGGTGCCTTCTAAAAACAATGAAGATCTATATGCTTTTATGGAGCAATACCAAGAGGAGTATAAAGGGTATGTGCAAGCGGCAATTGAAAGAGCAGAGCAATTGAACGTATCTAGCTCAGGTGCCGATAGTTTAGAAGAACCACCCGCAATATGGTGTAATGAAATAAAGCGACTTAAAAGACGAGTGGCCAAATTGCCTACCCAAGATAATTTAATTGCCTTTTATGGTAGTTCATCTGTACGGCTTTGGGTGAATATGAAAAGGGACTTGAGTCCGTTCAATGTGGTTAACCTGGGTTTTGGCGGTTCTACTTTTGCTTGGTGTATTCATTATTTTGATGAAATATTTGTAGAGGCAAATCCGTCTAAAATTGTGTTGTACGCCGGTGAAAATGATTTAAATGATGGCAAGACACCCCAAGAAGTTCTTTCTGGGTGTATGGAGCTGGTAGAATTGATCAAGAATAAATACCCAGATGTAGAATTGGCGCTTATAAGTTTAAAACCAAGTGTAGAGCGTGAACATCTGATCCCGCTGATCATGGAAACTAATTTAATGCTGTCAAAATATTTTATTTCTGAGCTTAATGCCCAATACATTAATGTGTTTGCACAAATGATCACTACTGATAATAGGCCTATACCAGAGTTATACCTTTCTGACGGATTACATTTGAACAAGCAAGGCTATGCACTGTGGAGTACTGCTATTAAAAAAGCATTACAAGCAGCGGACAGCCTTGAGCTTGAAAATCAGTTTTAGATGGTACCGTTAATCTTGTCCGCCTTTACGTTGTGGCGTTCTTGGTGTTGGCCATTCTCCTTTTTTGCCTGATCTTGGGTTAATGCCCAAAACAGCTTTTTCACGAGATGTTTTTTCTGGGTCTTCGCATGCCATATAGGTTAGAATGGCAGTTAATATGGCGTTGTTGCGTACATCGTCAAAAACAATTTTATCGTAGGTGTCCAAATTGGTGTGCCAAGTATAGTTCCAATAATCCCAACTCAACGAGCTTAGCGAAAACGCAGGGGCACCTGCCGCTACGAAAGATGCATAATCTGATCCACCACGACCGGGCGAACCGGGGAATGTAGTTTCAATTTCGTTTTTGTAGGTTTCCGGTACGGCTTCTAACCATCGCCCCAAATAATCATATGCATGAAGAAATCCTTGCCCGGATAAACGAACCACACGGCCCGTACCATTGTCTTGGTTGAATAATGCTTGTACACCGGCAACAATTTCTGGGTGATCCTCAACAAATGAGCTAGAACCATTTAAACCTTGTTCTTCACTTCCCCAATGCCCTACAAGAATAGTCCTTTTTGGGTTTGGATATACTTTTTTCAGAATACGTGCTGCTTCTAACATGGTAATGGTACCTGTACCATTATCGGTTGCACCTGTACCGCCGTCCCATGAATCAAAATGAGCGGAAAGAATCACATATTCATCAGGGAACTCGGTGCCGGGTATGGTGGCTATGGTATTAAATGTTGGTACAACGCCTAAGTCTTTGGACTCTGCCACTATTTTAATTTTGGTATCCGCACCATGCTCTACCATCCTGTATAGCATTCCGTAATCTTCTAATGAAATATCAACAGCAGGAATTTTTTCAGTACTTGCACTAAAAATCTTATTGGCACCAAAACCCTCGGACCATCTTGATTGTGCAATACCTACAGCACCGGCTTTTTCAAATGCTGCATTGATGTTTCTACTGGTATATCCCGTATTATTAATATTCTGTCTCCAGATTTTCTCCAATGAATCGCGTTCGCTTTTCATTTTTTCAAAAGATACTTTGGTCGCGTATTCTTCCCAGTTTTCATCTGGTCTGCCCGTAGGTTGCAACATGCTCACCATTACTATTTTCCCTTTTACGTTAGGTAGCCATTTTACAAAGGACAATGAATCTGTAAAACTTGGCAGTGTAATTAATGAAGCCGTAACACCTTTAGAGCTAGTGCCTGGGTTCCATGCCAATTGTGTTGCATGTAATGAGGCTACTCTAGGTGACACCATATCTACATGGGTAATACCTCTTTGCCATCCTTTCCAGGTTCCCCATTGCTGGTTTTCTGCAGAAATTCCCCATTTCTTGTAGGTGTTTACCGCCCAATCATGAGCACTTTTCATTTCTGGCGTACCCACTAATCTTGGACCGTTGAGGTCCATTAATTCATAAGCCAATTGTTCTAGTTGGGAGTTTTCAATGCCTTCTTTCTCTATGGCATTGACCATGTCCTCTACAGTTTGTGAAATTGCAAATGTGGAGCATAGGAAATATGCCCCAATGAGTAGTACTTTTTTCATGTTCAAGTTAGTTTAGTTCTTTGAACTAAGGTACTCATTTAAGGGCGATAGCCCGCTGTTAAAATTTATGAGATTTTAAAAATTGGACAAGACTTTCCTGAATCAAATATTCCCAACCCGCTTTGCCACTTTCTTTTTTAAATTCAGGAATATCGGTTGGGAAATCTTTAATGACTTCACCGGTAAGGGTAAGAAAGGTGCCTTGTTCATTTTTGGATAACTCAAAGGTACTGATACTTTCTCCGGGGTATTCATCAAACGTCCAACGATAACTTATTTTGGATGGCGGTGTTACTGCTATTACTTCCCAGTTGTGGGTAAAATTTCTTCCTTCGTTGGTAATAAGAAAGCTGGTGGTGAAACCAACTTCTGGCTTAAAGTCCGGAATACCAGGAAAGTACCATTTTCGCATGTATTCCACATGTGTCAATGCTTCCCATACCTGCTCCATTGAAGTGTTAAAAAGCTGAGTGACAATTATAGGTTCATTGTTTCTCATAATATTATGCTTTAGTTGTTCTCCAGTTCTTTTTTATTGAAAACACAATTTTGCATAGGAGCTTCATTACGTAAAATTGCCAAGGTATTTTTAACCGTCATGGTACACATTTTAGTATACGTTGTTTTGGATAGGCTGCCTAAATGTGCCGTAATCAATACATTTTTTAATTGAAGTAATGGATCATTTTCCACTGGTGGTTCTTCTGCCAGAACATCGGCAGCGAAACCTGCTATGCTATTGCTTTGCAGGGCAGTGAACAACTCCTTTTGATCTATGATTCCTCCTCTGGCGGTATTGATCAACAACGCATTGGTTTTCATTAATGAAAAGGCAGCGGAATCAATTAGTTTTTCTGTTTTAGAGGTCAAAGGCAGGTGTAAGCTAATTGCGTCTGAAGTGGTTAAAAGGTGTTCAAATTCTACAAATGAGAAGGGTACATCTTCTTTTTTTGAGCTCCAATAAATGACATTCATGCCTAAGGCCTTGGCGATATGCGCTACTTTTTTTCCAATATTTCCCATACCGATAATCCCCAAAGTTTTGCCATGGGTTTCATCGCCAACATACGTTCCCCGGTCTCCCCATCTATTTTCTTTGACCATGGTTACGGCATTGTACAAATTCCGCTGAAGCATTAATAACAGGGCAATAGTGTGTTCTGCAATGGTGTCGGCATTGGAATTTGGGGCGTTCACTACTTTGATTCCTCGTTTGGTGGCACTTGATACATCAATATTGTCCAAACCAACACCACAACGGGATATTACTTTTAAATTGGGCAACTGTTCCATGAACGAATCACGTACCTGACCCTTCCCTCGTGTAATGATGGCATCAATCACGTTGTTTTCTATCTGATGCTTCAGTGATGCCTCATCAAACCCTGTCAAAATATTGATGTCCGAAGCATTTTCCAACATACTCATAGCATTTTCGGCAACCGTTTCTAGTAAAAGAATATTTTTTCTATTCATCTGATTTATGGTAAAGCGTGGCGTCTTTGGATTTGTATCCACGGAAATCATTTCTGCCCGAGACATAAATTCCTTCTTTGAACAACTCGTCTTCAAAAATCTTTGGGTCTATATAATCACCGGGAACGGAGGAGAGCTCTACCAAATTCCCCGATGGGTCACGAACAAACATTTGTATGGCGCCATCCGGTAGTTGACGTACATTGCCCCACGGTTTTATATCAATGACACCAAGCTCTTTCATTCTAAAGAATAAGGTATTGATGTCATCTACCTGAACACAGATGTGACCTCTAAACGAATAGGCATCTTCCCACTCGGTTAAATGTAATTGTTGCTCCTCGTTGAATTTAAAAAATGCCGTGGGATAATCAAATAAGAATGCGGGTATGGCTTCCAAACCGAGTTCTTCCTCGTAAAACTTACAAGCTTCTTCTAAATTGCTTACCACTAGTGCTACGTGATTAATATGTACTGCCTTTGCCATAGTTTATTGTTTAAAGTCTTTTACAAAATCCCAATTAGGGGTTAAACCGAGTCCGGGTTTGGTGGGTGCATTGAGCATACCTTCATTATTCACCGTAATTTGTTCCTGTACCAAATCATACATCATAGGGTTGCCGCCCAACGAAAACTCTATTACATTGGCAGAAGGGGAAGCGAATGCCACCGAAAGTCCCGCCATAAATGAAAATGCTGATCCCCAACAATGCGGTGCCAATTCCAGTTGATAGGTATGTGCCAATTGTGAAACCCGCATGGCTTCTGTAATACCGCCAATTATGGCGCAATCTGGTTGTAACACATCTAACGCACGTTCGGCTATTAAATCGCGAACATCAAAAGCGGTGTACTCACTTTCACCAGCGGCAATGGGTATAAAGGTATTGGCACGAACTTCCGCGGTACCTATTTTATTATCTGGACTAATAGGTTCTTCAAACCAATATAAGTTGCAGTCTTCTACACCCTTTGTAAACTGCTTGGCTTCGGGTACGCTAAAAGTACCATGGGCATCGGTCATTAACTTTATGTGATCGGGCAAGGCTTCACGTGCTGCTTGAACTCTTTTTACACTTTCGGCAACGGTTTGATCCATTATACCAACACGCATTTTTACACCGCTAAACCCTTTTTGGGTATACCCCAACAGTTGTTCGCCAATAGCATCGGCTTTTGCCCAACCACCACTGGCGTATGCTGGCATTTTATCGCGACAGCTACCACCCAACAATTCTACCACAGGAGCTTTTAAAGCCTTTCCTTTAATATCCCACAGCGCAGTATCTATTCCACTCATGGCAGAAATGGTCAATCCCCTTCTTCCTAAAATGGGAAATTTACGACCTCTTGATAGGGAATAATGATCTCGTGTGCCGTTGTATACGTGTTCCCAAATACGGGAGATATTTCGGGCATCCTTACCTATTAATTGTAGTTTTAGTTCGTTTTCTATGCAGCTGACTATAGAGGCACAAGACCCGGAAGAACCTACAGCTGCCTTTGCTTCGCCAAAACCTTGTAATCCAGTATCGGTCGTTACCACTACCAAGGTCATATCAAAATTTGTCAATAGACCATAATCTGAAAAATGTTGCTTTTCTTTTGGTATTGGACAGCGTAACCAAAACGCTTCTATATTGGTGATTTTCATTTAATAAGCTCTTTTAGGGTGTCTATGGATTTTTTGGTCAGCATGGTGTAAAACTCATCGGTAACGGCTGAACTACCGTGATCTTCCAAGAATTTCTTTTGTTCTGCAGTGAGTCCCTCAGGATTTGTTTCTATGGAATTCGGATACGGATTGGCAGGTGTTCTATCTAACGGGGAACAAAATTCTACTGATAGCACCTTGTCATATTCAATCTCTTTTAATGTATTTATGATTTTAGTCCAGTTGAGGTGCCCCATCCCCGGTGCCATTCTATTATTATCGGCAACATGAAAATTTACCAAACGCTTGCCTACTTTTTTAATGGTGTCAAACATATTGACCTCCTCTAAATTCATATGAAATGTATCTAGGCAAACTCCACAATTAGGACCAACAGCTTCTGCAAGTGCCAATGCCTGTTCGCCCCTGTTGATAAAATAGGTCTCAAAACGGTTAATGGGCTCAATGCCTATTTGTAAACCGTGGTCTTCGGTATATTTATAAATTTCTTTAATGCCTTCTACCGCCCATTCCCATTCTTCTTCAGGTCTGGCATCGGGGACAATTTTGCCTACGGTTGCCGGCACTAAAGAAATGACTTTACCGCCCAATTCATATACCATTTTGGCAACATCTTTTACGTATTGAATAGACAGTTTCCGTTGCGCGGGATCTTTAGCAAGTAAATTACGTTGCTCTAACATAAGTGTTACAGATCCCCAACATTTAATTCCGTAGAGGTCTAAAAGTAACTGAGCTTTTTTTATATCGTAATTCTCTGGGGTTCCTTGTATTTCTATATGCGTATAATCTAATTTGTTGATCCTATTGAGTGTGTGTTCTAAAGTCTCGGCACGCATCCAATTATGTATGGCTAATTCCATGGCTAGGCAGATTTGTTTTGATTATCCTATAAATTCTATTTTTCTATGGGCACCATCGCAAAACGGTTTGTTTTCAGATGCGCCACAACGACAAAAACCTGTGGTACCTTCTTTAGTTACAATTTCACCTGAGGCCAATTGTATTTCTAGGTTTCCTTTAACTTTTAAAGGACCGTTGTTGGCTACAATAATAGTGGTGACGCATTGGTCATTTGATTTGTTTTCTTCCATTTGTAAATTGTTGATTTTAGAATTTTTAAGTTAGGAAAAAAATGATTCTTTTAAGAAGATAATTGGAACTGGTTTGTAAAACAATACTCTTTTAAGCCACAATAGCTTTTGAGAAGGTTTATGTTACTTTGGATTGTAGGGTGAGCCTATACATCAATGCTTTGTAAGGTATCTTAATCTGGTAAAATATTCTCAAAACTTAGGGTGAACTTAGTGCCTTTGTTGATTTCGCTTTCGCATATTATTTTTCCACCATTCATTTCTGCAAAATCTTTTGTAATCAAAAGCCCAAAACCGGTACCGACTTCACCTTTGGTGCCTTTTTTGGTTTGGGGACAATGTTCGTTTTTTGAATTGAACCAATCTACTTGCATACCTGTTCCAAAATCTTCAACGATGATGTCAATTGTATCGGAGTTACATTTTGAAGAGAACATAATTTTTTGACCGTATTCACTGAACTTTATAGCATTTGATAAAAGGTTACGTAGCATAACCTTTAACATATTCTGGTCTATGTAAATAACGGGACATAAAACCTCTTGTTCTATAGTTATATTTTTATCAAGTGCAGCCCGTTCAAATTCCTTTATGATAGTAATGAAAATTGCATTTAAATCACATTGTTCTTTATGGACCTTAACGCCTTCTAGTTGTTTATAAGACCAGTCTAACAAAGTGTTGATCATTGATACCCTGTCATTGACATCACTTTTTAATTTGGATGTAATTTCCTTTAATGGACTATCTGATAATTTATTTTCTATCAATTCAATTAAGGTACTAACATTGTTGAGTGGACCTCTTACATCATGCGTAAGCAAGGAGAATAGTTTGTTTTTTAATTTATTTACCGTTTCAAGTTCTTTATTTTGAATTTCAAGTTCCTTTTTGGCTAATTGTAATTGTTTGGTTTGCACATCAACTTCATATTCTAATCTATTATTGGCCTCTACCTGTATTCTCTTATTTTCATCTTGAATAGATTTGAATTTGAAACCCATTAATATGGAGAAAAGTATGATCTGTAAGGTTATTAAAATTGAGGTGATTAATAATATATAGTCAGTTTTGATATTAAAAAAATAACTTAACAACCAGGTAATTACGTATAAGATCGAGGCTAAAAGGTAAGGTGTATAGGAATAGAGGTAGTATTTATTGAATTTTTCTGCATGAAATAATTTAACTCCTGAAATGATATTTAATATCATGGTTGCCAATGCGGTAAAAGCGGCTAATAATTCTAGAAGTTTGCTAAAGGTATTGTAGCCAGCGATAATGATGTTAAGAATATGAATAATGGTTAAGGCAATTGTTGCTACAATTAGAAATTTATAGGTTTTGTTTAACCTTGGTGTCTTATACTGGTTTATGGCAAGATAATTCCTTGTAAAGATTAAAAACCCAAAGGTGGTAACCATAGCCGTGATCAACGATGTATTTTGAACTAGTAGAGAAAAGCTCTTATCTGCATCGAATAGCAATAAATAGAGCGTAAAATGAGCGGTTAAGCCTATCAATATAACACAGTAGTAAAGTAATGCCTTATACCTTAGAATTATGTAAAGTAATATGTGATAGATAGCAAAAACACCAAATATTGCCGTAAAAATAAAAGTTTCAAAATATTGATAATCAATAACGTTCATAAGTGCAATAGGTGTATTAGGTGATACAAAAAGAAGTTTTCATTGTAACTTCTAGCCTATACTATTCCAGAACATATAGAATATAGGTTTTCAAAATGGTTGGTTTATTAATTACTTTGTTTAAAATAGATAAAAAAGCTTATTTAATTAAACAATGTTCTTTTTTTAATATTAAAAAGCGTTCTAATTATATTTATTTAACAAAAATCTTTACTAGTCGTAAATATATAGTTAGCTAAGATTTAAATTGTACTGTTTATATTTATATAATGACAGCGTTAGAACAGCAACTTAAAAATCCGGTGTGGTATTCCTTAAATGAAACTCACAAAAAATTTGCGGTTAAGTATAAGGAAGTATTATTTTATGATCAAGAAGTGTGCACTTTTGGTGCATTTTTTGATGAAGATAGAACCACTGCCGCTTCAAACCAATACCTTAAAACTACCGATAGTTTTTTCTTTGTATCAGAAAATAAAACTCCAAAAGTTGATAGTGCCCATATTTTTTTGGAAAAGAAAATAGATGGTTGTCAAATGGTTCTGAATGAGTTATCAGATGTTTCTATCACTGAGAAAATTGTTTTATTGGGAGATGAACATATCAATGAAATATATGATTTGGTTTGGTTGGTAATGCCCGGATATTACAGAAGAAGAACTTTTGAAATGGGTAATTACTACGGTATTTTTAAGGAAGGTAAATTGGTTTCAATAACAGGTCAACGAATGCAAACAGATCTTTTTATTGAGGTTAGTGCCGTTGTCACCCATCCGGATTTTACGAGACGAGGACTTGCAAAACAATTAATTGCACATACAACAAAAGAGATTCTAAAAGAGAATAAGAAGCCCATTCTTCACACCAATAAGGGTAACTCTGCAATACCTCTGTATGAAAAATTAGGATATACTTTAACTAGAGATATGAATTGGTGGTTATATCGTAGAAAATAATATAACTCTTCTATGTTTTGTAAATTACTGTAAATCGGTAACTATATACAACATTACACCGATTAGATGAAGATATTAATACCAATTATAATTGGATTATGTTTTAATGTAATTCAATTAAAGAAGTTGTTTTTTATTAAAATAACGAATGTTATAACACTAAGTATAAACAGTATTAGTCTTGTTATACCACTATCCATTATCATTTTTATTTTATTGTTTGCAGATACAAAGACTAAAGATTTTAATTTTTTAGTAAGATTTAATATATATAGTTTGATCTTTTGGATTAATGTAGGAAACTTAATTCTGTATTTTACATCTGAATGTCTATAGTATATTCTTCCACTTTCCGTTAATTCTAAAACATAACAATCATTTGTTTTACTAGTTATTTTTGCGTAACCCATGTAAGTTGCATTTTGCTTATTCATAAACCGATCTAAGGTTATTTTCATTTTGTTTCTATCTAAAATTAACTGGTCTATCTTACCTATCCCATCAATGGTTAATGATAAATAACTAACTATAAAATTTGTACATAAATCAGATAATTTAATATCGTTTTTCTGATTTTCGGTTAAGTATTCAAAATTGGATTTAAGTTTTAAATCTAAATTATTTATATACTCGCTTGTTATAAATTTAAAATCATCATCCTCATTATTGTTCATAAAATTATTTTTTTAGAACTTAATTACACTAAATAATTAGGCTTGGTGTAATTAAAGTATTATCTTAGCTGTACAATAATACTATTATGATCAACCAAGATTTTAATTCGATAATAGACTTAATCAAAGCCTTTCCAACTCAACAATCTTGTATTGACCATTTAGAGCAATTAAGATGGAACGGAAACGTTGTAAGTCCTTTCGATTCAGAATCTAAGGTTTATAATTGTAAGGGGAACAAATACAAATGTAAGAATACAGGTAAATATTTTAACGTAAAGACCAACACTATTTTTGACAACACGAAAATTGAACTTCAAAAGTGGTTTTTAGGTATATGGTTAGTTACTTTACATAAGAAAGGTATTTCCTCTTTACAGTTAGGTAGAGATTTAAATATTACTCAAAAATCTGCTTGGTTCATGTTGTCTAGAATACGTCAATGCTTCGGTATTGATAACGATTCTCAATTAGATAATGAAGTTGAAGCGGATGAAACTTTTGTAGGTGGTAAGAATAAAAACAGACACGCTAATAAAAAGATTAAAGGTTCTTCTGATGATAAAGCGCCAGTTTTGGGAATGGTAGAAAGAAATGGTAAAGTAATAGCTAAGCAGATACCTAATACAACTTATGAAACATTATCAATCGAGATACTTAAAAGTGTAAAGGAAACAGCAAAACTTTACACTGATGAATATACATCTTATAAGCGCTTAAAAAGAGTTTACGACCACCAAGTTGTGAAGCATAGCCAATACCAATATGTACAAGGTAGAGTACATACAAATACAATAGAGGCATTTTGGTCTTTGTTAAAAAGAGGTATTGTGGGTATTTATCATTTTACTTCTAAAAAGCATTTACAATTATACGTTGATGAATTCGTATTTCGCTACAATTCAAGAACGTCTAGTGAAGCAATGAGATTTAATTTATTTTTACAAAACATAGAAAATAGAATAACCTATAAAGAATTAATAAATGCATAGTTTAGAGAACACAGAATTCATGTTCTATACTTCGGATAACGGTACTACGAACATCCAAGTAATACTTGATGATAAAAACGAAACTGTTTGGGTATCTCAAAACAGCATGGCTGATATTTTTGGCACCTCTAAGCAAATTATTAGTTATCATTTAGGTAATATTTACAAGGAGGGTGAACTAAATAAATATTCAACTGTCAAAGAAATTTTGACAGTTCAAAAGGAAGGTAATCGAGATGTACAGAGAAACATCGATTTCTATAATTTAGATGCCATAATATCAGTAGGCTACAGAGTTAGTTCACAAAAAGCAACCATGTTTAGAATATGGGCAAATAGTGTACTCAAGAACTATTTAGTTAAAGGTTTTGCTATTGATGATGATAGATTGAAACAAGGAAAAAATCTTTTTGATAAAGATTATTTTGATGAATTAATTGAGATTGTAAGAGAGATACGAGCTTCTGAAAGAAGGTTTTATCAAAAAATCACAGATTTATATGCAACAGCAATTGATTATAATCCTAAAGCAGAGATTACAAGGTTGTTTTTTGCAACCGTACAAAATAAATTAGAGTATGCAATAACACATCACACAGCACCAGAAATAATAAAATTAAGAGCTGATTCTAAAAAGCCCAATATGGGTTTGACAAGTTGGAAAAATGAAAAAAAAGGTGGAAAAATTATTAAGACCGATGTGTCTGTAGCTAAGAATTATCTTAAAAAAGAAGAAATAGGAGAGCTTAACACTTTAGTTAATATGTACTTAGATTTTGCAGAATTACAAGCAAAAAGAGGTAAAACTATGACTATGGCTGAATGGGCTAATAAGTTAGATTCCTTTTTGCAATTCAATGATTATAATTTATTAGATGATGCTGGTAGAATAAGAAAAGACGTAGCTAAAAAGTTTGCAGAAAGTGAGTATCAAAAATTTAGAATAAAACAAGATAAAGAATTTGTGTCTGATTTTGACAGGGTGGTTTCTAAGATAAATAAGGGGGAGAAATTACCTCCACCACCACCATTACCCCCAGCGCCACCTCCTTTATCAGATTTTAACAAAAAACTAAAACAAGGGTTAAATTGGAATCCTCACGAAAATAAATAGCATCATGGAAACAACTATGATTATTAGAGGTAAAAATTTTCATGTTAAGTATGAAAACGGAATTGTATCTGTACGTTCTGCTAAAAATATTGGTTGGGTTTCAGCCCAAAGCAAACCAATTAACGATCTTACTGATGAGAAAATTCAGGAGATGGCAACACAAACAGTAATAGGACTCGGACTTGCTTAATTAAATTCAGAAACATAGCATCGGTTTTGACCGTATAGTCTTGGAAACGTCCTAAGAAAGCGTTTCATTGACAATGCACAACGCTCATTGAAATTCGGAATATTGGTATATGAAAAAAGTTATGCTCTGCTATATTGATTTAGCGATGTAGTAACCATAACACAAGTAGTAATCAATCAACCGAAAAAAAAATACAGGGTATAGCACCCGAAATCAAACTTTACTTCTAAGTGTAAACAAGTATATAGTTGCCTGTAAATCAACAATAAAAACGTTTATAAACGAATGTAAACGACAACAAACGATAGTAAACGTTTACATACCGAATAAAGTTTCAGTGCTGTTCTAGGTTTGCGGTGTTGGGCTATAGTAGCTTGATAGTATGAACTGTTAAACCATTAAATTTTAGTAAGATGAACGCATTAAAGAACAAAGTACAGTTGATTGGACATTTAGGGCAAGACCCAGAAATTGTAAACTTGGAAGGAGGCAACAAATTGGCAAAATTTTCCATTGCTACCACAGACAGTTACAAAAATGCAAACGGAGAAAAAGTAGATGATACCCAATGGCATAATATTGTAGCGTGGGGTAAGACTGCTGAAATCGTAGAGAATTATTTGATAAAAGGCAAACAGGTTGCCATAGAGGGAAAATTAACCCATCGCTCTTATGAAACCAAAGAAGGTGATAAAAGATATATTACCGAAGTTAGGTGTAATGAGCTGTTGATGCTAGGAAAGTAATAATGAGTATCAGGTCTTTGGACTGTGCTAAAAACGGGTTGACACACATCTGAATATTAGGAGTTAATTATGTGTAAAGTTCAGTTGGCACCATTAAATCGGCTTTATAAATGTAGATGAATGCAAGTCTTAGTACAGTCCAAAGACCTTTATGGTATTCAAACTTCTTATTTTTGCAAAACATGATGATACAAGAGCAAGAGTTACTTCCCTTATTAAAGAAATATTTTGGTTATGATTCCTTTAAACCGAATCAATTATCAATTATTGAAGATGCATTGCAACAAAAAGATGTATTGGCGATAATGCCAACAGGTGGTGGTAAATCCCTTTGCTATCAATTAACGGCTCTGGCACTTGAAGGTACCGCAATTGTGATTTCACCACTTATAGCGTTAATGAAAGATCAGGTAGATGTGCTTAAAGCTAACGGTATAGCTGCAGAGTACTACAACAGCTCCCAGTCTGTAGAAACACAACAAGAAATTCTTGGAAAGTTAGAGAGAGGAGAGTTGAAACTATTTTACGTTGCTCCTGAAAGTTTAGGCTTCTTTAATAACATTCTCGGGAACTTAAAAATAAGTCTTTTCGCAGTTGATGAGGCACATTGTATCTCTTCATGGGGACATGATTTTAGACCGGCTTATACTCAGCTCGGCGGATTGAAAAGAAGGTTTTCTAATATTCCTTTTATGGCTCTTACGGCAACTGCCGATAAGACTACACAAGATGACATTGTTGATCAATTAAGTATTCCGAATGCCAATCGCCATTTAGCTTCTTTTAATAGACCTAACCTATATTTGGATGTAAAACCTGCCCAAGATAAAATAAAGCATATATTAGAATTTTTAGAAGAGCGTCCTTTTGAAAGCGGTATTATCTATTGCCTTAGCCGTAAAAGTACCGAGGCTATTGCCGAGAAATTGCGCAATTCAGGTTTTAAGGCCAAAGCTTACCATGCAGGTATGTCTTCAAATGAGCGATCATTGGTGCAAGAAGAATTTATTACGGACAAAGTACCGATCATTGCAGCCACCATTGCATTTGGTATGGGTATAGACAAAAGTAATGTACGTTGGGTAATACATTATAATTTACCTAAAAATATAGAAGGCTATTATCAAGAGATTGGTCGTGGTGGTAGGGACGGACTGCCAGCACATGCCTTGTTGTTCTATAGTTTTGCAGATGTAGCGCAATTACGAAGGTTTATAACCCAAAGTGAAAATGCAGATGTTGAATATGCTAAATTAGAGCGCATGCAACAGTTTGCCGAAGCCTTAAGTTGCCGTAGGATTGCATTGTTGAACTATTTTGGAGAACAAGTTACCCAAGGTTGTGGTAATTGTGATATATGTACCGCACCGCCTGCTTATTTTGATGCTACGGTATTGGCTCAAAAAGTATGTTCCGGAGTTGCCAGACTAAAGGAGCGTGAGCCTATGGGTATGGTGATTGATGTTTTAAGAGGGGCAAAAAACGCACAGGTATTAGAGAAGGGATATCAGCATATAAAAACCTATGGTGCCGTAACAGATGTTGCATGGTTAGATTTACAGCAGTATGTAATTCAAATGTTGAACCAAGGTATTTTGGAAATCAACTTTAGGGAAGGGGCTAGGATCGGGTTAACACCCTTGGCAAACGAAGTTTTGTTTTCCGGTAAAAAAATACAATTGGCCGTTCTACAAAAAGCCGTGGAAAAGAAAAAGGCACCATCCAAATCAAAAGTGAAGAAAACCGATTTATTCGAAAAACTACGATTGCTTAGGCAACAGATCGCAACAGAACAGAATGTTCCTGCTTATGTAGTTTTTGGTGACGCCAGTTTGAAAGATATGGAAGCCAAGTTACCTAAGAATGAAACGGAATTTATGGAGGTATCCGGAGTAGGTCAGGCGAAATTAGAGAAGTATGCAGATGTGTTTTTGCAGGAAATTAAAAAGCATGTAGGCACTAAAAAATCTAAAAAGAAAACTCACGATCAAACTTTTGAATTGTTTTCTGACGGATTATCGGTTTCTGAGATAGCCACGCAAAGAAACCTATCTGAAAACACCATTTACGGACATTTAATGAAAAAACATGCCGAAGGTGAGGAGCTAGATTTAGATCAGTTTGTTGACGCTAAAGAAATAGCACAAATAGAAAAAGCCAAATCAGAATTAACCGATGCTACAGGGTTGAAAGATTATTTTGAATACTTTGAAGAAAAAATGCCTTATTGGAAAATTAAGTTTGCGTTGTATATGTTGGATGCTTAGAAATTGACGGTCACACCCATAGTGCCTGGACCAAAATTTAAGTTCCAACTTACTAACTTCTTTTGGTTGTTGTACTTTTGGTCATATTTTTTATCCAAATATCTGTCTATGGATTCTACTGTTGCAATACTTATAGCAAAAGCAAAGACCATATCGCTCAACCAATGTTGACCGTCCCAAACACGTGAAATACCAGGTATTGCTCCTAGGGTATAAATTCCTGCTTTTACCCATGGACTCTTAAATTGCTTGCCTATGGCATATGCATTCGTAAATGCAAGTAGGGCATGTCCAGATGGAAAAGAATGGAAATTTCTGCTGGAGTTAAATGGATCAAAGGTATCCTTACCTAGATCGGCGAGCGGTCTTGCTCTGCCCACGACAGATTTTAAGACCTGCTGTAATAATCCGGCAGAGGTGGCTGAGGATATCAGTAGCACACCGGTTCTTCTAAGTTTTTCGTTTTTGGTTATTAATCCCACTGCATAAACACCAGAAGTTGCCATGTAGTTGTTTGATGGGCTACCGTAAAATTCTCCATAATCACGAATTACTTGGGGTACTCCTTCCCTGTTATTTCTAATAAACCTAGAGGTATCATCATCTGCTAAATATACCAAAGCTGTACCGCCAACGACCGCACCAAATTGAGCCCATTGATTTCCTTCCCAATGTAGAGGTCTTGTATAAGAATATCCCACACCTTGAAACATGGTGGCAATATCATACTTGAACATATTCCATCTTGTTTCAACAGAATCTTTACTGGTTTCTTGTGCACTTAATGAAATACATAAAATAAAGCCTAAAAGGATCAATAATTTTTTCATGGTGCAAATTTAATGGGTTGGTCGTTTAGAATATAGTGAAATTAGAACAATGTTTGATCCTATTACTATTGAAAAGACATTAAAAATATAGACGCTGTGCTATTCTAAATGTATTTGCATGCGCTTCAACTATGATTTTGATATCAGGAGAGTAACCACCACCCATGCTGCATTGTACGGGTATTTTTAGTCTATGGCAAGTGCTTAGAACAAACTCGTCCCGTTTTTTGCATCCTTCTAAAGTTAAACCTAAAGTTCCTAATTTGTCACTCTCAAGAATATCTACGCCACATAGATAAAAGATAAAATCTGGTTGTATGTTTTCAATTAGCCTAGGTAATTCTTTCTTTAAAATAGAAAGATAGGTTTCATCGTTGGTTCCTTTAGGTAGGGCAATATCAAGGTCAGATTCTTCTTTTTTGAACGGGTAGTTACCGGCTCCATGCATGGAGAACGTAAAAACCGATTCATCATTTTGAAATATTTCTGCCGTTCCGTTGCCTTGGTGCACATCTAGATCAACAATGAGAATTTTTTTCGCCAGCCCTTTATTCAGTAAATATCTTGCGCCAATAGCCTGATCGTTCAGCATGCAAAAGGCTTCACCATGGTCGCTATAAGCATGGTGGGTGCCACCGGCTATATTCATGGCAATGCCATTTTTCAATGCATATTCACAACCTTTTATGGTACCATCAGCAATAATACGTTCTCGTTCCACCAGTTCTTCTGATAGCGGAAAACCTATTTTCCGTGCCATTTTTGGCGAAATCATAATGTTCAATAAATCATAGAAATACTCAGGATCGTGTACCGCTACAATATACTTGTCATTTGGTATTTCTGGCTCAAAGAAATTAGCCTCGGTACATGTGCCTTCATGAATAAGTTGCTGTGGTAGCAGTTCATATTTTAGCATTGGAAACCGGTGCCCTTCTGGCAATGGATGTTTGTAAATAGGATGATAGGCTATTTTTAGCATTACATTTCTATTTGTGAAGCTTCAATTGAATTCGTTTTCTTGAAACATCAACATCTAATACCTTTACAATAATTTGTTGGTGTAAATGAACATGCTCGTTAACATCTTTAACGAAGCTGTCCGAAAGATTTGAAACATGGATCAATCCGCTTTCCTTAATACCTATATCCACAAAACACCCAAAGTTGGTAATGTTGTTTACAATACCTGGTAGTAATTGCCCACTGTGTAGATCGGTGATCGATTTAATAGTTTGGTCAAAGGTGAACACTTTTGCCTTTTCCCTGCGGTCCAGTCCAGGCTTTTCAAGTTCTGAACGTATATCCTCCAGGGTAGGGAGTCCAACTTCGGCGGTGCAATATTTTTGTAAGTCTATGTCTTTAAGAAGCGTTTTGTTGCCAATCAAGGAAAGAATTTCGGTTCCTTTATCTTTTGCCATTTGTTTTACGATAGCGTAACTCTCTGGGTGAACGGCAGAATCGTCAAGCGGATTTTCAGCATCTTTAATACGTAGAAATGCCGCCCCTTGTTCAAACGCTTTGCCGCCTAAACGAGGAACATCCATAATATCTTTTCGGCTTTTAAAAGCTCCTTTTTCCTTTCTTTGGCTTACAATATTCTCCGCTAATTTAGGACCAATACCAGATACATAACTTAATAGTGGAACACTGGCAGTATTGATATTTACGCCGACGGAGTTCACACAACTTTCAACTACCGTATCTAACGAAGTTTTTAGCTTGTTTTGATCTACATCATGTTGGTATTGCCCTACACCAATAGATTTAGGGTCTATTTTTACCAGTTCCGCAAGTGGATCAGCCAAGCGCCTACCAATAGAAACGGCGCCACGTACGGTAACATCATAATTGGGAAACTCTTCTCGCGCAATTTTAGATGCGGAATAGATAGAGGCACCAGCTTCGCTCACTACAAAAACTTCAAGGGGATCGTTGAATAGTACTTTCTTTACAACTTGTTCCGTTTCTCTTGACGCTGTGCCGTTGCCAATGGCAATAGCTTCAATTTTATACGCATTTGCCAATGAGCTTAATTTTTTGATAGCTCCGCCAACATCGTTTTGTGGTGCATGTGGGTATATGGTTTCATTGTGTAGCAAATTGCCTTGGGCATCTAAACAAACCACTTTGCAGCCCGTTCTAAAACCGGGGTCAATGGCAAGTATACGTTTTTCTCCCAAAGGAGCGCCCAATAATAATTGTCTCAGATTATTGGAAAATACAGCAATGGCATCATCGTCTGCTTTTTCCTTTGCCGCTTTTAAAAGTTCTTTGGATAAAGAAGGAAACAATAATCTCTTATAGGCATCTGTCAAAGCCATTTCAATTTGTTGGGCACAGGCATTATTTGTTTTTATAATTCTGTTTTCTATTCGGTCTAATAATCGTTCATCATCCAATTCAATTTTAACCCGAATGAATTTTTCCGATTCGGCGCGAAGTATGGCTAATAATCTGTGTGACGGACATTTGTTCAAAGGCTCGCTCCAATCAAAATAATCACGGAATTTCTGCGCCTTTTCATCATCTTTTTTTGTGCCGATCACTTTGGTGCTAATAATGGCAAATCTTGCTAATTGAGATCTGATAGACGCTCTAATATCTGTTCTTTCATTGATCCACTCAGAAATAATATGACGCGCACCTTCTAAAGCATCATCTTCATTTTCTACAGTATTGCTAAGGTATTTAGATGCCGTAAACTCAATATCATCATTACGTTGCGCCATAATGATTTTTGCCAAAGGCTCTAGTCCGTTTTTACGGGCAACTTCGGCTTTTGTTTTTTTGCTTTTTTTGAAAGGCAAATAAAGATCCTCTAATTGGGTAAGGTCTTCAGCGCGCTCAAATTTTTGTTGTAGTTCTGTTGTAAGTACGCCTTGCTCATCAACTGCTTTTATAATTGCTTTTTTACGTTTTTCAAGCGCTTCAAATTGTTCCTTGAATTGAACAATGGCTCCCACTTGGACTTCATCCAAATTTCCGGTTTTTTCTTTACGGTATCTTGATATAAAAGGGATGGTGCAATCGGCATTTAAAAGCTCAATGGTATTCTGTATTCCTTTTTCGGGCAGTTGGGTGTGTTTAAGTATAAAGGGCAGTAATTGCATGTAAAATCGTTTAGAACTTTTAAAAATACCCATTATTAGGTATTGAAATCAAGGTGTAGACCTATTTATCTAAAAACAAAAAGCTTTGGTGATTAACCAAAGCTTTTAATGATATATTCTGTTTAATTAATGGTCAATCCATTACCAACTCCATCCTCATCAGGATTTACAAATACCAATTTTCCATCGGCGTTTTCTGTCATTAATATCATACCTTCACTCTCAACACCGCGCAATGCTCTTGGTGCCAGGTTGACTAACACTGTTACCTTTTTACCAACAATTTCTTCTGGTTTAAAGCTTTCTGCAATACCGGAAACTATGGTTCTAACATCTAATCCGGTATCAACCTTAAGTACTAAAAGCTTTTTGGCCTTCGCTATTTTCTCAGCTTCGATAATGGTACCTACACGCATATCCAATTTAGAAAAATCATCAAAGGTAATCGTATCTTTTTGTGGCATTACTTGTTTGTTTTCGTTCTCGTTCGCTTTTTTGGTCGCTTCTAATTTATCTAACTGAGTTTGTATTTCAGCATCCTCAATTTTTCTGAAAAGTAATTCTCCTTTATTTATTTGATGTTCAGGCTTCAATAATGCTTTTTTATTAGAAACATCGTTCCAGTTAAGACTTTGGCTACGCTCAGTCCCAGAAGAAGATAGATTTAAAATATTCTTTAATTTATTAGATGTAAATGGTAAAAATGGCTCACTTAAAACAGCTAAACCTGCAGCTATTTGTAAAGCCACGTTCATAATTGTTTTTACGCGTTCTTCATCTACCTTAATGACCTTCCATGGTTCTTCATCGGCTAAATATTTATTCCCCAAACGGGCAAGGTTCATTAATTCTTGACCAGCTTCTCTAAAACGGTAACGCTCAATAGAAGTTGAAACGATTTCAGGGTATTTTGATAATTGCTCAAGTGTCTCTGCATCAACGTTGGTTAAACTACCTGTAGCTGGTATTTTGCCATCATAATATTTGTTGGTCAGTACAACTACCCTGTTAATGAAATTACCTAAAATGGCAACTAATTCATTGTTGTTACGTGCTTGAAAATCTTTCCAAGTAAAATCATTATCCTTTGTTTCCGGTGCGTTTGCTGTAAGTGTATAACGTAGCGAATCTTGCATTTCTGGAAAATCCACTAAATATTCATGTAACCAAACCGCCCAATTTTTAGATGTAGAAAGCTTGTTTCCTTCTAAGTTCAAGAACTCGTTTGCAGGAACGTTTTCCGGTAAAATATAGCTTCCTTCTGCCTTTAGCATGGATGGGAAAATAATACAGTGAAAAACAATATTATCCTTACCTATAAAGTGCACCAATTTAGTGTCTTTATCTTTCCAATACGGTTCCCAGTCTTTTCCTTCACGAGCAGCCCATTCTTTGGTAGATGAAATATATCCGATCGGGGCATCAAACCATACGTATAATACTTTTCCTTCTCCGCCTTCAACAGGCACCGGTATACCCCAGTCTAAATCCCTGGTGACAGCTCTTGGCTCTAAGCCACCATCGATCCAAGATTTACATTGACCGTAAACATTTGGTTTCCAATCGTCCTTATGTCCTTTTAATATCCAATCCTTAAGAAAATCCTCATATCTGTCCAATGGTAAGAACCAGTGTTTTGTTTCCTTGGTGGTTGGTACTGTTCCGGTAATGGTCGACTTCGGATTTATTAAATCCGTCGCATTTAAACTTGACCCACAATTTTCACACTGATCACCGTATGCCTCTTCATTTCCACACTTTGGACACGTACCTATTACAAAACGATCAGCTAAAAATTGCTGGGCTTCCTCATCATATAATTGGGCTGTAGTTTCCTCTATGAAGTCTCCTTTCTTGTAGAGTGTCGTAAAGAAATCCGATGCTGTTTTGTGATGAACGGGAGCAGAGGTTCTAGAATAATTATCGAACGTAATACCAAAATCCATAAAGGATTGTTTAATTATTGCGTGGTATTTGTCAATAATATCTTTTGGGGTAACGCCTTCTTTTTTAGCTTTCATTGAAATGGCAACACCATGTTCATCGCTACCGCAAACAAAGGCGACATCTTTACCTATTGATCTTAAGTAACGGGCGTAAATATCTGCAGGCACATAAACACCGGCCAAATGACCAATATGAATTGGACCATTTGTGTAAGGTAGTGCTGCAGTAATCGTATATCTAGAGGGTGATTTAATATCGGACATCAAAATAAATTAAGCCACAAAAATACTGAATTTGCTGGGAGAATTACTAATATCCGAGCAATTGAAGTTATCGTCCTAATGAAACTATAGTCAATATAGGATTGGTAAGTGAAGTAAATATTAGGGAGGTTACTGAAAAATATACTAAAACGAATAAAAAAAAGTTCTATTGTAAGAAAAAACTTATTTTTTTAACTAAAATATATACGGTATGGCAGTTTGTGATTCAAAAAAACTAAAGCTAGATAAAAGTTTAGAAAAGTTAGATATAGAAGGAAAGAGCGTTGAGAAAAACATTAAGAATGTGGCTTTGGTTCACAAGAACAAAAACCATAGGGTTATTAAAGAATTAAGATTTGAATCTAAGATGAACAATTCTAAACTTACATAAAAAAAGCCCTATTTACATGTTGCAAATAGGGCTTTTTCATTTGTGGGAAACAAACTAGGCTACCATAACAGATTTACTCATCTTTTGATTCTGTACATTGATTCTATAGATGTATTTACCTGTAGATAACTGTTCGGGCATGCGCTCTCGTATATTTATTTCTGTAGAACCTTCTAACATCATTTCGTTGAAAACGGTGCCTACTTTTTGTCCTAAAATATTATAAAGTTGAATATCTACGTGTGCAGAAAATGGCATTTCTAGGTAGATATGTGGTGTCTGATCCGTTGGGTAGAATGGTTTATGTACCACAGCGTTCAATAAGTCTGGAGTTATAGGTGTTTCGGCCTCTTCCCCTGGCGGTACCGGTGGTGTAACTTCACCATCACTGTAAGCTATATCTGGAAATGGTTCTCCACTACAACTAAAACCTAAATCTACCGGAACATAGGGTTTGTAATTCAATAAATGTGCCTCTACCAATGGAATGTCAACGCAGAGCCACTCTGCTAATACCGTGGCGTACAGATCTCTAAAATCCATTGTATATTCTAAATTACCTCTTCCGTCCGGGTCATCTAAAGTGGGGTGGTCACCTACAAAAGCACTACCGTTTAAGCCTGATCCAAAGAACAATGTTGGTGTGGCCTTACCGTGATCGGTACCATTAGAACCATTCTCGAAAATACGTCTACCAAATTCAGAAAAAGTCATGCTCAATACTTTATCATCTTGTTGAGTAAATGCAATATCTTCATAGAAGTTATTTACGGCTACAGATAAGTTGGTCATTAAACGTGCATGTGCCTGTGGTTGATTGCCATGGGTATCAAATCCTCCCATAGAAATCATATAAACCTTAGTACCCAGATTACCTTTGATCAATCTTGCTATAAGAGCCAGCTGGCGGGCAAAACTATTATCTTGATATTCAACTTGGTTTTGTCCACGTGTGTAAGCGTCGTGAATAATGCCTGAATATTCATAGGTTGTATTGGCAACACCTCTTAAGAACTTTAATTGATCACCGTACATACAATTGTTGAACAAGGTATCTTCTAGACCATAGACTACACCAGATTCGGCTATTTCTTCTAATTGATCCACATTTGAGGTGACAAAGGCATAATTGGTTTCGTCCCCTTGAAAGACCAAACTTCCGAATTGTCCAATTTGAATGGCAGCAGGTGCTGCTGGCGGATTTACTAAATAATCTGGGTAAATACTTTCAAAGTGCCTACCCATCCAACCAGTATTTAGTCCACTAAAACCCGTAGTTTCTATGTCTGTATTGGCAAAAATATCTGAACCTGTAAAGTGTGATAAACTTTGACCTTCATATCCTACACCATGAACAGCTTTAAACTGACCTTGATCCCACATTGGGGCAATGGAATTCATATAGGAAGGAACACCAAATTCATCGGTCAATTTAAGTACTTTACTTTCTGGTATATATATGTTGGGTCTTGCATTTGCGTAACTATCATATTGTTCAATAGGAATAACGGTGCTTAGCCCGTCATTACCGCCAGATAAGCGAATAAGTATTAGTATATTATCTGTTTCCGCGCCCGAAATTGCTGCAGACAATGCAGATGGGGCAGAAGCTGATAGCATGTTGGAACCTAACATCATTGAGCCTGATCCCGCAATGCCCATTGCTTGTAAAAAAGAGCGTCTGCTCCATGTTTTATGTTCTTCATCATGACCTTCGTGATGTAGGCCTTTAAATGGGGTATGGTGTGTATTGCACATAGATGTAGGTGTTATTTTAATTGAAACTCAGGTTGTCTCGCTAAATATTGAAAAAGTAGATATACTTGAAAAGGTGCTTGTGGCCAAGTGGCCAAGGTCCAAGATTCTTGGTTGCCACCTTCATAATACACATCTTCAACATCACTCCTGAAAATTGTAAACGCTTTGGCATATTCATCTTCATTTAAAAGTCCTTTGGAGAGAATAAAATCGATTATTAGCCTTGCAACTTCATCTGGGTTAGAACTGGTTAAGCCTGCATTACCGGATATTTCTAAACCAAAAGACCTAAATTGTTCATTATCGGCCATGTAGAAATTCTCTAAAATACTCTCTATGGTAAGCCATCTCCCAATCATAAAATTAGTGTTGATCCAAGATCGGTCTCTTTGCCAACCGGCAACATCAAATGGTTCAAATATCTCTTGACTTAGCAATGCGCTATAATTTACCATTTCGGCTACATTGGTATCGGTATAAGCAAAACCAGATTCGTTGAGCGTGTTAAAATAGAAATCTACAGGGCTCTTTATAATAACCCCAATAGCTTCATCATCAAAAAAATGTTGACTCTTGAATAAAAGTCTTAGAACCGGTGCTAATTCAAAATCATTGGAGACTAAAGTAGCTGCCATGCCATCGATTATAACTTGTGCGTTATTGGCATCATCCCTAGAGTCTGGGTGAACAAAGAATTCGTATAGTTTTCTACAAATAAATTCGGCTATTTCAGGAGCCCTTTGCTCAAAAAGAATATTGATGACATCATCATAGCCCCAATTACCTGTTTGGCCCAAAATGGTTTTACTACCGGCATCGTGCTTGGTAGCATCAAAGGCTACTGGAGAACAACCAATTTCACCACGTTCTACATAACCGCTCAAAGCCTTGGCAGTTTCAATAATATCTTCTTCCGTATAAGCGTTGCCCTCACCTAAAGTAAAGAGCTCATACAACTCCCTTGCATAATTCTCATTGGGGTTGTTACCATTGTTATATACACCATCTAGGTAATACAACATGGCATTTGTAAGCCCTATTTCTCTGGTAAAGGTTCTAAAATTACCTATTGAGTTTCTTTGTAAACATTCTATATATTCATATAAATAGGAGTTGCAGTTATACACCTCTAATTCCGTAACAAAATGGTTACTCCAAAAAAAGCTTAACCTATCTCTTAAATTATTGTTCAACAAGCTATTGGCATATGCTAGCTGAAACTCGTTCTTCTGTTCTCTCTTTAATTGATTACTGGCATCATCATCTTCAGGATAATTCGCATTAGTCCATGTAGCCCAGGTAGGAGCAGTTATCGTGGGCATATTCAACGCTTCATCAACCAACTGATCAACCAAGGTGCCGGCATTTTGTCCCGTAGCTTGGTCTATAGTGGCGACAGAGGCGCTAAACCCTAATCGTCTATATAAATGAGATGCTCTAAGCTGGTCTAAATTAGCTGTATACGGAGCAAGAGTAGAAGTATTACAATTAATGAAATATTCCATAGTCTTAAAATAGGCATTTGTATTACGTTCGTAGAGTTGGGGCTTCTATGCTAAACGTTTCGAAATTTGGTATAGTATTTAAAACTATCTATTTTCGATAATCTGGAATCAAATAACGAGAATTATCCTTATAATGGCGTCGAAATTCCTATATTTTCGATGAATTGCACAATTTGAGCACTACTACATGGGAAAACATAACGAATTTGGAAAGGAAGGAGAACAATTAGCGGTAGACTTCCTTATAAAGAATGGGTATGTCATTTGCTACAAAAATTATAGGTACTTAAAGGCGGAAATAGACATTATCGCTAGAAAGGATGATGTGCTGGCCATTGTTGAAGTCCGATCAAGAAGCTCAGATTTTCTAGAGAATATTGCTGAAACGGTTACACCGAAAAAAATAAAACTATTGGTCATGGCAGCTGACCATTATGTTAACGAGAATAATATGGATGTTGAGGTTCGATTTGATATTATTACCATCCTTAAAAATACCAAACAATTTCAACTTGAACATATAGAATCTGCATTCTTGCATTTTTGAATAATCTACTTAATTAGTAGATTTATATAAAAACATTTTGTTTTATTTATAACAAGTTGTTATATTTGCACAACAACCAGTTATAAAAATGAAAACAATATCGTCAGTCGTTGAAGAGTACATCAAGAAAAAACCATTTTTGCAAAGTGCTCTTGCTCAGGGAATCATCAATCTTACATCGCTATCTAGAATAGTAAAACCAGAAATTGAGCATGAATTAGGTAAGGATATTCGTAATGGTGCAATTGTAATGGCACTAAAACGCTTGTCCGATGACCTGGAATTTAGAGCAACCCACAAAATTCTTAAAGTATTAAAGAATATTGGTGAGATTACCGTAAGGTCTTCTTTGACCGATTATACTTTTTTGGCATCGGACAAAATATTGGTGCACCAAGCTAAGCTTCTTGAAGAGATCAACGATAACCAAGATGTGTTCTATACCTCTAGCCGTGGTGTTAACGAAATAAACATTGTTATTAGCAATGTGATGGACAAAACGGTTGAAAAGCTTTTTAAGGATGAAAAATGTACACAAAAAGCAGAGGAACTTTCTTCCATAACGGTAAAATTACCTGCTGAAAATGTTTCGGTACCCGGAATTTATTATTTTATTTTTCAGCGTTTGGCTTGGGAAGGCATTGTACTTTATGAAGTAATTTCTACAACCAATGAGTTCACTATTCTTGTTAATGACGAACAAGTAGATATGGCATTCAAAACTATTAAGGATTTAAAATCTCTTTAATTTTCTAGAAATTCAACCACCTCTTTATCAGATTCTGGTTTAGCTAAAAATCGCTTTTCGCTATCCAAGATAAAATAGGTTGGTGTACTTTGAATACCAAAGGTTTTGGCATAATCACTTTCCCATTTGCCTAAAGCAATGGCGTGGTTAAATGCAGGTAATGTGGCAGATACTTTTTTCCAATTAATGGCATCGTCCTCTAAACCAACGGCTATTACCTTTAAATCTTCATATTCTTTAAGTTCTTTATGAAGTGTAGGTAGTTCTTTTAGACAGTGAGAACATGTGCTGCTCCAAAAAATAAGTAAGTAGTTTTCTGCTGGGTCAATGGTTGAAAGTGATCTCTTCTTACCATTGATTTCCCAGGTTATATTAGGAGATATTGCACCAATTCTTAATCGTGAAGCCATTTCTAGTTCATCTACAAGTTTTTGGTCATTGTTAGCTATTGCTGCTTTTTTCAAATAATTTTTAAAAATGTAATCTTGAACTTCTGCCATACCGTTGGCATCCGCAATATTCCATAATTGGTGAAATGATCTTACTTGAAAACCTGTAGATGTATTCGCAATTTTAGAAGCGGTAACATTTACATTTTTAATGACTTCTGTAAATAATTGTTCTTTGGTGGTAATATTCACCGGTAATGCTGAGAAAACGTAACTGGCAAATTTATCGGTCAAAAAATTAGAGCCCTGTAGTATAGGATCATTGATAGTTAAATGATCAAAATGATGCTGTTTTTTATTTTTCAGGAAGGTTTCTAGATTCTCATATTCCGTGGGCAAATAACTACGGTTGGCCTTTATGAATTTATGAGCAATAGTATTGGCATGGTTCTCCTCGTATGTATCTTGTAGTGTTTGTAACTCTTTAAGAAGGGCCATGTATTCTTTTTTTGAATCTTTGCCTAGCTCATAATATTCCAATAAACGGTCTTGTGCAGTTGTTATTTTTGAAAAATATTCATTGTACCATTTATTTTCTATTGAGTTGGTTATGGTCAACCCATCTTGAAGGTCAAAATTGAATTTTACCTCTTCTTTTTTATCATAGATGATATCAATATAAAACTCATCTTGTGGTACTGCATAAACTAGTCTGTACATGCCTGCCTGTGCGGTCAAGGGCATTTCTAAGGTAAATGCACCGTCTTTAACAGCGGTGTCTTTACTGTAGCGTTCACCATTGGAGGTGAGCTCATAGGCAATAAGCCATTTAAAATCTTTTGCCGGGGAAAAATTGCCGCTTATAGAACCTTGCGCTTGTATACTTATGGTAATAAAAAAGATGCAAAAACGTAAAAATACTCTCATGCTGAATTAAAAAACAATTATTATACCAATTACCTTGCTAGCACCTGTAAATAAAGATGTTGATTTAAAAGGTATTGTTTTGGTCATTGACGGAGTGAAGATTTTAATATTCACGGTATAAAAGTACTAATAGACCCGCAATTGAAAGCTTTAATTTTGAAAAGGTTATGATAATTCTTTTTCAATTTCCATGTGGCCAAGAGCCTCTGAAATTTTTAGTATTTCTTTTTCATGTACAAAGCCATCTGATAATGCAACTTCATCTAAGAGTTGGGCAAGAGCCTTTTTTTTGGGCAGGGACATTGCACTTAAAATCTTATAGGCTAAATCTTTATTTAAATTACGGGCTTGACCTATAAAGAAACTGTCAAAAGTAAAGCGATCCATTAGTTGGGTAAGAAATTGCATTTCTGCAGGAGCAACCTTGCTATCGGCTAAAATAACATAGTCAACCATTTTTACCACAGCTAGCTTTTCTTCCTTTGTATAATTCATCATACCATACCTTTAGTTATTCCGTTTCTTCGCCTAAGCCTATATTTATAAATGTTTCTATGATTAGATCCATTTCTTTTTTATGAATGGCACCGTCTGAGATAGCAACCTCATCTAAAATTTGGGCCAAAGCTTTCTTTTGGTCATGAGGCAAATTATAAAGGGTAATTAAGGCATTGTCGTAGTCCAATTTCTTTGCACGTTCTAAAAATTTATTATCAAAACCGATAATGTCCTTTAGTTTGTTTAAGGTTTCTAATTCCGCGGGGTGAATTTTACCGTCTGCCTCTATAACCTCATAAATCATTTTTACAAAGGCCGCTTTTACAAAATCTTCAAACTCCATGTGCTTTTTTTTGGAGCTGAAAGATAAGAAAAACAAGAGGATATCTTATTGACTTTAACTACTAGTTATTCACTAATATTATGGAGGCTATATTAACTTAAAAGGGGTAAGGACCATATACTGCATCTCTAAATTGCTTATGTAACCCTATCTGGTCATAAGGAAAAAGTTGTACGAACAATACAGCCGTTAATTGATTTACGGGGTCTACCCAAAATAAGGTAGACGCTGCACCGTCCCAATAAAATTCGCCAACCACACCGTTATTTTCTTCTGGCGTTTTTGGTGGTGCCACCCTAACGGCAAAGTCAATGCCAAAACCAACCTGACCTTTGCTGGGCAACCAAGAACGTTTGGTAACACTATCAGGCAAGTGGTTGGTAGCCATAAGTTTTACCGTTTCTGGTTGTAATACCTGTACGCTATCTAAACTTCCTTGATGGACTAGCATTTGTGCAAAACGCATATAATCATCTAAGGTTGAGGTAAGTCCAGAGCCACCACGTGTAAGTGGCCAATGTGCCGTATAATTACTATAGGTTGTAGTATCTTTAACTAACTCACCTTCACCTTTTCTAATATATAATTTTGAGAATCTATCTCTATCTTTTTTAGGTACGAAATATCTGGTTTCATCCATTTTTAAAGGAGATAATACATGTTGTTGTACGTATTCACCGTAGGGGATTCCTGAAATTCTTTCTACCAATAAAGCTTGTACATCTACACTGGGACCATATTCCCATTGTGCACCTGGCTGAAACCATAAAGGTACTTTTGCCATTTTTTCCGCCATTTGAGTAAGTGTATTTTCTCTATTCATAGCATCTGCCTTGCGAAATAACTTGCTTAGACCAGGAATGTCGTCCCTGTTGGGAAAACCAGCGGTATGCCTGGTTAGATCTCTAATTGAAATTTCTCTCTTAAGTGGTTCGGTTTTCATTTTGCCATTTTCATCTACACCAGCATACACGGTCATATTTTCAAACTCGGGAATGTACTTTGATAAAGGGTCATCTAGTTTGAATTTTCCCTGCTCAAATAAAGTCATTAGAGCCGTACCCGTAATTGGCTTGGTCATGGAGTATATTTGAACTATAGTATTTCTTTGCATTGGTTTTTCTAATGCGATATCGGCATAACCAAAAGCATTATAATATACCTCTTCTCCATTTTCAAAAATGAGTGCAGAAGCACCGGCAATATTTCCAGATTGTACGAAAGCGTTGAGTACCGAGTCTATTCTTGCTTTTACAGTAGTGGTAATTATTTTGTTATGGATTATAACTTTCTCAGGTGCTTTGCCCTTAGGTTCTTCTTTACAAGAGCAAACAATCAATAAGGCGAGTAGTGGGAGTAGAACTTTTTTCATGAACAGTACATTGGTGGTGAAACAGTTAAAGGTATAAAATTATACACTTGACAATTAATTGTTTACGCAATAAGCTCATGAATTTTTTTCCATATTACCGTGTTGACCTGCATTCCTTCTTTAATGGATTTTGACCTTTGTTTTAAAGTTCTTTCCCCTGGGTAGTAGGTTCTGTCTCCCTTTGAGATTGGACTGCTGTCATGGGTAAAACCAATAATTTCGTTTAGTAGTTTTTCTTGAATTTCTGTATCCTTAAAGGTTGATGGGTCTATGCATAGAAATACTTGTGATAACGCGGTTTCATCTTTTTCTAACCCTATTTTATACGTTGAGTTTCCTGCTGACAATAAAGTGGCCAACATATCTAAAATCATTGATAGTGCAGATCCTTTCCAATAGCCAAAGGGTAATGCCTTACCAGAATAAATAATGGCTTTTGGGTCTTTACTTAAATTTCCATCATTATCCCATCCACCGTCAAAAGGTAAATCTTGGTCGTTTAAAGCTAAACTTTGCATTTTCCCGAAAGAGTATTGTGATAGTGCCATGTCTAAAACTACATGTCCATTTTTACGTGGAATACCAATTACTAATGGGTTATTGCCAATCTTATTTTCTTTTCCGCCCCAAGCTGGCATATTAGGTATGGTGTTTGTAAAAAGTATAGAGATGCATCCTTTTTCAGCTGCTTGCCAGGCATAAGTGCCACCGCGCATCCAATGATTGGTATTTTTAAGGGCAACTAAGCCCATGCCGTGCGTTTTAGCCATATCAACAGCCCTGTTCGTACATTTTATGGCGTTGAGTACGCCAGATGCACGGTTGCCATCCCATCTTTCTATACTTCCCATAGCAGTAACTTTACTTGCTGTGGTGTCTATATTAATTAACCCCTTTTTTACGTAATCTATAAATACGGGTATTCTATTGATACCATGGGAATATATGCCATCAATTGTGCTTTCGGTATGTATACGGGCCAATGTTTTTGCCTGTTCTTGTGGAAAATTGTATTTGGTGAACAAAGTCGCCAATACAGTTTGCATTTCTTGTGAAGAAACTATGGTGTGGTTCAAAACGGTTTATTTAAATTCTACCGTTAAGATACATAAGTTGCTACGGATAATAAATTAATATAGAGTCAACACAATTATTGTAACAGGATATAATTAAGCTTTTTTAGAAACGCCTATCTCTGAAAATACATGACGTATTACATCACTTTCCTTTTCATGCACATAGCCATCTGAAATAGCGACTTCTTCTAAGATTTCTGCCAGTTTACTTTTTTTATCTTCAGTCATTTCCTTTAGAATAAGTACACTTTGATCAATGTCTATGGTACGTGCCTGAATTAAGAAATTACTATCAAAATCAATAATGGGCATAAATTTGCTAAGGGCATTAATTTCACCTTCATGTACTTTACCGTCTGCAACGATTACAGAGTCTATAAGATGGACGATCGCCAATTTTTCTGAGATGTCAAATTCCATTTATACTGTTGTTTTTTCTTTACTTTCAAAGGGTCTTAATGCTAAATAAGCTCTGTCAATTGATCTTATACTATCAAAAACCAATAAAAGTCTTAGACCGTTACGGGTCTGTTTTTCTTTGATCTTGCATTGCTGAGCATGTGATTGTACATATTGTAATACTTTGGTAAATGTTGAAGTTTGATAAAAGGCCGATTGTTGGTCACTTATAAAATAACCGATCATTTTACCTTGTTTCATTACAATTTTCTCTAAACCAATGCTGTTAGCAATCCATTTTATACGTACTGAATTCAGTAAATCTTGAGCTTCATCGGGCAATTCGCCAAAACGGTCTACAAGCTGTGCTTCAAATTTTTGAAGGGCTTCCTCATCCTTTACTTGATTCAGTTCTGTATATAACGTTAGTCTTTCTGTTATATTATTGATGTAGTCATCCGGGAAGAGTAATTCAAAATCAGAATCTATCTGTGTTTCTTTTACAAATATCTTTTCTTGCTTGCCTTCAACTTCATCATAAAGGTCTTTAAATTCATTTTCTTTTAATTCTTCAATGGCTTCGGCAAGAATTTTTTGATAGGTTTCAAAACCAATTTCATTGATAAATCCGCTTTGCTCACCACCTAATAGGTCTCCCGCGCCTCTAATCTCCAAATCTTTCATGGCAATGTTAAAACCACTGCCCAGTTCTGTAAATTGTTCTAAAGCCTCAATTCGTTTGCGGGCATCGGTTGTCATTACTTCGTACGGCGGAGTAATAAAATAGCAGAATGCCTTTTTATTACCACGACCAACTCTACCACGCATTTGGTGTAAATCACTTAAACCAAAGTTATTGGCGTTGTTAATGAAAATTGTATTGGCATTGGTTACATCTAAACCGCTTTCCACAATTGTTGTTGAAACCAGAACGTCAAATTCACTGTTCATAAAACCAAGCATTAACGCCTCTAGTTTTTTACCGTCCATTTGACCGTGGCCAATACCTACTTTTGCATCGGGTACCAATCTCTGGATCATACCGGCCACTTCTTTTATGTTTTCAATACGGTTGTGGATAAAGAAGACTTGTCCACCTCTTTCAATCTCATAGCTTACCGCATCCCTAATAGTTTCTTCGTTAAAACGAATTACCTGACTTTCAATAGGGTATCTATTTGGTGGTGCTGTGGTTATGGTAGATAAATCTCTGGCTGCCATCAAACTAAACTGAAGTGTTCTTGGTATTGGAGTAGCCGTCAACGTTAAAACATCTACATTTTCTTTAATTGATTTTAATTTGTCTTTTACGGCAACCCCAAATTTTTGTTCTTCATCTACAATTAAAAGTCCCAAATCTTTGAATTGGACATTTTTGTTGACCAGTTGATGCGTACCAATAATAATATCTACTTTGCCCTCACCTAAACGTTGAATGGTCTCTTTTTTCTCTTTTGCCGTTCTAAACCTATTTAAATAATCTACGGTTACCGGCATATCTTTTAAACGTTCGGAAAAAGTTCTGTGATGTTGAAAAGCCAAAATAGTAGTTGGTACCAAAACAGCAACTTGCTTGCCATTATCCACTGCTTTGAACGCGGCCCTTATGGCTACCTCGGTTTTACCGAAACCTACATCGCCACATATTAAACGGTCCATAGGGCGTTCACTTTCCATATCGCGCTTTACGTCTTCGGTAGCTGAACTTTGATCGGGCGTGTCTTCGTAGATGAACGAAGCTTCTAGTTCATTCTGTAAATAACTGTCTGGATTATATTGGAACCCTTTTTCCAATCTTCTTTTTGCATAGACCTTAATAAGGTTGAAGGCAATTTTCTTGACCCTGGATTTTGTCTTATCCTTTATTTTTTTCCAAGCACCAGAACCAAGTTTGTAAATTTTTGGCGGAGCACCATCCTTACCGTTGAACTTGGATATTTTATGTAAAGAATGTATGCTTACGTATAAAATATCTCGTTCGCCGTACATTAATTTAATGGCTTCTTGCTTTTTACCTTCAACATCTATTTTTTGTAATCCGCCGAATTTTCCAATTCCGTGGTCAATATGGGTTACATAATCACCAATTTCAAGCTTGTTCAGCTCTTTTAACGTTATGGCCTGTTTTTTGGCATAACCGTTCTTTAAGTGGAATTTATGGTAACGTTCAAATATTTGATGGTCAGTATAGCAAACCAGTTTTTGGTCGTCATCTATAAAGCCTTGAAAAAGGGGAGAAACAATGGTTTGGTAATGAACCTGTTGGTTTACTTCTTCAAAAATGTCATGAAAACGTTTTGCCTGCTGTTCACTGGCACAGAATATAAAATTGGTGTATTCTTTGTCTTTATAACCATTTAAGTTTTCGATTAATAAATCGAACTTTTTATTGAAAGATGGTTGAGGTTTTGAGTGAAATTCAACAAGATTGGGCGCATCTTTATGGGCATCTTGACTTAAAACCGTAAAACCGGAAAGTTGCTCCCTAAATTCATTGCCTCCCATAAAAAGTTCTTCGGGCTCGGCATGTTTTATATCTTTTGAGAGTTTTGTAAATGCTTCCTTTGCTTTGCCGAAGAAATCATCTAATCTGTCATATAATAAATCGGTGTTTTTAGCAAATACCAATGTTTTAGAGGCAACATAGGTTAAAAAGCTTTGGCGTTTTTCAACCAAAAACTTATCCGCCATATTTGGCACTATGGTAATTGATTTTATCTTCTCTTTTGAAAGCTGCGACTCTACATCGAAAGTACGTATGCTGTCTATTTCATCTCCAAAAAATTCAATTCTATAGGGTTCATCGTTAGAAAACGAATAGACATCTACAATACCGCCCCTAACTGAAAACTCACCAGGTTCTGTTATGAAATCTACGCGTTTAAACTTATACTCAAAAAGTATTTCATTTAAAAAGTCTAAAGAAAGCGTATCCCCTAACTTCATTTTTAGGGTATTCTTGTCCAATTCTTTTCTGGTGACCACTTTTTCGAACAGCGCATCTGGGTAGGTGACAATTACCGCAGGTTTTTTTCTGGAATTTATTCTGTTCAATACCTCTGCCCGTAAAAGCACATTGGCATTGTCTGTTTCTTCAATTTGATAAGGTCTTCTATAGCTGCCCGGGTAGAATAGCACATGGTCTTCACCAATTAACCGTTCTAGATCGTTAAGGTAGTAGGCCGCCTCTTCTTTATCATTGAATATCGCCAAAAACGGTCGGTCTTCAGATTCGAAAATACTAGAAAGTACAAAGGATAACGATGACCCTACAAGACCTTTCAGTTGAATATTTTTTGTTCCTGATTGTTCAGATTCGGCAATAGCGTTTTGCAGTTTCCCTATTTGGGGAGACTGGGCATACCGTTGTTGGATAGAAGAATGACTCAACAGTTTAAATTTTTGCAAATATACGTATACCTAATTAATGGATACCACTCATTATTATCACATATGGGCTACGCATTACCCTTAAAAAGTTGGAAATTGTGGTGAAGCTAATAAAGTAAGGTTTATGGAAGAGATTGCATTTGATGTTTTTGTAATAGGAAGTGGTATCGCCGGGCAAACTGTGGCAAAATCATGCGTAGAGGCTGGTTTGAAAGTTGCTGTAGCCGATAACCGTGAGTTTGGAGGTACCTGTGCAAACAGAGGTTGTGATCCCAAAAAAATATTATTGGGGGCAATGGAGGCTTATGAACTTAGTAAAAATTTGAAGGGGAAAGGCGTTGCCAAAACACCTAGGATTAACTGGGGCAAGTTGCAAAAGTATAAACGTAATTTCACCGTTAACGTGCCTGTTGCTACAGAGCGGGTTTTAAAAGAGAAAGGCATTCATCTCTTTCACCAATCTCCAAAGTTTATTGATGAGCGAACGTTACTGGTGGAGGGTAAAAAAATAAGTGCCCAAAAAATTGTGATTGCTACAGGGCAAGTACCTAGAAAAATAGAAATTAAGGGCTCAAAACATTTTAAGAATAGTGATGATTTTCTGAACCTTAAAAAATTGCCAGAGCATATTGTTTTTGTCGGTGGTGGTTACATTGGGATGGAGTTTGCCCATATGGCCGCACGCGCAGGAGCAAAGGTCACTGTTGTAGATACTGGTAAACGACCATTACATGCATTTGATCCGGACTTGGTGAAAGCACTGAAAAAGTATTCTGAATCTTTAGGTATTACTTTCATTTTTGAGGCGAAACCAACTTCACTTAAAAAGAAACGAAAGAAACATATTTTAAGCTATGAGGTCAAAGGTGGTATAAAAACTATTGAAGCCCATATGGTTTTTAATACTGCAGGTCGTGTACCGGCATTGGCTGAGCTAGATTTGGATAATGGTAATGTTGATTTTACAGATAGCGGAGTAGTTACCAATGACTTTTTGCAAAGTAAGAGCAATGTCAATGTTTATGCCTGCGGAGATGTGTCTGACAAGAATTTGCCTTTGACCCCTCTTTCTGGAAGACAAGGTTATGTAGTTGCAGAGAATATTATCAATGGAAATAAAAAAGAATTGGAAGTACCAGTAGTACCTTCTGTAGTTTTTACCTTACCAAATTTGGCTACTGTTGGTTATTCTGAAGAAGAAGCCCGTACTAGATATAAAAATATCATTGTTAATTATGAGGTGTCTACAGATTGGTTCAATGCCAAGCGTATAAATGCACCGTTGTATGCGTACAAGGTAATTTTAAACGAAAGAACAAGAGAAATTGTTGGGGCTCACTTAATTGGTCCTAATGCTGGTGAGACCATAAACATTTTTACTATGGCTATAAATAATAAGATGACAGATAGGGATATTAAGTCGACTATTTTTACCTATCCTTCGTGGGTAAATGATATTAAGAGTATGGTTTAATTCTTATCTCTCAATCTTTCTTTCAGTTTTTTAAATGGGTTGGTCTCATGATTTTTCATGGCATGGATCGTAATTGCAACAAAAAGTATAATAACTCCTGTAATAGCTGCATAGGCAATGTACATATTGGACCGGTTGTGTCTTATAAAAATGGCAAATAATGCCCAAATGCCTACCAGGGCAAATTCTCGCATATTTCTTTTCCAAATCATCAATAGATTAATGGTCGTAGCCGCTACAATCATATTGATCGTCCAGGCTTGTTCAGAAAGTATGCCCCCGTTCCAATCTAGTTTACTCAAATATGCCGCAATGTTGGCTATGGTGGCTACAGAAATCCATCCACTATAAAAACATACAGGCCACCAAACAAAAGCTATTGTGGAAATCGGGGCGTCCCAACGTTCCATATTTGTATTAAGAATAATTTTTATCAGTGACAGTAATATCCCGAGCATGATAATAACTGAAAATCCTGTGTAATTGTACATAAAGGCAAACACCCAACAACAGTTCAATATATTGGCTATAAAGAACCAATACCCAGTCTGTTCTATAAAATTACTATTCTTGGTACTGTAGAAGGCTCTCTTTACCTGAAAAATACCATAGCCCAATAAGCCTAGAAATATAATGCCCCATATGGCAAAAGCATATCCGGCAGGGGTAAATAAGTTGTTATAACGCCTACTCATTTCACCTATAGTGGTGTCGTTAAGTGAAAAGGCTTGTGAAATATAATTCACGGCAATTACCAAAACAACAGATACCAAATTAAGTATGGATAACTTTTTTTTCATCCCTATAAAATTATGGTAGATATTTTATAAAGGTATGCCCTTTAGCGTATTAAATGGACTATTTTCGTTTAAACCGCCTTTTTTTCACCTCTTTTATAGGTACGGGTAATACGGCATCACCCAAAAGGGCATAGACTTCACAGCCCTCACAAGGTTCTAGGGTATAAGTGCCCGTAAATTCTCCAAAAGCAGGTAATATCATTTGGTGTTCCGTTTTGTAGAAGCAAGGTAAACGTACCGATTGCCTACCTAATCCACTCAATTTAATAGCAGGGTGAATATGCCCTGAAAAATTGAAGAAACCATCGCGCTCCTCTGGATGATGTGTAAGTAGAAAAGAATCAAGCGTTAATTCTGGAATTACCTTAATATTTAGCGCTTCATATTTCAGCGGAGAAATGATATCGTGATTGCCGCTTACCAATATAATTTCTTGAGATGTAGTTTGCACCCATTGCTCAAAAAGTGACCATTCTATATTTATGGCAGAATGAAACAAATCGCCCAAAAAAAGGATGGATTTTGGTTTAAAATGTTCAACAACCGCTGTTAACGCATCAAAATTTTGCTGTACGGCTTGTTGTGGTACCGCAGCGCCATATTTTCTAAAATGGGAAACCTTACCCAAATGCACATCACTAATTAAAAGTATGGAATGCTTTTCCCAAAATAATGCGCCAGAAAAATGCATTTCAAAAATTTGATCATGTAGGGTAATAGAATGGGTCATTAAGACAAAATTACAAGAAAGTCCGGATAAATAATTTATTTTGATTTCAAGAATAGCAATTCCCCCTTTTGGGGGTTAGGGGGCAAGGTTCTTTATTTCTTCATCAATAAGGCTGCCATTTTCTTAATACGGTCTGCTAGCTTTTCGCTGGACAATTTTTCCCTGCCCATACGATCGGTAATCAGCGGGAAAGAAAACGGGGTAGGTTTTGCGCATTCTTTCCAAACAATTTCTTGCGTGGCAATGCGCTCTAACGATAATCGTAATCTCCCTTCTTCCAATTGGTGCTCAAAGGTTTCCGTAAAGGCTTGTTGAAATAACAAATTATCAGGTTCATAATCTCTAAACACATCGAACAGCAATTGAGAACTACTCTGCAGATGCTTCATTTTAATACCTTTTTTTGGGTATCCAGTAAAGACCATACCACTTATAATGGCAACATCCCTAAATCTTCGGCGAGCCATTTCTGTGGCATTCAGACTTTTTTGCAAATCATCCAGCATAAAATCTGTAGTGAACAGGTCATTGTCCAGCACCTGTTGTACGTCTATGGGTTGGTCAGAAAGTAGTTCAAAACCATAATCATTGAATGCCAACGAAAATGTAATAGGCGATAATAAACTTATGCGATAACCTAATAAACTGCCCATGGCCTCATGAACAAATCTACCTTCAAAAGGGTAGAAGAGGTGGTGATACCCGTCTCTGGTCTTAAAGGTTTCAATTAAAAATTCTGATGGTTTGGGTACAATACTATCTCGTCTTTGCCTTTCAAAAAGTGGTGCCAATGCCCTTATTTCTTCAGATTGATTTTTTATTGGTTCACCCGAGCTATACAGTTCGTTTCTCAATAACTCTGACATTTGTGCGGAAAGAGTGAGTCGGCTCCCCATCCAACTAGAAATTTTGTTGGTTTTCTTATTGCTATTGCGCACCTGCACCGTCATTTCTTTTATTCGGATGAATTCTAGATTTCTACCGGCAAATGTAAACACGTCGCCTTTGTTGAGTTTAGAAACAAAAAACTCTTCTATAGACCCTATATATCCTCCTTTTTGATATTTAACCGATAAGTTTACATCGCCAACAATAGTGCCTATTTGAAAACGATGCCGCATGGCAACACCACGGTTATTGACCTTAAATTTCCCGTCCTCCTCAATTTCTACTTTTTTGTATTCATCATAGTTTTGCAAGCTTTGACTGCCCATAACCAAAAAATTCAATAACCATTGCCATTGGTCTTCTGTCAACGTTTGGTAGCAAAAAGTTTGCTTTACTTCTTGAAAAATTTCTTTAGGGTAGAATCCGTCAGATATTGCCAAGGTGGTCAAATATTGCAAAAGCACATCATAGCTGTTAAGGTAAGGTATACGGTCTTCTACCGTATTCAGCTTTACTGCTTTTTGCAAAGCCGATGCTTCAATAAGTTCAATGGCGTGGGTGGGTAAAAAATAAATGACACTTTCCTTACCGGGACTATGACCACTGCGACCGGCACGTTGTAAAAAACGGGCAACACCTTTGGGTCCTCCTATCTGTACTACCGTTTCTACAGGGGCAAAATCTACTCCAAGATCCAAACTTGAGGTGCAAACCACCGCTTTCAACTGTTCATTGCGAATTGCATTTTCAACCCAAACACGTGTTTCCTTATTAATGCTGCCATGGTGCATTGCCATTTCGCCCGCATATTCTGGGTGCTTTTCCAAGATTTTTTGAAACCAAATTTCACATTGGCTACGGGTATTGGTGAAGAGTAAAGTGGTTTTGCTACTATTGATGATGGGGACAACATCTTCCAAAAGGTGTAAACCTAAATGACCACGCCATGGAAATGTTTCCATTTTTTTGGGAATAATACTTTTAACCGTGATCTTTTTGTTGAGTTTGGCTTTTATGAGCACCGAGTTTTCTATCGTTTTGGAATCAATGCCCAACAAAACATCTCTTGCCTGTTCTAGATTGCCAATGGTTGCAGAGATGCCCCAAATTCTTAATTGCGAGGATATATTTTTTAAACGTGATAAGGCAAGTTCCATTTGTACGCCACGCTTGGTGCCCAATATTTCATGCCATTCATCTACTACAATTGCCGAGCAGTCTTTAAAAATTTTATCATAACCTTTTGTAGCAAGCAGTAACTGAAGACTTTCTGGAGTGGTGATCAGCAGATCGGGCATTTGCTTTTTTTGCTGCGCCCGCTCTTTGGTGGTAGTATCTCCAGAGCGAATACCCACGGTCATCTGTGTGCCCAGGTCTTGCGTAATACGTTCTGCCGATTGCTTAATTTCTTGCGATAATGCACGTAATGGCGTTATCCAAACAGCTTTTAGCCCTTTTTTATGTTTGGTCTTGTAATTAGGATTGCTTTTTATGTAATTTAAAACAATGGGAAACCATAAGGCATAGGTTTTGCCACTACCGGTTGGAGCATTTAGGAGTCCGTCCTTACCTTGTAAAAATGCTCTCCAAGTATCTTTTTGAAACTTGAAGGGTTTCCAGTTTTGTTCCTGAAACCAGTTTTCTGCTATATCGTAGAGTTCTTGTCTTTTTACCATTGCCAGTAAAGCGAAGCAATCTGTTTAATTTATTCTTGAATTTTATTTTTTGTTCCGAAACCTAAAATTTTCATCTAACCAATTAATGGAAAGATCACCCCATTCAGGATTCATTGAGTTTATTAACTCTTCCTTTTTTTTTCCGATTGCCAGCTTTTAATTTCAATTCTCTTTTAAATGCATCTTCTACATTTTCAAATTCCTCAAAATAAACTAGTATATCGCAATTGTATTTCTTGGTGAAAGCATTTGGATATATTCTGCTTTTATGTTCATTTATTCTTCTTTTAATATCATCTGTAGCTCCAACATAAAGAACTGTTTTATTTTTATTGGTTGTTATATAGACATATCCTTTCATTTTATTTAGGCTTGTGAAATCAACAGATATAAATTAATTTTTCGTTTTTTATTTAACAGATTCCTTCGCTTCGCTCGGAATTAATCCCTTCAAATCATCCAACGTATTTGCTTCATGAATATTTTTATCTTTTCTCCAGCGTAGCATTCTAGGAAAACGGGTAGCAACACCACTTTTATGTCGCTTGGATAATGCTATACCCTCAAAGGCAATTTCAAACACGTGATGCGGAGTAACACTACGAACGGGTCCAAATCTTTCTAAGGTATTTTTCTTTATCCAAGCATCTAGTTTTCTGAATTCCGCATCGGTTAAGCCTGAGTATGCCTTTGCAAAGGTTACCAGTTCTTTTTCTCCTTCTTCATTATCCTTCCAAAGGGCAAAAGTATAATCTGTAAAAAGATTACTTCGCCTACCATGACCGCGCATAGCATAGGTAAGAACCGCATCTATGGTCAGTGGGTCAACTTTCCATTTCCACCAATCACCTTTCTTACGACCGACTAAATAGGGCGAATCTTTTCTTTTTAGCATTAAGCCTTCACTGTGCATTTCGCGAGAGCGGTCTCTTTCTTCAGCCATCTCTTCCCATGAATTAAAATAGATGGTTTTAGAGAGGTGAAGGGGGACATCACTTCGGCTACGCTCAGTGACCTCGTTTCGGCTAAGTTTAGTGTCATCACTTTGGTTTTGCTCAGTGACATTTTTAAAAAGATGTTCTAAAATTTCTCTACGTTCTATAAAAGGTAATTGGCGAATATCTTCTCCTTCCCATTCAAGAATATCATATGCTTTTAAAATTACCGGAACTTTTTTTAAAAGTGCGGCGGTTACGTTTTTTCTACCAATGCGGGTTTGTAAATCGTTAAAGGTGCCAATAGCACCTTTTGGAAAAGGTAGAATTTCACCATCTATGACCGTACCGTTTGGGATAACGCCTATGAATTTTTCAAATTCGGGATACTTATCCGTAACCAATTCTTCGCCACGGCTCCAAACAAATAATTCATTGTTTCTTAAGATCACTTGAGAACGAATTCCGTCCCACTTATGTTCTGCAGACCATTCTTGTATAACGCCTAAGTCTGACACTTCACCTTCAATGGCATAAGCCAAATAAAAAGGATAAGGTTTTGAAAGGTAATCGCTCTCATTTTCCTCTAAAACCAATTGTTGAAAAGTGATTTTATTCGGGTCCCAGTTGCCCATTAATTTATAGGCTAAAATATCTTCGTCAATTTGGGTGGCTTTTGCAAGGGCACGTGTCATTAGTTTTTGACTTACCCCAATTCTGAATCCGCCAGTAATCAGTTTAGTGAACACAAACCGTTCGTAATAGTTTAAAACACTCCAATTTTCGTAGAGATATGCTCTTTTTTCTTCGTCTGTCTTCTTTTTAAGGGCAATCATTTCTTGAAGAAAATCGGTTAAACTTTTGTCCGATGATTGGTCGGCTGCCGGAATGACCAAGGCGATAGTTTCTGCAAGATCACCAACAATATGATAGCTTTCTTCAAATAACCACAGTGGAATATTTGCCAGTTCTGAAGCCCAAGTTCTTAATAGCGTTGTGTTTACCGGTCTTGGTGGTCTACGATGCGATAAAATTGCGATGGTCCAAACCTTATCGGCATCATTGGCTTTTAGAAAATAGTCGGTCAATGCCTGTACCTTAACCGTAGTTTTGTTGGTACTATCCAAGGTTTTTATAAGCTGTGCAAAATTTCTCATACAGATGCGGTAGATTTTGAAGCTAATGCAGCTTCTGTTTCTTCTTCACCGTATTGCGTAGCTTCTGTACGGGCATCATAACCTTGTTCCCGTAAATATTTCGAGAATATATCTGTATAGCCATGTGTACAGATAATTTTTTCGGCGCCTGTGGCTTCAATACTTTCTAAAAGACCGGGCCAATCGCAATGATCGCTTAAAACAAAACCTTTGTCAATAGCCCTTCTTCGTCTTGCTCCCCTAAAGGTCATCCATCCGCTTGCGGAAGCAGTAACATAGGGTACCATTTTTCTGATCCAAGTACTACCATGGGCACTTGGTGGTGCCAATACAATATTGCCTAAAAGCTGCTCTTTTTTGGTGTCTCTGGTAATTAAAGTGGTCTTGGGAAAATCTACCAACGGTCTAAGAACCTCGGTCATATTTTCAATGGCACCATGGGTATATATTTCTCCAATGTCGGTATCTAGGTACTTTAATAATCGTTGTGCTTTGCCCAAACTATACCCAAAAAGTATGGATGTTTTACCTTCAGCTCTATTTTCTGCCCACCAATTGTTAATGTTTTCTAGAACTTCTGCCTGGGGTGTCCATTTAAATGCGGGTAATCCAAAGGTACATTCGGTAATAAAGGTGTTACATTTTATAGGTTCATACGGTGTGGAAATACCATCATTTTCAGTTTTATAATCTCCTGTAAAAACCCATACTTCATCTTTGTGTTCTACCCTAATTTGTGACGAGCCAATAATATGCCCGGCTGGGTGAAGACTAAACTTTACATTGTTGACCGTGAAGATTTCTCCCCATTCTTTTCCGGTAACATTTATTTCACCTAAACGATGTTGAATTATTGGTACGTTACGGTAGTGGGTTATATATTTCTTATGACCATATCTACTATGGTCTGCATGCCCATGAGAGATTATGGCGTGGTCTACCGGTTTCCACGGATCCAGGTATACATTGGCTTTTTCGCAATAAATACCGTTGTTGGTAAATTGTAATAAGGGAGTTTTCATAGCTTTGTCAAGTTACAAATTTTGTATTTTAACAAAGTTGATGTCAAAGTAAACTATGACCTCTAAAAAAATTATATTTGCTCAATAATTAAAAAATAAGATATGTCTTTTGCAGATTTATATACTAGCGGTGAGCACAGAAGAAATTTGGCCCACTTTGCAGCTTTGGCAACTTTAGCGTCAGTAGACGGTGAAATTAGTACAGAGGAAAGAAAAATGCTAGATCGTTTTGCTACGAAACTAGATATCACCAAATCTGAGTATGAGGAGGTTTTTAAGAAGGAAAATAAATATCCAATAGATTCAACGCCAGATTCCGAAAAAAGATTGGAGCGTTTATATGATCTATTTAGAATTGTTTATTCTGATCATGAAATTGATGACGAAGAAAGAATTCTAATTAAAAAATATGCTATTGGTCTAGGTTTTACCGGTGATAAAGCAGATAAGGTTATTGAGCGTTCAGTAGCTATTTTTGGAGGAAAAATTGATTTTGAAGATTATCTGTATCTATTAAAGAAATAATTTTTAGCCTTGAAAAAAGGGTAAAGAAAAAGGGAGCTAAAAGCTCCCTTTTTTATTAATGATATTTATCTAAAAATTCTTGAAGTTTTATGACCATGTTCTTACTTCCACAGAAGAAAGGAACCCTTTGGTGCAGTTCTGTTGGTTGTATGTCCATAATTCGATTTTTGCCGCCAATTGCAAGTCCGTTCGCTTGTTCGGCTAAAAATGCCATAGGATTACATTCATACAATAACCTTAATTTACCGCTTTCAGTAACACTACTTTTAGGGTACATGTAAATGCCCCCTTTGATCATGTTTCTATGAAAATCTGAAACCAAGGATCCAATATATCTTGAGGTATATGGTCTATCATCTTCTTCCATTTGGCAGTACTTGATATAATCTTTTACGCCTTGGTGAAAATGCACATAATTACCTTCGTTTACTGAGTAAATTCTACCATCTTCCGGGAATTGCATATTTGGGTGCGATAGGTAAAAAGTACCCAATGCAGGGTTTAAGGTAAAGCCGTTTACACCATCACCTGTGGTATACACCAACATGGTAGAGGTGCCATAAACTACGTAACCGGCGGCAACTTGTTTGTGTCCAGGCTGTAAAAAATCTTCCATTGTAACGGGAGTTCCAATAGGGGTAACCCGTCTGTAAATAGAAAAAATGGTACCCACGGAAACGTTTACATCGATGTTGGACGAGCCGTCTAAAGGGTCGATCAGTACTACATATTTGTTCTGGTGGTTATCATCGTTACTGTTGATGCTGATAAAACTATCTTCCTCTTCCGAGGCGATACCACATACAATTTCCCGGTTTTTTAATGTTTGAATAAATTTATCGTTCGCGAAAAGATCTAGTTTTTGTTGGTCTTCACCTTGAATGTTGGTTTCGCCTACGCCACCTAGAATATCAATTAGTCCTGCTTTGCTTACCTCATGGTTTACAACTTTGGCCGCTAATCTAATGGCATTAATAAGTTTTGATAATTCGCCCGAAGAGTACTGAAATGAATCTTGATTTTCAATAATAAACTCCCCTAGGGTCTGATTTCTTTTTGGAGACATTCTTTAGTTTATGGTTATATACAAATATCGTGTATTTTGTTAAACGTTTCATTTTCATTTTAATTACATTTTTTAAATTTATAACTTTGTGTTTTATTTGTAACAATTATGGAGTATATAATTAGAGTTGCCCAAGCAGGGGACATGGAACAAGTGCATCAATTAATTCAAGAATTGGCCACTTTTGAGAAGGAAGAACACGCCGTTGAGGTTAGTGTACAAGATTTAAAGGAAGATGGTTTTGGTAAACAGAAATTGTTTCACTGTTTTGTTGCAGAAAAGAATCAAAAAATTGTAGGTATGGCATTGGTATACCCAAGATATTCTACGTGGAAAGGACCGGTTATTCATTTAGAAGACCTGATCGTCACCAAAGAAATGCGCGGAACAGGATTGGGTACGGCGCTTTTAGATGAAGTGGTGAAGTATGGTGATGAATTAGGGGTAAGAAGAATTTGCTGGGAAGTGCTGGATTGGAACGAGCCTGCTATAGGTTTTTATGAAAGTAAAGGTGCCAATGTAATGAGAGATTGGGATGTAGTTCAATTAGATCAAAAAGGTATTAAAGCATATTTAAATGCGATTGCATAAGAAGAACTAAGGAAAAAGAAAATAAATAGATTAGATATAGATTGAATATGAGGGTTTTTAAATTTGGAGGAGCATCTGTAAAAGATGCAAATGCGGTTAAAAATGTAGTTAAGGTTCTAAGGGAAGTAGGGTATGATAATACGTTACTGGTAGTTTCGGCAATGGGGAAAACCACCAATGCCATGGAAGATATTATTAATGCCTATTTTAATGATAAACAAGAAATACCAGCTAAGGTTTCTGAGTTGGTCGATTATCATCATGCTATAGTGTCAGAATTATTTCCAAATGCTTCACATACCATTTATAAAGAAATAAAAGTATTGATCGATGAAATAAACGGCTTTTTGGTTTGGAACAAATCTCCTAATTATAATTTTGTTTATGATCAAATTGTAGGTTACGGTGAGCTGTTATCTACAACAATAATTAGTGCGTATTTAAAAGAAATTGGCATTGCAAACCAATGGTTAGATGTAAGAAACTATATTAAGACAGACAGTAGTTATAGAGATACCACTGTAGATTGGGAACGTACGCAAAAGAACGTTACCAATATTGATAAAAAGGTTCTTAACATAACGCAAGGATTTTTAGGCAGTGATGACAATAACTTTACAACAACCTTGGGACGTGAAGGTTCTGATTATACGGCAGCTATTTTAGCCTATTGCCTAAATGCGGATTCCGTAACCATTTGGAAAGATGTTCCAGGCGTTTTAAATGCGGATCCTAGATATTTTGAAGAAACACAATTACTTAACAATATCTCGTATAGAGAGGCTATTGAACTTGCTTTTTATGGGGCATCCGTTATTCACCCTAAAACATTGCAGCCTCTACAACGCAAGGAAATTCCTTTGCACGTAAAATCTTTTGTCAACCCAAAAGATAAAGGTACTACGGTAGGCAAGGGTGTTGGTATAGAACCAAAAGTACCTTGCTTTATAGTAAAGAAGAATCAGGTACTAATGAAATTATCCTCATTGGATTTTTCATTTATCGTAGAAGACAGTATTAGTGAGCTTTTTAAATTATTCCATCAGCATAAAATTAAGGTAGATTTAATTCAGAATTCCGCTATTAGCTTTTCTGTTTGTATCGACAATAAATTTGGAGGATTGGCTGCGTTATTACAACAGCTAAAAAGTAAGTTTAAAGTGGTACACCACGAGAATGTTTCTTTATATACCATAAGGCATTTTGACAATAAGGCTTTAGAGACCTTGCAAAACGGACATGAGTTGTTACTGGAGCAGCGCGGTACGGAAACCGTTCAATTGGTAGTGAAGTAATACAGTCACTATTTCACTAATTTATTATTGGTAGCTACTTTGGCTATTTGCCTATATTTACATTTTAAAATGAGGATGAATATATGGGTTTAGTCACCGCAAAAGAAATAGCCAAAGCCATTAACCTCTCCAAATATGGGGTGTTGGGAACCTTTGTTGGTTGGGTGTTAATGAAGGTTACACGTATATCGGCTATCAATAGATTTTATGATTCTATTGCCCATTTAGAGGGGGAAAGTTACGCCAATGCCATTTTAGAGCATTTTGATATTGACTATGAAATTCCTGAGGAAGATTTTAAACGTCTGCCTAAAGAAGGACCATACGTTACTATCAGTAATCATCCTTTGGGGGCAATAGACGGTATTCTGTTGTTCAAGCTAATGTTGCGTCAACGCCCAGATTATAAAATAATGGCGAATTTTCTTTTAGAGAGAATGGTGCCCTTAAAACCTTATATATTACCGGTTAATCCTTTTAATGACCATAAAGATGCTAGAAGCAATTTAGCCGGATTCAAGAAAACCTTAGAACATTTAAAGAATGGTCATGTACTGGGTGTATTTCCTGCGGGCGAAGTATCTACGTATAGAGACGGTAAGTTAATTGTTGATAAGCCTTGGGAAGAAGCGGTCATTAAACTGATCAGAAAGGCAAATGTACCCGTAGTACCCATATATTTTCATGCTAAAAACAGCTCTTTGTTCTATAGAATCTCTAAGTTGGGCGATTCTTTAAGAACTGCCATGATACCTTCACAGGTTTTTTCCCAAAGCAATAGACCGATCAAAGTTAGAATTGGTCAACCTATTTCATTAGCTACCCAGCAAGAACAACAAAGTATTGAAGAATATACTGATCTTTTGCGCCGTAAAACATACATGCTCTCTAACGCCTATGAGAAAGAGCGTTTAATTGATCAAATACCTACTTCACTCAAACTGCCCAAGCAACCAAAGAAAATTGCGGATGCGGTTCGTAAAGAGGTTATGGAGGGTGAAATTGAGAAGCTAAGGGAGAAGGATTGTAGGTTACTGCAGAGTAAGAACTATGAGGTTTTTTTAGCCAAAGAAAAGGATATGCCGTTTATCCTAAAAGAAATTGGTAGACAGCGAGAGGTAACGTTTAGGGCTATTGGAGAAGGTACCAATAAGGCAATAGATCTTGATGATTTTGATACCTACTATCACCACCTTTTTCTTTGGGACGATGATGCTAAATGTATTGTTGGAGCTTATAGAATGGGTATGGGGTCAGAGATATTTCCTGCTCATGGTATAGATGGGTTTTACGTACAAGATTTATTTAGGGTAGAGCCAGAACTCTATGATATGATGAAGCATTCCATAGAAATGGGCCGTGCCTATATCACAAAAGAGTATCAGCAAAAACCAATGCCATTATTCTTGCTGTGGAAAGGTATTGTGCATACTACTTTGCGTTTTCCAGAGCATAAGTATTTAATAGGAGGGGTAAGTATAAGTAACCAGTTCTCTAATTTTTCTAAGTCTTTGATGATCGAGTTCATGAAGTCCAATTACTGGGATCCTTATGTGGCGCAATACATTAGACCTAAAAAGGAATTTAAGGTGAAACTAAAGGATGCCGATAAAGAATTCGTTTTTGATGAAACCCAAGCCGATTTAAATAAGTTTGATCGCTTGATCGATGAAGTAGAACCTGGTAATTTACGCTTACCGGTTTTGATTAAAAAATACATTAAGCAAAATGCAAAGGTGGTGGCTTTTAATGTTGATCCACTCTTTAATAATTCTGTAGACGGATTAATGTATATTAAAATAGCAGATCTACCGGAAAGCACGGTTAAACCTGTTATGGAAGAATTTCAAGCTGAATTGGAGCGACGATTACTTGAAGGTCAAAATACTGATAACGAAGCATAATTTAATCTATACCAACAATTTTGCTACGCCTTTCAAAAAGCACGTTATCTACCCATTTGCCATGTAATTTTCCTATACGCTCGCGTTTACCTATCATTCTAAAACCTGTAGCTTCATGAACTTTTATGCTTCCATAATTTGTAGGGAATATGCCAGATTGTAATGTCCAGATGCCTTCTTTTTCACTTGCGATTATGACATGCTCCAATAACAATTTCCCAAGACCTTTACCTCTACTGTTACCAGCAATGTAAACGCTAATTTCTGCTACACCACCATAGACACATCTATTGGAAACGGGAGAGAGGGCAACCCAACCTAATATTTCACCATTGCTTTCAACAACAAAGCGGCAGTTTTTCATGTGGGCGGCGTCCCATGCTTCATAGGTTGGTGCACATGTTTCAAAAGTGGCAATGCCGGTTGAAATACCTTCTACATATATTTCTGATACAGCATTCCAATCAGTAGCCAACATTGCTCTTATGGTTATATTATTCATACTTTATTAGCTTTAATGGAATTCAATAATTTTAAGATTCATTAGCAACAATTACTTTTAGTAGTATTAAAAAATGAATTGAACAATTCCTGTATTGCTGTCCATTTTTGGAGATTTATACAGTAACAAACTTTTTTGCCTTCAATTTCACCTCTAATTAAATCAATACTTTTCAATTCTTTTAGATGCTGTGATATTGTTGGTTGTGCTAAACCTATTTCATCAACAATATCATTGCAAATACAAGCATCTTGCCGACTTATGTATTGTAATATGGCAATGCGAGCGGGATTAGAAAGCACTTTAAAAATAATAGCTAGATCATTTTGCTCTGCATTGAATATTTGTGTTTTCGTTAATCCCATAAGATATTTGTATATAGCAATATTACGATATTAATAAAATTAAAAAAAAGCCAGATAGATCATATCTGGCTCAAGTTTTTTAGAACCAAGGTTTTTTACCTACTTGGTACGTGTTATAAAATTCTTCGTCTGATTTTGTTAGGTAGATGATACCTTCAATTAATCCTATAACGTAAGGAATCCACACTAATAGTAGACCTATACCAAGACAGGACGTTGCGTAAGCTAATATTGTTACTCCTAAAAGAATAAAACCTTCTTTTTGGTATCCCAATATGAATTTATGAACCCCTAAGGAACCTAATATAATTGCTAAAATTCCTACTAAAACTTTTTTGTTTTCTCCTCCTGCTCCACTAAAAGCTTCTTTGGCTCCAGCAGTAAATTCATCGGCAGTTTTCTTGGCATTCTCACTAAATTCTTTAGCTGATTCTTTTGCATCTTCAGAAAATTCTTTGGCCGATTCTTTTGCGTTATCAAAAGCATCTTCAGCCTTATCTCCGAAATTTTTATTCTCGTCTGACATTTTAATTGTTGTTTGGTGGTTAATAGGTGTTAAATGTAGCAATTATTTTAACATCATAAAAATGCTTTATCAACTGGTTCCCAAAGTTCTATCTTGTTTCCATCAGGGTCTAAAATCCATCCAAATTTTCCATATTCAAATTCTTCGATCTCACCAATTACCGTGACTCCTTCTTCTTTTAAAACTTTCAAAAGTTCTACAAGATTCTCAACCCTAAAATTCATCATAAAACTAGATTTGCTAGGGTTAAAATAGGTAGTGTCGTTATTCATAGGGCTCCATTGTGTAGAACAGTCGTTTCCTTCTTTATCTTTCCACCAAAAAGTACAGCCATATTGATCGGTATTTAAACCTAAGTGTTTGTTGTACCAATTTTTTGAATGATCGGGATCTTTGGTCTTAAAGAAAAAGCCACCTAGTCCCGTAACTCTTTTTTTCATATCTATTTATCTTTTAATAGTATTTTCGTACAGATCAATCCAATTCTTTACGGTCATTTTAGTACACAGTTCTTCTATTAAAGAATACGGGATGTCATCCATACTTTTAAATCGTATACAGCTTTTGCCCATATCCAATTTACGTTTGCAATATTTGGGGTATTCGTCCTTAAACCAACTCATTAATAAGTTGTCTGCATAAATACCGGAGTGGTACAGTGCAATATAATTTTTTTGCGATGCCAAATTAATGAAAGGTAAAGGTAGTTCTGGTTGAACATGATAACCTGCCGGATAAAGCGAATGTGGCACAACATAGCCCAGCATACCATAACTCAATTGCTCTGTAAAGCCCTTAGGCAAATTGTTAAGTAAAATTGCCCTTAACTTTTCAATTACCTCTTTACGTTCTTGTGGTAATTGAGCAATATATTCGTCTGGTGTGTTAGCTTTGTACTTCATTGTAGCTTTCGAATTTTGCCTTTATTTTATCAACTACGGTTTGGGCCAATTTTATTTTGCTTTCTACCGTCCAACCGGCTACATGTGGCGATAGCATTACTTGGTCAGATGCAATTAAATACTGAAATGCCTCAGGAAGATTATCATCTGTGAACATGTTTTCAAACGAAGCTTTTTCATATTCCAATACATCTAAACCTGCCCCTAAAACTTTACCGGATTTTAAGGCATCAACTAAATCTTTGGTTTTTATACATTTTCCCCTGGCAGTATTAATGATCCAAATAGGTTTTTTGCACTTATCTAGATATTCTGCATCTATCATGCCTATGGTTACCTCTGTTTGGGGTACATGGAGGCTTATGACATCCACCCTGCTTTGAAATTCCATAATACCAACTTGGCGTGCGTTTTCATCTTCAACGCCGCCTTTAATATCGTAGCAGATCACTTCTTCCACATCAAAACCTTTTAGTTTTTTAGCAAAGGCCTTGCCCATGTTGCCATAACCGATAACACCAACTACTTTTCCTTCTAGTTCAATTCCGCGATTGCCTTCTCGGTCCCATTTGCCATTTCTAACTTCCTTGTCGGCAGTATTTAATTTGTTAAATAGCGATAAAAGCATACCCAAGGCATGTTCACCTACGGCATTGCGATTGCCTTCAGGTGCAGCTGCTAGAAAAATACCCAATGATTTTGCATATTTGGTATCAATGTTCTCAAGTCCGGCTCCTAATCTGCCAATGAACTTTAGATTTTTTGCTTTATCAAGAAATTGTTTGTCTATCGTAAACCTACTTCTAATGATCAGACCATCATAATCGGCTATTTTTGCTTCTATCTGTTCTTTTGAAGAAGTATAATCTTCATCGTTCGTAAAGCCTAGTTCAGCAAACTGTTCAATTATTAATGGGTGGTTTATATCTATGTGTAATACTTTCATTTATGTTCAATTATATTTTGGGGTATTCTGTCTTTGTTTTTTTGTCTATTACATTACCGGTATGTGCAATGCCTTGTTTTTCAAATAACATAATATGCACTTCCTCATTGTCTTTGGTTAAAGGGCAATGTTCTACACCTTTGGGTACAATAATTAATTTGCCTTGTCTTACCACTTCCGTACGGTCTCTAAATTGCATATATAGCGTACCTTTTGTCACTTGAAATAGTTCATCTTCATTGTCATGTGAATGCCATACAAATTCACCTTTAAGCTTAGCCAATAATACCTGCATATTATCCACGACACCAATTTTGTGTGGATGCCAATACCCATCTACAAGTTTATGTTTTTCTTTAAGATTAATGCTTTTCATAGGGTTGTTTGCCTTATCCTTTTTGAAGGGTATGGCAAAGAATGATTTAATTAAGGTAAAATTGAATACAGTAAGATACGTAAAGCCTTAGTATTCTAAAAAAGATAGTGGGTTAATTATATGCCCAAAATCAATTTTGCGATAGAGAAGTAAATTAATATACCAAAAATGTCATTACTAGTCGTAATAAAAGGTCCTGTTGCAATGGCGGGGTCAATACCTCTTTTGTCTAAAAACAATGGCACAAATGTGCCTATGAAACCGGCTACTACAATAACGGCGATCAGTGATATGGAAATTGCCAATGAGGTGGGAAAATCCCCTTTCCAAATCCAAGTAAAAATAAGCAGTAAGCAAGATAGGATAAACCCGTTCAATAATGCCAATAACATTTCTTTTATCAATCTATTACTGATGCTTCCTTTAATGTCGTCATTGGCCAGACCTTGTACTATAATAGCACTAGATTGTACTCCAACATTACCTGCCATTGCCGCTATTAGTGGTGTAAATAGAAAAAGTACGGTATACTCACGAAACATTTCTTCAAAACCGCCCATAATTACTGCGGCGGCGGCACCACCAAAAAGCCCTAAGATCAGCCATGGTAAACGAGCTCTAGTTAAATCCCAAATACTATCGTCTGCCTCAACATCTTGTGAAATACCCGCGGCCATTTGGTAATCTCGTTCCGCTTCTTCTTTAATGACATCTACAATATCATCAATTGTAATACGCCCCACCAACCTGCCAATTTCGTCAACCACAGGTATGGCTTCAAGGTCATATTTGCTCATAATCCTAGCAACTTCCTCTGGATCTTCATTAACGTTGACCGAATCTACATTTTTTATAAAAACATCCTTTATGTGGGTTTTGGTAGATGTGGTCAATAAGTCTTTTAAGGATAAACGACCTTTTAGTTTATCTTCATCATCTACTACGTAGATAGAATGTACACGGGTAACGTTTTCTGCTTGTGTGCGCATTTCTTTTACGCATGTAAGCACGTTCCAGTTTTCGTTCACCTTTACAAGCTCTTTTGCCATGAGTCCCCCTGCGGAATCTTCGGCATATCTTAAAAGATCAACAATATCTTTGGCATGTTCCCTATCTTCAATTTTAGAGATAACATCCTGTATTTGTTCTTTTGGTAGTTCACCAATAATATCGGCAGCATCATCTGTGTCAAGTTCTTCTAGCTCGCCCGCAATTTCCTTGGTAGATAAATTACTAAGAATAGCTTCACGGACATCTTCATCTAGTTCTGTAAGAACATCCGATGTTTTATCGCTGTCCAATAATTTGATCAAATAAGTTGCCTGCTCCTTATCCAGTTCATTAATGATCTCCGCAACATCTGCATAATGCACGGTCCCTAACATAGCATTTAGTTCAGCGTCATTATTTTGTTCAATGAGCTGTTCTATTTCTGAAACTAATTCGTCTGTAAGTTTAAAGGGTGTCATCTGCTATTTTCTTCGTCAATGCAATAAAATCTTCGACCGATAATTGTTCCGGTCTAAGGTCAAATATAGTGTCTTCTCTTAGATTATCTGATAAAGTGAATGTTTTTAAACTGTTACGTAATGTCTTTCTTCTTTGGTTAAAAGCTGTCTTTACTACCCTATAAAGTAGTTGTTCGTCACAAGGGAGTTTAAAATTTTCTTTTCGGGTCAATCTTAAAACGCCCGATTGCACTTTTGGTGGGGGGTCAAAGACATCGGCTTCAACGGTAAATAAATATTCGGCATCATAAAATGCTTGAGACAATACAGAAAGAATACCATAGGCCTTGCTACCTTCTGACGAACATATACGTTGTGCTACCTCTTTTTGAAACATACCCGAAAATTCTGGAATTTGATCTCGTAGCTCTAACATTTTAAAAACTATTTGGGTTGAGATGTTATAGGGGAAGTTACCCGTAATGCCAAACTGCTCATTGCCAAATAAAGTGGAGATATCGAAATTTAAAAAATCCGCTTCAATAACCTTAAAAGAACCTTCACCTTGAAATGCCTTTGGATGCTCTAGTGGAAAAGTTTCGTTCAAGTAGTTGATAGACTCCGTATCTAAGTCCATGGCCACTAAATTACTGTTGCGTAATAGTAGGTACTTTGTTAATACCCCCGTACCCGGACCAATTTCAATTACATTTTTATAGTCTTTCTGTAATAACGTATCTGCTATTTGTTTGGCAATATTCTCATCTTTTAGAAAATGCTGGCCAAGGTGTTTTTTTGCTTTTACGGGACCTTTTTCTTGATGCTTTTTTTGAGCATATTTATCTCCTTTGTATTTCTTTTTCTTTGTTCCCATAAATCTATTTTAAAAGCTTAAAATTTTGCAATATAAGCCCATGCTTTTTTGCCGGAAGCCAATTGAATTTCAATTCTTTCATACGCTTCGCCCTCGTATACATCGGCTTTTTGCAATTCTTGATGAGACAGGGTGTACACTTGGCCTTTAATGGAATCTTCCGCTTTTCCTGTATGTTGCAAAGTAGGGTAGAGGTCTGCTATTTTTTGGTCGGATATTATATATGACGGTAATTCATCTTCAAATCCGTTCAAAGGTCTTGCAAAAACTCCTAATTGAACTTCTCTTTCTTGTAAAGTGCCATATGTAAACAAAAAATGTGTTGCAGTAGCGCGTTGTACAAAATATTCATCTACAACTTCTAATTCTGTTTTGAAAGAAACCAACTGACCGGCAAATTTTTTCTGGATACTTTCTATGAGTGCCGGGGCATCTTCTTCATAGTAACGATCTAATGTTGCCTTATCGGGCACCGTATATTGCACGGAATACGTATAGCCTCCCATATCTTCTTCTACTAGAACCTTGGTGAATTTTGCGCTCAAAAATTTACCGGTAGATAGTACTTGTGGTATATGGGTCTCTTTCATCCATTGCAGCCAAGAGTCATGTGCTGTTTCCTCTATATTGGTGGTAACGTTATATATGTACATGTATTATTGTTCAGATTGAATTGCAAAGTTAGTTGAACTAGACCTGACTATGAATTAGATATCCCTTGAATTTAATTAATGGAATCTCCCCTTAAAATTCTGAAGTTCTTGCGGGCTTCTGGGAAGTAGTAACTATCTTGATAGTTGTAAATGATTTTTTCATATTGCTCTTTTGCTTTTATGGGGTCATTGAACACTGTTCTGTAAAGTTCTCCCAAGGCATAATAAGCATCATCTGCAAGAATACCATTACCATAGAACGTGATGATTTTTTGGTAATTTAATTGCGCATTATCGTATTTTTTAAGTTTCTCGTATAATTGGGCTTGCTTCAATAAAGCCTCGTCCTCAATTTTTTCTCCCTTATGATTTTCTAGAATGTCACCCAAGGCATTGATTGCCTCATCGTTTTTATTTTGGTAGGCTAAAAAATCTGCCCGTGCATATTTTTTTAATGCTGTTTGAGTAGAATCTTCTAATGAATTATCGGATATCAAGAGGCTCAGCTGCATGGCATCATTTGCGATAAGCTGTGAGGTAGAGCTTCTTAATACTTTTAGTTGGGTTAAGGCCCAATCAAAATCTCCCTTGTAGAAGCTGGTCTGCGCAACTTTAAACCGTGCATTCTGACCTAAAACGTCGTTTTTAAGTTTTTGCTGAATCTGTGAAAAATAGATGAGTGCTTCATTGAATTTTTTGTTGAACACTAAAATATCTCCAAGTGCCAATTTTAAATAGGCAGTGCCTCTATCGCTCATGGGCAGTTCAAGGCTGTTTTTCAATAATTCTTCGGCAGGTGCCGGGTCGTTCTTTTTAAAAGTTAGAAAATTGGCATAGGCTACCTGAAGCTGAAGGGTTTGTGATCTGTACCCGTAAATATCCACAAGTTCCTCATATTTTTTTTGAATAGCGTCTAACGTACTGTCCGTTGCGCCTACCAATTCAATATCAATTAGATTTAATTCTGCATCTAGTTGAACTATTTTATCACTGGTGTTTTCAATGATATAGCTGTAAATATCTTTAGCAATTTCATATTCTTCATTCTCCAGAGCGCTTTGTCCTAAATTTTCTAAACGACTGGTAGAACTGCCATTCATACGCTTAAAAATGGCTTTTTCTTGCCTAAATGCACTACCGTATTGATTTTGTTTTTCAAATAACCAACTCAATAACTCGTTCCATAAAATATCAGGATTCTTTTGAGCGCGTTCCAATAACACTTTTTTTAGCAAAATGTTATTTTGGTTTTCCGGTTCTTCCGATACAAAATCGTCTATGCTTCTTAGAATATTGCTTTTTGAAGTTTTACCATCAATAACAAGATTTAAATACGAATTATACATAGCCTCAACGTTGCCCTGTTCCCCATAAATTCTTGCCAATTGAAAATTGAAGTTTAAAGCGGGGTTTAACTCCATTGATTTTTGAAAAGCCTTTATGGCCATATCCAAAAGGTTGTATTTCTGAAATTGAAGTCCCAAGGCATATCCGTAATTGGGATTTTTATCTATAATGGCCAAAGCTTTGTCGTAATTCTTTTGCGCCAGGTCTTGCTGTTCTTGTAGCGCATAGTTGTAACCAAGGTCAATTAACAGGGTAGGGTAAGGATTGCGGTCATTTAACCGTGCATTCAAAAAAGATTCTGCTTTTTGGTATGCTTCCAACTGTTGGTAGCAAGCAACTAGGTCTTGCACATACTCTGTTCTTCGGGGATTTTTTTCTACCAATTTTTCGTAGAATACTACAGCTTTTTCAAAATCACCATCTGCAAAATATTGTTTGGCCAAAAAATCATCTTGGGCAAAACAAAATGTTGTAAAGGTTATGTATGTAATTAGAAAAAGGATAAACCGCATACTCAAAGATACATAGAATGCTGTAAGTTGTTACAAAGCATATATTATCACAGCATATTTTATGAAATGGTTCCGATACCCTTATGAGACCCGTCGCAATTGGGCATTCTTTTTGAAAGTCCGCAAACACAATCATTAAGACCTTTTCCGCTTAAAATTCTATTGGTGTATTTATTGATTCGGGCTAACCTTGTCGAAGATTGTTTGGCTTTTGAAAAATGTAATAAATATCCTTTTTGTCTACCAGGGGTCAATTTTTCAAATGCGTTTTTAAAAGTGGGATTTTCCTTAAAAATTATTTTCAATTCTTCAGGGACTTCATAGTCACTAACTTTTTTCGTTGGTATTATTAGATTTGATTTTTCAATTTCTACGGCTTCAAAAATGTAATCTTTGATCACCTTTTTCATTTTTAAAATATCTTCTGTATTCTTGAACCTTAGTTGCCTGCCCGCTTGTACGTTTTCTGTCTGTTGTATTAAAATAGAATGCGGGTCTCTAAGCAGGGCACCTTTGTAAAATAGAAGAGCGCAGTATTGTTTGAAACCGTGAATTAAAACAATGTTCTTTCCATTTTTGGTGTAGCAAGGATGTTTCCATTTGAAATCTTCTTTAACATCGCATTCCAGGATTATTTCTCGGAGCAATGAAAGCTCATTCTTCCATACTACTTGTTCGTTCAGAAAATGATCCACTTTTAGGTTCATACTTTTTCAATATTGTTTTAAGAACATTATGATATGAGCTAGTGTGAAACGACTTTAAGACCTATTATAGATCCGATCAATGTAGTTAAAAATAGTATTCGTAAAAAAGTAGCGGGTTCTTTAAAAACAAATATGCCCACTAAAACCGTACCTACGGCTCCAATGCCTGTCCAAACCGCATATGCAGTGCCAATGGGAAGAGTTTGCGTTGCTTTTACCAAGAGTATCATACTTATAGCTAAGGCTATTAAAAAACCGATATACCATAAATACATTTCATTACCGGTAGATTCTTTTGCTTTACCCAAGCAAAAAGCGAATGCTACTTCAAATATGCCGGCGATAATTAATAATATCCAATTCATAAGTAACAATTTTAAATATAAAGGTCGAAGAATTAATTGGTATCAAAAAAAACGTCATGAGATTTATAAGTTTCATGACGTTTTAATGATTGTTGTAACCTTAAGTTAAATCAACCAATATTTAAAAGTTGGCTTTTGAAGATTTAATCAATCATATCAAACCCACAATAAGGTACTAACACCTCGGGAATTTTAATGCCATCTGGGGTTTGGTAGTTTTCTAAAATACCAGCTAATACACGTGGTAATGCTAATGAGCTGCCATTTAAGGTATGTGCCAATTGGCTTTTACCGTTCTCGTCTTTAAAGCGTAATTTTAATCTATTGGCTTGGTAGGTTTCAAAGTTTGATACAGAGCTAATTTCAAGCCATCTATCTTGCGCAGTTGAGAAAACTTCAAAATCAAAAGTAAGCGCAGCGGTAAATCCTAAATCACCACCACAAAGTCTTAGTATACGGTATGGTAGTTTTAATTCACGTAGAATATTTTTCACATGCTCAACCATGCCGTCTAAAGCTTCATAGGATTTTGTAGGGTGTTCTACACGAACAATTTCAACTTTGTCAAATTGATGTAAACGGTTTAGTCCACGTACGTGTGCACCATAACTACCTGCTTCTCTTCTAAAACATGGCGTGTAACCTGTATAAGTTATTGGGAAATCGCTTTCGTTTACAATAACATCTCTAAAAATATTGGTTACAGGAACCTCTGCCGTTGGTATCAAATAAAGGTCGTCTGCGGTTACATGGTACATTTGCCCTTCTTTGTCCGGTAATTGCCCAGTACCATAGCCAGATAGTTCGTTTACTAAGTGTGGTACTTGAATTTCAGTATAGCCCGCTTCAGTATTTTTATCTAAAAAATAAGCTATTAGTGCACGTTGTAACCTTGCACCTTTGCCTTTGTATACAGGGAATCCCGCTCCGGCAATTTTAACGCCCAATTCAAAATCTATGATATCATATTTTTTGGCAAGCTCCCAGTGTGGCAAAGAAGCTTCATCCAATTTTGGCACTTCGCCTTCACTGAATACTTCTTCATTGTCCTCTTCAGAAGAACCTTTTACTACCGAGGTATGCGGAGTATTAGGTAATTGATATAATAATGATTTTAACTCTTCTTCAGCTGCATTTAAGTCGTCGCCTAATTGCTTAGACTCCTCCTTAAGTTTTACGGTCTGCTCTTTCAACAGATTTGCCTCTTGAACTTTACCTGTCTTGTACAATACGCCGATCTCTTTAGAAATCTTGTTAGATTCAGCTAAAACGTTATCTAAACTAGTTTGTGAAGCACGTCTTTTTTCATCTAATCTAAGCACATTGTCCACTAATGGTTGTGCATCAATATTTCTTTTTTCAAGAGCTAGGACAACCTCTTCTTTGTTATCTCTAATGGTCTGTATTTGTAACATTGTAGAATTGTATTTGGCTGCAAATTTACTTAATCTAATATTCTAAGTAGATACTTTTTAATACTAAACATCAATTATCTATTTTTCTGATTTGATGTAAGGGGATGGAAGAATCCAGCTATGGTGTTTTGTTCGGTACCATGTCTCGGCCGCCAAGTCGGTCTTTGAGTCTATAAAGGGTTCGTACGGCTTACGGTTTATGCTAATTTTTGAATTTTCTAAGTATACGGAAACGTCCCTATTTTCTTCTTTGAATTCCTTTTTAAGATATTGGGCAAACTGCCAGGCAAAATCTGGGTAAGCAAATATCTTTCGCTCTTGACTACGAGATACGTAATCTTTGGGGTTGATTATAAAAACCTCTTCGGTATTCTTGTCCACTACTTTGTACCTGCCTTTGCCCTGTCTACTGCGTAACATCATACGCCAGCTCATTCTGTGTCCTTCTTCGGTCCATAGCACATCATCTTCAAAAGTATAATGTCTAACGGGTAATAACAGCTGTGTTAAAAAGTATACTGCAGCTACGATCAATAAGCTGTTTTTATAATTTGGGATGATGACTTTTGATGTGGTCAACGGAATTTTAGATTTAAAGAAAATTTTGCGGATGGTTTCAGGCTCAAAAAAGAAAACACTGAAGGCTATGGATAAATAAGGAAAAATACCAATTTGAAATATGATCGAATTGAATAGGTGAAAGAACAATGAAAGAAAGAAAGCCGCTTTTCTGGTCGGTTTCCAAAGTAATGCCGGTACAATGAGTAAATCAAACAAAATACCAACAGATCCTATAACAGTATGTATCCAAGGTTCCTGTAAAATATCGCCAACAAGCCAATAATTCCTCTTCGAATGCATTAAAACGGCTATGGTACTGAAGTCTAGCCAATCTCCATATATTTTAGCAATTGATGCGTATGTGTAAACAATGAAAAGTTGTAGCACCACGATCCATTTTATGTATGCATACATTGCATTGCTTTCTATCTTGGGGTTAAGCTTAACGTCTATTGAACGGCTTTTTTCGGCAGGAAAAAAGCACATGATCAATGAAATTAAAATAAGAAGATAGTAATGATTGTTATAGGCGGTCTTTTGCATTAAATAAGTAGCCGTCCACATGGTTGTAAACGTTATCATACTTGCCCGGTACTTAAAGCCTAATGCAATGCATATGCCCATTAGACCCATTATACCAAAGTAGAAATACATTCCATTGCCTGGTAAAGGTTGTAAAAAATCGAAATCTATAAATGGAAATTTAAATTTTGGGGCAATTAAATTTCTATTCACCCAGCCGGTAGCAATAGCGCCAAAACATTCAAGTGAGATTAGAATACCAAAAAAGATTCTAAAAATGATCAATGAGCTATTATCTATGCGTTGAAATAATAACCTATTAAGCATAATTACTTATTTATATAGTGAAGAGATTTTTCTTTGTCTGTTGCCAATTGAGCCTTTAGGGCATCAACAGATTCAAATTTATGTTCATCTCGTAAACGAACCAAAATATTAACTTGTAATTTAAGATTGTATAAATCCGCATCAAAATCAAAAAAATTGACTTCTATGGATTGTTTGGTGCCGTTTACGGTAGGGTTAAAACCTATATTCATCATTCCGTAAACTATTTTACCATTAATAGTACTATTTACGATATAGGCTCCATTTTTAGGTATTAGCTTATAGTCTTCCGCAATGGAAAGGTTGGCAGTAGGGTAGCCTAGTTGTTTGCCAATTCCCTTGCCTTTTATGATTGTTCCGGTAAGCATATATTCATAGCCTAAATAGCTGTTGGCGGTTTCAATATCACCTTCTTCCAAAGCTTTTCTGATCTTGGTGCTACTTACCGATACATCATCTATTTCTTGGGCGGGTATTTCGTCTACTGAAAATTCATACGTATTACCAAAAGTGACCAAGTCGTTTATGTTGGCATTACGATTTCTGCCGAACCTATGATCATAGCCAATAATTACTTTTTTGGTATATAAGGTGTTAACCAAAATATCACGGACAAACTCTGTTGCCGTAAGTCTAGAGAATTCTTTTGTAAATGGGTGGATAATAAGAACATCTAACCCTAAGCGCTCTAAAATATTGATCTTCTCATCAATAGTATTCAAGAGTTTTATATTGGTATCTTTCTGTAAAACCATTCTTGGATGCGGAAAAAACGTAAGAACCGATGATTTCAATGCCGTATTTTTGGCATGATTTATGATTTTATTAAGTATTTTCAGGTGGCCTATATGTACCCCGTCAAAGGTGCCTATGGTAATGACCGTAGGATACTCTTCTTTGTATTTGGAAATGTTGCGGACTGTAATCACCTTATGATAGAAAATAAAAAGACTTATATTTGATTTTGGTTAAAAGTCCCTTAATGATTGCAAAATTACGCCTAGTTTTTACAATTACCATAGTATTTCTTTCCTTTTCCGGTGTAGCGCAATCTACATATTGGAAAAATACGGAGTTGAACGGAGCGGCGAAGCGATTATCCAAACAACGCTTAAAAGTAAATAAAAGCAAGGCTTTTAAATTAGATCAAGAACAATTTACGAAGGTATTAAACGACGGTAAATCATCTAAAATTGTTTATTTCCCTAACGAGTTGGGTGAAATAATTCCCTTTTTAGTGGAAGATGCACATCTTTTTGCTGAAGGTTTAGCCGAGAAATACCCTTCCATAAAATCTTTTAAGGGAGTTGCCTTGAACGATGCAACAACGCAGATAAGGTTCAGTATGTCGCCAAAGGGTATTCAAAGTACAATGAGTACATCTGGTGAAAATGGGGCATTGTTCATGCAAAAATCTACTGATGATATTTATGTGTTGTACCGTAGAACGGAACAAGAGGAGAGCGATATCGATTTTGTTTGTAAAACAGTAACGGAGGTTAAGGAGTATTCACAGAATGTAACCGCTAAATTGGTAGATGATCAAACACTGAGAAAATTCAGGATAGCTATTTCTGCATCAGGTGAATACACAGAATTTCATGGGGGAACCAAGGCAGATGCATTAGCGGCCATAAATGCTACGTTGACAAGGGTCAACGCAGTTTTTGAAAGAGATTTGGCTATTACTTTAGAGTTGATCGCAAATACAGATCTTGTTATATATACCAATTCAGATACTGATCCGTACACTGGTAGTTTAAGCTCTCAGGTGCAAAACACCCTAACAAGTGTCATAGGAGAATCAAATTATGATATCGGGCATTTATTCAACCAACAGGATAATACTTTAGATGGTAATTCTGGCTTTATCGGTGCCGTTTGCGTAGACGGAAGAAAAGGTAGTGGTTATACTACTTTGTCTTCTCCTATAGGCGATGCTTTTGATATTGATCTGGTAGCGCATGAAATAGGGCATCAATTTGGTGCCAATCACTCTTTTTCACATACTTCGGAAGGCACTATAGTACAAGTTGAACCTGCCAGTGGTACAACTATTATGGGGTATGCCGGTATTACGGGAAATAATAATGTTGCCAATAATAGCGATGATTATTTTCACTACGTAAGTATTGTACAGATCAGAGATTATTTGGAAACAGTTTCATGTGGTAGTACCGAGGTACTTGGAAATACACCACCAACGTTAAGTCCATTGGTGAATTATAATATTCCAAAAGGCACACCTTTTGTGCTAACTGCAGAAGCTAACGATGTAGATACCGGTGATGTGCTTAGTTATACATGGGAGCAAATAGATAACGGTATTGTGACCCAATCTACGTTCGGACCTACAAATCCTGCAGGAGCCAATTTTAGGTCTTTACCACCTTCACTAATTCCACAACGATATTTTCCTAACCTTACCCGTATTTTGGGCGGGGAACTTACAGAGGCGTTACCTTCAATTGGCGATGCTTGGGAAACTGTGTCAAACGTTGGCAGGGATCTCAATTTTTCAGTGACCGTAAGGGATAATGCCTTGAATGGAGGGCAATCTGTTTCTGATGAAATGACAGTTTCGGTGAGCGGTGAAGCCGGTCCTTTTTTGGTGAGTTCACAAAGTACACAAGAGACCTTTGAAGCTGGATCGGTACAAACCATAACTTGGGATGTAGCCAATACGAACGTAGCACCGATCAATGCGGAAACGGTTACCATATTATTATCTACGGATCGTGGAATTACCTTTACTGAAATATTGGCAGAGAATATACTAAATGATGGAAGTCATGAAGTTATTATACCGAACCTTCCTACCAGTACAGGGCGTATAATGGTAATGGCGGATAATAATATATTCTTTGCAGTAAACGATGCTTTATTTTCCATAACACCTTCTGAAATTGTAATGGATTTTGATGAGGTAATATTTGATGTCTGTAAGCCTAATGATTTAAATGTTTCCTTTAATTACGAAACCAATTTGGGTTTTGACGAGGAAAGTACATTTAGTGTTCAGGATTTGCCAGCAGGCCTTACGGCAACCTTTACCCCGGCGACCGCAGATACAACGGATACCGAAGTTAGTATAGCTATAGAAGGTGTGGTGGGTCTAAACGTAGGAGAGTACCCTATAAAAGTGGTAGCTACATCCGCTACGGTCACTAAAGAAATTACGCTACAAGTAAGGGTGTTCGAAGATAATTTTGAAGATGTTATTCTAGTAGCTCCTACAAATGGTTTTGCAAATGCTTCTACAGATATTCTTTTGGAATGGGGTACATCGATCGGTAATACTCAGTACGAGTTGGAAATTGCGAGCGATTCTGCCTTTACTTCTATCGTAGAATCTGTATCCGTATCAGGTAGTTCCTATACGCCAACCCTTTTGGATAATAATAGTACATATTTTTGGCGCGTAAAACCGAGGAACAATTGTGGTGAGGGAGATTTTAGTGAAGCCTTTAGCTTCTCTACCGTACAGTTTAATTGTACCACAAAAGAATCTTCTGATACGCCAATAGCAATATCAAGCAGCGGAACACCGGTAATAACGTCTAAATTGATCTTTTTAGAAGATTTGCCCATTGCGGATATTAATGTGCAGTTAGATATTGAGCATACTTTTTTAGCTGATTTGGTGGTCAGCTTAACTTCACCGGCAGGTACAACCGTTACCTTGGTTTCTAATTCTTGTGGTGATGCAAGTGACATTAATGCTATTTTCGATGATGATAGCCCTGCTTTTATTTGTGGTGTAAATCCTGGAATAGGTGGGTCTGTGAAACCATTGGGAACGTTAAGTTCCTTTAATGGGGAATCTATACTGGGTGAATGGACTTTGGAAGTAAAAGATAATGCACCTTCTGATGGTGGACGCTTGGTTTCTTTTGCTCTTGAGGTTTGTGTTGAAGGTGACTTTAGACCAGATGCGGATAATGATGGTGTATTCGATGATGGTGACGATCTTTGTCTAAATACCCCGGCAGGGCAGGAGGTAGATGCTTCCGGTTGTGCAATTTATCGCTTTCCTTCAGAGAATTTTGTAATAACTTTAGAAAGTGAAACCTGTAGCGATAATAATGATGGGTCTTTGTCCATTGCCCCTAAATTGGCATTGGATTATCAAATAACCGTGTCGGGTAATGGGGTTGATTTAACGCAAAATTTTTCCAATAGCTTTAATTTGGCAAACTTAAGTGCGGGTACGTATACATTATGTATTACGGGTACGGATGGTACGGTCGTGTATCAAGAATATTGTGTTGAAGTACAAATAACCGAACCTGGTCCGTTAAACGTTTCTTCTAAAATTGCGGATGATGGGTCTTTAGTGACATTGAATTTGACCGGGTCTTCATTTTATACGATAGAGTTGAACGGTATAGCCATACAAACGGAAAATTCTGTTGTGCAATTAGAATTGCAAAAAGGACTAAATTCTTTAAAGGTATATACTCCAATCGCTTGTCAAGGAGTTTATGAAGAGCAAATAGGTTTTTATGAGCGCCCGGTAGTTTTTCCAAACCCGGTAAAAGATGTAGTGCAGGTGTATATAGGTGGGCAGCAAGAAGATGTTTTTGTAAGTATTTTTAGTATAGACGGTAGGTTTATCTATGATGAAACTACCACTTTGGTGAATGGCATAATTCAGTTAGATTTAAGTGCATTGGCCGCGGGAATATACTACTTAAGGTATGAGGGAAATACAATTAATGGAACAACAAAAGTAATTAAGGAATGATACGTTTTCTAATGTTCTCTTTCTGCGTAGTTATAGCTTTTTCTAGCTGTAAAAAGAAGCGTTCTGCAACACCTCCAGAAGCAGTAAGTTTGGTATTCCCCGAAGAGAATTCTGAATGTACAACCGGTGTAAGCTTAGGTACTGAAACCAGTCAGGTAGAATTTAGATGGAACTTGGCGGATAATACGGAAACGTATGAGTTACGTGTTACCAATATTGCTACAAGTACGGTGCAAACCATTGTGTCTACTTCAAATTCAGCAAAGCTGCCTTTGGCCAAAGGAGAGCAGTTTTCATGGTTGGTACGATCACGTAATAGTGACGTAGAAGAAACGGTTTCCAGTGAAGAATGGTATTTTTATAATGCAGGGTCTAGAACTACATTTGCCCCCTTTCCGGCAACTATTGAGAGCCCGGCTTCCTCTTCAAGTGTTTTTAAGGACATCAATAATGAGGTAGAGCTAGTTTGGTCTGCATCTGATCTGGATAATGATATAACCGGTTATGAAGTCTATTTCTCGGTAGAAACGCCACCAATTGATCTTATACGTACGCTTTCATCAGATGTTACCAATATCAAAGTTTCGGTATCTTCAGATACGGTTTACTATTGGCGTGTAATTGTTATAGATGCAGAAGGTAATAGATCTAATACCGGGGTATATAGTTTTAAGGTGCTTTAATGCTAAGAATTGTTGAATTGATTCATTGTTCTGGCAATGCCGGCTAAAGCGAAAGAGTTGATAATTTCAGTTGATTTCTTTAATCGCTCTGGTAATAATGCTTGCTCGTCACTGTTCCATTGTCCTAACACGTATTCAACCTGTCTACCCTTACTAAAATCTGAACCTACTCCAAAGCGGTACCTGTTGTATTGAATGGTCTGTAGAAATAATTCTACATCTTTTAGTCCATTATGGCCACCATTGCTGCCTTTTGTTTTAATACGAATGGTTCCAAATGGCAGATTAATATCATCTGTAATTACAAGGACGTTACTTTGCGGAATATTTTCTTTATCCATCCAATATTTCAATGCCTTGCCACTTCTGTTCATATATGTTGAGGGCTTAAGACAAATAATAGTTCTTCCTTTTACCTTATAAGAACCAATGTCGCCTAGTTTTGCCGTTTCAAAGGTAAAGTCGTTTGTTTTGGCTACTTCGTCCAGTATTTTAAAACCGATGTTGTGTCTGGTTTCGGTATATTCTTCTCCTATATTTCCAAGGCCAACGATTAAAAATTTTTTCATGGGATCTTTTTCTTCGATAATAATACTCTGTTTGGTAAAAAAGGATTTAAGTAAACGGAGCATTTGAACTATAATTTAGTGCGTAAAAATACAAAAGCATCCTGATACAAATACCAGGATGCTTTTTAATGAATTTTAAACCGTTAAGTCTATTCTTGAGCAGCTTCTTCAGATGCACCTTCTGCACCTTCAGCTCCTTCTTCATCTTCATCTTCATCATCAGTAACAACAGCGGTACGTGCAGTTTTAACCTGTACTACAACTTGATTGTCTGGGTGTAAGATGCTAAAGTCATCATTTAATAATGATGCTACAGAAATGTTCTGACCAATTCTTAATTTAGAAATATCGATATCGAAGAAATCTGGCAATTTGCTAGGTAAAGCTTTGATTGCAAGCTTACGTTTTCTGAACAATAAACGTCCACCATTACGAACACCCGGTGAATTCCCTTGTAATCTTACAGGAATGTTCATGGTAACCATTTTATCATCGAATAACTGATAAAAATCAATATGGATGATGGCATCTGTTACAGGGTGAAATTGAATATCCTGTAATACTGCGTTAACTGTTTCTTTGCCTTCCAATTCAATTGCAACTGTGTGTGCATTTGGAGTGTAAACCAAGTCTCTGAACGCTAGTTCATCTGCTGAAAAGTGTAATGGTTTATCCCCTCCGTATACCACGCAAGGAACCTTTCCAGCATTACGTAGGGCTTTCGTTGCCTTCTTGCCCACGCTTTCTCTTTCTGATCCTTTAATTGTAATTGACTTCATTATATGTATTAAAAATTAATATTCTTGTTTTGACTTCTTCTTTACATTAAAAACTTAGAAGATATGGAGTTGTTGTTGTGTACCTTGTCCATGACATCGGCAAATAAATCTGCGCAACTTAAAACTTTTACTTTATCACTCTTTACCTCCGCCGGTATTGAATCTGTAATGATCAATTCCGTAAGTTTTGATTTCTCAATTTTCTCGTAAGCATCTCCTGATAATAGACCATGTGTAGCAATGGCCCTAACACTCAAAGCGCCACGTTCCATCATTAGGTCCGCTGCTTTGGTCAATGTACCTGCCGTATCTACCATGTCATCTGCTAGTACTACATTTTTACCTTTTACATCACCAATTAGTTCCATATGGGAAATAACATTGGCTTTGGCTCTTTGCTTATAACATACTACAACATCACTATCTAAAGCTTTGGAATATGCATAAGCTCTTTTTGATCCGCCCATGTCGGGTGAGGCAATGGTAAGATCTTTTAATCCTAAATTTTTTAAATAAGGTAAAAATAATGTTGATGCGAATAGGTGGTCAACCGGTTTTTCAAAAAAGCCTTGTATTTGATCAGCATGTAAATCCATGGTGATAATTCTAGTTGCCCCAGCTGTTTCTAACATTTTAGCGACCAATTTGGCAGCAATAGGCACTCTAGGTTTGTCTTTTCTATCTTGTCTTGCCCAGCCAAAATACGGCATAACGGCTGTAATATGACGCGCAGATGCTCTTTTGGCAGCATCTATCATTAATAACATTTCCATTAAGTTCTCTGGACCGGGATGTGTTGATCCAATAAGAAATATACGGGTTCCTCTTATTGATTCTTCAAAAGAAGGTTGAAATTCACCATCACTATAGCGGGAAAACGATATTTTGCCTATTTCTGCACCATAAGCTTTGGCAATTTTTTCTCCTAAGACTTTACTTTGAGTACAAGCAAATATTTTCGGTTGTGGAACTTGGTATGGCATGTCTTTGTATATTGTTTTCCAAACAGTTACTTCCTTGTATGGCGGCAAGCACTTGTTTTTTAGAAGGTGCAAATTTAAAAATTAATTTTGGTTGCTAATGCATAAATATTGATATTTTTAGTGGTAGAAAGAAAATTATTATTTAATTTTGCAGTCCTATTTTGATAGGATGCCAACTTTGAATGGCAAATATGCTCGAGTGGCGGAACTGGTAGACGCGCTGGATTCAAAATCCAGTTCTTCGGAGTGCGGGTTCGATTCCCGCCTCGAGTACTTACAAACCCTATTAATCAATTGATTAATAGGGTTTTTTGATTTTGGAAAATTCTGATATTGCTAATGTTGATTTTTGTGGAATAATGGAACTTGCTATTTAATTAGTTTGTTATGCTATCCATTTTAATTTTCTTCGCTCTTGCCTTTTTAGGTGTAATTTTCTCATTTACCTTCAATTGCTCCATAATACTTTCAGCCAAAAATTTTGCCAAATTTACAGGTACGGCATTACCGATCATCTTATAACCTGCTGCTACTTTTTTGTAATGGAAAGTAAAATCATTGGGGAAAGTCTGTATTCTGGCACATTCGCGCACACTTAACCTTCGGTAAAGGTGTTCTTTTCCTGGTACAAAGATTCTAACATCTTTATCTATCAGTTTCATTTTGGGCGCCTGTGGGTGTATAGGGGCATGTCTGCCGCCAGCTTGTATGGTAAAAGATTGTTCGTCCCAATTACGCACCCGGTTCCTGGACATAAACATGGTAGAAAAACCACCGATCATATATTCATGATTGGCTACCTTACAATTTGTACCATTGGTGTTATTGTATTCCAATGCAGGTATGGCGTTACTTTTTAGGTCATGTATGGCAGTTTCAAGAGTTACTTTAGGAAAGGTACGGGTAGGAAATTCATATTTAAAATTCAAATCTTTTCTAATACCTATAAAAAACACCCTTTTTCTATCCTGTGGTACATTGTAGTCGCTTGCATTTAGCATTTGAAATGATAGGTCATAACCTACACCTGCATTTTTTAAAAGTTTTTTAATGCCATCAAGAGCAGTGCTGTGCTTATGAATAAGCATACCGCTTACATTTTCTGCTAAAAAGAATTTGGGTTGTTTGGCTTCAAGAATTCTAATGAAATCATAGAAGAGTTGCCCTCGTTTATCTTGAATGCCTCTGGCAGCACCTGCTGCACTCCAACTTTGGCAAGGTGGTCCGCCAATGATTCCGTCACAATCGGGAACTTCATCGGCAGGGATGTCTACAATACTTCTTTTGTCAAAGATAGTATCCGGATGATTTTTCTCGTACGTTTCCCAAATATCCTTATCATATTCGTTTGCCCAAATGACATTGAAGCCTGCTTGTTCAAAACCAAGATCTAAACCGCCCGCTCCGGCAAAAAAGGATACTACATTCATTTTTTTGTGCTATTCAATTGTTTTTGTTCTAAACAATATCTTGATTTTAAATGCTATTGTTATTACAAAAATACATTTTAGATTTTCAAAATGCTTTTAAACCAAGTATCTATTTCACTTGTATGGTCTGCTTCTTATTTTTAATATTCGCTACATTGGCTTCAAAAGACTTAATAATTTTACGGTCTTTTATGACAACATGCATTCCTACCTCGCAATGAATACCGGTATAACTTACATTTGGCATATTCTTAAATGTAGGGATGTTCACATCATCTAAATATATAAATTGTGTAGGGGTAAAATTGTAAGAGCAATAGATAAGAAGATTATCTATGATGATATATTTTGAGTGAATGTCATTATTGATAAAGTATGTTACATTTTTGGTGTTTTTAAGCTGAGCGTAAAATTTTTGGAAATTCCCGGTGTTTACCGGACTTCTGAATTTTACATCCTTAAATTTTTGTTCGTCTTGGGGTAATGGAGCAAATGTTTGAGATAAACAGGTGACGCTGATTCCTTTGTCTGCCATTTTTAGTACCACGCCCAATATACCTTGTCTGGTTTCATTTATTTCTAAAGTAGAATGATGTGTGGCATTGAAATTATAATTAAATGCCGCTAAATGTTGCGCGCAAAGGATTATTTTTTCTTTTGCCGCTTCTAGGTAATTGATCAAAGTTATTTCTAGGTGGTTAGCAGAGTTGTCGTAAAAAGGAGCGGTGATATATATTGAATCGGAAAATTGAAATACTGCCTTATCATGGGTGTTACATGTTGTATTCAGTGAAGACCTGTAATCTTTTATGGCAATAGAACGCTCTATCAAATTCTTGTAAAACGTGTTGGCCGTTTCTTCATAACCAGGTTCGTTTTCAATACAGATCATAGATTCATTTTTCACCAAATCCCTTACGGCTAAATTAGATGAGCTCATTAATAATAAATAGCCGTTTTTCTTTTTTATGTAGGCAGATTTTATATGCAGGGAATACGGTAAGGTGCCCCTTGAGAATTTTTTAATATTCGCGCTGCGAACATATAGGTGGGAGAATACATAAAAATGAAAATTTTTGAGAGATGTAGATCTGTAAACTTCACCAAAAATCTTCCTTGCTAAATTATATTTGGTAAGTTCTTGAGTTGTTTTTTTTCCGGTATCAAGGTTTTTTAAAACTTTAGGATTGTTATTGTCATAGCCCTCTAGCGGAATAGTAATTACATTTACCGTAATGCCATTTGCGGCTACCTCTTTAAGATAGTTGTACAAATATTGATTGTTGAACAGGTACCATGAAATATTGATTTCCTCAATATTGTTCTTGTCCTTTTCAATAGTGCGTATAAATTCTTGAAGTAAGAAAGGGGAGCCACCCTGTTCATAAAAATCGAATTGATTTTTATAATTATCAGGTTCATCAAAATAGCAATGGATGGGCATACTCAGTGTTGGTTATTTTACACTGATCAAAACCGCTTCACAACTTTGTAAATCTGAGTTAAGAACAATATTTTCTGATTTTTTTCCGTCGGTGATTTCCACGGCTACGGTATTTGGGGGCGAGTCGCCTAGGTTATGGGCATAGAGAAAAAGATCGTTAGATTTATTGGGGTCTAATTTAATTTTAAACTCTTTTTTCCAATAGGTTAAATAATACTTTTTTACTACTTGTACTCCGTTAAGGTAAATAGATACGATGTCACCATCTTGCCTGCCATGGTCCCAGATTTTTACAATAATGTGTTCAGAATCGAATTCAAATTCTTTGGTGTAGGAGATTTTTCTTCCATCAAAACTTTCTCTTACTTCAGGTTTCTCTTGGGCTTGGACAACTTCTGTTTGCGCCGGGGCAACTTGTTCCTTTGTTTTTACTTTAGATTTCTTTCTCTTTTTTTTAGGGGCAACCGTATTGGCATTTGCTAATTGCTGTTTTTTCTTTCTTTCGTCAGAGGCTGCATTGGTAATGGTAAAAAAAGGTGTTACCCTTTTGGCAATATTGTATTTGTCATCAGGAAATAATTCTATGGCAACTACCTGGTATCTATTGCCAGAACCTATATTTTTTGCTAATTCTATTCCGCTTTCAAAACCATCGTTCTTAAAAGAGCCTAGTTCTTGTACCACCATTTCATTTCTAACTAGAAAAAAACGAATAGACTTACTGGTATCTATTTTTACGGTATTCCACTCTAATGTTATTTTTTCTGGAATATTCCAGATTGTGTTTTCATTTGGAGAAGTAATGTTTATCGTAGATATCTCTTGCGTGTGGGCAATAGTAGATGATAATAATAAAACAAATAAAAATATAAAATGAAGTTGGCGCATATGTACGTTCTTACCCTAAAGATAGTCTTATAGAACCAATTGTTCAAGACCTTTGTAATCTACAAGATATATGGCATTTAACGAAAAACTATATTATTTTAATATAAATAGTACTATTTTTTTGAAATAATATAGAGGATGAATATTTGCAATGGGAGGTAAGTTGTGTGTTTTATTGTGTTGATAGTAAGTAGTTTGTAGTGTAATAGGCATTAAGTATATGGTCTTTTTGGTTCAGAATCTTTTTTCTTTATTTTTCAATGTTAAAAAATGGAAATAATCCTAATAATTGGAAATAATCCATAATTTAGCTGTCCCGTTTTTTTATAGGGGTAGTTATGAGCAAGACCATTTTACATATAGATTTAGATACTTTTTATGTGTCCGTAGAACGATTAAATAATCGTGAGTTACAGCATAAACCTTTGTTGGTAGGCGGAACAGGAGACCGTGGTGTAGTGGCAGCGTGTAGCTATGAAACCCGTGGCTTTGGGGTACATTCTGGTATGCCCATGAAAATGGCAAGAGAACTTTGTCCCGAAGCTGTTGTCATTAGAGGTAATGCGGGTGACTATAGTAAGCACTCAGATATTGTAACCGAAATTATAAAAGAGTATGTGCCCGTATTCGAAAAATCGAGCATAGATGAGTTTTATGCAGACCTCACCGGTATGGACCGTTTTTTTGGTTGCTATCAATATGCATGTGACATGCGAAAGAAGATTATTAGGGAAACGGGGCTTCCTATTTCTTTTGGACTTTCAGCAAATAAAGTAGTTTCTAAAGTGGCTACGAACGAGGCAAAACCTAACAATCAATTAAAAATAGATGAGGGATTGGAAAAGCCTTTTCTGGCACCGCTGTCCATCAAAAAAATACCTATGGTGGGCGATAAAACCTATCAAACATTACGAAATTTAGGATTGCGCCAAGTACGTACTGTACAAGAAATGCCCATGGAGGTAATGCAGCGTGTGTTGGGTGCCAATGGTGGCGTTATTTGGAAACGAGCCAATGGCATTGATAATACACCCGTGATTCCGTTCAACGAACGAAAGTCTATCTCTACAGAACGAACTTTTGACAAAGATACTATTGATGTCAACAGGCTGCGCGGTATTCTGATTGCTATGACCGAAAACCTAGCCTACCAATTACGAAGAGGCGAGAAGCTAACAGCTTGTATTTCGGTAAAGATCAGATATTCAGATTTTAACACCTATTCAAAGCAAATGCGTATTCCGTATACCAGCGCAGATCATATTTTAATTCCTAAAATTTTAGACCTGTTCAAAAACTTGTATAACCGTAGGTTGCTAGTACGCTTAATAGGTATACGTTTTAGTCATTTAGTATCGGGTAATTACCAGATCAATTTGTTCGATGATACCGAAGAAATTCTAAGCCTTTACAATGCTATGGATAACATACGAAAACGCTACGGAGACAAAAGTGTGCTGCGTGCATCAGGCATGGGAGCAAAAACAATAGGAAGAATGCATAATCCCTTCAACGGATTACCACCAGTAGTATTGGCGCATAGAAAATTGTAAGCCCCTAGCCCCAGAGGCGGAATGAAATGTTGGTTGTTGAGGAGAGAAAAGAAGTTAGAATATAGAGAGGAGAGAAAGCGCAATGCGCAACACGCTAAGTGCAAAAAAAAACGAACAACCAACAACCATCAACTAAAAAGAGGAGGAATGACGAAGTGATCTGTTGTATTGGGGTGACAATGATAATCGGATGCAGTTACTTTCGGCAGATTGCTTCGGCTAAAAAACCTTGCAATGACGAAATCCGGTCACTGAGCGTAGCCGAAGTGAAATCTCGAGTGAGAAAATAGAAGTTAGAAAAGAGAGAAAGCGCATCGCGCTACACGCCGAGCGCCACACGCGAAGCGCAAAAAAAAATAGTGTTTAGCGTCTAGCGTGAAGCGCTCAGCGCAAAAAAACCATCAACCAAAAACGAACAACGAATTTTGTACCTAAACTGTCACACATATTACAGCCTTCGTTACGGAACCTTCTCGGAACTGGAGCTCTTGCAATTGGCAAAAAATCATGGGGTTACGCAACTGGCATTGACCGATATCAATAACACATCGGCTTGTTTAAATTTTGTTCGTAAAGCTCCAGAATATGATATAAAACCCATTTTAGGAATCGATTTTAGAAACGGGGTTGAACCTTGTTTTGTGGGTATAGCTAAGAATAACGAAGGGTTTTTAGAGCTCAACGATTTTTTATCGCATTATATTCATCATGAAAAGAACATTCCTGAAATAGCTCCGCAGTTTAAAAATGTCTTTGTTATTTATCCTTTTGAGAAAGTTTTAGAGAGTGAAAAGAAAGTCTTTGCAGAACATGAGTTTATTGGGGTTTCGGTCAATGAGCTAAAACGATTACGATTTTCAAAGTTGTTAGAGCAGCACGATAAAATTGTATTGCTACAACCTGTAACCTTTAGAAATAAGCGCGATTTTAATGCACACAGGTTGCTACGCGCCATTGCTAATAACACCTTGTTGAGTATGCTGTCGGTTACTGAGCAAGCTAATGAAGATGAGAAAATGTATGCCATACCAAATTTGGCAGCGCATTTTTCCGAGCATCCTTTTATTTTAGAGAATACCCAGCGTTTAATGAATAATTGCACTATTCATTTCGATTTTAGCTTGGAGCGAAAACCTCAGAATTTAAATGTGTATTTAGGGAGTAAGGCAGAAGATGAGGTGTTTTTAGAGCAGCTATGTCAAGAAGGCTTGCCTAAGCGGTATCCAGAAATAAACCAAGCTGTTTTGGATCGCTTAGAGAAAGAGCTCTACCTCATTAAAAAAATGGATTTTGTCTCTTACTTTCTTATTAATTGGGATATCATCTCTTATGCCCGTAAGCAGAAATTCTTTTATGTGGGGCGTGGTAGTGGTGCCAATAGTATTGTGGCATATTTACTTTTTATAACGGATGTAGATCCTATGGAGCTCGACCTGTATTTTGAGCGTTTTATTAATCTGTATCGTGTAAATCCGCCCGATTTTGATATTGATTTTTCGCATCGGGACAGACCGGTAATGACGGAGTATATTTTTAATCGATTCAAGAACGTTGCTTTGTTGGGTACCTATGTTACGTTTCAATCTAGAGGAGTAATTCGAGAATTGGGTAAGGTATTTGGCTTGCCAAAAGATGAAATAGATGTGTTGTGTAATGGTGATTTTCAAGCCAGCAGGTTAGATAATATATCGGCTTTGGTATTAAAATACGCCCAGTTGCTACACGGCATGCCCAATTATTTGAGTATACATGCCGGTGGAATCTTAATTACCGAACAACCTATTCATTGGTTTTCGGCAACCAATATGCCCCCAAAAGGATTTCCTACCACACAATTTGATATGGTGATCGCCGAAGATGTCGGTATTTTTAAGTTTGATATTCTTGCCCAGCGCGGACTCTCTAAAATAAAAGAAACGCTCGATATTTTGGAACGCGACCGCCCTGATGAATTTGCCAAATTCGATATTCACGATATCAAAGCATTTAAAAACGACCCCAAAATCAATAACATGGTAAAAACAGCGCAGTGCATGGGTTGTTTTTATGTAGAATCTCCCGCTATGCGTATGTTGTTGAAAAAGCTAGAAGTAGATACCTATTTAGGTTTGGTAGCGGCAAGTTCTATAATTCGCCCAGGAGTGTCTAAAAGTGGTATGATGCGAGAATACATTCTTCGGCATCGTAACAAGGGCAGGGCAGAAGAGTTGGCTCACCCGGTAATGCTAGAAATTATGCCAGAGACTTACGGAGTTATGGTGTATCAAGAAGATGTGATAAAAGTTGCCCACCATTTTGCCGATTTAGATTTAGGTGAAGCCGATGTGTTACGGCGTGGAATGAGCGGTAAATTTCGCTCGCGAGAAGAGTTTCAAAAAGTACAGGATAAATTTATAGATAACTGTCGTAAAAAAGGCTATACAGAAAAGCTTATTAATGAGGTGTGGGATCAAGTAGCAAGTTTTGCTGGCTATGCTTTTGCAAAAGGGCATTCGGCATCATACGCAGTAGAAAGTTACCAGAGTTTGTTTTTAAGGGCGTATTATCCGCTAGAATATATGGTGGCGGTACTGAATAATGGTGGCGGATTTTACAAACCCGAATTTTATGTGCACGAAGCCCGTATGTTGGGCGCAACGATACATCCACCTTGCGTAAATAGAAGTAATGCAGGTAATTGCATTTATGGTAAAGATTTGTATTTAGGGTTAGGCTATCTACGAGAATTGGAACAACGGGTTATGGAGCGTATTTTAAAAGAGCGCTTTCTTAATGGGAAGTTTCATTCGTTAGAAGATTTATTAGATCGGTTGATTATCTCTATAGAGCAAGTGAGTATTTTAATACGAATTGATGCTTTTAGGTTTACAAAAACCAATAAGCACGAATTATTATGGAAAGCACATTTGTTTTTGAATAAGACTAAAAAAGTGGACCACCCTAAATTGTTTGCGCCACGACATCAACATTTTGAAATTCCAGCATTATATAGCACCCATTTAGAAGTTGCCTTTACACAATTAGAATTGTTGGGCTTTAGTTTATGCAGTCCGTTTCAGTTGTTGTTAGAGCAGCCGTTAAATACTTGTGGTAGTAAAGATTTGGAGCAGTACTTAGGTAAGAATATAGATATCTACGGATATCTAATTACAGTAAAGCGCACCAGAACACATACAAAGAAAGCCATGTACTTTGCAACATTGTTGGATCAACAGGGACAGGTTTTTGATACGGTCTTATTTCCGCCCGTGGCAGCAAAATATATGTTTAAAGGACGAGGAATTTATCGGTTTTATGGTAAAGTGGTCAGTGAATTTGGTTTTCTAAGTATAGAAGTTATAAAACTACAAAAGCAAGATTTTATACAAGACCCTAGATATGCCGATATGAAAACTAGCGTCAAGGTTTTTGACCAAAAGAAAACTGGAGAAGAGAAAATAGAAATTAGAGAGTAGAGGAAGCGCTATTTGTAAAGCCCTATATGCTCTGCGCAGATAAAGCGTTTTATAATGTCCAGCGCAATGCGTCAAGCGTTAAGCGACAGGCGCATAGCGCCCAGCGTAAAAGCCATCAACCGGCAACTAACAACTAACAAACATCCTCAAAAAGCCTCTAAAACATAACCGAATATCCAATACAGAATAAGAAATACAAAAACGGTTCCTATGCAGCCACATTTACCACCACCTATTTTCTTTGCGCCATACCACGCACCAATAATTTGAATTAATTTTTTCATGGGTGCAATTTATAATATTGTTTGGTTACTATTGATGTAAAAAGTTGCTCAAAAACTTGTTTCAATAAAAAATCTCTTTTTCTTATTAAGAGCATTGATGCTATTAAAATGAAAAAGAGATGTATTTGAACGGAGTTACTAATTAATTTTTGAAAGACTTATCTAAAAACTCATAACGTTCATCATTGGGAGCCTTTATCAGCTTACTTTCAGTGTCTAGGACCATAACCGGGGGAGTTGTGTCGTTGGGTTTGGCAGGATCCCATTTTGGTAGTCCTTCACCATTTGGGTTTCCGGTTTTAATGAAATTAGCAAAATACGTCATCATCTCTTTAGAAACTTTGTAATCATCCGCAGTCCATGCATAATCATCAACCAAATGAAGGTTGCCCATACAATATTCAATTTCACAAGCGTGCGGAGCACCAACAGCTACTGGAGCAGGAGGTGTGTCTGAGCCTTTTGCCACAGTGCCACCAGCTAAACCAGATGCTAAAGTATTATCAACTAAAGGTGGTCTCAATTTGCTGTATAAATATCTGTAAACGGGTTGGCCACTATTTTTTCTATGTAAATCGAACCATTTCCAAGTACTATAAGAGATAAATCTATCAGATGCTAAAGCAGTAGCAGATAATTCAATTTCTTTTTCAGAACTATGAGGGTATAGTTCTAATACCTTTTTATATTCTTTTGGGTAAGCTTCTTTTACTTTGTTTACATAGTTTTCCTCTGTATAAGGACCTTGTGTAAAAGCCATACCTGGTATCTCGGCAGAATTCCACCCTAATAATAATGGGACCATAGCCTGTTCTTTATTTTCAAAGATTTCAGGTAGCGTTTTGGGTAAAAAGTAACCGTCTAGAACAGTAGGGAAACCAAATCTTTTTGACTCATTATATATTTCGTATACTTCTCTGGTGCTCAATTTACGTAATGCTGCAATAGATGGGTAACCGGTATTTTTAGCAAATTCCTCACCCATGTTTTCTGCATCTTTCAATGGAACAGGTGACATAGTAGGGTTGATGCCAGCACCACTTTCACCAATAGCGCCTGCAATTAAATCTTTAGATAATGGCGACCCCATTTGTTGACTTGTACCAATAGAACCAGCCGATTCGCCTGCAATGGTTATTTTATTGGGGTCGCCACCAAAAACGGCAATATTTTTGTTTACCCATTTTAGAGCTGCATTTTGATCTAACAATCCATAATTTCCAGAAGCCTTATACGGAGCCTCTGCACTTAATTCTGGGTGTGCCAAAAATCCGAATATATTCAATCTATAATTCGTTGTAACAACGACAATACCTTCTTTGGCCATACTCTCACCATCATAACGAGGCTCTGAACCATCACCGGCAACATTCCCGCCGCCATAGAAATATACAAGAACGGGAAGGTCTTTGGTGTCCATTTTTGCTGGTGTCCAAACGTTTAGGTATAGGCAATCTTCGCTAACGCCATTAGACCTAGAATGCATATCACCGAAAACCATAGTTTGCATTGGTCTAGGACCAAATTTTTTAGTCTCTTTTACGCCTTCCCAATTATCTAAAGGTTGAGGGGCTTTCCATCTTAGCTCACCTACTGGAGGTTTGGCAAATGGTATGCCAAAGAAACGTTGAATTCCGGTGTGAGTGTCGTAATTACCTTCGATGATTCCGTTTTCAATAGATACTTGAACAGGAAATGAATTAGTTTCTTGTGCGTTTGTAAATTTGAAGGTCAACAAAAGGCTGAATAGGATAATTTTAAGATTTCTCATGATGATTAAATGTGTTATTGTCTCATTTTGTAACAATAATACATTTATTTTTTAATTATATGATAATCTGACCATTAAAATTTAGTATTATTGATAAAATTTACTATCAGATATTGATGATTTAAGTTGTTGTAATCATTGTAGTAATATAAAATTAATTGTTGTTGATACGTATTTCATAAAAAAATAAAGCTTATGCGGTCTATATTTCTAATTCTGTTTTTTGTTATTTCTTCATTTGGATTTTCACAACAAACCCGATTAGAAGAGCTGAACTCTTTGGTGAAGCCCAGAATGCGAGTAATAATAGATAATGATTTGGGAGGTGATCCTGACGGACTCTTTCAATTAGCACATCACTTAATGTCACCATCAGTAGAAATAAGAGGGATAATTGCTTCCCATTTATATGAACAAGGTTTTGGCGGACCTGGAACTTCAGAATACGCAAAAGAACAGGCGATGAAAGTCATTAATATCTTGGGGCTCGAAAATTCTGTTAATGTGTATATAGATAAAAGCCGAAGTATGGTCGATGTTACAAAACCTATAGATAGCGAAGCAGTCCAGGTAATCATTAAAGAAGCAATGCGTACCGATACAGATTTGCCTTTGTATGTTGTTTGTGGTGGAGGTTTAACTAACATCGCAAGTGCTTACTTGCTTGAACCTGAAATTGCAGAAAAATTAACCTTGGTTTGGATCGGCGGTCCAGAATATACAGATATCGCAATTCCGCCACCTGGGTATACTACTTTAGAGTATAATTTAGGAATCGATATTAAAGCCGCTCAAGTTATATTCAATGATTCAGACATCAATATATGGCAAGTACCAAGAAACGTTTATCGACAACCTATAATGTCAGATGCCGAACTATTGATAAAAGTTAAAGGTAAAGGCAAGCTTGGTAATCATTTATTTAATGTGATGAAAGAGGCTTATACGAAATTGGATAAATGGAATATTCCTATGGGGGAGGTGTATATATATGGCGATAATCCGTTAGTGCTTCTGACGGCTCTTCAGTCGTCATTTGAGCCAGACCCATCATCGAGTAGCTATGTTATAAAACAAGCTCCAATTATAAATGAAGAGGGTTTGTATAAAGTCAATTTAAAAGGGCGAAACATTCGAGTATATCAACAGCTTGATAATCGCTTGTTGTTTGACGATTTCTTTACGAAGTTGGTGTTGTTGGGGGTTGAAAAATAAGGTTATCGACTGCTTAAACGTTCTAAAATATCGATAACCAAAAGTCCTTCTTCAGCAGAGCATGGGTTTTTATTGTTTCCTAAAAAGAAATTAACAGTTGCTTCGATCATAGGCTCTTGAACATGTTTAGGATTGTTGAATTCAAATACTCTTTCCTCTGTTTTGGATATAAGGTGAACTTTCGATCCAAAAAACGAAAATTTGATACATCCGTTTGTTCCATATATAATACACTCATCTTTTTGGTTTATTTCGGCGGCATTAAATTGCCAAAGACCTCGAAATTGTATACCATTTTTAAATGCGATAATACCGTTAACGATTTCATTTACCTTGTTGTTGATTTTGGTTGGCGTGGTAAGGCCATATAACTTGTCAATGGACCCGAAAAAATGAATCATTAAATCTAAATGATGAGGTGCCAAATCGAAAAAATACCCACCACCTGATATTTCTGGTTGTATTCTCCAATTCTCTTTTTTGTCAGAAGCAAATAATTCATTTTTAGATTGTAAAACTTGTAATCCAACGTGAAGCACATTACCAATAGCATTAATTTCTAGTAATTCTTTTAATTTTAAGAAAGCGGGTAGTTTACGTCGGTAATGAGCCATGGTTAATTTACCTGTGCTATTTACTAATGCTTCACAAATTTGGTTAGCTTCATTTGGGTTCAGTGCCATTGGTTTTTCTAAATACACATTTTTATTTGCCTTTAGAGCCTGTGTGGTATAGGTAAGGTGAGAAGATGGGGGAGTGGCAATATATACTGCATTGATATTTGGGTCGTGTATAATATCATCAGCATTGGTAGTCCATAACGGTACCTCATGGCGTTGTGCAAAATCTTTGACCTTAGCTTCATTTCTGCGCATGACCATTAGCAAGTTGGAGTTTTCCACTTTTTGAAAAGCAGGTCCACTTTTTACTTCGGCAACATCTCCACAACCAATTATTCCCCAATTAATTTCTTTCATTTAAGGTTCTCTTTTTATTTCTTACTAAAGTTACAAATTAGGGATGGGTTATCTTTTTTAGGTATAGAATTCTTAATAATGAATTTGTTGAATTATTTTTGAGCAAAATGATATAAATGGCATCAGGATTTTTTGCAGTATTGGATGACGTAGCGGCATTGTTGGACGATGTAGCGTCAATGAGTAAAATAGCTACTAAGAAAACGGCTGGTATTCTCGGTGATGATTTAGCGGTAAATGCAGAAAAAGCATCAGGATTTGTCTCTCAAAGAGAATTACCGGTACTTTGGGCAATTACTAAGGGTTCTTTGCTCAATAAGATTATAATTCTACCTATCGCCTTTTTGTTGAGTGCTTTTTTGCCTTGGGCGGTTACAGTGATTTTAATTTTAGGAGGTGTTTACCTTGCTTTTGAAGGTGCCGAGAAAATTTATGAATTTATTGTACCTCACAAGCTTGACCATGTTTCTGCCGATACTCAACCAATGAGCAAGGCGGAAATTTTAGAACTGGAAAAGTCAAAAGTGAAATCTGCTATTCTAACGGATTTTATTTTGTCAATAGAAATCGTGATCATTGCGTTAGGAACTGTTATTGAAGAACCTCTAGCTACTCAAATAGCTGTTGTTTCAGTTGTTGCTTTGTTAGCTACGGTTGGAGTATACGGTATTGTAGCTTTAATAGTTCGTATGGATGAGTTTGGAGCTAGATTAATTAACATAAATGAAGAGACCAATACCATTTCAGATAAAATAGGGCAATTTTTTGTAAGCGCATTACCTAAGGTGATTAAAGCGCTTGCTGTAATAGGTACAATAGCATTACTTTTGGTTTCTGGGGGAATATTTGTACACAATATTGAATTTCTACATCATTTACTACCTAATTTACCAGGTATTATTGTGGAATTTTTAACTGGACTTGTAGTGGGGTTTGTAGCTCTGTTGATTTTTAAAGGAGTTAAATCAATATTCAAAAAATAGGTTCTTGGGTTTAGTTGTTTAGTATGCACGTTCTTCTCCTTTAATGGCATTATATACAGTCATGATTATAATTTTTGCATCTAATCCCAATGACCATTTTTCCATATAAAAAATATCATAACGTACTCTGTTAATGATATCCGATTTGTATATGATTTCACCTCTGTACCCTTGAATCTGTGCCAAGCCTGTTATACCTGGTTTTAGGAAATGCCGTACTAGATATTTGTCTACTGAATTTTGATATTGCTCGGTATGTACAACCATATGTGGTCTTGGACCAACTACACTCATGTCTCCCATTAATACATTGATAAATTGAGGTAATTCATCAATACTGGTCTTTCGTAAAATTTTGCCTAACCTAGTAATACGCATATCATTCTTGGTAGCCATTTTGGTGTCACTATTTTTGCTTTTGGTCATAGACCTAAACTTGTAACACCAAAAAGTTTTTCTATTAACCCCATGACGCTTTTGTTTAAAAAATAAAGGACCTTTAGAATCAAGTTTCATAAGGATATATATGATTGGAGTTAACCATGATAGTACTAGCAAAATTACTAGGCTTGAGAAAAAAATATCGAATAAACGTTTTATAATGCTAGAATAATCTAGATCTAAAGGAGATGCCCTAAGATTTAGTACCGGCACATGCCCATAAAGCTCTAAAGACATTGCCCTTGAAAATAGTTCTTTATTATCTGGTATTATTTTCACTTTCTTTAGACTATTATCGGCAATGTTTATTAAATATTGAATCTCTGATTTTGAGAGTCTAGAAGCCATGCAATAAACTTCCTCTACGTTATTTTCAAAAATGTAATTAAAGGAACTTTCAATATTGCCTAAATAAAAAGGATTTTTTGATTCAATATTATCAAAATACCCCATATAACGATAGCCGTATTCAGGATTGTCAAATATGCGTTTTACTTTTTGTAAGTTTTTATCTCGCCCAATTACTACCGTTCTAATTTCGCTATACCCTTTTTTACGGTATAAATTTCTCGCCCAGTAAAATAGTATTCTAAAAACTGTGAGTAAAATACAAATCTGAAGATATACTAGAACTAAATAAATAGGGGTATACGTTTGTTGGTTAAAGAATATAAAAGAGGTAAAGTAAACCAACCCGTACACAGTAAATTGTGCGACAAAATTCTTGAAATTTGTCATAAAACTATCCCTTCTCGCAGTAGGGTAAAAGTTAATGTGGTATGCAACAATTAACCAAGTTAAGTTATAATATAGTATGCCATAAATATTTAGATAGGTTTCAGGTATGTATACGTATAATGTAAGGTTTATGAACATTATATGTACAAAAAATGAAATTGGAATAATGAAAATTGATTTCTTCATTTCAGCTTTTAATAATGGTTGGTTTAAGAGCTAATGATAGGTTATTACTGTTATCCATTGGTGTCAACCAATGGATAACAGGTAAATTTGAGTTTGATAGAAATCTGTAGGTAAATGACAACTATTTCTTAGTGGTGTACCAAGAATACACTTGTTCTATTCCTTGTGATAATGAAACGGTGTGTTTCCATCCAAGGTCATGTAGTTTTGAGGGATCTGTTAGTTTTTTTAGGGTTCCATCTGGTTTTTCTGTGTTAAAATATAAATTACCTTTAAAACCTATTTTCTGCTGAATAAGTTCAGCTAAATCTTTAATACTGATATCTACACCAGTACCTATGTTAATATGTGTATTGCGAACTTCTTTATTATCTTGGTCATAACAGTCATTAAAATCTCTTTGTTCCATTAAGAAAACACAGGCGTCTGCCATGTCTTCACTCCAAAGAAACTCTCGCATTGGTTTTCCTGTTCCCCAGATTTCTAAATGAATGTTATCATCTTTCTTTTTGATACCGTATTTATCTAGAACTGATAAAATTTCTTCTTTTGATGAGTTTCCATTGACTCTCTCAATGGGTAAGGCATTTAAATCAGATGAGATAGCATCCCAATGATCATTCTCTAGGGCTTTTCCTAAGTGCATTTTTCTTATCAATGCTGGTAAAACATGTGATTTTTCTAAGTCGAAATTGTCATTAGGACCATATAAATTAGTAGGCATTACAGAAATAAAATTAGTTCCGTACTGCAGATTATAACTTTCGCACATTTTTATACCAGCAATTTTAGCAATAGCATAAGGCTCATTGGTATACTCTAAAGTATCGGTCAGCAAATAATCTTCTTTCATGGGTTGTGGACAATTTTTAGGATAAATACAGGTACTACCTAAAAAAAGTAATTTTTTTACACCATGTTTATAGCTTTGGTGAATCACATTATTCTGAATCATGAGATTCTCATAAATGAAATCAGCTCTATATGTATTGTTGGCAACTATGCCGCCAACTTTTGCGGCGGCAAGTATTACATACGAAGGTTTTTCGGTTTCAAAAAAATGTGAAACCTTTACAGAATCGGTCAAATCTAACTCTTTGTGTGTTCTGAAAATTAAATTCGAGTAGCCTTTTATTTTAAGGTTCTTAACTATTGCACTACCGACCAGACCTCTATGACCTGCAACATATATTTTAGCTTCTTTATCTAACATTTTGAAATTTTAACTTGAATAATTGTTTATTTCTTACTCAAAATAGTTATAAGTTACATAGCCGCCTTCTTTCAAGTATTGGTCTTTCTTCATTAGTTTTAGGTCATGTACCATCATATCCTTTACCAAGCCTTGTAAATCATATTCCGGGATCCATCCTAATTTGGTGTTTGCTTTTGTAGCATCGCCAATTAACAATTCTACTTCTGTTGGTCTAAAATATTTAGGATCTACAGCTAGTACTTCTTTGCCAATTTCTAGTTGAATTTCTGGGTTGCTACAAGATTTTACATATCCTTTCTCATTAACACCTTCACCTTTAAATTCTATTTCAACACCCATTTCTGCAAATGCCATTCGTACAAATTCTCTAACCGGAGTAGTTTTACCAGTAGCAATAACCCAGTCTTCTGGTTCGTCTGCCTGTAAAATCATCCACATCATACGTACATAATCTTTGGCATGGCCCCAATCACGCTGTGCATCTAAGTTCCCTAAGTATACTTTGTCCTGTAGCCCTAGACCAATCCGTGCCGCAGCTCTAGTAATTTTTCGGGTAACAAAAGTTTCCCCTCTAATGGGCGACTCATGGTTAAATAAAATACCGTTACAAGCAAACATGTTATATGCTTCCCTGTAATTTACCGTAATCCAAAATGCATACATTTTTGCAACTGCATAGGGACTTCTTGGGTAAAAAGGAGTAGTTTCAGATTGTGGTACCTCTTGTACCTTACCGTATAATTCTGAAGTAGACGCCTGGTAGATTCTTGTTTTTTTCTCTAGCCCTAGTAGACGAACTGCATCCAATATTCTTAAAGTACCTAATCCATCCGCATTTCCTGTATATTCAGGAACTTCAAATGATACATGAACGTGACTCATGGCCGCAAGGTTATATATCTCGTCAGGTTGAATCTCTTGTATTAATCTAATCAGGTTAGTACTATCGGTCATATCACCATAATGAAGTACAAAATTTCTATGTTCAACATGTGGGTCTTGATAAAGGTGATCTATTCTATCAGTATTGAAAAGAGAAGCTCTTCTTTTAAGTCCGTGAACTTGGTATCCTTTTTTTAGTAAAAATTCGCTCAAATAAGCGCCGTCTTGACCTGTTACTCCTGTGATTAATGCTACTTTCATAGTGCTGTGAAATGAATTTAAATAATATTTTATGTTTAATTAGAATCCAAATTTTGTTCTAAATTGTTTGAATTGTTAGGTGATAAACATTTTTCCTGCGAAAAACTTAGTGTATTCATTAAATTTATATGAGAAAAGATGTTCGTTTAATTCGTTAATAAACTGGTTTTAAAAGTAAAATTATGTTTTACCACTACCTAGATTAAAACAAAATAAGTATGAAGTTCATCATAGGTTAAATCGCCTAAAATGACTGTGGTTAATGGTTGTGTAACAAATTTAGGATAATATTTACCTAATTCACCTTGTTAAAATCAAACTATAGACAAATTAATCATTTATTCGATAAAGTGTAATTATATAAAATGTTGTTCTCAATTATTATTAAGAGTGTATTTATGACCTGTATATTTTAAGGTTTTCTAAGAATGTTCTAGTTAAATAATGATAATTGCTATTGAATATTATTTACTTGCGCGGTAAAAAGAATTATTTCTTAAATGATCGAAAGCTTAGTTTATCGGAAGTAAAGCCCGATTAGATACAATTTTGTTTCAATTGACAAATGGATGGTAATAACTGCATGCCAACTTTTCTTCTTAAATGTTGTACATATTTTCAAACTTATTAGGTGAAGTTTTGTTTTAGTCTTAATATTCAAATTAAAACTTATAAGCGAATTGTTGTTGTATAGTTAAAATATAATTAAAATATAATTTTTTTAGTATTTGTATTGTTGTTTATGCTATGTTTAGCTTTTATAAGTTTTCTCTTACTTAAATTATAAAATTAAGTCATCTCTTGTAGAATATTTATTGTTTCCTCTCGTTATTTTATCAACTTAAACCTCCATATGATGATATCTAACATTTTAAATGGGAAGCTAACATCTTCTTATCAAAGTAAAAAGTTAGTTTCTCTTGAAGATTGCTATAAGCAACTTAAGCCTTATTTTAAGATAAAAATAAGTGGACAGGTCAATGCATCTGGTTCTGCCTTGAAAGGAAAAAAAATTCAAGGTACTAGAGATCAACTTTCACCTAATCTTATTGAACAGAATCAAATAATATATGCCAAATTAATGACTGAAAGGTTGTTAAAAGGCTAATACAGTCTTTTGAGAAATTATATAAGTATTTATAAATGCCAACCTGGTAATTGATAATGAAAAGGTATAGTCCAAACTTTATTGGGTTATACCTTTTTTTGTTGTTATATTCATCATTATTAAGGGTCTTAAGTAGGGGGCTAAAATCTTCGCTTTTTTACAAACAACTCTTTTTATATACAGATTAGCGAATCTAAGTCCAAATTGTTAGGAATATAAATATATTTATCCCAAGATTTAAATAATTACACCCCTTAAGGTGAAGTTGTGTGAATTTAAACGTGTTCCCCTTATCTTATATAATTAACCTATTTAGTATAGAATCTTGGAAGTTTTAACACCTTTTAATCCTTTTGAAGGACCTGAGATTAAGCATATTTTGCAAACGACCGATGCGCAAGAGGAAATTTGGTATTCTTGTTATTTTGGTGGTGAGGCGGCAAATATTGCTTACAACCTTTCCCTTACTATAAAATTGCAAGGACAGCTCAATGTAAATGCTTTGCAATTGGCGGTAGATGAATTGATTGCGCGTCATGAGTCACTAAGATCTTCATTTAGCCCGGATGGTAAGTATATTAACGTTTTTTCATCGGTGTTTACTAATATCGACCTGGTGGATTATAGCCAACTTTCAGTTGAGAAAGCCAAGGAGGCAATACATAATTATACTGAACAGGATACGAATACTTCTTTTGATCTTACCAAAGGACCATTGATCAGGTTTGCACTGCTTAAACTTGATGAGGAAGTTTATAATTTTACAATTACCGCACACCATATTGTTTGCGACGGATGGTCCGTTGGCATTATTATGCAGGAAATAGGCGCGCTATATTCGTCTAAAGTACTCCATAAATCTCATAATCTTCCGGTTGCAACACCGTACACTGCCTATGTGACTCAACAAGAGGAATTAAAAACCAATGGCGAGTTTGAAAGAGCTGAAACGTACTGGTTGAACCTTTTTAAAGGTGAGATTCCCAAAACAAATTTACCTACCGATTTTGGACAAGTAACGAAAAGAACCTATAACGGTGCTCGTATAAATCAAACTTTAGATAAAGAAATTGTAAAGCGCATAAAAGATACTGGTATTAAAGCTGGTTCTAGTTTAGTTTTGACCTTAATGGGCGCATTTGAAATATTGCTCTACAAAACTACGGCTCAAAAAAGTATAGTGCTAGGGCTTCCTGTTGCGGGGCAATCTAACATGGGCGTTAAAAATTTAGTGGGTCATTGCGTTAAGCTGCTTCCTATGAAAAGTGAGCTTAATGATGATGATAGTTTTATTGATTATTTAAAGAAACGAAAATCTGACAATTTTGATGCGTTCGAAAATCAAGAACTCACCTTTGGTAGCCTGTTGAAAAAACTGAACATCCCTAGAACACCAGGTAGGGTTCCCTTGGTTCCTGTTGTTTTTAATGTGGACATGAATTTAGATGATGATGTTGCTTTTGAAGGGTTAACCTATGATTATCATAGTAATGCTCGTAATTTCGAAACTTTTGAATTGTTCTTGAATGCTACAGGCTCCAATGATAATATAACACTTGAGTGGTCTTACAATACCAACTTATTTGAAGAGAACACGATACTAAACTTAGGTAGTGCTTTTAAGACCATTATTAACCAGTTGGTTGAAAACCCTAATGCCAAACTATCTGAAATAATTGATAAAGAACCAAAGCAGATCGGTATTGAAGGTGCTTCAATGGCTTTACCAAATACCAACTTACACGAGTTATTCCATAAACAAGCTGAAATTACCCCAAATGCAACTGCACTGGAGTTTAATAAAGAGAAAATTACCTATGCAGAAATGCAAAGTAGGATCAATGCTACAGCCGGTTATTTGTGGCAAAAAGGCATTAAGCCAGGGGTTACGGTTGCAATTTCCTTAGAAAGATCTCCAGATTTAATTATTACGCTATTTTCCATATTACAATGTGGAGCTAGATATATTCCTATAGATACCGGTTATCCAGATGTTCGTACAAAACTGATGATAGCAGATGCTCATGCCACTTTTTTCATTTGCACTACATCTAAGAAGGCGCTGGATCACAGTTGTCAAACAATTTTCATGGAGGATATGGTAGCCAACGGGAATGAGGATTTTCAGAAAATAGATGTATCTGCAGATTCGGGTGCCTTTATCATTTATACTTCGGGATCTACGGGCAAACCTAAAGGTGTACAGGTAACGCATAAAAATGTGATTAACTTGTTATATTCAATGGGTTCTGAGCCTGGTATTTCAGAACATGATAGAATATTCGCAACTACGACCATTTCGTTTGATGCTATGGTCATGGAGATATTTTTGCCATTAATCCACGGAGCCAGTGTAGTATTGGTAGATGAAAAGACTAGAAAAGACGGACATCTTTTATTGCAAAAAGCAATTGCCGATAATATTACCATAATGTGGGGAACGCCAACCATTTGGCAGATTTTACTGGATTCCGGTTGGGAAAAACCATTACCTATAAAAGCATTGATCGGTGGAGAACCTGTGCCTAAAGCACTTTCATTACAATTATTGGAAAAATGTAATGAAGTGTGGAATATTTATGGCCCTACCGAAACCACGGTATGCTGTATACTTACTAAAATTACGGCAAACGATAATCCTATTTCAATAGGTAAGCCTATTGCCAATACTCAAATTTACCTCCTGGATGATCAGCGAAATCCTGTATCAAAAGGTATGGTAGGTGAGATCGTTATTGGCGGTGAGGGAGTAACAAACGGGTATTTAGGTCAAAGAGAACTAACTAATGAGCGTTTTGTGAATAATACGTTTGTTGGTGACGGGCAATCTAAAATGTACTTATCGGGCGATTTAGGTAAACTTTTGCCTAACGGTCAAATAGAGTGTTTGGGTAGGAAAGATGGTCAAGTAAAAGTTCGTGGTCATAGAATTGAGCTTGGCGAGATAGAACACGCTCTACTGAAATTAAAGGGAGTTTCAGCTGCTGCAACAGATGTTAGAAATCATGCTTTAAAAGCATATATTGTTTTTAATGGAAGTAATGAGGATTGGGATGCAAGTGTGTTGGAATGGAAAAATCAACTTGCCGAGGAATTGCCTTCTTTTATGTTGCCTTTTGAATATATAAGATTAAAGGAATTGCCGGTGACCATAAACGGCAAATTAGATAGAAAGAGCCTGCCCGATACTGTTTTAAATGGCGAAGCCAATATAAATGAACCTACTCGGACATTAACAAAAGCAGAAGAATTGGTTTGTGAAGTATGGAAAGAATGCTTGTTTTTAAACCAAGTACATCCAAATGATGATTTCTTTGAGCTCGGCGGGCATTCATTAATAGCTGCCAAGGTAATGACCAGTTTGGAGCAAAAATCCGGTCAACGCTTACCTCTTTCTTCATTGTTTGAGTATTCTACGGTTAGAGGACTGGCTAGTTTATTAAAAATAGAAGAAAATACCGTAACCTGGGATTCTATGGTTCCAATACAGCCAAAAGGTTCTAAGACCCCTTTGTTCATTGTTCATGGAGCAGGTTTAAATATTCTTTCGTTTAAAACCCTAAAGGACCATATGGATCCAGAGCAACCCATTTATGGTTTTCAGGCAAAAGGTCTTGACGGTAAAGAAGCTATGTTGACTTCTGTAGAAGAAATAGCATCTCATTATAATGATGCGTTATTGGCAACACAACCTAAAGGACCGTATAAATTAGCGGGTTATTCCTCTGGGGGTATTATTGCTTATGAAATGGCAAAGCAGTTGATGGACAGAGGAGAACAGATATCTACCTTGGCATTATTAGATACCTATGCGTATGCACATTATGGGCGTAATACATATTTGGGTAAAAAATTGGCATTTGGTAATTATATAGCAAATAAGGCTTTGCATGTACTAAAACAATTGTTGTTAAGCAGAGAGGGCTTTAATTATAGAGTAGGTGTAACAAAGGCGAACTTAAAGAAGTTTTATCTAAGGTTGAAAAAGGATAAGAATACCTTGTCTAAAATGGATTACGATTGGGAATATGAAAGCAGAATTATTGAACACAATAAGGTCGTGGATAAATACCATTTAAAACCTTTGCCCATTAAGGCAGATCTGTTCAGAATACAAGATGTAATTGATTATACCCATGATCCTAAAAATTTGGGTTGGAAATCATATGCCAAAAATGGTATAGAAGTTCATTATGTACCCGGAGAGCATTTAACAATGTTTTCACCACCTAATGATAAAATTTTGTCAAAGACGCTCCAAAACGTTCTAGATAAAAATAACTAGGTGTAAAAATGATAGCCATACCAGACTATCTTAAGGCTACCATTACAGCTTTTTTACTATAATTATCAGCACCCATATAACTAAAATAGTGATCAAGGGTGCTGTCTTTTATTGAGCTATGCCATAATGTAAAACCAGCTTTCTTAAAAAGCACCTTGTAATTGTGGGAAAATGAACGCTCATACCCATATGGCTCTGAACCGGTATTAGCATTAAGGTCATGGTTAACTCCATTAGGCTCAATAGCTATAAAAATGGTGTTTCCTAATCTATTTATCTGTTGTAAAAAGTCTAGGAGCTTACTTTCGGTAAAGTATTCAAGTACACCTCTAGAAGTTACAAAAATCATATTCTTATTGGCATACGTGTTTACCCAATCAAAAGCATCGCAGGCAACAAACTCAAGTTTTTGGTTCCTGCTGTATGTTTTTTGGTTTCTAATTATTTGATTTTCACTTAGGTCAATACCTACGAACCTGTCTATTTGTGGAAATTGTTCGCTTAAATAATTTAAAACTTTTCCGTTGCCGGTTCCAATCTCCACTAGGGTATTAAAACCTTCCTCTTCTATAGATAATTTGTTCTTTAAAAGGTCAAACATAAAAGAACATTCGGGTAAGAAGTTTTTTTCAAAGGAGTCATCGGTGGCCGTAAAGAAGTCATCTCCTTTGTTTTTCCAATATGCCTTATGAAATTCTGATAGTGTGTTGTAGTCTGATTTATCCTCTACTTTTTTTAATAGCGACTTACGCATAAAAAGCTCAATTAGGGTAATTTTATTTCTATCGGTAATTGTCATGCCGGTTTTTGCAAGTTTCTTAGCTTTTTTTGGCATCAACAATATGAGTAAGTCACCTATGAGATGTATAAGCTTTCCTTTCATTTTAACCTTGTTATAATTTACTTGTGAAAATAAACAATATATCTATTTGAAATCGCCGATTATCTTAAATATAACACAGTTCATCTACCTAGTCATATTTGGGTGAAATTGTATATCGAAGAACGTCTTTTTTTATTCGATGAAATTATAGGAATGAAATAATTTATGTTTCAGTTGTAGATGACGTATAATTTTTTAATTGATTGATAATCAATTGCTTGTAATCTAATTTTGATTGAAATGGTTCATTGATTGCTGTTAGCTGAAATCTTATTTATACAATAGATTCACTAATTTTACTACTATTATAATGTTCAATGATACATTCAAATATTTTATAAAAATAGGTATGCTTGTTGAAGCTTTTAGCACAAAACAATTTTCTTTTAACCTATTCAATAATCCATGCAGTATGTTTTGGGCATTTGCAATTTGATAAGTACTCGAACTTAGTAGATAATTATAGCATTAAGTAAAATATGAATGCCAAAAATAAAGGGGCTGTTTCCAGTAGCGCTAAAATCTATTGGGAAAATTTATTGTCAGACGACATAAAATTGCTTGACTTGCCCAATAGAAATTTAAAAGTAAACGATACCGCTTCAAAAGGGGTTTTGTTGCGTACTTATTTTTCTGAACAGTTGTCTGGTAATTTGAAATCAAATACTTCTTCCCCTAATGAAATAACGACTTTTGCAATTTCTGCATTAGCTGTACTCTTTCATAGGTATACAAATCAGAATGATATTGCTTTTGGACTATTGTTAGATCAAAATCTATCTTTATTTAGAAATATCATTGAGGCTGAATATAACTTTAATAGGGTAAATAAAGACACTACTGAAAGGTTATCGCTAAATCAAGAAAATTTTTATCCTTCTGAAAAGTTATTGGTAGATTTTAATTTAATCGATACCAATGGTCACAATGCACTACAAGATGTCGTGCTTTCCATTAACGCTAGAAAGACTGATGATACTTCTGTCTCTAATGATATTGATACGTTCAATGAGATTAAAAGGATAGGTGAAGTATATGTCAAATCTAATTTGGAAATTAATCTTGAGATTAATGCTGATACTATTAGGTTAGATGTCGTATATAATGATGCGGTATTTGAAAATAGTTTTATTGAACAGTTTATGATGCATTATATGAGCATCATTTCTCCATTAATGGAAAATTCAACTTCTGAAATAGGAAGTATAGATTTTCTTTTAGATAAGGAGCGTGAAATATTGTTAACTGAATTCAATACACCTACCGTAGACTATCCAACGGATAAAACCGTGGTTGATTTGCTTAAGGAGCAGGCTCTAAAAACTCCAGATCGTATAGCTGTAGCCTTTGAGGAGCATACAATAACGTACAGGGAGTTAGATGAGCTGTCCAATCAATTTGCAAATTATTTAATTCAAAAAAAAAGGGTTAAACCAAGGGACCTGGCTTGCTTGATTCTAGATAGGAGTGAATGGCTAATTATTGGTATGATGGGGATTATGAAAACTGGTGCCGCATACGTGCCTGTTGACCCAAACTACCCAGAAAAACGCAAAGAATATATTAAAAACGATAGCAATTGCAATATAACGGTAGATGCCGCAGCAATTGAAGAGTTCAAGGCAACTAAAGCTAGTTTTACAACTGCCCCATTAACAGGTATAGTGCTATTGCCTAACGACTTGATTTATATCATTTACACTTCAGGAACTACAGGTAATCCTAAAGGTGTCATGTTAGAACATAGAAATATCGTTAGTTTATTTGTTAATGATGATCCTTTCTATGATTTCAATGAGAACGATGTTTGGACCATGTTCCATTCGTACTGTTTTGATTTTTCTGTTTGGGAGATTTACGGAGCGTTGTTGTTTGGGGGTAAATTGATAATTCCTTCCAGTGAAGTGATCAAGGATCCTTTTGAATTTATGTCCTTGCTCATAAAAGAAAAGGTGACCATTCTGAACCAAACACCATCATCATTTTTAAATATCATGGGTAGCTTACCTTCAGGTGATATCGATCTGAAATTGCGATACGTCATTTTTGGTGGTGAGGCATTGTTTCCAAAATATTTAGAAAAATGGTACCGTAAATTTCCGGGTATTCAATTTGTAAACGGCTACGGTATTACCGAAACTACCATATTTACAACATTTAAAATCATTGATGATGAGGATGTAAGAACCAATGTTTCCAATATTGGTAATTGTGTGTCATCGTTAACTTCACATGTAGTGAATACCAAAAACCAGTTACAACCTGTAGGGGTTATAGGTGAACTGTGCATTTCAGGTCTTGGATTGGCAAGAGGTTATTTAAATAGATCGGAATTGACCAGTGAAAAGTTTATTGCGAATCCTTTTGAACCTGGGCAAAAAATGTATCGCTCGGGAGATTTGGTAAGAAGACTTTCAAATGGTACTCTAGAATATATTGGCAGAATTGACCATCAAGTTAAAATTCGTGGACACCGTATAGAATTAGGGGAAATAGAATCTACCATTAATGCTTTAGACGGTATTGAACGTACTGTGGTGTTGCCAAATACAAATGAGGAAGGTGAAACCAGATTGGTAGCATATATGCAGGCTGTTGGTGAGAAACCTGAAATGACCGGTATTAGACTAGCGCTTGTCAACAAGTTACCAGAATTTATGGTCCCCACTTTTTTAATGTGGGTAGATGAGTTTTCTACAAACTCTAATGGGAAAATTGATAAGGAAAAGCTACCGGCTCCCGGGTATCTAAGGTCAAATTCAGATGTGATCTTTAAAAAACCACGTACCAAGGTAGAGAAGAGTATAGCTGCTATTTGGGAAAAGGAATTAAAACTTTCCGGTATTGGTGTTGATGATAACTTTTTTGAAATGGGCGGTACCTCGCTCATGGCACAAAAAGTCGTAAATGCCATTATGAAAACCCTGAACAAGAGAATTCCGGTAACCAAGCTCTATCAACATACGACCATTGCAGCACTTGTAAAATTTATAGAAGGCGACAAAGAACCAGCTATATTATCCAATAAGCGAAAAGAGAAAAATAATGCTTCATCTAACGATGTTGCCGTTATTGGTATGACGGGCAGATTTCCCGGAGCCAAGAATATTGATGAATTTTGGGAGGTCTTAAAAAATGGAAAGGAAACTATTTCATTTTTCACCAAAGAAGAATTGGACCAAAGTATTCCTGAAACCTTAAGAAATGATAGCTTGTACGTAGCTGCAAGAGGTGTAGTGCCTTCTGTTAAAATGTTCGATGCGCGTTTCTTTGGCTTAACGCCTAAACATGCGGCGGCCATGGATCCTCAGCAACGTTTGTTTTTAGAGCTTGCATGGGAAGCACTTGAAGAGTCTGGTCATCTTCCGGAACATTATAACGGTAGGGTTGGGGTCTATGCCGGTACGGGTACCAATACGTATTATCAAAAGAACATTTTACCGAACCATGAATTGATAGAGTCCGTTGGTCAGCTACAACTGGATACGGTAAATGAAAAGGACTATATATCATCAAGAACGGCTTATCATTTAGATTTAAAAGGTCCGGCGGTAAGTGTACAATCCGCATGCTCCACATCTTTGCTGGCTATAGCCGAAGCGGTCGAAGCTATTAGAAATGGACATTGTGAGGTTGCTCTCGCTGGGGGCTCTAGTATAACGGCACCAATTAATAGTGGTCATTTGTATCAAGAAGGATCAATGCTCAGTACAGACGGTCATTGTAGACCTTTTGATTCTCAAGCAAAAGGAACCGTGTTCAGCGATGGTGCAGGAGTGGTTGTTTTAAAGGATTTGGAGGAAGCTAAAAAGGATGGGGATTTTATATATGGAGTGATTAAGGGTGTAGGTATTAACAATGATGGCGGTGGCAAGGGTAGCTTTACGGCTCCTAGCGCAGAAGGGCAGGCCAACGCTATTAGGAGCGCTATTAATGATGCCGGTATTTCACCTGCAACCATTAGCTATGTAGAGGCTCATGGTACGGCCACGCCTTTAGGAGATCCTATTGAGATGGACGGACTCAACCTTGCCTTTGGCGAGCAATCCAAGAAAAACTATTGTGGACTAGGTTCGGTAAAAAGTAATATGGGCCACCTTACCGCTGCGGCAGGTGTAACTGGTTTGATTAAAACGATATTGGCCTTTAACCATAAACAATTACCACCTTCTTTAGGGTATGAAAAACCTAACCCGGTAATAGATTTTGATAATAGTCCGTTTTATGTAAACAATACTTTGGCTTCATGGGACGTAGAAGGTCCGAGAAGAGCCGGGGTAAGTTCTTTTGGCGTTGGAGGTACCAATGTACACGTGGTATTAGAAGAATATGAGATGAAGGTAAAAGAGCCTGTGCAACAAAGACCGGTACAGCTTTTACCTATTTCCGCAAAAACGAATACAAGTTTAGAGGGTTATGAAAGTGCCTTGAAAGCTCATTTTGATGCTGATAAAGAGGAGAATTTAGCAGATGTGGCTTATACGCTGAGTACTACTAAAGCTAGTTTTGGTACTAGAAGGTTTATATTGGCATCGAACACTAAAGAGGCTTCAGATGTACTGTTTGATAAAGATAATAAAACAGCACAATCGTCAGTAGTTAGGGCAGTTGCTAATGAAGTGGCGTTCTTATTTCCAGGGCAAGGTTCCCAGTTTTTGAACATGGGCAAGGAGTTGTATAGTAGCGAAGGTGTATTTAAAGATGCTGTGGATAAATGTGCCAACTTGTTGCTGGACACCCTAAAGTTGGATATCAGAAAAATAATTTTCCCGGAATCTTTAAACGAGGAAGCGGAAAATAAGCTTCGCGATACACGGTTTACACAGCCGGCGTTGTTTACCATAGAATATGCACTATCTCAATTATGGATTAGTTGGGGAATTCAACCTACCGTAATTTGCGGTCATAGTTTAGGGGAGTTTGTTGGGGCTCATCTGGCTGGCATTTTTAGCTTGGAAGATGCATTAAAACTGGTTTCCTTGAGGGGTATTTTGGTAAGTACACTTCCTAAAGGTAGTATGCTCACCGTTCGTATAGATGAAGAATCGCTCCATAAAATATTGCCAAAAACCTTATCTGTAGCCGCTGTTAATTCCCATAAACTTTGTGTAGTTTCTGGTGAGGATAATGAAATTGAAAAATTTGCAGAGGTACTTAAGGAAGAAAATTTGCCTTATAGATTAATAGCTACAAGCCATGCTTTTCATTCCGCAATGATGAACCCTATTTTAGAGGAGTTCGGCGCTATTGTCGAAAATATCGATTTAAATATTCCAAAGATACCCATAGTATCTACGGTAACAGGTACTTGGCTGACCAATGAGGAGGCCCTGGATCCCATATATTGGACCAATCATTTACGCGATACCGTAAAATTTTCTAATGCTATGGATACCTTAGTGAAATTAGAAGATGTGGTATTGTTAGAAGTAGGTCCGGGTAATACTCTTACTACGCTAAGTCGTCAGAACAAACAGGCAAGAAAAATTAAGTCTATAGCTTCATTACCGGTGCCTAAAACCAATGAAAATAATTACCACGGCGTACTTAATGCCTTAGGACAATTATGGTTAACGGGTATAACCATAGATTGGACTAGTTTTTATGACAAACAGGGCAGACATAGATTAAGATTGCCTACCTATGTGTTTGACCGAAAACCATGTTGGATAGACCCTATTGTCACTCAATCAAAAATTGAAAGGACTAGTGTTCATACCAATCCAACAATACAGACCTTAACAGAAAAACCAAAAAGCGTTACACCAATGAGAAACGTGACCATTTTAAATAAAATTTCGGAGTTAGTTTCAAACAATTATGGTATTGAAATTGAAGCCAATGACAAAAATCTAAGCTTTTTAGAACTAGGGTTAGATTCCCTTATCCTTACTCAAATGGCTATTACTTGTAAGAGAGAATTTAAAATTCCAATTACATTTAGACAGCTTAATGAGGATATTAATACACCAGAACTTTTAGCAAGCTATTTAGATGCTAATTTACCTGAAGAAGTTCTAAAGCCACAACCACAAGTGGTTCAACAGCCTACAGTTGCAGTACATCAGGTTCAAGAAAATAACGCAGCCCAATATGCTACCGCTGCTGGTAACCAAACGGCTATTGGTCTAATTGGGGAGCAACTTCAACTGCTTAGCAAGCAATTACAGCTTTTACAAGGTGGATCGGTAGCTACTGTACAACCAAGTGTTGCGCCAAGTGCTCCTCAACAACCAGAAAAGGTCAATGGTGCAAGTAGTATGGATATACGTACGGAACAGGAAAAACAAGAACATAAAAAACCGTTTGGAGCTTCACCAAGAATAGAAAAGCAAACAACCGGTTTAGATCAAGCTCAGTCTCAATACTTAAATGAATTGACTGCTAGATATAACAAGAAAACCATTGGCAGTAAAAATTATGCCCAGAATCACAGGGCAAAAATGGCAGATCCAAGAGTGGTGTCGGGTTTCAAACCATTGACCAAAGATTTGGTATATCCCATAGTGATCGGTAAATCTCAGGGAAATAGACTTTGGGACCTAGACGGCAACCGGTATATAGATGCTTTGAACGGGTTTGGTTCGTGTTTCTTTGGGTACCAGCCAGATTTTATTAAAGAGGCAATGCACAAACAAGTGGATCTAGGATATGAAGTTGGGCCGCAACATCCGTTGGCTGGTGAAGTGTGTGATTTACTTTTAGAGTTTACAGGTCATGACAGGGCTGCTTTATGTAATACAGGGTCAGAAGCTGTATTGGGTGCCATGAGGATTGCACGTACCGTAACCGGGCGTTCGCTTATTATTGCTTTTACGGGGTCTTACCACGGAATTAATGATGAGGGTATCGTAAGGGGAACCCAGAAAAAGAAAACTTTTCCGGCTGCAGCAGGGATACTACCAGAAGCGGTTCAAAATATGTTGATCCTTGATTACGGTACTGAGGAAAGCTTGCAGATTATTAAAGATAGAGCACATGAAGTGGCGGCCGTTCTTGTAGAACCGGTACAGAGCCGTAGACCGGAATTTCAACCCATAGAATTTATAAAGCAAGTAAGGGAAATAACTGCAGCCGAAGAAATACCATTTATTTTTGATGAGGTTATTACCGGTTTTAGAATGCATCCGGGTGGTGCCCAGGCCCTTTTTGATGTTAAGGCGGATATTGCAACCTATGGTAAGGTCATAGGTGGTGGTGTATCCATCGGTGCTATATTGGGTAAAAAAGAGTATATGGATGCACTTGATGGCGGCTTTTGGCAGTATGGAGATGATTCTTACCCAGAAGTTGGGGTTACTTATTTTGCCGGTACTTTTGTTCGCCATCCTTTGGCATTAGCCTCTGCAAAGGCGGCTTTGCTCCATATGAAAGAACAAGGACCAAGTTTGCAGGCAAATGTTTCTGCCATGACTGAACAAATGGTGGTTAGTTTAAATGAAAATTTTGCTAAAAAAGGGCTGCCATTAGAGATCAATTATTTTGGGTCTTTATGGAGGATAAAGTTTAAGAAAGAAATTCCGTATTCGGAATTACTGTTTGTAATTATGCGAGAGAAAGGGATACATATTTGGGATGGCTTCCCTTGCTTTTTAACAACGGCATATACCAATGAGGATGTGGACTTTTTGAAGAAAACACTTTTAGATTCCATTGATGAATTGGTAACTGTTGGGATATTAAAAAAGGAAACCAATGGGCATGCCGTTACAATGCAAAATTCTTTTGAGAGATTGAACACACCACCTGTGCCAGGTGCTCGTTTAGGTAGAGATGAGAATGGGCAGCCAGCATGGTACGTAGCAGATGCCACAAAAGAAAATGGCTATTTAAAAATTGATATTTAGAGATATAGAATGGTTTGGGAATATTGTTTACCTGTTTAGATGACACATCTTTTATGTACTAGCTTAACACCTATTGACAATGAAATTTTCTTTGCGCAGGCACAAGAGAAATTTCCTGAAGAATTTGTGCTTAAATATTCGAAATATAAAAGATGGCAAGATGCTAAGTCTACTATTTTAGGCAGACTGTTGTTGGCATATGGTTTACAAAAATTCTATAACATTAATGTCGATGATATTGCCATTGAATATTCTAAAGATAAACGACCTTTTTTAGATAATTCTGAGGTTCAGTTTAACATCTCCCATTCAAATGATTTTATAGTTTGTGCATTTACGTCTCATGGAGGTATAGGTGTAGATGTAGAGAAAATAAGTAATGTAGATATAAATGATTTTAGATTACAATTCTCAAAATCGGAATATGACAATATGGTTGGTTCTTTACATGTGCAAGAAAAGTTTTTTGAATTTTGGACACAGAAGGAAGCAGTTTTAAAAGCTTATGGAACCGGTTTGAATGTAGCTTTGGATTCTATTGAAATTATTGACGGATCATCTACAATAGGTGAAGAAATATTTTACTTAGAAGAAATTGATCTTACTGCAGAATATAAATGCCATATTGCTACACAGCATTTAAATGAATTTTCCAGTACGGAGATTACTCATGTAAGCCCAGAAAAAATAGCGGATTTTATGGGTTCCAATTTCTTCAAAACTATTCGGTGAATTGTTGTAAGACCATGTAAATACGATGAAGTGCCTAATTTTTTTTAAATTTTTCCGCTAACAATGGGTAAAATGGCCTGTTATCTTAATTACGACGATTATATAAACTAGGATGTCGGAATTAATGTCGTTCAATTTTCTCTTTCAATTAATTTTGATGTTCACCATTTACAGTAACTATAAGCTGCAAACAATTAATTTATGAAAACTAGTATTTCCCCAATTAACTTTCACAACACTAAATCTTATTTGCTGAAAATTTCAATGTTGCTTGTTGTGGCATTGCAATTGACATCGTGTGGTAGCGCTAAAAAATCATCTTATTTCAATGAAGTAGGTAATAATACATTTGCATCATATTATGAGCCCTTAGAGCCCATTTTGCAAAAGAATGATTTGTTGAGTATCAATATTACCAGTTTAAATGCTGAGGTAACCGAGATGTTCAATATTGCCAATAACGTAGGCGGTATACAAACTCCTGGTTATTTGATCGATCAAGATGGATTTATAAGATTCCCGGTTTTGGGCAAAATAGCGGTAGCCGGTCTTACAAAGAAAGAACTGAGAGAATATATAAGAGAAGAGTTGATATCTAAAAGATTGTTGATGGAGCCAATAGTTGATATACGCTTTATGAACTTTAAAGTTTCTGTTTTAGGAGAAGTAAATCAACCTGCGGTTTTTACCATACCAAATGAAAAAGTTACACTTCTAGAAGCTTTGGGTATGGCGGGTGACATGACAATATATGCCCAAAGAAATAATGTATTATTAATAAGTGAGGAAGACGGTATTAAAAGTACTAGAAGAATAGATCTTACTTCAGATGAATTATTTACTTCACCAAACTATTATCTACGACCAAATGATATTGTTTACGTACAACCAAATGATAGAAAGGTTAGAAATACTTCTAATGCTACGCAATGGTTCTCGGTAATATTAGGTTCGTTGTCATTGGCGGTAATTTCTATTGCCAGCTTTTAATCAATCCATACAATTAAAAAATTCTTAAGCTAAGGACTGTTCATAGTCAGGCTTATTTATCCCGATAAATTGAATACAATGACTGAAAAGGAATATTTTGACTCAAGGCTATCTTCTTCTGATAATGAAGAAAATTTTGATGTAAAGGCATTGTTGGGCAAATACCTGAAATCATGGAAACTATTTCTATTGTTTCTTCTGATTTTTATTGGCTTGGCGGCTCTTGCCCTGCAGTTTATAAACTCTTCATATGAGGTTTCTAGTAAGATCTTATTGAAAAATGAAACCTCTAATATAGATGCCTCTGGTAATAACATGGTCAGCAACAATCCGTTTAGTAATTCAGAGCGGGTTAACAATGAAATTGAGGTGTTAACTTCTGTGCATTTAATGCGTTCTGTTTTAGATAGTTTGTCCTTGCAGTGTAAAGTTAGTACTCCAGAGACTTTTTCTGAAACGGAACTATATGGTTCAGAGTTGCCGTTTAAAATTGTCGTAGACACCTTATATCCATCGGCTTATGATACTTCTATTAAAATTAAGTTAGAAGGAAAAGATAGTTTTAGTATATCGGAAGATTTTGAAGGGGACTTAGATGCAGCAAATTCTATTAGCTCAAGTTATGGTTATAATAGATATAATTATGGTTACAAAATTGAAAAACCGTATGGAACTTTTAAGATTGTGCCCAATGAAAAGTCCAACGTAAAGGGTACTGAATTTTTATTGGAATTTAGGGATATAGATGAGATGGCACACGATTATGTGAAAAAAGCATTGAGTGTGTATGTAATCAATAAAGATGCTTCTGTTATCAACATTGTTTTAAAAGAGCAAAATCCTCAGAAAGGCGAGGATATCATAAATACATTGGTTGAGATATATGGTATAAAGGCATATCAAGAGAAAAATGCCATGGCTTTAAATAACGTAAAGTTTATTGATGAGCGTTTAAATGCATTATCTGTAGAGCTTAGTGAGGTAGAAAAAAATGTTGCCCAGTTCAAAACAGAAAATGAACTGGCTAATGTAGAGTTCGATGCAAATTCATTTTCGGAGCAAGAAATAGATTATAGTAGAAAACTGACCGAAGCTGAAATAGAACTAAAAGTTTTAAGTGCTATAGACCGTAATTTAAGAAATGGGGATAATGAATCTACTTTAAATTCTTTAAGTGTATCAAGCCCTAATCTGGTGTATTTAATAGATAATTATAATAGATTACAGATAGAGCGCAAAAGTCTGCAAAGAACGGTTCCTGAGAACAACCCGCGTATGATCGATATTAGGGATCAGTTACAGCAGCTGAAAGGAAATATTCTTGGTAGCCTTTCTACATCTAGGCAAAGTTTAAGAAGTACTATAGGTAGTATTAGAAGTAGGTCCAATCAATTTGCAGCCAAAAAGCAAAGAATACCATCAATGCAAAGGCAATTATTGGAAATTAGTAGAGAGCAGGGTATTAAGGAAAACTTGTTTTTGTACTTATTACAAAAGAGGGAAGAGGCGGCTTTAATGGTTGGTGTTAGGCAAGATAACTTTACCGTAATCGATAAGGCTATTACTGATTTTGAGTCTAAATCTCCTAGTAAAAAACTATTCATGTTGGTATCCCTGTTATTGGGTCTTGCCGTTCCTGTAGGTATTGTTCATTTAAAGGATGGATTAAATACTAAAGTTGCCGATAAGAAAGATGTTCAGAAAAGAATTAGTGTGCCTTTAATAGGTGAAATAACACATAATGCATCAGGTAAAAATCTTATTGAAAAGGGAGAGGAGAGTAGTAGATTGGCTCAAGATTTTAGAATGATGCGTATGAATATGAGTTTTCATCTACCTAAAAAGAAGATGCAAACTATTTTGGTTACTTCTGCCCAAGAGGGGGAGGGAAAAACTTTCTTTTCCTCAAATATTGGGGTGGCACTGGCTTCTTCAAACTCTAAAGTCGTGATTTTAGAATTAGATAAGCACAATCCAGAATTAATGGGGGCATTGGGAGCTGCTAATTCAGAAATTGGTATTTCAAATTACCTATCGCCAGGAACCCGTACTATTACTATCAACGATTTGCTGGTACCGGTAAATAACAATGACAATTTGTTTGCCATAGGGTTGGGTTCCGAAAAAGTAGACGGACTAGAATCTTTTAATTCAGTGCAAATGGTTCAATTTATGGAGCAGTTAAGAAATGACTTCGATTATATTGTCATAGACTCCGCCCCAATTGGCACATTGGCAGATACGCTTGCCCTTTCTAAATTTTCGGATTGTTGTGTTTTTATGGTTCGTGAGAATTATACCCATTTAGATGATCTGGCAATCTTGGAAGAAGCTAAGCGCAATAAGAAGTTTAAAAATCCTATGGTTGTTTTTAACGATGTTACGAACAATTAATAAACGACCTACCAAAATTAGAATAAAGTAAGGGCCAAAATGAATATATACTACCTTGTAGTTTTACTTTTCTTGTTGTTTTCTTCTAAAGCCAATTTTTTAGTTGATTATAATTCAGCTTGGTTTGGGCTTGAGGTTTTTATGATTATCGTTGCGTTTCGATTGAAGAAGGTTAAAAAGCGCGATATTCAGTATTTCTTGACTTTCCTGGCAGTGTACTTTCTATATATCGCCGTTCGATTCAAACTGAATAAACTACCTGCGGATTATTTTGCAAGCGATGTATTCTATTTTTTCAAATTTGCATTTACGGCCTATTTGTTTTGTGTGATACTACGAGAAAAGGCTTTGTATTATTTGGTAAAGGTAATTTCGCATTTAGCCATAGTCTCCCTGGTGTTTTATAGTATTCAATTGTTTCAAAATGGCGCAATTGTAAAGGCAATAGGTACTACGTTCGAAAGTTTAACGGTAGATGACGGCTCTTTTAGATATACCAATTTTGTATTTTTCACTTTTGATGATATCCATTACTATAGAAATTCCGGATTTTGTTGGGAGCCTGGCGCTTTTGGTTCGTTTTTGACTTTGGCATTAATGTTCAATTTTTTAATCAATGATTTTAAACTGAACAAAGAGGCATTGATAATCACCTTGGCCATTTTAACAACGGTATCTACCACGGCATATTTAGGTGCGTTTATATTGTATTTTCTTCGGTATCGTGTATTGAGCAGGGGCAGTAAGATTACCATCATAATTTTTGCGGTCATATTTGCATTGGCCATTCCCAACGTACCTTTTTTAGGGGAGAAGGTGGTTGAGATTTATGAGCAAGATATACGTGATTTAAAAGAGTTGGAGCAATTATCGGTGTATTATGAAGATGTAGAAAGGCAAATACCCTTAAACCGTTTTGCAAGTGTAATTTTTCTTTACGAACAGTTTAACTGGAAACTTTTTTTAGGGGTCAGTAATCAATATGATGAGTACTATATTAATGAGTTTAATGTTAATATCTCTAACGGTATTATGGACTTTATAACTAAGTTCGGTTTGGTTGGGCTTATGGTTTTACTCTATAGATATGGTAAGTTATGCCGGGGGTATTTAAGAAAAACCGAATACGTATGTTATTCCATATTAATTTTACTGATATTAAGCTTTGGTGAACCCATACTAATGCTACCTATTTGTGTCATATTTATATTTTTGCCCACATTTAAAAAACAAGATTTTACAGCTTTGTCATTTGATTATAGGTCAAAGTACCTACCATTAAAAAGACCTAACACAATATAATGATCAAAAGGTTTAACTCCATTAAGGTAATCATACAGTCTTATTTTCAAGGAAATTCTAGGACTAATCTGTTGATTAAGAATGTTTTTTCTTCGTTGATTTTAAGAGGCTTGGGTACGGCTATAAACTTTTTGTTTGTTCCTTTGGTTATAAATTTTGTCAACGCTGAACGATACGGTATTTGGTTAACGCTTAGTTCTGTGTTAACATGGTTTACCTTGTTGGATATTGGTTTTGGTAACGGTCTACGCAATAAATTTTCAGAAGCCGTAGCTCTGGATGATATCAAAGAGCAGCGAAAACTGGTTCATACCACTGCAGCCGTATTAATATTGATCTCTACTGTCATATTTATCTTAAATGTCATATTTACAGATCAGTTAAAATGGGATGAATTTTTAGGAGTAGATGCGTCATACCGTTCAGAACTGCAACAGTTGGTTTTTCTTTTAATATCCTTTTTTAGCTTACAGTTTATTTTTCAAATATATAACCCTATCCAATTTGCCCTGCAAAAGCCTGCAATGATTGCCAGGACTATCTTATTGGGCAATGTGCTTGGCTTAATTGGTATTCTGTATTTAAGGGAATTTTCTGAGCCTTCCTTATTTAATTTAGGTTTTGTGGTCATGGGTAGTAATGTACTTTCTATATTTCTCTTTACCGCATATTTCTTTGTAGTACAAAGACCGGATTTAATACAGAAAATAGAAAAACCTACGGTAGATACCTTAGGGTCTATCTTTTCTCTAGGGATCAAATTTTTCTTTTTGAACATTGCATATATGGTGCAGTTTCAAACCAGTAATTTTTTGATCAGTAAATACTTTAGACCAGAAAAGGTAACCGAGTTCAATATTGCTTTTAAGCTGTTTAGCGTTGCTTCTTTAATATTTGGTATCATATTGAGTCCGGTGTGGAGTTCTGTTACCAATGCCCAGGTAAACAATGATTATACGTGGATTAAAAAATTGATAAAAAAGCTATTGCTCATTTGGAGCGTTATTGCCGTAGGATGTATCATTGGATTATTATTGGCGCCTACTATCTATAACTTATGGATCGGTGATATTATAACCATACCGTTCATAACCTCATTGGGTGTTGTTCTAATAGTGTTGTCTAATTGCTTTTCAGAAATATTTATAAGTGTGTTGAACGGCATGGGTAAGGTCAATTTACAATTCTATATTTCCATTTTTGTAATCCTATTTTTTGTACCAATAGCTTATTTCCTATCGGTAGAAATGGGTTATGGAATTTTTGGTATCTGTATGGCAATTGTGGTAACCAATGTCAATGGGTTAATTGTTGCACCGTACCAAGTGTATGTAGAAATGAGAAAAAACAGAAAGTTACCAGCTTAACAGTTGAAAAAGTTTAGAGATGATGTCAACTAAAGAAAAGAAATTAATAACGGTTTTACTTACGTGCCATAATCGTAAGATGAAAACGTATAGCTGTTTAGAGGCGCTTTTAAACTGTGATTTAGATGATGATAGTTATTATTTAAAAATTTACCTGGTAGATGATGGTAGTACAGATGGTACTACGGAATACCTTCAGGGTAATTTCAAAAACCTTCATATCATACAGGGATCAGGTAGTTTATTTTGGGCAGGTGGCATGCGTACGGCTTGGAAAGCGGCTCGGGATAATGACAGGCATTCAGATTATTATTTACTGTTAAATGATGATACTATTGTTTTTAAGGATACACTGACCAGACTGTTAAGTGACTTAGAAGAAGTAAACGAACCTAAAAGTATCATCGTGGGTCCTACCTTAGATCCAGATACTAAGAAGGTTTCCTACGGCGGACATAAAATTTTGAATAAACTATCGTTTAAGAGCAAAATGGTATTGCCTAATGATAAATATCCGCAGAAGTGCGAAATGGGCAATGCCAATATCATGCTGGTACCTCATGAAGTCTACGAGGTTATCGGTTCTTTAACAGAAACCTATACGCACGGTATTGCAGATTTTGATTACACCTTAAAAGCTTTGGACAACGGTATTTTTACCTATGTTGCCAGTGCTTATTGTGGTTATTGTAAAAATGATCATGGGGTAAATTGGTTAAGTCAAAAAAGTAATTTAAAACAAAGAATAGCATATTTATATAGCCCTATAGGCTTATCGTATAAAGAATATTTAAAGTTCATTAAGGTGCATTTTCCGTTTCACCTACCACAGGCATTCTTACTGTTGTGGGGTAAAACCTTATTTCCCATCATTTGGCAATTGTTTAAAAATGAAGACTATTTAAAATGAAAACAGCAACAGCACAAGCACCGGTACTATTTATCATTTTTAATAGGCCGGAACAGGCGAAAAGGGTTTTTGAAATGATACGGAAAGCCCAGCCAGCAAAACTCTATGTTGCGGCAGATGGTCCACGTAAAAATGGTAAGGATGATCAAAAATGCAAAGAAACTAGGGCTATTGTAGATTTAGTAGATTGGGATTGTGAAGTTAAAACGTTGTTCAGGGAAGAAAATGTAGGTTGTGGATTAGGGCCCAAAACTGCTATAGATTGGTTTTTTGAAAATGAGGAAGAAGGCATTATTCTAGAAGATGATTGTTTGCCGTCTTTGAGTTTTTTCAAGTTTTGTTCAGAATTATTGGAAAGATATAGAGACAATAATCAGATTATGCATATTGGGGGGTCTAACTTTCAGAACGGATATGTCTCAGATTCAGATTATTCGTATTACTTCTCTTATTTTAGTCATGAGTGGGGTTGGGCAAGTTGGCGAAGAGCCTGGAAAAACTATGATTACGAATGTTCAAGCTTTCCAGAACTAAAAAGGAAAGGCTATTTTGACAACTACTTTTCAAATATCATCGAAAAGAAATATCGACTTAGTAAAATAGAAAAAACGATCAATGCTAAAGAAGTCTCTTGGTGGGACTATCAGTGGGACTATACAAAACTGGTCAACTCTGGCTTGTCAATAATACCAAACCAAAATATGATCAAAAATGTTGGGTTTGGTGAAGATGCTACACATACCGTTAGTGCCAATGATGCTAGACAATATAATGAAGCACAGGAAATAGATTTTCCGTTAGCGCATCCTAAGTTTATTATTAGGGATATAAAGGCAGATAGAAGGTATTTTAAATATTTCTTTAAAGACACTATAGTACGCAGAAAAATATTGGGCTTTCTAAGAATTCCCGGGTATGCTACTGAAGGGTAATGTTGTGGTGTTTTCCTTGAACATGTCTAATTGCCATTACCACCTTAATCACAGTTGAAATTAAGCACAATAGGATTTCTAGGTTCAAAATCAATATCTGTTCTATAGTCAATAACATCAAAATTGTGTTCTGGCCAAACAATATTGGTGGGGTTACAGGAATTGTACACGATACAATCATTTATACTATTTCCACCGGTATTGGCCGTAGTGCCAAAAGCACCGAATATTAATGAGTTAGAGGTAGATTTTCCCCTGTTTTGTCCTAAATCGCCACAAATGATCTGTTTGGCTCGTATTCTTGTAAAACTCACATTTTTAGAGCCTTCCACAGAGGAGACCACACCATTACCCATTTCCAAAAAATCTACATCTTCTACAAGTCCGCCGTAACCACCTCGTGCACCTTCGGTATTTTGATCTTCAAATAACACACCAACACCAGTAGGGCTGTTATTGCCAACGATCAATCCTTTTTTGATCTGTTGCCCACCACTTTTGTAGATACTTATATTGTCTTCTGTCCAAGCCACATCACGATCATTAATCACGGAGAAATTCTCTAAAAGTCCACCGGCGCATTTATCGTATTGTACTAATTGTCCCCTAGGGAAAGGACCTCTCATATTATGGCCTTCAATATATCTTAAAACCGAATCATCACATTGGTTCAAACGTATGCCCGTTGACCCGTCCTCTAATTTTACATTGGCAATTACAATATTTTGCGAACCTAAACCTTCAATACAGTTTCTTTCAGAATCCGCTAATGAACCGCTAGATGGCGCATTGGTATATTTTATATAACAGTTTTTTATGGTCAGGTTATCGGCACTGGTGAACTTTATTCCCATATAAGCCCCGGTGTATTCAATAATACAATTAGAGATTACCACACCTGTATGGTTGTTGATCTCAATACCATGTTGGTCAGTTGTTCTAATATAAAGGTTTTCTATGCGTTGATTGTTCGTACTTACTACAATAGGACCGGAATCAACTAGATTAGAAGTACAAATATTCCCTATAATACTCGGTACAACTTTATAAACGGTTGTTGTACCGTTTTCTGCAGTAACCGTATAGGTAACTTCATGGCTAAAATCTTGTTCAGATTTTGATATAGGGCTAACCTTAGATCCAGATGATAAGGTAATGGTAGGTATTAGTTGGCCTATGTTTACCACTAATGGATCAAGCTCAACGTAGATAGTTTTTATTTCTTCATCAAGGGTTGCAGCAATATCGGTGGTTAAGCCATTATTATCTGTAGTTAAAAAACTAAAAGTGATGATTTTGGGTTCTTCTGATTGTTCATGCGTGGTATTCCCATCTTCTACATGGTCTTTTTCAGAGGCACAAGATTCAAATAGACATGCATAAAATAGTATGGTAGCAAAAAAGAAAAATGTGTTTTTTAATGAAGTAGGTCTTATCATAATTCTTAAGTATTCATTAATGTCTTTATAATTGAAAGCCATTAAAATTTCTATAAGAGAAATTAGGTCTTTTAAAATTGTTATTCAGAATATGATTTGGGGGAATATAAGCAGAATAAAAATTTGGAATCCCTTATGTGTTAATTCTTAAATGATTAAGAATGCTAAGATAAATTTTAAAATGTAAAATGCAGTCCTCAGCGCGTTTAATAAAAGTTAAAAATTTCTGCGCATCACCGACTTACAGTAGTTGTTTGAATAATACTACAAGTTTGGTAATTGATCTTTTTGATAGTGTAAGGCCATATGTTTTAAGCTGCGCTATAACTATATTTTACTACACGTTAACAGAAGTAATCTGTGGTTGCATGCCAAATAAATATCTTTGTCTGAACAACCATTAACCCCCGATATAGTTATAATTGTTGTTGAAGATTGATGCGAATATTGTGTACATGTAGGATGAACAAAATTATAATTAGGGCTTTTTTAGAAATTTATGATGCTTACTGAAGTTGACTCAAATGTGTTATGCCTTGGTTATCCTATATACAAGTCTACACTTGATAATTTACCCTTAAAATCTAAATTATTGGTAAATACGATCAATCAATATTCTTATTGTATAGCTGAAGAAGATGCGGAATTTAAAAAAGCGTTATTGGGTAGTGATGTTATTCTGCCCGATGGTGTTGGCATAACATTAGCTGCAAAATGGTTGAATGGTGCTTCCATAAAAAAAATAGCAGGAGCAGATTTTCATGAGTATCAATTAAAACTATTAAATGAAAACCATGGATCTTGTTTTTACTTAGGGGCAAGCAGTGATACCTTGGCTAAAATAGAGTCTCGTTTAAAAGGCGAATATCCAAATATTAGATTTGCTAGTTATGCGCCACCTTTTAAACCTCAATTTACTGAAGAAGAGAATTTAAGTATGATCGAGGCGGTTAACAGTTTTGATCCTGATGTGCTTTTTGTTGGTATGACCGCTCCAAAACAAGAGAAATGGAGCCATGCACATAAAAACCTTCTTAATGCTAAAATTATATGCTGTATTGGTGCTGTTTTTGATTTTTATGCAGGTACTGTAGAAAGACCAAGTAAAGTATGGAGAGATTTAGGCTTAGAGTGGTTGGGGCGTTTAGTAAAGGAACCCAAGCGTATGTCTAAACGGTATCTCTATTATGGTGTGGTCTATGCAGTATATTTGGTAAGAGCCAAGTTTTCTGCAAGAGAAGAAATGTCTGCTACTGTAAAATAGCAACGTAAAGGTATATAAAATAAGGCTATCCAGTAATTACTTAACTGTTTGGTATGCTGTTTATTAATTATTTGTGAACATTTTACTTCCTTTTCATTAAATAAAAATTTAACAGTTTTAAAAACTACCTATTCAATCACAAAAGTGGGGTTTTATTAAATTTTCCTTAGGATTTTAAGTTTATTTTAAAAAGAATGTAAAAACCTGAATTCTAAAGTCTTAAATGGGATTTATACCGTATTACTTTAACAAAGTATGACTTATTTTTGTTCATAGAATAGTTGTTGTGTTTATTTTTTTTAAATACTATTCAGTTTATTTTCATACACTTAGACCGTTTAGACTTTTGTGATTTTTAATGAGATTTCTATTTTTTGTTTTATTGTTAATGTCCGTCATACCGGTCTTAGGTCAAGATAATGATATATCCGTTGGGTCCAGTATGGAGCAAACTAAACATTCCATAAACTCTGGTGGAGGATATAGTGTTGGTCAAGAAGGTAATTTTTCTTTTTCTATAGGTCAAATTTTTACAAGTCAAGTATTTGTGAAAGAAGGTCAAATATTAATGGGCGTTCAGCAAGGGGAAAGTAGTGGCAGTGATAATAGTTCTAAAATAGAAATTGTGGCTTATCCAAATCCTGTAACTAATAAGTTGTTTTTAAGTTTAGGAGATTTGAATATTGAAAATATCTCGTATAGCATCTTTGATTTCGGAGGCAAATTAATTCAAAATGAGGTATTGGAAAACGCTCTGAATGAAATTTCATTTGAAATTGTGACCTCTGGTTTATATGTCATAGTAATATATCAGAATGATGAAGTATTAAAGTCTTTAAAAATTATTAAAAAATGAAAGTAAAAATAGTCATAGCGCTCTATTTTATTTTTTTGTGTGCTGGGGTTTTTGCACAGGGTCCTGAAAAGATGAGTTATCAAGCTGTTGTTCGTAACATTGATGGTTCAATTTTAGCTGTGTCTCAAGTAGGATTAAAAATTGGCGTTATTCAAGGATCTACAAATGGAGAGCGGGTTTATGAAGAAGTTCATAATCAAATTACCAATGAAAATGGTCTGGTAAGTTTACAGATTGGTTCAGGAGATGTCACTTTTGGTGATTTTTCAGAAATAGACTGGTATAATGGATCATTTTTTCTTGAAACTAAAATGGATTTAGAAGGTGGTTCAAATTATACGCTTACTGGTTTAACTGAACTTTTAAGTGTGCCCTATGCCTTACATTCCAATACTGCCAGCAGTCTTGTATCTTCAGACGGCGACTATACTTTAAGATCGAAAGTAATTTCATTACAGAACGGTAGAGCAATAAATGTGGATGATATTGGCAATATAATTGAATGCAAAGCTAGCGCTACCTTGGTTTTAACGTCTAATTTTGATGCTATGGAAATTGGTGATACCATTAATTTAGAAGCGCATAATGGTGCAAATTTAACCATTGCTGGCGATAGTGCTGTGCAGATCAATTATGTGATGGGTGGTAGTGCAACCTTTGAAAGTGAAACAGGAAATGTTCGTTTTGGGTTACTTAGAAAAATGGGTGTTAACTCTTATATAATATCCGGGCAATGAAGCTATTGTGTTTACTTACATTTTTAATAACTGGTGCTGTTTTTGGGCAAAATTACCATTATGCCTTAGATTCAAAGAAAGAAACAGACATTGATGAAACAGAAGAATTTACAGGGGTTCAAAATTTTGAAGAAGAGATTTTATACTTCAACTCATACCTGTTGCCAGTTTCTGAAGCTGATCATTTACAAGAAGCATTAATTACTCATGGTTCTGTTCGCTTAGAAAATGGTGATTACTCTGGTAATCCCATAATAATGACTTCAGGACAACGATTGTTTGGGCACCCAACAATAACTAAAGTCCCCAACATTACTATACAATCGGGTAGTAGTAACGTTAGAATACAGAATGTAGACTCTTATATATTATTTAACTCTGGCGCTAAAATTTCTAATTCCACGTTTAAGAATATTCGTTTTACACCACTTGAGTGTACTAATTGTGCTTTAGAAGATAACACCTTTATTAATTTAGATAGGTGTCGATTAAATTGGGATAGCAGGGGTTCTGGGTATTTCCGTAATAACAAATTTATTAAACATTGGGTCCATGGGGAATGGCCTCAAGTTGTGATGAAAGGTAATGATGTTACACCAAGTTATGGAAATGTAACAGTATGGTCTAATTTATTAACACCCGGGGGTCATGCAATAGAACTTGAGAATTTGTCTTCTCAGACTTATCTAGGTCTTGATTCTGAAAGTTGGAATTGGAATAATGAGAGTGATAAGGCAATGACCTTTTTGCGTAATATGGGTGATGTAAAATTGGTTGGACTTACAGGAGGTAATAATATTGAATATAAAAGTCCAGTGTTCGATATTCAGGCTAATAACTTAGATGTTTTTGGTAAAATAACTACCTCCAATGGAGGCGGTTTTAGTATCGTAAGAAATAATACTAATATAGTGTCTTTACATGATAAATCTGAGGGTTATATTATGGAGAATGAGTCTACTGGCTTTAATTTTAACGGTTACTCTGGTAATAACGTTATTCAATATAATCAAACAGAGTTAAATAATAATTTATCGGATACAGAAAAGAGTAGTTTAACAAAATTTTTACTTGGAACTGAAAATGACGCATGGGATAATCCCTCATACGAAACTATTCCAGATATTTTAGGTCCTGATTGGTCTAATCAGAGGGTCTCCAAGACTGATCAGAGTGATTATATTCAAAATTTAATTGATAGTAATGGTATAGCTGAACTAGAAGAGGGTATTTACTATATAGGAAAAACTTTAATAATTGAGGATGAAGAAGGTATTATAGGTCAAGGTACCGGTAAAACTGCAATAGTAGGTCTTTCGGATGATTTTCCTTTAGTAACAGGTAAAGGTAATTCTACTGCTGTCAATTTCGTACTTTCTAATTTAACCTTGCAAGGAGGTAGTACTGGTTTAAGAATCCATCATATAGGAGATAATTTTATGCAAGTCACCTCATGTGTATTTAAGTTTTTAGTTTTTCGTGATCAAGAAATCGGGATTCATTTGGATAAATTTTATGGTTTTGATAATAATTTTTTGGATCATTTAAACTTTGTTAATTGTGGAATTGGATTTTTTCAAGAAGTTGATCCTAATTATGTCTCGGGTGAGAATTATACAATGATGTATGTTGATAAGATAGTATTTTATAAAAATCAGTATGTAGAATGTGATACTGCAATTAGCATGATTGCTGGCAGAGCAGATAATCTAAACGCTTGGGTAAATTCTAAATTTGATAAGAATGAAATTGCTGCTGATATGAAATATCATAATGGATCTTTTTTTGCGAATTGCGATTTTACCAATCATACAGGTAATTATATTATTGGTGGTAGTCCAATTAGCTTGTACTCTTGTAGATTCAATCAAAATAATGCTAAAACTATTTTTGATATTAGAGAAATTATGATTGAAGGCAGTAGTTTTTTAGATGATATTGATTTATTTACATCAGATGCAAGTGTAAAAGCTTTTGTGAGAAATTCAAATGTGTTGGGAAGATTAGGTAGAATGGATAATGGTATGTTAATAAATTCAATTATATCAGGTGATGAAGGAACACAGTCTTTACTTATAAATTATTCTAATCGTACTCCCTCAATTATTTTAGATGATATTTCAACCCCCTATCCTCAATTTTTGGTAACGCATTAATTGGTTTACATTATCTCCATCGCAAGGTAGTTTTGTTTTTAGGTCTTTGAGTAATTACTTTATTTGGTTCTATATTGTCAACTATTATTGACCCCACCGTAATTACAGAGTCGTAGCCCACTATAACATTTGGACCAATAAAACAATTAGCGCCAACCCAACAGCCATCTTGTAGTATTATAGGGCCGTTTCGGTAAGGCATGGAGGGAATTCGGTAATCATGATTACCGCCACATAAGAAACTCCTTTGAGAAATACATACGTTATTACCTATTTTTATTTGCTCAAAGTTTAAAATAAAGGCTTCTTCACCTATCCATACATGACTGCCAATTTCTAACTTCCAAGGAAAGTGTATGTTAACTCTCGGTTTAATTACAATACCTGTGCCAACTTTTGCACCGAAGATTTTCAATAACCATATTTTTAGTACACTTGGATAAGGCAAAGCGCTTAAGAAAAATATAATCTTGATCAAGTACCAAATAATCTCCTTTAATTTACTTGCACCTCTTTTTAATCCAATGTTAGGATTAAAATCGTTCAATAATACTTTAGATTTAGTGGTGTTCATGAAAATTGTTTATTCGATATTGTTTAATAACTGCTTGCCGGCATTGGCAATAGTAAAGTGTTTTGTATAGACATTAAAAGCATTTTTCGCCATTTGTTCCTGTTCTATAGTTGTTTTTGATAGCCATTCTTTTAAAAGAAGAAAAGTATCTTTTTCGGTGTCTTTTTTGACGATACCTGCGTTTTCCTGTGAAATCTCCCGCCAGATATTTACTTTTTCGCTTATCAATACTGGTTTAGAGCAGGCTAATGCTTCTACAACGGCAATGCCAAAATTTTCTTGATGACTTGGTAATATAAACACTTCACTTTCATAAAAAGCGCCCCATTTTTCACTGCCACTTAACATTCCCGGAAATAAGATATTTTTAGATTTGTTTGCTAGGTCTTGCATTTCCTTACCGTAGGGTTCTTCTAGTCCTGGACCTGCAATTACTAATTGAGGTATATTGTCCATTTCTTTCTCAATTTTGAGGTAAGCTTTTATAAGTAGGTCTACTCCTTTTTTTGGATGTATTCTACTTAAGAAAACTAAGTGTGGTTTTCCGTTCCATTGGTGTACTTTTTTACAGAATGCTTTGCGCATATCTTTGTTATATGCTGGTGGCGGCTGTATACCATAACCAACATTAATTTCTTTTTTTGGCTTATAGTTAGGGAATGTTGTACGGGCCAATAGTAATTCTTCTTCACAAGTAAATAAAATACCGTCAGCCTGGTTAATGACTTTGTTTTCTATCCATTTCCAATAAATGTCATTACGTAGGGCTTTTAACTTTCGCGATTCTGCTTTTTGAAAATAGGGGTCTAACATGCCATGCGGCATTACATATATTTTTTGCGTGCCCTTTTCTTTCTTCTTTAGCCTTAAAAAAGCTTTTATAGCTACATGGCTATGATAGGACCAAAGACCATGTACAATAATAGTATCATAATTTTTAAAATTCTGTATTAACCATGGTAGTAAGTTCTTATTAAATTTCCAAGGAGTTTTGGCTTTTCCTAAAGTATGAATAGTAAATGGGTCATTACTTAAATATGATGAAGATGATTCATCTAAACACACCACCTCATTGGTAACACCTAGTTTTTGTAGTTCGGGTATGGAATTTCGGATGCCTTGGCAAGGACCTCCCTGCGTTGGGTCCATGCTAGGTATTATACGTAGTATTTTCATTCTTTATATAAATCTTGATATAAGTTAATATACTGTAACGCAATAGTTTCAACGGAAAACCGCTTTGCATTAGCTAGTCCTTTTTCAATAATATTGTTTCTATAAGCAGAATTAGTTTTTATTTTCAAATATGTATTTCTCAATGAATTAACGTCATCAGGAAATACGAAAGCTACAGCGTCATTGGCAACTTCAATAATAGGTTCTATTTTAGTGGTGACAACAACTCTTCCGGTCTGTTGCCCTTCTATTACGGGCATACCAAAGCCTTCATATTTAGAAGGGAAATTTACAATATCACAATTAACATATTCCTGTTTAATTTGTTCATCGGTCATATTAGATTCATTTGAAAAATCAATTTTATATTTCATTAGAAGTTGTAATTGTTTATCACTTATATTTCCAATGATTCTTAAATGACAATCAATATCTTCTAATGCTTCAACTGTAAGCTCTAGATTTTTATTCCACCCTGTTCCAATATGAAGTATCACTGGTTTTTCTTCATTAAAATCATGTGGTGTATATTTAAATATGGGGTCTACTGCATTGTAAATAACCGATAATTTGTCTGTGCTTATTTTGTTTAAAATGTTGTTTTTGGTTTGGTTAGATATGCAAACTACCCTATCTGCTATTTTAATAGGTAGATAGAACCAAAACAACCATTTGTAGAGACGTTTGATAGGATTATTAACATTGTCTAAGAATACTAGGTCATGGATGGTTAAAACCGTTTTAACACTGGTCAGGGATAAAAGTACATCGTGTATATGACCTGTAACATGATGAATAGCCTTTGTGTCTCGTTTTTTATAGATGTAAAAATTATTTTTTAGGACATCAAATGGCATTGACCCAATGTTGGGTACGTTAAAGGTATCTATTTCAACTGTTTTTTTTAACTCTTGAATTAAAGTTCTGAATACGCGATGTATAGAATGACCGACTTTTGGATGTCTAAAGAAATAATTGATTTTCATTCAAAAAATAGTTGAAACTTTAAGTAGTTGTTGTTTTGTAATATTAAATTATCATTTTATGTAAAAGCCGCGTAAAACTAGATGTTTATAGCCAAGACTTTGTTAGGCTACTGGAAGTACAATTTCGATACTTAACCGTTCCATTGTTACAATTCTATACTTACTATCTGTAATAACGACCTACCTAATTTGTTTATAAACGTTATAAATTTTAATTTCAGTACTACACCTTTGGTAATTAGAGGAAATCATTTAATAGGTTATTGATGAAATTTTAATCGACAAATTGAAATACTTGTCTTTTTTGATCAGCGGTAATTTTTTTATTGAAATCTTGCATTACAGTATCAATGGCTAAATATTTTTCGGCATATTTACGTGCAGCCTTCTTTATATTTTTGTTGTCCATTTCATTTAGACCTTTTAGGATACCTTTATTTAAAGCTTCTTGATTTTCAGGAGAAACTAAAATACCCATACTGTGTTTACTTACTACACGATGTAAACTAGAGTCAGGATTCGCTGTTATTAAAGATAATCCACCTACCGCTAAAATGGTGGTAAGTTTAGACGGCATGACAAGATCACTGGCTTTTTCTTTTTGTATGACCAAATGTAAATCGGCCATATTTAAAAATTGATTAAAGTTTTCTTTTGGTTGCAACGGCATAAAATGAACATTGTTCAAATTCATTTCATTTGTTTTCTTTTTAAGCACTTGCTTATAAGGACCTGTGCCACAAATAACAAACTGTAACGATTTGTGTGAGTTCAGATGCCTGGCTGAGTACAATATGGCATCTAAGCCTTGTTTCTCACCAATACCCCCGGAATATAAAACAACATAATCTGAAGGTTTAAATCCAAATTGCTTTTTTAAATGTTCATTGTTTTCAATGGGGTAAAAGTTCTTGGTTTCTGTCCAATTAGGGAAAAATGAAACAGGTTTTAATGCTTTATGTTCTATTTTTTCAATCATGCCGTCAGATATGCTGCTAATAATATCAGTATGTTTATAAATGTATTTTTCAATACCATATAAAGCTTTTAGTAGCTTTGGAGATTTGATCATGCCTAAATCTTGTGCAGCCTCAATTTGCATATCCTGTATGTGGTGTATATGCATCGCATGTCTAATTCTTTTATAAAAGACACCTAGTAAACCAATTTGAAAAGAAGGTGCAACGGTAATAACTCTGCTATATTTTTTATAGAAAAAAAGTGGAACACTCACTAAAAATGCTGATAGTGAAAAGGTACAGTCTAGAAGCATTCTTTTTAATCCACTTGGTTTATTTGGCACGTACATAGGACAACGTATAACCCGTAGTTTTCCACCTGATTCAAATTCGGTCACCTCTTTTTTATACCAAAAACGGTTAATTCTATAAGGTTTCTGTATCTTCCAATATGGGTAATAAGGGTAGGAGGTTAGAACGGTGCACTCATGTCCTTTTTCTGCTAACCAATGCATCATTTCTCCTGAATATTTACCAATACCTGTAAGTTCTGGAGAAAAATTATAACCGACGAACAAAATGCGTTTTGTATTACTTGTTTTCATGATGTACGCTTTAAAAGATTGTGTAATATGAATATGATATCTGCAATTGAAATAAGTATTGGATTAAACTGTAGTCCTATTAATTGCATTAAGAAGTAACTATAGACTTGTAGAATGATTCTATTTCTTTTAAAAAACTTTCATCATAGAAATTTTAACCTGTTCTACTTTGGTTGTTCTAAGACTTAGAAATTTATTGTCCTTTAAAAGTTAAAATGGTATTAACAACTTTTGCTGCTTTAGTTGCCTTAGTCTTAATTTCGTTGGTCTTAAAGAAAGGTTCTATATAGATAGCTGAATTACCACCAACTTCATTCATAGGCGTCGGATTGTTAGTAAATACATTATGTGGTTTTCTGAAATAGATTCCTCCTAATTATTATTTAAAAATTTTAATCATAAATTGACGGACACTATTAGTGTTCCTTTCAAATAAATACCAAAATAAAGCACTAACAATAATTAAAAACAATGACCATGCAAAGAATTGTAAAAGGCTAGATACGCTAAAAACCTCTTGGTCTTTTATATAGAATATACCATAAATTAGTAATACTAATGGAAAGTGTAATATGTATAGCGTATAAGAGATTTCAGATAGACCAAAAGATAATTTTCTAAGGTTTAAAAATGATATTTTAGGTAATTGATAATTAATTATAGATATTAATAATCCACTAAATGCAAGCCCCACAAATAAGTCCTCTAAAAAATCATTCTTCGAATTAAAGAAATGAAATTTACTATGTATTAAGGAAACTACAAAAAATAGAATAAAAATCGTTATAAATAGAGTGTTTGTCTTGATATTGTTCTTAGTTGTGATATAATATACGCCAACACCTAACATCCAAATCAAAAAACCTTGAAGCATATTTGTTGATACAGTAACAGAGATAAGTATTATGAAAATTATGGAAATTATTTTATTCCATACACTTGAAGGTATAACCCCAACAACAATTGCTATTAAAGGAAAAATTATATAATACCAGAATTCATATGCAAGACTCCATAAAGGACCGTTAGAACCATATACAGGAGTCATAGTTGTTTGCAAAAACAATATATTGGAAATGAAGGTGATTATTGAGTTTGAATAATCTGTAGTTGGTCCTGAATTTAATATATCATAATAATTGCCAGAAATAATTTCGGGAAATAAAATATTTAAAAAATAATCGATAAAAAGGGTAAAAAATAAAATAGGGATCAAGGGAGTCCAAAGTCTCGATAATCGTGCAATAAGGTATTTTTTGAAAGTAAACTTTTTTCTAAGCTTTAATATAGATCCACCAACAAAATATCCGCTTAAAACAAAAAATACCATTACCGCTTGGTGACCTAAACCTGTTATAAAATAGAATACTTTTGCAATAATACCGGTACCCACATTTAAATCTAGTTGATTAAAATCTAAAAACATGGCTGCTCTTAAATGACTCATCAAAACTATAAGGGCACTAACTCCTCTAATTAGATCTAGAGTATAATTTCTATTGCTTTCTTGCATAAAATATGATGAATTGAAAATTGTAATTATATAGTTTGGGATAATTAAAACTGTTCAATTGATTTTGGTGTTAAATGAAGCTATTAAAATGCCAGTAACAAAAATGGCGAAACCTAAACTTGTGGGTTGTGACCATTGCCCTTGAGGAACTATGAGAATAATAAAGCTAGATAATAAAAATGGAATAAAATTTAAATTTTTTACGGCTTTAAAACTTTGCAAGCTTAAATTAAATGTTAGTATTAATCTTGTAAAAATAACTGCTACTCCAAGAAAAATACCCATTTCGCCAATGGTACGTGCCCATTCATCTTCAGCGATTAAAAATGTACGACCACCTGTTAAAAGTTGACTGCCTGCATTAGTACCCATGCCCATACCGTGCCCAAAAAAAGGAATACCTTGGGTATCTGTTACAGCTCCAATCAATAAACCCAAGTATCTGTCAATTAAAGTACCCTCTAAACCTCCTTCGCTTTCACTAGCATTGGTAAATCTTGATGTAAAGGCTTCGGTGGCATCACCCATAAATTCTAGGTTAGATACAATAAAACCAATAACCAAAATACTAGTAATAAAAATCAATAACTTTCTTAAAAAATTTGGTCTAAAATATGAAGCAAAAAAATAAAATATCAGCGAGATAACTACAGAAAACAATAAAGTTCTACTTATAGATATGGGTATGGCAATTAATACACATATGGTGGCTAAGACCAATAATAATTTGTTGATTGTTTTAGGCATTAGCCAGAAGATAAAAACAAAGCATGCTAAAAAATGATAAAATAAACTAGTACCATTAGTAAAAGAAAAAGTTCCCGGAGGTCTATAATAACCCAAAGCACCAGAAAATCCAGCACCTTCCAAATCACCACCAACCCCTCTATTTACCCATGCAGATTGAGGACTATAAAATTGGAGTACTATTAAAATTGTCATAGGAATAGATATCCAAAGTAAAAGTTTGCCAACTTTAATAACATCTTCCTTAGAAAAAACAGACCCTATGACAAAAATAAACGGAAACTGAATTAGTAATATTCTAGCTCCATAAACAGTTACAACAATATTTTGATGACCAGTAAAAAAGGTAGCAATTACACTTAATATTGTAATAGCACTCATAGTAATGATATACCCATTTACTTTTGAAATATTTGCTTTCCATGCAAAAAATAGCATTACAATAGCTAGTGGGTCTCTTATAATTAATAACAAATCTGAGAGCCCTGGTAGTACCCATTTTCGTAGCGCGCCTTCAAAAATCAGTAAAAAGAAGTACAGCCATATGCCTCTTTTCAACCAAACTAAGGTATAGTTTTCAGTGTCTATTTTTTGAGATAATCGGATCAAAATAATTTACTTTAATTTGGTCAAAGTATTTGCTACTTCTTTTGAATACTTAAACCATGGTCTTGCCTCTGCCGTTTTTATAGCTTCTTTTGCAACAACTGTAATTTGTTCGGGGTTCTGAATTAATTCTTGTAGCATATCAATTAAGCCGTCGGTGTCGCCAGGTTGTACTAGCCATCCGTTTTTACCATGTTCTATTAAATCTCCACCAGCCGTGTTTATGGTAGTTATAACCGGTAAACCTTGTGACATGGCCTCAGTTATTACCATACCAAAACCTTCAAAAAGTGATGGGAATACAAAAACATCATTTTGCCCCATTAATTCCAAAACTTTTTGGAAAGGTAGACTGGAAATATAATTATGTTTTTTAAGCTCTTTATTTAATACTTCGCAATTTTCGTTAAGCTTTCTACCTACGATTGTTAATTCTATTTGATTTTTAAATTTGTTTACTGCTGTAAATAAATTTGCAATTCCTTTTCGTTGAGATAGTCCACCTACAAATAAAAGGCGAATCTTACTATTAGGTGAAATGTTTTTGAATTGTTTGTTGGTTTTAATTTCGGGAAAGCCAAAAGGTATTACTTTAATTTGTTTTAATTCTCCAGGATACTCTTTTAATGAGTTAGCGGTAAAAGTACTAGCGGCAAATACGCAATCCGCTAATTGTAATTCGTTATCCTTATTTAATAACTTTTCTTCTGAGTCATTTAGGCCAGGTATAGTGGCTTCCCATTCCGGCCATAATTCACGTTCTTTTTGTAGTATACGATGTGCAACTCGCCAATAGCCTATAGGTTGATCATACATACATTTTACACCCAATTCTTTTGCTCTCAAAAATGAATGGTATGCACCATCTTCATAGGCATAAAGTGCAGTGGCACCTTTATTTTGTTCTATCAATAGTTGTTTAGCTACCATTTTGTCAAAATATTGATACGCACTATATATAGAAAATTTAGATTTTTCTTCAGCAGTAAAGCTGTTCATTCCAATTTTTGGCAACACCATACGCATTAGTTCTTTATATGGATAAGTATGCGTCATATTTTGAAGTTCACTTGCAAACTGCCTTTTTTTTAATTCTGAAAAAGGTTTTAGTCCACTTAACCTATCTAAAGAATCGTTTGGGAAAGTTGCTACAGAGGTGTAAAAGCTTTGTAGTTGATTAGCTTTATAAAGACCTTTTAACATAGCTCTGTTGACTTGGTTACTTGTAGGGTGTGAGACAATTATTTTCATTTATGCTTTAATAATAAAGGTATTTTGCTTGTTAGTTTAGTTTTTATTTAAAAACTATAAAAATGATATTGGTCAATTTTTTACTTTTTTAAATCTCTTTTAGTTTACTTAAAAAAGTTAACTCAACTTTATTTGAAAAGTAGCCTTGGGTTACAGATGTATTTAATTGTATTAATTATAAAGGTCTTACTCCAATTTTTCTTGCTGGAACTCCGCCCCAAATTTCATATTTTGGTATGGATTTATTAACAACTGCACCGGCTGCAACTATGGCCCCATTACCAATTTGAACCCCTTTTAAAACTACAACGTTACAACCTAGCCATACATCTTCACCAATTTTTATAGTAGCTTCTTTTCCAGTTCTTGAAATATTCATAAGGACTGATCTAGTGTCGTAACCGTGATCATGATCAATGAATCTAGAACCTGAGGCTATCAAACAATTTTTTCCAATTTTAATTCCTTTAGTTATATTAAATTCCGTGCCTGAACCTATGAAAGTATTGTCTTCAATTTGGATAGCTTTACCAGGTTTCCAAATACCGTCAAATCTAAAATAAATGTGATGCTCAAGTTTACAATTTGCACCAATATACACTTGGTGTGGCCATGTTATAAAAATTTTCGGAAGATTTGTCCCTTTTTTAATGGTCATCCCTTTAGTTCTATAATAAATTTTTCTTAAAGACGAGGTAGCACTACTTATGAGTCTAAATTTAAAAACGAAGAATGATTTTTGGATAACTTTATTTTCCATATTCAAATTATTTAGTAGTCTTCTGTAATTAACAGTATGGTTTAGTTGTTTTATGTGATTACCAATTTTAAGTGGATATACTTTCCCAAATTTTAATATGGAGTATTGACTTTGTTACCGCTGCACCTACTAAGTATCTAAAATTTAATGAGTATGCATCATCTTCATTAGGTATATATAGCATTTGTCATACTTTTTGTTATTTAAGTATTTTATTTGCAGCTATTTTATCAAAATAATGGTAAAGGAAATAGAATGGGAACTATGATTGTTCAACTTTGGTTAATTGTTTTCATACTTGTTTTTGGCAACAAAAATTTTATGAACTCTTTTAAGTATGAGTAAAGTTCTAATTTTGCAAGTAACATTATAAATGTCTTTTGCTTAATACTGCTTATGGTCGGAATTTAGTTAGCTTGGCTAAATGATCATTTGTAAATACAGCTACAAAAGTGTAAAAATCCCATAACTGTTTCGCTTTATAAAGCTCAATTAAAAATAGCATTATTGGCTTGTTTACTTTTTGGATGTAAGACAATAACTTTCAGTTAAGTTATTTTTTTTTGGGTATTCTGTGTATAATAATTTCTTCTGCCTTTTACCAATCCTTTAACCATGTATTTGTAAAGACTAAAAGGAAATACTAGTGCTTTCATTTTTTTAGTTCTAGTTAACAGAATTAAAGACCAAACAATTCCTGGTTGTAATTTATTGCCAATGATTGTTTGTCTTATGGTAAATAAGAATATTTCAGATAATGGTCTATATTTTCCATAAACATATGATTTGTTAAATATTCTATTTTTCTCAATGGATTGAAAAAATATTTCACGATTATCATAACTAGGTCGTGGGGATGCAAAATGCAAAAGATAATTATCATTATCGTAAACTACGGTAAAGTTATTCTTTTGAATACTTTGACAGATATCAATTTCAGAGCATATTTCTGCACCTTTACTTTCTAACTGAGTATCTATTTCTAGTTTGCTAAAGGCTGATTTTCTGAATGACAGATTAACACCTTTTAAAACATCAACAACTGCAGGGGATTTTACTGAACCACAATGATGATTTCCTGATGCAGTTCCATTCGCAAGAAAAGTTCCTACTGTAATTGCAGGTGATGGGCTAGCTAAAGCTTTGTTTTCAGATTGTAAATGGTCTCTTCCGCCATAAGCTCCCATTTGTTTATTCTCTTTATAAGCTTTTTCAATTTTTTTGGACCAGTCTAGAGGTAACCAAACATCATCATCTAGTAAACAAATAATATCTCCTTCTACATTTCTAAGGGCTAAATTTAATGAGTGTATTAAACTTGGTTTTTTGGCTTTTAAAATTTTAACTTTATTGATATTAAATTCGAAATTGTCTACAGCTATAATAGTATCGGTATCACCAGGCCCAATGACAACAATCAATTCATCAACTGGTCTTACTTGATTCTGTAATGACATTAAAGCTCTAATAAAATCTTTAGTACGTTTATAGGTTGGTACAACTACAGAAATATTCATATTAACTTCGTTTATGAAAAACTTGTTATTTCTTTGAAATGTTTATAGCCAAATATAAAATTTGCAATATGCATTAAAAGCATTATTGTCATAGAAACAATCGACAGATATAGAGCACCTGTAACAGTACTCAAATCAAATACGATGATGCTTGTAATAATACCAATAATGCCAAGTGGTATTTCTAATAGTGGAGAATATTTAATCCATCCTTTTGAGCTGTTTAGTGCGCTAACAATTTGTACACCGAGTAATAATAAACTAGAAATAAATACCAAAAGTAATTCTTTATTTAACCCTTCATATTTTGATCCTAAAAGCCATAGTAATTGGTCTGAAAAAAGAACAACCATAATTATTACAAAAACGAAGAAGAATAAATAACTAATTAAGGTGAATAAGGTTATCTGTTTTAACCTTTGTTTTTTATTGCACCTACCAAATGTTGGTCCTAAAATATTGGTAATAAGTGCAACAATTACCAAAAAAACCATTGAATATCTTGTAATAGCCCCTAAGTCTGCTAAACTTGCCTTTGAGCCATAAATACCGATTATGAAAATAGAGATTTGGTCTTTGAAGGCAAAGAATATTGAATTGTGCCAATTTAATTTTATAAATTTTATTAATGTATTTCTATATTCAATATTTACATTAGGTGTTTCTATAAGCGAATTACTAATTAATAAACTAGCATTTTGTTTTTTCTTTAGGTAAATCAAGGATACCCACAGACCAATTACGGTAATGATCAAGATACTTTTGATAGTTAAATATTCTTTCCAAAAAAAAAATAAAACAAAAATGCCTATTATTCTTATACCTTGGCTAATGAGTGATTGTAATTGTACCGGAGCATATATTTTCTGTAGCCTTAAGCCTTCTGAATAAATTCCGATACTGGCATTTGGTATCACCATAAAAAGTAATGTGACAATAAAAAATAAACTGTCGTAAAATGGAACATTCTGTCTATTGAAAACTAAAAATGCATAAGTTCCAACAACCAAAAAGGCAAATAGAATTAAATATTTCCGAATTGAAAAAGTAGTTTTAATTAGATCAGCTAAAGCTTTATTTTGATTCCAAACCTGACCACCTATTTTTTTGAAACCAATCATTATACCAGAACCGGATATGACACTTAGCATCCCTAAAACGGCCATAAGTACAGTATAAATACCATATTCTGACTTTGGTAGAACCCTAACCATGAGAACACTTATACCCAGACCCATAAGTTGCAATAAAAATTGAGCTCCCAATACTTGACTGATAGCTTTTCTTAGTGGAGATGGAATGTATTTAGAAATTATCTCACTTATTTTTTTAAAAAAATTCAATATTTTGATTTATTTCGTTTGGATTTTTTATCAGTTAGTTTGCTTACTATTAACTTGATTTATTTCCATATCCATAAGTTTGACCGGCAGTGGTGTCATTTAGTAATACCATAGTATTACGGAGTTTGTTATTTTGATATATATTGTTCAATGATTTTAAATATTCGTTTTTTGTATAACTCTGCCTTACTACATAAATTGTACTATCGATATAAGAATTTAAGGCAAAACCGTCGGAAACTTTTCCGATAGGAGCGGTATCTATAACTATTCGATCGTATTTGGTTTTAAGTTCTTTGAACAAAACTTCTATTCGTTCATTTAAGATTAATTTACCCACTTCAATCATTGGAATTCCAGATCCAATTAGACTTAAATTATCAATATCGGTAGGGGTTTGTATGATTTCATCTATAGTCATTCCTTTTTTTACGATAAAATCGGTTATACCTGGTTTCTCTGTTAGTCCAAATAATGGCATTAAGCTTGGTTCTCGTAAATCAAAGGAAAGTAGGATAACTTTTTCGCCTGCGGCAGCTAAAGAAATGGCTAAATTGGCAGATACGAAACTTTTACCTTCCCCTTTAACGGATGAGGTGACCATTAAGGTTTGATTCTTGTCATTCTTTTTTAAATATTCTAAATTGAAACGAAGTAAACGAAATAGTTCTGCGGTAGCGGTACGTTCTCTTTCCGTTGCAACTAGGTTGTTTTTTGATTTGTTTTTAGAAATCTCACCAAGAACTGGTGCTAAAGATAATTTTGTTAATTGATCTAAGGAGCTCACTTTATTATCTAACATTTCCTTAGTGAAGACAATACAGAAAGGCAAGAACAACCCTAGTAGGATACCACCTAGGTATAAGGAAATTTTATTTGGACTTATTGGATATAAACTAGCTTTAGGTAAACTTACAATACGGGTAGAAGAGACTGGAGCTGCCATGGATAGTATTTCTTCTTCACGTTTTTGCAAAAGATATAGAAAAAGACCTTCTTTGGTACTTTGCTCCCTACTAATATCTGATAATTTGCGTTCCATAGAAGGAACCCTTGCTATTTGAGCTTGATACTTATTTGCGTTAGATTGTAAATTGCGTTGAGCAATTACTAGTCCGTTTTTAGTGCTTCGTACGTTTTGTAATATGGAAGTACGTAAATTGTTAAGAGTGGAGTCTAAATCTACAATGACTGGGTTACTGGAAGGAGTTGTTTGTGATAATCGCTTCTTCTCTATCAATGCTTCATTGTAATTATTGACCATATTGCTTAATACCCCATCATTCATGGCAACAGAACTGCTAATTGATGCATCTCCACTATTAGTATTTAATGATTCTTCAACATAAACTAAAACATTGATCTGCGATTGATATTCTGAGATTCTATTTTTATAATCGTTGGCCTGGCCTATATAACTATTCGCATTACTAGCAACATCTGTAATTACATTTCTAGATTTGAAATTTTCGACATTGCTTTCAACACCGTCTATTTCACTTGAGAGTTTTGTTAAGCGGTCATCAATCATCTGAATGGTATTTTCAGCAATCTCATTTTCATATTTAATTGTTTCTTCTACATAGGTTTCGATTAAGCCAGCAACAATGTCTTCTCCTTTTTGTCTGGAAGAACTTAGAAAGTTAATATTTAGCAAATTGCCTCCTTTGTTTGATGGAGCAATACCTAATCTTCCTAAAAAATCAATGACTAATCGGTCTTTATTTTTTATCAAAAAATATACAGGTTTGCCATCTTCTATAAAGGTGGTATTTTCTTTTTTGGTTATAGTCACTGTACCAAAAGATTCTGATACTAAATCTCCAAAATTATGTACAGATTTTATGGTTTTCTCTTGAAACTCAGTTTTTAGTTCATAAGTGTCTTCTGTAAGAGTTTTAATATAAATAGGAAGATCAAAAGCTAGGTTGTCTGATGTTTCATCTACCAGAATATTAACAGGTACATCAGCTCCATAAATCTCTATATCACGTATTTTTCCTTCCAGAAAATAGGCAACATTCAGATTTAATTTAGAAATGACTTTTTCCATTATACCCGAAGACCTTAATATACCCATTTCATCATCAATGCTGTGTGATGTTTTAATTAGCCCTAGGTTATTAAATCCTTGGTTTTCATTTACGCTTTGGCCAGTTGTGGTTTCTTTTATGAATATAGTGCTTAAGATGGCATATTCGGTATCTGCTTTATAACGAATGTATAGGAAAACACTTGTTATACATATTGCAATACAAATTGCAAATAAGGGCCAATATTTTAAATATTTTTTTAAAATATCGGCAACATTATTATCATTCGAGCCAAATAGCTCATTTTTTGATTCATTCATATGTATTAAAATAAAGGCTTATGAAATAATGGGATTAAATATTTCAGCTAATTACAAGATTTATGGTAGATATAACTATATACAAAAGCTAATACCTACTTATTAATCTACCTATTTATATTCAATAAGATTAATGATGCAGCAGATATGACTCCTAATACTAGACTTATATTCGACCGGGTTAAGCTAGATTGATCTTTTCTTGCTTTGACGGGTTCAACATAAACGATATCATTAGGTTTTAAATAAAAATTAGGGGAGTCTAATATAGCTTTATCATTTAAATCTAAATGAGAAACCGTACGTACACCATTAGACTCGTTAATTACCATTACATTTTCGCGCTTACCGTAAATCGTTAGATCACCAGCCATACTTAGTGCTTCTATTAAATTGATTCGTTCTGATGGTACCAAAAAAGTACTTGGATTTTTAACTTCACCAACAACTGTAACTTTATAATTTAAATAACGAATAGAAACAATAGGATTTCCTAGATAATTAGTTAAAAGGTTGGTTATACTTATTTTTGCGTTTGCTTTAGTTTGACCGCCAATTTTTATTCTTCCTATCACTGGGAAATCAATAATCCCGTTTTGGTCCACTAAATATCCATCTTGTACGTTTGAAGATGCGTTTTCATTGTTCTCTTCTTTAAAATTGATTTTATTAAAAGGTGCAGCAGCGATAGGATTATTATCACTTACCGTAATCTGTAAAAGATCCCCCGGTTGAATAATTGGCTGGGTTGTTATAAGAGTAATATCTTCCGTAAGTAGTTTTTCATCACCATAATTACTGAAGTACCCTAAATTTCTTTTAGAGCAGGAAAATGTTAAGGGAAGTAAAAGGAGAATTAAAAATCTATTTAAAAATACTTTATTGTTCATAGTGTTCAAGATTATATGCTAAAAGTAAGGATATGGCTCGTAATTTTTTTATGTAAATTCAAAAATAATATTATTCGTTAAAGAGCAATTTGTTAATGCTTATAAGTACTAGTTAAATGGTGGAAATTATTTTAATACGCTTTTTCTTCATTAGTAAAAATATTAGTAAATGTTAGTACAATTATTTGAATATCAAGAAGAATGGACCATTTTTCCATGTAGAAAATATCATAGCGAACTCGGTTTACAATGTCCGATTTACGTATGATTTCCCCTCTATATCCTTTTACCTGAGCCAAGCCTGTTATCCCTGGTTTTAAGAAGTGACGTACCAAGTATTTCTCAACAGATGTTTCATACTGTTTAGTATGTACTTCCATATGCGGTCTTGGTCCTACAATACTCATATCACCCTTTAATACATTGAAGAACTGTGGTAATTCATCTATACTGGTTTTACGTAGTATTTTGCCAAGTTTGGTTACACGCATATCATTTTTTGTAGCCATTTTGGTGTCACTATCATCACTTTTGGTCATGGATCTAAATTTGTAGCACCAAAATGTATTTTTATTGACCCCATGACGCTTTTGTTTAAAAAATAAAGGTCCTTTGGAATCTAACTTCATTAATATATACACCAAAGGTGTTAGCCAAGAGAGAACAAAAATTATGACCATTAAAGAAAAGATGATGTCAAATATGCGTTTTATTAAATTGGAATATTCTAAGTCTAATGGTGAGGCCCTTAAGTTTAACACGGGTACAGAGTCATACAATTCGATGGACATAGCTCTTGAAAAAAGCTCCTTGTTATCTGGAATGATCTTAAGCTTCTTTAAACTGTTGTCGGCAATATTCATTAAGTGCTTTATCTCGTCTTTTGACAAACGTGATGCCATGCAATACACTTCTTCAACATTGTTCTTAAAGATATATTCATAACTACTTTCAATGTTGCCTAAATAGGTAGGACTGTTTGATTTAGAATTGTCAAAATAACCCATATACCGATACCCATATTTTGGGATATCAAAAATGTGACGAATTTTTTTAAGGTTTTTATCCCTACCGATAACAACCGCTCTGGTATGAACATATTCTTTTGTTCTGACAAGATTTCTTGCCCAGTAAAAGAACAATCTAAACAGCAAAAGCAATAAACATATAACCACATATACCATGAGCAGATGTTGCCAAGAGTAAGGATGCGGAGTCAAAAATGTAAAAGAGGTAAAATAAGCAAGGCCAAAAACTATAATTAGCTTAAAAAAATTTTTAAAATTAACATTAAAACCCTCCCTTCTTGCTGTAGGATAAAAATCTAGACTATAGGTGGCAATAAACCAAGCCAGATTATAAAATAGAATACTAAATGCATTTAGATAGGTGTAGGGGGTAAGTACATATGAAGTAATATTTATAATTAATATATGTGCTATGAACGAAAGTGGTATAACAAAAAATGACTTTTTCAATTTGCTGGAGATAAAGATTGATTAAGGACGTTAAGCTTGTGGCTATTGTAGCCTTTAATGAAAAAATTGGAATGAATTCTATTAACTACAGCGTGCAAAAGTGATGTAAGATTCGTTACTAAGAAAATGCCTGATTTTTAAAATAGGGTATAGCGCTCCGCATTGTCAGCCCCATTTTCTAGAACCAACCGTAGGTTTGTATTTTAAAAACGAAGTATACCTAATACTTCATTAAACTTTTACGGGGGAGTAAAATGTAGGAACAAACTTAAGTAGCATAAAGTAACATTCCAAAAAATATCGATAACCAAATGGTTAATTGTGAAATAGAAATTTTAGATCTCTATTTACAAGTACTTTGGTATAATTTCACAATTATTATTATGAATTTATAAGTGTGATTTTTTAAAATGATAAGAATAGAATAATTCTACTATGTTATGATGTATTTAGTTTAGAACAAAGGGTAGGAAGTATGAAAATATGACATGGCTAAGCACAAATATGTCTTTGGTAATTGGAACAAGCTAGATACATAGGTATGGAGCTAAAGCAGAAGGTAGTGAAGAAAAATTATGCCAAATCCCTAATTTTCATATTAAGTACAACACCCATACCTTCTAGAACCAATCTTACACGTTTTTTACCTACTTCTATAACTTCGGCTTTTTGATCCTTTAACGCCCCATATTTAATGGCAACCTTATCACCAGATTCTAGTTTACATAAACTGTAGTTTTCTACCGTATCATTAGATAACCAGTTTTTTAAAGCTTCCATTTCAGTATTGCGCACTATGGCTGGTTTGCCTAACCAGTACAAGTACCGTACAACACCAGGAACGTTAAACACCTTCTGTCTGTCCGATTCTGCAATTTGTACAAAAACGTAAGATTTGAATAAAGGGACTTCAATGGTCTTTTTACGGTCGCTCCATTGCTTTACTTCCTTTATCATTGGGCAGTAGACTTCAATTTGATGGCTCAATAATCTTTCTGCTACCTTTTTTTCATTCTTAGGTTTTACATAAAGTACATACCAGTTTTTCAACATAAATATAGATAATGGATTCTCTAATATGGTAACTATTTTTTTGCTTTTGTAGTATTTTGGATACCCTAAAATAAGAATTTTGCATTCATACGTGTATGGTTTGGCGTAAATGAGCTAATTATAGTTTTTTATAGTTAGAAGGTACTATTTGTTGTTATTAAAATAAGTAGGAAAAAGATTACTTTCAATTATACTATTTTGACATAAGCATCGTTTTATACGAAACCCCAAATCAATACCTATGACGTTTTTAAGCCTATTCAAATCTGTGGTCTCTAAAGAAAATACCGTAGCATTATCTGAAACTGAAGTAACTAACGAGTTAAATCTATTGTTGAACGATTTAACTATTGAAAGTCAAAAAGATGAGGAATCTTATGGTGCATTTGTAAGTGATGAAAGGGTATCCGAGGTTTCTGAGCGAGAAAGGTTAATTGAAGAAAATCAGATACTATATGCTCAATTAATGAACGAGCGAATGCTAAGAACTAAGCGTAAGTTGATTTAATTTTTTCGCTTACTTATCTAAGACAATTCTATTATAATCTTGATTTATTAATGTATAAAAAAAGCTCTCAATTTCTTGAGAGCTTTTTGCGGTCTGGATCTCGGCTAGTCCGAGACAAGCGGTTACTCGAACCCGTGACCCTCTCGGCCGAGCCGGGACAGGTATTCCAAACTATCCTATAAGGTTGGTTTTTTGTTTGAAAAGCCAAAGTAGATATTGTCTATGTTGTCTTTTCAGCATTTTCTCTTTTATGAGCGCTTCTTTTTTAGAACCCAATTCTTCTACATAGACCAATTTCCACGGTCCTTTATTTTTGGTATAAGTAGTTTTGCCGGCGTTGTGTTGTTCTAATCTCCACAAGTAGTCCGTAGAATACCCTTTGTAGTAGACATCATGTGAAGGGGAATAAATAATATATACGTAGTGGCGAATCATACAACTTAGGAAAAGGCTTTAAACAAAAAAAGCTCTCAATTTCTTGAGAGCTTTTGCGGTCTGGATCTCGGCTGGTCCGAGACAAGCGGTTACTCGAACCCGCGACCCTCCCGGCCGAGCCGGGACAGGTATTCCAAACTATCCTATAAGGTTGGTTTTTTGTTTGAAAAGCCAAAGTAGATATTGTCTATGTTGTCTTTTCAGCATTTTCTCTTTTATGAGCGCTTCTTTTTTAGAGCCCAATTCTTCTGCATAGACCAATTTCCACGGTCCTTTGTTTTTGGTATAAGATGTTTTGCCGGCGTTGTGTTGTTCTAATCTCCGCAAGTAGTCCGTAGAATACCCTTTGTAGTAGACATCATGTGAAGGGGAATAAATAATATATACGTAGTGGTGAATCATACAACTTAGGAAAAGGCTTTAAACAAAAAAAGCTCTCAATTTCTTGAGAGCTTTTGCGGTCTGGACGGGACTCGAACCCGCGACCCCCTGCGTGACAGGCAGGTATTCTAACCAACTGAACTACCAGACCGTGGCGTTTAGCGAGTGCAAATATACACCGCATTTTCAATTGCACAAACATTTTTCTTTATTTTTTTCCAAACTAGAGAAACTTATTTCTCTCCACAAGAAAAGTATTGAGCACTGTAGAGAAATCTCGGTGTATATCTATGTCCACATATTTAATTTTATATTGGGCACATTTCATTTTTATATCATTTAGGTAATTTGTAACCCGTTCATTATAAGCTTCTTTTATGTTGTCTGCATAAAGGTCTAAATGTTCTCCGGTTTCTACATCGACAAATCTCTTGGGGGTGTTTTCAAAATTGAAGAAGATTTCTCGCTGTTTGTCCATTGGGTGAAAAAGTACCACATCATGCTTATTATATTTTAAATGACGTAGCGCTTCAAACAATTCTGCATCGTTTTTTTCAGTCTGAAACATATCGGTAAACAAAAAAATGAGACTTCTACGCTTAATATTTTCTGCAATCTGATGTAAATAGGTGTACGTTTTGGTCTCCTTTGGTGGATTCTTTGCCATGCCCACACCACTTAACTGGGCTAAAAGCATCTGAAAATGACGTTCGCTGCCTTTTTCTGGGGCGTAATAGTTATAAGTATCGGAGTATATGCTAAGGCCAACAGCATCTCGTTGTCTTTTAAGTACGTTCATCAACGCTGCTATACTCAAGACGCTAAAACCAATTTTATTTAAGTTGTCTATACTTAAATTGTCTACCTCCGGATAATACATAGAAGTAGAGTTATCCAAGATCATGTGGCACCTTAAATTGGTCTCTTCCTCATATCTCTTGGTGTACAGCTTGTCTGTTTTGGCAAATAGTTTCCAATCTATATGCTTGGTGCTTTCGCCATTGTTATAGATTTTATGTTCCGCAAATTCCGCAGAAAACCCATGGAACGGACTGCGGTGTATTCCACTTATAAAGCCTTCTACAACTTGATTGGCAAGTAGCTCTAAGTTGGAGAATAACGACGATTTGTTTAATTCTGATTGTAGATTCACATTACTAAAGATAGTGAAGACGGCTGAACTATATAAATGGAAAGAATTAAAATTACAGCAAATAACAAGAGCCGGCATTTGCCGGCTCTCCTAACTTATTTTATTATAACGTGACACAGTTGCTTACAAAGCTGCGTCAATAGCGTCTGTGTACACTTTCTTAGGTGAAACACCTACTTGTCTACTTACTATCTCGCCGTCTTTAAAAACTAAAACTGTTGGTATATTACGTACACCATATTTTGCAGCAAACTCTTGATTTGCATCTACATCAACCTTACCAACAACAGCTTTGCCGTCATATTCAGTACTAACTTCGTCTATGATAGGACCTACCATACGACAAGGACCGCACCATGCTGCCCAAAAATCTACTACTACAGGTTTATCGCTTTTTAAAACTACCTCGTCAAAAGTAGCATCTGTTATTTCTAATGCCATTTTATTTACTTTTATTGATTATGCAAATTTAGTCAATTATTCTTCTGTTTCCTTACGTGCCAACAATTCGTTTTGCCTATACGTGTATCAAGCTAATTTATCAATTTTTAGGGCTATTTTCTTACATTTTACTGCTAAATAAAAGTTATAATTTGCGGTAAGGATGTTTGTAAAACGCATATTCTTAGCCTAATACTCCATAAATACATTATTTAGTTGAGCTTAAAATGAACGTCTTGTTGCTCTAAAAGTTGTAATAATTCGCTCGAAATCTGCACTTTTTGTCGTCTACTGTTCAAATTCACCTTAATTTTTTCTTCCATTTCGTAGACAATAAAATTAATGGCATGGTCTCCTTTATGGTTGTCAAAGGTGTCTTTTAAGGTCCTGACTTTTTCTTCTTTTAACTCGGCAATATTAAGTTTAATGGTCAGTTTTCTGGCATAGGTTTCCATGACCTCTTGTAATAACATAAAGCTATTGAATTGCATTCTTGGATCTCCTTTCTTTCCCGTATCCTTATTTGTCCATCCATCTCGTACATAGAGTTTTACATAAGCGAAGGAATTGATCATTAAGAAATGTCTGAATTTCAGGTATTCCTCACCAAATATTCTAAATTCAAAAGAGTCCGTATAATCTTCCATGGTAAACGCAGCCCAGCCTTTACCGTTTTTAGAAACCCTATGCTGTACATCTGTAATGACTCCTGCAAACGTAAGTTCTCTGTTTACATATGTTGGTAAATCATTTACACAGCCGACATTTGCGTTACAAAAAGCTTTGATTTCCGTTTTAAAATCGTCCAAAGGGTGTCCGGATATATAGATACCTACTACTTCCTTTTCTCGACGGAGTTTTTCCATGGTTCCCCATTCTTCACAAGGTGGTACAACGGGTTCTGGTATTTGTACTTCACTGGCGTCACCAAAAAGGCTTACCTGTGAAGAGTTTTCGTTTTCTTGATACTTGGCACCGTACTTAATGACTTTTTCAAGGAATGTAATGCCGTCACCTTCATCATGAAAATATTGTGCCCTATGTGTAGTGCCAAAAGAATCGAAGCCACCTGCAACGGCAAGGTTCTCAAATGCCTTTTTATTGGCTGCACGTAGGTCTATTCGCTTGGCAAAATCGAATACTGATTTATAAGGACCTACATCTTTTCTGTTTTCAACTATGGTTTCAACGGCACCACGACCAACGCCTTTTACTGCTCCCATACCAAAACGAACCGCACCGGCATCGTTTACGGCAAATTTGTAGTAAGATTCGTTTACGTCTGGTCCAAGTACATCTAAGCCCATACGCTTACATTCTTCCATGAAAAATGTAACCTGTTTAATATCGTTCATGTTGTTGCTCAGTACCGCCGCCATATATTCGGCAGGGTAGTGGGCTTTACAATATGCAGTTTGGTAGGCGATCCAGGCATAGCAAGTGGAGTGCGATTTGTTAAAGGCATAGGCTGCAAACGCTTCCCAGTCTTTCCAAATTTTTTCCAATTTATCTACGGCATGCCCTTTTGCTGAAGCTTGTTCAATGAACTTTGGCTTCATTTTATCTAGTACGTGCTTCTGTTTTTTACCCATTGCCTTACGCAATACATCGGCTTCACCTTTTGTAAAGTCTGCCAATTTTTGCGATAGGAGCATCACTTGCTCTTGGTAAACTGTAATACCATAAGTTTCCGCTAGGTATTCTTCACAAGCGTCAAGGTCATATACAATTTCTTCGGTACCGTGTTTACGTGCAATGAAACTTGGTATGTATTCCATTGGGCCAGGACGGTACAAGGCGTTCATAGCAATAAGATCGGCAAAAACCGTTGGTTTTAGGGATCTCATGTGTTTCTGCATTCCGGGAGATTCATATTGGAATACACCTACCGTTTCACCTCGTTGGAAAAGTTCATAGGTTTTTTCGTCATCCAGCGGAAAATTCTCCGGGTCTAGCTCAACACCATGTTTGGCTTTTACAATTTTAACGGTATCCTTAATTAAGGTCAACGTTTTTAGTCCCAAGAAATCCATTTTCAACAACCCTGCGCTTTCCACTACCGAGTTGTCAAATTGGGTACAGTACATTTCCGAATCTTTGGCAAGTGCCACGGGTACGAACTTGGTTATATCATCTGGTGTAATGATAACCCCACAGGCATGAATACCGGTGTTACGTACAGAGCCTTCCAATACGTATGCTTGGTTTAAGGTTTCAGATTCTAATCCGTCGCCTTCGGAAATGTTCAAAAGCTCGTTTATTTTCTCGAGTTCTTCACTGTTGAATTTGCTTCGGAGTACCTTTTCATCAACGCCGATAATTTTTTTCAGCTTGGACATGTTCGGGATCAATTTCGCCATACGGTCCGCATCACCTAGAGGTAGATCAAGCGCTCTTGCCGTATCTCGAATAGATGATTTCGCGGCCATGGTACCATAGGTAATAATCTGTGCCACCTGGTTAGATCCATACTTGTCAATTACATAGTCCATAACCCGACTTCGCCCTTCGTCGTCAAAGTCAATATCGATATCGGGCATACTTACACGATCCGGATTTAGGAAACGCTCAAAAAGTAAATCGTACTTAATAGGGTCTAAATTCGTAATCCATAAGCAATAGGCAACTGCAGATCCCGCAGCCGATCCACGACCCGGACCAACGGATACATCCATTTGCCTTGCCGCCCTTATGAAATCTTCCACGATCAAGAAATACCCTGGGTAGCCGGTCTTTTCAATTACCTTGAGTTCAAAGTCTAAACGTTCATCAATTTCGGGCGTAATCTCCCCATATCTCTTTTTAGCACCTTCATAGGTGATGTGTCTTAGAAATTTGTTCTCACCACGTTTGCCTCCATCTAATTTATCTTCTTCGAATTGAAACTCTTCTGGAATATCAAAAGCAGGTAACAGTACGTCACGTGCTAGAGTAAAGGTTTCTACCTTGTCTATAATTTCTTGAATATTGATGATGGCTTCAGGAATATCCTTAAAAAGCTCCTTCATCTCATCAGATGATTTAAAGTAGTATTCTTGGTTGGGCAAGCCATAGCGGTAACCACGACCACGACCTATGGGAGTTGATTGTTTTTCCCCATCTTTTACACATAAAAGAATATCATGCGCATGGGCATTTTCTTTCTCTGCATAATACGTGTTATTGGTAGCAACGAGCTTAACATTGTGCTTTTTTGCGAACTGTATTAAAACTTGGTTCACACGGTCTTCATCTTCTTGACCATGGCGCATAATTTCTATGTAGAGATCATCGCCAAAGGTTTCTTTCCACCAAAGCAATGCCTCTTCAGCCTGATTTTCACCTACGTTCAGTACTTTACTTGAAACTTCACCATATAAGTTACCGGTAAGTACCATGACGTCTTCCTTGTACTGCTCAACAATTTTCTTATCAATACGTGGTACGTAGTATTTACCGTCTACAAAGGCTATTGAAGACATTTTTGCCAAATTTAGATATCCTTTTTTGCTTTTGGCAAGCATGACTATTTGGTATCCATTGTCTTTTTGAGATTTGTTGGTATGGTCTTCACATACTTGAAATTCACAACCAATTATGGGTGTGATCTCCTGTTCTGGTTCGGGCAATTCCTCTAAAGGTTCTTGACCTTCTTCCAGCGTTCCGTTTTGGGTAGCCTCATAGCGCTTTTGATTGGCTTCGTTCCTGGATACTACTCCTTTATTGTGATTGAGTACGCCGTTGACGAAATGAAAGGCGCCCATCATATTCGCATGGTCCGTCATAGCTACTGCCGGCATTTTTGCCTTGGCGGCGGCGGCTACTAGATCCGGAACACTAATGGTGGACTGTAGAATAGAGAATTGCGTGTGGTTATGTAAATGCGCAAAACTTGCATTTTCTAATGTCGCAAGGTTTTCCTGTATTTCTTCTTGTGAAACTCCGCCCGTATCTTTTTCCCATAGGGCATCGGCAATTTTTTTCGATGCTTTTTTAAGGTTGATATGCTTAAGACCAATGAGTTGAATCTCTTGCGGATTAGCTTCGGAGAAATTCTTGAAATAATCGGGTTGAACGTCTAATTGTTCTTTGGTATATTGTTGCTTTCGTATAAGTTCTAGAAAACAACGTGTGGTAGCTTCAACATCGGCAGTTGCATTGTGTGCTTCACCAAATGGTTCGCCAAACAAAAACTCATGTAGTTCTGTCAATGTGGGTAATTTGAACTTACCGCCACGACCACCGGGTATTTGACATAGTTGTGCAGTGTGTTCTGTACAAGTATCTAAAACAGGAAGTTCTTGTAACGGATTTTCAACACCTAAACGGTGAAATTCCGCCCCCATGATATTCACATCGAATCCAACATTTTGCCCAACAATGAATTTTGTTTTGGACATAGCAATGTTGAATTTCTCTAAAACCTCTGCAAGAGATACACCTTGTTGCTCCGCAAGTTCTGTAGAAATACCGTGGATCTGTTCAGCATCATAGGGTATGTTGAATCCGTCTGGGCGCACCAAATAATCTTGATGTTCAATACAATTACCCATTTCATCATGCAACTGCCAAGCGATCTGTATACAACGGGGCCAGTTGTCCGTGTCAGTAATAGGGGCATTCCAATTTTTTGGAAGACCGGTGGTTTCGGTATCAAAAATAAGGTACATATCGTGTTTTCTGAGTGTTCAAAAGAGGTCAGAATTTTGACCTAAAAAGTGCCTATAAAATTACGAAAAAGGAGGTGTTGGTGAAAACGTAGTTGCTAAGAGTTATCAACGGGTGATTTTTTAGCTATTTTTATTTGGGCTATTCCTGATTTAAATAATTGAATTTGAGTGTTTTTAGAGCTTGAAAAGAATTTTGGGTTTGTTGATTCAAATAACTTTAAAACATTGTTGCCAATTCAGCATTTTGAATTATATTTGCACCCGCTTTCAGATGAGCTTTGCTTGTTGATGGCGAACGAGTTAAAAAACTAGAATTAATAATCAGGGGTCGGGCACCCTACAAATTAATGTGATATGCCAGTAAAAATTAGATTACAAAGACACGGTAAAAAAGGGAAGCCATTCTATTGGGTAGTTGCTGCAGATGCAAGAGCTAAAAGAGATGGTAAATTTTTGGAAAAATTAGGTATCTACAATCCTAATACAAACCCTGCAACTATTGAACTTGATGTTGATAGTTCTGTAAAGTGGTTACAAAACGGTGCACAACCAACGGATACTGCTAAAGCTATTCTTTCTTATAGAGGTGTGCTTTTAAAGCATCATTTATTAGGTGGTGTTCGTAAAGGAGCATTGACCGAAGAGCAAGCTGAAGAAAAATTCAATGCTTGGGTTACTGAAAAAGAAGCTGCAATTGCCGATAAAGTTGGTGGATTGGATAAAGCGAAAGCAGAAGCTAAAGCTGCTGCATTAAAGGCTGAGAAAGAAGTAAACGATAAGCGTGCTGCTGAAGCTGCCGCTGCTGCTTTGCCAGAGACTCCAGAAGGTGAAGACGCTGAAGCAGAAGTTGAAGCTGTTGAAGCTGCTGGTGAGCCAGAACAGGCTACTGAAGCTCCTGCTGAAGACGATAAAGCATAATTTTTAAGAAACGATGCGAAAGGAAGATTGTTTCTACCTAGGTAATATCGTTTCAAAATATAGCTTCAAAGGTGAGGTATTGGTTAAACTAGATACCGATGATCCTGAGATATACGAAAATATGGAATCAGTATTTGTTTCTTTAGGAAACAATCTGGTTCCATTTTTTATTAAAAGATGCCGACTTCATAAATCTAACTTACTTCGTATAGATTTTGAAGAGGTGAAATCAGAATCAGATGCAGATCGCATCATGAAATCTGGACTTTATTTGCCCCTTACCATGTTGCCAAAACTTACCGGCAACAAATTCTATTATCATGAGATTATCGGTTTCGCTATGATTGATTCCGTTCACGGTGATATTGGTATTATACAAAGTGTTAACGATACAACTGCACAAGCACTCTTTGAGGTAGAAAAAGATGGCGCACAATTATTAATACCCATAAGTGATGATATCATCACTAAGGTAGATCGTGAGAATAAGCGTATTCTTGTAACTACACCAGAAGGTCTAGTAGATCTGTATCTATCTTAAAATCAAACACTACTGCTTATTGCTGTTTTTGTAAGTATTTCAAGTGTTTTTTGAGATAATCATATTTTATGATTTCATTTTTACGAATTTTGATATTATTTAGCTTGTTTGCTCTGTTATTGGTCGAATTTTAACGGTTACTAAATGGTAAAGTTTGTAAGTTCATTACAGATTTAAAACCACCATCAATGACCAAGAATGTAATGAGCCAATTGTTCAGCATTGCTGCTTTTGTTTTTGCAAGCTGTGTATTATGCAGTTGTGCTTCTGAAGCTGATAAGACAATTGCACTGGAAGATGGCAATAAAGAAACGGCCATACCCGAAAAAATCGATTTCACTTTTCATGTAAAGCCTATTCTATCGGACCGATGTTTTATATGTCACGGTCCGGATAAGAATGCCGTTGAAGGTGATCTATCCCTTCACTCCGCCGAAGAAGCATACAGGGATTTAGGAGAACTTAAAGACCATGCGGCTATTGTGCCCGGTAATGCAGCTCAAAGTAGTTTGGTAGAACGTATTTTCAGTGATGATCCTAATTTGATCATGCCGCCACCGGAATCTAACCTGGTTTTAGAGGATTTTGAAAAAGCTATTCTAGAAAAATGGATAGCACAAGGTGCCGAGTATAAAACACATTGGGCATTTATACCACCTACTCCGCAAGAAGTACCGGAAAATGATGGTGCTAAAGTTTGGGGCAGCAATGAAATAGATGCTTTTATCTTAAATAAATTGACCGAAAAAGGGATGAGCCCTAGTTCTCGGGCAAGTAGTGAAAAACTATTGCGCAGAATTACTTTTGACTTAACCGGATTGCCACCCACTTTAGAGCAAATAGAAAAATTTGCTGCAAATCCTTCACAGGAAAAATATGAAGAGGTTATAGATTCTTTGCTGTTATCAGTGGATTATGCCGAGAATATGGCTGCAGAATGGATGGATATTGCCAGATACGCAGATACACATGGCTATCAAGATGATTTTGAACGTACCATGTGGCCTTGGCGAGATTGGGTTATTCACGCTTTTAAGGAGAATATGCCATATGACCAGTTCGTTACCTATCAATTAGCGGGTGATCTAATGCCAAATGCCAACCTGGAACAAATATTAGCTACCGGTTTTAACAGGAATCACAAGATAACTGCCGAAGGTGGGGTGATTCCTGAAGAATACCGGGTTGAATATGTAGAGGATAGAAATACCACGCTGGGTACGGCGTTTTTGGGGCTTACCTTAGAATGTGCAAGGTGCCATGACCATAAGTACGATCCCATTAGTCAAAAAGATCACTTTCAGTTTTATAGCTTCTTCAATACAATACCAGAAAAAGGCTTGTTGGATAATGCTGCGGATTTGCCCGAACCTTACATTAAAGTGACGCAGAAAGAAGTGAGCGATATTCTAGGATTCATCAACCTAGAGAAAAGTGAGATGAAAGAGGTGCCGGTGATGGTGATGAAAGAAATGGATCAGCCTAGGTCTTCATTTATATTAAAAAGAGGTATTTATGATCAATATGGCGATGAGGTATTTCCTGATACTCCGGAATCCATTTTACCTTTTGATAACTATCCGAAGAACAGATTAGGATTGGCAAAATGGTTGTTTGATGATGAGCACCCACTTACGGCAAGGGTTGCGGTGAACAGATTATGGCAGCGAATGTTCGGTAGTGGTATTGTAGCATCTTCTTTCGACTTTGGTAATCAAGGTTCGTTGCCTACACACCCGGAATTGTTGGATTATCTAGCAATCAAATACAAAACTGAAGGTTGGGATACCAGAAAAATGTTGAAATACATTGCAATGTCCGATGCATACCAACAAGATACAAAGGCTAGTCCCGAGAAGTTGGAGCAAGATCCTGAAAATAAATATTTGGCGCGCGCCTCTCGTTTACGACTTTCTTCCGAGGCTATTCGTGATCAAGCCTTGGCGTTTAGCGGATTGCTGAATAGGGAAGTGGGCGGTCCTAGTGTTAAGCCCTATCAGCCAGAAGGTATCTGGGAAGAAACCACGGGTGGCGGTGGTGGTAGTACGGCTTCCTATACCTTAAGTGAAGGTGAAGATGTGTATAGAAAAAGTATTTATACGTTTTGGAAACGTACCGTTCCACCACCAAGTATGATGACTTTTGACAGTAGCTCAAGAGATTATTGTTCGGTTAAAAGGCAAGAGACCAATACGCCGTTACAAGCTTTGGTGTTATTAAATGATCCACAAATAGTTGAAGCCGCAAGGGTTGCCGCCGTAGGTGAGATGGAGGCAAACCCAAATGCGGAGAGCGAGCAGATAAAAACCCTGTTTTACAAAGCGACCTCGCGTATGCCCAATGAGACGGAGATACAGTCTTTGACCGATTACTATACTGAAATGTTGTCGAAAGTTGAGAACGGCGAAATTTCTACAAGCGAATATTTAAGTATTGGCAGAAGTGAAGTACCTACGGGTTTGAACAAAGAAAAGTTAGTGGCAATGACCTTAACGGCACACACAATTTTGAATTTAGACGAAACTATAAATAGAGGCTGATTATGAGCGAAAAGAAAATAGTTGAAGAGCGGTCGCTAATTCTAAACAGGCGGTCTTTTTTAGGAAAGGCTGCATTGGGAGTTGGTGGAATTGGATTGGCTTCTTTATTGGGTACAAACTTATTTAGAAAAGGTGAAAACGGATTATATACGGCAGATAGCGGACCTACTGGAGTAAAGGGCGTATTGGATTCGCTACATCATCCATCGAAAATTAAAAGAGTTATTTATTTATTTCAAAGTGGTGGTCCTTCGCAATTGGAGCTGTTTGATTATAAACCGCTTTTAAACAAACGTAGAGGTGAAGATCTGCCGGAATCTATTCGTAACGGACAACGATTAACGGGTATGACTTCCGGTCAAGATAGATTTCCTTTGGTGGGCTCTAATTTCGGATTTCAGCAGTATGGTAAAAATGGTACCTATATTAGTGACCTTTTGCCTTATACCGCCAAAATTGTAGATGATATCTGTATTGTTAAATCAATGTACACGGAAGCTATTAACCATGATCCTGCGGTAACATTTTTTCAAACGGGATCACAGCAACCGGGTAGACCAAGTATTGGCTCGTGGTTAAGTTACGGGCTGGGTAGCGAGAATGAAAATTTACCCGCTTTTACGGTGCTTCTGTCCAGAGGTTCGGGTAGACCTAACGGGCAACCGTTGTATACGAGACTTTGGGGTAACGGGTTTTTACACTCCCTTCATCAAGGAGTACAATTCAGAGCGGCAAAAGATCCTGTTTTATATTTGAATGACCCCAAAGGAACTACGGCAGATGTTAAAAGATCTATGCTTGATAAATTGGCAGAACTCAATGATCAACATTACCAAGAATCTAACGATCCTGAAATTCAAAGTAGAATTGCCCAGTATGAAATGGCATATAGAATGCAAACTTCTGTGCCAGATGTTATGAATACGGATGGTGAGCCAGATTATATTTATAAAATGTATGGTTCGGATGCTAAAATTCCCGGGACTTTTGCAGCTAATTGTCTTTTAGCAAGACGATTGGCAGAGAAAGATGTTCGTTTTATACAATTGTACCACATGGGCTGGGATCAGCATGATAACCTTCCTGGGGCAATAGAAAAACAGGCTAAAGATGTGGATCAAGCATCGGCAGCTTTGGTGGCAGATCTTAAACAACGTGGTATGCTAGAAGATACTTTGGTGGTTTGGGGAGGAGAATTCGGTAGAACCAATTACTCCCAAGGTTTGCTCACAGATACCAATTATGGGAGAGATCACCACCCAAGATGTTTTACCATGTGGATGGCAGGTGGCGGTATTAAACCGGGTATTGTGTATGGTGAAACCGATGATTTTGGGTATAACATTACCAAGAACCCGGTGCATGTTCACGATTTTCAGGCTACTATGTTGCATCAGTTGGGTATTGATCATGAGAAATTCACCTATAAATATCAAGGTAGACGATTTAGACTTACCGATGTTGAAGGTCATGTGGTTAAAGATATTTTATCGTAATGCAGAGAAGAACATTTATAAAGAATACCGCCGCAGCCTCAGCGGGACTTTTAACTTGCTCTTCTTTTGGCGCAAGTATATTGGAATATAAAGATGCCGTTATTGGTCATGGCAGTCACCGGTATAAAATAGATTTGAACTGGGGTGCATTGAATTCTAATTACCATCCGGTGAACGATTGCCATGAAATGGTACAAGATTCCAAGGGCAGGATTTTATTGTTAACCAACCATACCAAGAACAATGTTATTGTTTATGACCGTTCTGGTAAATTGTTAGAAACTTGGGGAACGGATTATCCCGGTGCACACGGTTTAACATTGAATGTTGAAAATGGTGAAGACTTTCTGTACATAGCGGATAACAATAGGCATGAGGTGATTAAGACAACCATAGACGGAAAGGTGGTACAAGTTTTTTCGTATCCGAAGGAATCGGGAAAATATACTGCCATGGAGCAATACATACCCACAGAAACGGCTATTGCTGAAAATGGCGATGTATATATTGCCGATGGTTATGGCGCTCAATACATTATGCGGTACAATGCGAAAGGGGAGTTGTTACAAACTTTTGGCGGTAAAGGCGATGCAGATCACCTTTTTAATAATGCCCACGGTATTTGTATAGATACCAGAGGCGGGAAGTCTCCCGAACTTTTAATAACAGCAAGACAGCAAAATAAGTTGAAACGGTTTACCATGGATGGGGAATTTATAGCAAGTATAGATTTGCCCGGAGCATATATTTGTAGACCGGTAATTAAGGGTGATACCATTTATTTGGCAACTATCTGGTCTGGTGATGGGTCTGATGGTACCGGATTTATCTCCATATTGGATAAGCATAATAAACTTACATCCGCACCTGGCGGATGTGCTCCTGTTTATGGGAAAAATGGTTTAGAGCCTATGTATCAATCCATCAAAATATTTACGCATCCGCATGATGTATGTGTAGATGATGAAGATAATTTATATGTTGCCCAGTGGAATTCAGGGAAGACGTATCCTATAAAACTGAATAGAATATGATCAAAAGAATTTTCTATTCAATAGCTATAGTTCTACTATTGTGCCAAGCCTGTATTTCTCAAAATACGGAACATGCACCAACAGCCTTATTTCAATTATCCAACCCTCGTGTTCAAGTGTCGTCCATATTTTTCGATTCGTGTACTACGCTCAATTTCAGCGTAGATATGCCAAATTCGATTATAAAGTATACCTTGGATGGCAGCTCGGTAAATCAAAACGCAAAGGTGTTTTCTGAACCATTGAAAATACAGGAAAGTGCCGTAATCAAGGCTAAAATGTTTCATCCGGATTATAGAGAAAGTGATGAAGTTGAATTAGAAGTGGTAAAGATTGCCAAGAACAGTGCTATTAAGCAGGTAGCAATTAAACCGGAACCTAGTGAGAAATATTCAGGTAAGGGTGCTATGGGATTATCGGATTTGAAAAAAGGAAGTGCACAATTTGCAGGGGATAAACAGTGGATGGGTTTTCAAACGGAGAAGATAACGGCATCACTTCAGCTAGAAAAGAATAGCACGGTCAATAAAATAGTGGTCAGTGTATTGACCAATCAATCCAACTGGATATTCGCTCCTGGTAAAATTGAAGTTTTTAATGAGGGCGAATTAATAGGAGAAAGGACGTTTGCAAAGAGTGAACAAGAAACACCTAACAGTCCTACATTTTTACATGTACCGGTAAGTACAGGAATGTACAATACGTTGAATGTGGTAATACATCCACTAAGCGAAATTCCAGCATGGCACCAAGGAAAAGGAACAACGCCTTGGGTTTTTATAGATGAAATAATTATACAATAGCATGATTCAATTAGGAATACAAATAGGACACCTGCACCCGCTTTTTGTTCACCTGCCCATAGGTATCATCATGCTTGCCTTTATTTTAGAGGTTTATGGTAGATTAAAGTCAAAAGAATCTTTTGCTGAGGTAGTAGAATTTACACTTTTGGTAGCGGGTATTACGGCAATATTTTCACTGGGTACCGGGTGGTTGCTCGGAGAGGAAAGTGGTTATGATGAAGATTCCCTTTTTCTACATAGGTGGATGGCTGTTGCGTTTACCGTGACAACAGTACTTCTCTATTTGGTAAAACGAAGTAAAATTGGGTGGATTAGAAAAACCTATATTCCAACGTTTTTATTGGTATTGGCATTAATTAGCCTTACCGGTCACTTTGGCGGTAATATGACCCATGGAGAAGATTATTTATTTGTAGATGAAAAAGAAGCTATTGTCATTACAAATATTGAAGAGGCTCAGGTTTACGCCCAAGTCATACAACCTATTTTTGACGCTAAATGTGTAAGCTGCCATAATGAAAGCAAGGCTAAAGGCGGTTTGCTTATGGGTTCACCTAATGATATTATTAAAGGTGGTGATACGGGTAGTCTTTTAGATACTATTTCAGGTCAAGAAAAATCTTTGTTCTTGGAAAGGGTGCATCTGCCTTTAGATCATGATGAACATATGCCACCAAAAGGTAAGGTGCAATTGACCGATAATGAAAAGGCTTTGCTTGAATGGTGGATGGAAAATAACAATTGCTTTGAGTGTAAAGTAAATGAACTGACTAGGGAAAGAAATATAGCAGGAATATTAACTTCATTGGAACAAGACACTTCTGCAATTGCCGTATTAACGAAAGAAGCATTGGAAGTGCCGCAAGAATGGTTGCAAAATGTTAGGCGCGCCGGTATATCGGTTCAAACCTTATCTGGTGAGAATCACTTGCTCTCGGTGAATATGGCAAGTATGGATTCTATTACTGACGATACGTTGGAAGTGCTTGAAGAATATGCATCCAACATTGTGGAACTAGATTTAGGGTTCAGCAATTTTAACGATGATCTTGCCTCAGAATTGAAACCGTTTAAAAATCTGTTGAAATTAAAGTTACAGCACACTAAAGTAACCGATGCTATTGGGAAATATCTTAGTGATTTTGAACTGTTAGAGTCATTAAATTTATATGGTACCACCGTTACCGATAAGATCGTTCTTGATTTAAAGGAAAACAAAAAGCTTCGTAATATTTATTTATGGAAAACTGATTTTACGGAAGACGGACTAGCACAATTACAGCAGAATTTACCGGGAGTGACCATTCAGCAAATTGGGGCAGACGTATTTAAGGCAACCGTTTTAGACCCGCCCACCATTATAAGTGACCGTAGTTTTTTTAGTGATAGTTTAACCATAGCTATTGAAAGCCTATTTGATAGTACTGAGATTTACTACACGCTTGATGGCTCTGAGCCCACGGAATCTTCCTTGAAGTATGATGGTGAGATCACATTGGAAACAACGGCAAATGTGAAAGCGATTGCGGCAAAAAAAGAATGGGAGCCAAGCAACATTACTGAGCGAACGTTTATTAAGAACAATATAGCCTATGCCGATGTAGATTTATTAACGGTGCCCAATGATAAGTATCAAGGGAAAAAAGGTAAAACTTTAATGGATCAAAAGCGTGGGTCTACCAATTTTGTAGATGGTAACTGGTTGGGTTTTGAAGGAAAGCACTTGAATGCCGTGGTAGAGTTGAAAGAGCAGAACGCCATTTCAAAAGTATCTATTGGTGCATTGTCCGCACCTGCGAGTTGGATTTTTTACCCCACATCTTTTGTGGTATCGGTTTCCAATGATGGTACTAACTTTAAGGAAGTAGGGAGAAAAGATATAGGAGAAGAGAAACCCAATGCCGAGGTGAAACTCACTTTTTTCGATTTAGACATACCTACCACCCAAGCAAAGTATGTAAAACTATCCATTAAGAGTCCCTTGAAAAACCCTGATTGGCACACTGATCCTGGTGGTAAAAGCTGGATTTTTATTGATGAAGTAGTGCTGAATTAAAAAGTGGAAACTGTATTGAAAAATGTCCATTAAAAGAGTTAAAATAATAGTTATGAGTTTAAGATCAGTTTACTTTATAATATTCCTATTGGTTATGGGGCAGCGTCTTTTGGCTCAGAAAACCGGAGTTGCTGCAAATGATAGACCAAATGTTATTTTAATTTTTACGGATGACCAAGGTTACAATGATGTGGGCGTTTTTGGTGCTGACGACATAGATACTCCCAATTTGGACCAAATGGCTAAAGATGGTGCAATGCTTACCCATTTTTACGCTGCTCAAGCTGTGTGTTCCGCCTCAAGGGCAGGTATATTAACGGGAACATATCCTAATAGAATCGGTATTCATAACGCTTTTATGCCCAATAGTAAAGTAGGTTTAAATCCTGATGAAACTACCCTCGCCGAATTATTGAAAGCAGAAGGGTATGCCACGGCTATTTTCGGAAAATGGCATTTGGGAGATGCAAAAGAATTTATGCCCAATAATCAAGGGTTTGATGAATATTATGGTATACCTTATTCCAATGATATGTGGCCGTTACATCCGCAGCAAGGTCCTATTTTTAATTTTGGTCCCTTGCCTCTTTATGAGAATGAAAAGGTGTTGGATACATTAACGGATCAAACGGGTTTGACTACAGAGATTACAGAGCGTAGTGTTGACTTCATTAATCGTAATAAAGAAAACCCATTCTTTTTGTATGTACCGCATCCTCAGCCCCACGTACCTTTATTTGTGTCCGATAAGTTTAAGGGAAAGTCTAAAAGAGGATTGTACGGCGACGTTATTATGGAATTGGATTGGTCCGTAGGTGAAATTATAAAGGCTGTTGATAAGAATGGATTAGCCCAAAATACCATTATTATTTTTACTTCTGATAATGGACCATGGTTGGCATACGGAAATCACTCCGGAAGTGCTTTGCCTTTTAGAGAGGGTAAGGGCACTGGGTGGGAAGGTGGTCAACGTGAACCGTTCATCATTAAATATCCGAAAGAAATAAAAGCGGGAACTACTATTGAGGTACCTGTTATGGCAATAGATATTGTACCTTCAATAGCAGAGGTTATCAATACTCCTTTGCCAGAGAAAAAGATAGACGGTAAAAGCGCATGGCCTTTATTTACAGGCAAAACAGATGAGAGTCCGCAAGAAGCCTATTTCTTTTATTATCGCGTAAATGAGCTATTTGGGGTGCGGTATGGGAAATGGAAGCTTTATTTTCCTCACAAGTACAGAACGATGAACGGACAAACCCCTGGTAAAGACGGATTGCCCGGGTTGTATAAAATGATCGATCTAGAGCAAATTGAACTCTATGATTTAGAACAGGATGAAAGCGAAACTACCGATGTAGCAGCAGCTCATCCAGAAGTGGTAAAGACCATACAAAAATTGGCGGATGATATGCGAGCCAAATTGGGCGATTCCCTTTTGGACATAAAGGGTAGTGAAACCCGGTCTCCCGGACGTATTGATTAATTAATTTTTCTGTAATTCAAAAATCTGTAGGACATCATCATTATTGCCCACCAAGAAATAGTCATTTTGAACATTGCTTAGGGTAACCAGTTTTTTGGCGTCCCTATCTGCAAAGAACCCTATCTCTGACCCTCTTTTAGCAGAAAAGCTCCCTTTACCATCTCCTAATAACAGTAGTCCTGTTCCAGCGTCGTTTCTAGGGGTTTCTATCTCTGAAACGTATAAGTTACCTACGGCAAGAACATCTAATGCGCCATCGCCGTTAAAATCCCTTACAAGCATATCATTGAGGTTAGATAGTTGAGCTACATTGGGCAAGTCCGTTATTTTAAATTGACCATTGCCTAGATTTTCAATGTATACCGATGCAAAAGTGTCTGCGCTGTAATGCAGGGAGTTTTTCAGTTTTTCTTCACCATATACATCCTTTAGCTCCATAGAGGCAAAGGCATCATACTTTACTATTTTTTTCTTTAGGGCAGGAATTTGTTCCGATGAACATGAAAACCCTCTTAATGGATAATGTTTTTCCTTGTTGTAATATCCTAGAACAATATCTGCATTACCATTGGCATCAAAGTCATTATAATATACATCAAAAGGTTTGTCAGAGCTGGTTTTGTACTTGTAGTTAAGACCTAAATTCCCTGCTATATAATCTAAATCTCCATCATTGTCAAAATCGCCTTGCTCTATGCTGAACCACCAGCCGTAGCTTGATGTAAAATTTTCATTCTCAACCTTTGCTAGATTGCCATTATTGTTTTCAAAAATGGTAATAGGCATCCATTCGCCTACAATCACTAAATCCAAATCTTGATCATTATCATAGTCGCTCCAAATGGCATCGGTAATCATTCCTATTTGCAGCAATTGTGGGGATAATAATTCTGTTTGGTTCACCAATTGCCCATTGTCGTTTACCAATAACATGCTAGAAGATGGGTTTGGGTATTGTTGCGGAGTATGTCTGCCACCAACAAAAAGGTCCATATCACCATCACCATCATAATCGGCGGATTTTACTACAGAGCCACTAATTCTTTTAGCATTTAAAATGGCTCCTTTTTTAAAGGTCGCATTACCTTGGTTTAGGTAGATTCTATCGGTATAGTGAAAATCGTTTTTTGGATACTCATTACCACCACTTACTACGTACAAATCTTTTAATCCGTCATTATTGATGTCAACAAATAAGGCATCTACATCTTCATAACCGGCTTCTTTTTGCCAAAATGCAACCTGACTTTCTTCAAAATTTCCATCTTTTTGTTGAATAAATAGGGTAGGTGCTTGGTTGGCTGCACCGCCAATATAGAAATCATCCAATCCGTCATCATTGATATCTCCCGCGGTCAGTGATGGTCCAAATTGAGAAAGCTTATGTGGCAACAGTATTTGTTTCTCAAAATCATCGAATTGATTCTCTTGATGTTTAAATTTTGCAGGAAAAACATTGGTCATATCTGCAAAAAGAGTCTTATCCGTTCCTTCATTTTTAACGTCTAAAATTTCAGATTCGTCAGATGAAATTTCTAACAGTTGATTTGCCGAGATGTCTCTTTTTACAGTACTTTTTCCATTGGGCCAAACAACCGTTAGACTGTCTACTTGTGTCAAATTCTTTAATCCAAAATGTAGCGTAGGTTCACTGGTAGAATAAATACCACGTACGTTTGTAGTCTCTAAGGTTTGTACACCATTTTGAGTGTATATGTTTACCCTAGTTCCAAATGTTGGTCTGTTGTTTTTATCGACCAATTGTATTCTTAGATAGTTACTGTTTGGTTTTGCTTCCGAATTGTTTCTGTAAATAAATGCCTCACTGTTGATATTATTGACCACCAAATCTAGATCACCATCGTTATCTAAATCGGCATATGCTGATCCGTTGGAGAAAGATTCATTGTCCAAACCCCATTCGTTGGAAGTATTTTTAAATTCCAAATCGCCCAAATTTTGATAGGCGTAGTTTTTTAAAGGTTGGGATGGGACCATGCTTACCGCTTTTTCAAGGTCTACGATATCCCATATGCTTTTAACGTTTTGGGCATTGGGATTGTTCTGTAGCCATTGTGCTCTAGTGGTATTTATATAATGGGCTACATTTTTATCCGCATCTGTATTTCTAATATCACGCAATAATCCGTTGGTGACATACGTGTCTTTTAGACCATCATTGTCAAAATCGGCTATAAGATTAGACCAGCTCCAATCTGTTGCGGACATACCGGTAAATTGCGCAATGTTACTGAAGGTTTCATTACCGTTGTTTAGCTGTAGTGTATTATACATGTATTGATATCCGCCACCGTCTTCTACTACTTTCCAAAAAGCACCAATGTTCATGCCGCTCATGTTGGATTTTAATCTGAAATTATCTTCAGACACCATATCCAGTACAAATACATCTAAATTTTGGTCATTATTGATATCGGCTACATCTACACCCATACTATAGTAAGACGTTTGTTTTAAAGCGTTTTTTTCAATGCTTGTGAACGTGCCGTCTTGATTATTTAGAAATAGAAAATCTGGTGCATAAAAATCATTGGCCACATAGAGGTCTGGCCATCCGTCATTATTAATGTCACTCGCCGATACGGCATTAGGAAAACCGGTGCGGTCTATACCTGCAGTTTTTGATACGTCTTTGAACGTAGAACCATTGTTTTGGTAAAGTTTAAGTGCATATTCCGGTATGAGTAAATTGTCCGCACTGTGATATTGAGAAAGACTTCCCGGATTTGGTGGTTGGGTCAATAGAAAAAGATCTAATAGTCCGTCTTTATCAAAATCTAAGAATGTTGCGTGTCTTGTTCTTTCGGTATTTGCAATGGACAACTCTTCAGCTTTTTCTGTAAAAGTGCCATCTCCATTGTTAATGTATACCAAATTTCTGCGCCACTCCGGGTTTTCATCATACAGTTCTCTGCTAACATAAATATCTAGGTGTCCGTCATTATTGATGTCAGCAATGGTGACTCCGGTAGACCAACCATCAAAATTTTTGATGCCAGCTTTTATGGTAACATCTTCAAAAACCAAATTTCCTTTGTTCAGATATAATTTATCAGGTACCATATTCCCTGCAAAAAAGATGTCCTGCAGTCCATCATTATTAAAGTCGCCCACACCAACACCTGCCCCGCCATAAAAATTGGCATAGGCAAATATGTTTTTATCCTTATCATCTTTAATAATATTATTAAAGTCAATTCCTGTATCATTGGAACTGAGAAGTGTAAATAATTTTGGTGTTGCCTTGGTCTCTTCAGGAGCATTTTCACAACATAAAACGAGTAAGGAGCAGAAGTATAATAAATGCCTAATTTTCATGATTACAAGATACTATTTTATACAAAAAAAGGAGAGTTTCCCCTCCTTTTCAAACTCAATAAAAAATTAACTCAAAACTATTATGAGAGGTTTCACTCAAAAACCAAACTTAATTGTTATTATTCAACATCCCACCACACTCTAGTGGTAAGAACATCTGGACCTTGAGCGGCTATTACAGCGGCATAATTATCAGGGTTGTTACTTTGTTCACTTTCAGAATACGTTAATCTTCTTGGTATAGTACCGTTGGTAACATTACCAGGGTAGTTTACCGGTGTAAGTGCCGGGAAACCTGTTCTTCTCCAGTTAGAGAAAGATTCATATTCATTTAAGAAAGTGGCAGCCCAATATTGTGTATTGATCTGCTCTAGTGCATTAGCCGAATCATAAGGATTGGCAGCAAGATAATCTGCAATGTCGGCATCTGCAATAATACCGGCATCACCATAAAGTGATAATTGTTTCATAGCAGCGGTAACTCCATTGTTATAATGTGTTTCTGCATCACCTGCAAGACCCCATCTTACATTTGCTTCTGCAAGCATAAACTCTACTTCTGCATAAGTTTGGAAAATCATAGGGGCAGTTTCTGAGGTAATTAAAAGACGATTAGGCTCAGAATAGTCGTTTAAGTTGCTGAAAAGATTATCAAGGTCAACATCTTGCTCTTTTAGCATAGGAAGATCCTTACCATTGGACAGACCTCTTTGTGCGTCTGGATCTAGTCTTTCCTCCACTGTTCTATCTTCTCTATAATCTTCTATGAACAGACCAGGGTTATCAGGGTCTTCTTTGAAAATTATTTTCTGTGCAGGTAATGATGCCAATACCGTTAATCTTGGGTCATTTGCATCTTTTAATAAATTTATGAACGTATCGCTCATTCTTGGATTGCTATCAGCCGTAAACACTTCGCCAATACCATTTTTATTGTCCGCACCATGTTGCAGGTAAAAGATGTCATCATTAGATGTCATTACACCTCCGTCAATTGCTTTTGTAACCCATGCTTGTGAAGCGGTAGGGTCTACTTTAATTAGTCTAAGACCTAAACGCAACATCAAGGAATTAGCTAACTTTTTCCATTTTGCTTGATCACCATTATAGATGACATCTGCAGAACCAAATTCAGAAATACCAGAGCCTAATGCAGCTGAAGCCTCTTCCAGTTCATTTAACAAATCAGGGTAAATTTCGCTTTGCGCATCATATTTAGGAAGAAAAATACCTTCTATAACTGCTTTTCCTGCCTCGCTATAAGGTACATCACCATATAGATCGGTAAGTCTGGAATAAGCAAAGACACGTAGTATTTTTACAATTGCCTTCATTTCTTCAGGAGCTTCTTCCTCTTCTAATTGAAAGGTCAAATCCTCAATTGATTTAATGGCATTCTCATAATAGCGATCCAATAAGGATGAAGCATAACCTTTGTTCCACGTATATTTATCACCACTCCAGTAACCGGCAGTTGTAGCTACATGTTGCATCATGGTAGATTGATAGATCATGGCCGCTCTCCAGTTGTCATATCTTTCACTAGATATAAATTTCATCACCGCAGTTAGCTTATTACCCGCAGCAACTTGGGTAGGTTTTGTTGGATTTACATTTAAATCTTCAAAACCATCATCACATGCACCTACAGAAAGTAGTGCAAACATTAGTATATATATTGATTTTTTCATAGTTCTCTTTTAAAACTTTACATTGATAGTTAGACCGTAACTTCTAGAAGAAGGAACTCCAAAATATTCCAGACCCTGTGAGTTTCCAACAGAGTATGCACTTTCCGGGTCAATATTATCTACACTTCTTTTTATGTAGAATAAGTTAGAAGCGATTAATGATACATTAACATTGGTTAAAAATACATTGTCTAAGGCTTTCTTTGGTAATGAATAACCTAGGCTTAATTGTCTGAATTTTATATAATCAGAGTCTTCAACGAATTCTTCTGCGATATCTGCAATTTCACCATAATAGTCAGCTAGATTTTCTGGTGCAACCGTTGTTGTAAATGCAGCCCCGGTTTGGTCAACACCAGATACGGTCAACCCATTTTCTCTACCTTCTAAAGTGTTTTTGTGAAGTCCATTACTATAAAGTATAGTGTTGGTACCAGAAAAGATCTGTCCGCCAAATTTTCCGTCTATCAAGAAGTTCAGGTTAAAGTTCTTGTAAGTAAATGAATTTGAAAAACCTAATGTCAATGGAGGTACGCCTTCACCTAAGATTTTACGCTCACCTTCAACAGCTCTAGGTACACCATCATCTCCTACTTCATAAACTATGGTACCGTTTTCATCACGCTCATAAGAAACACCAACTATAGAACCATAAGTTTCACCAACTATATGTGTAATTCTTACGTTCTGTGTTCTTGGTTCATCTAAGTTAACGTCAGAATTAACATCATCTGTAGCAACTACCAGTCCTTCATTATAAGCACCATTTACGGTCATATTCCAAGAGAAGTCATTAGTTCTGATCGGTGTACCACTGATTAAAAATTCAACACCCTCGTTGGTTACCTTACCTAGATTTGCGCTAGCCCCGGTATAACCAGAATATATAGATGTTGATACATCTACAATATCATTTGTAGTTTCATTGCTATAGTAAGCAACATCAAAAGATAGTCGGTTATTAAAAAATCTCATATCTAAACCAATTTCTGTTTCACTTTTGCTAAAAGCAACTAAATTGGCATTAGGAACAATGCTACCGGAAACTCTACCTAATGGCTGACCGCTGATCGGGATTCCGAAAATTTCATAGTTCAAAGCCAATGTATAAGGATCTTGAGCACCACCTGCAACTTCTGAATAACCACCTCTTAATTTTAAGAAGCTAACGAAAGAAGGCATATTAAAAGCATCTGATAATATTAAACTACCATTAACCGAAGGGTAGAAATCATCATTTGGTGTAGTCTTACCCGGGAATGATAACGTAGAGAACCAGTCATTTCTACCGGTAAACGTTACATATGCCCAACGATCATAAGATAATTCCAACGAACCGTACACAGAACCAATTTTTCTTTCCGAATATTCTCTGCTACGAGATTGGCTAACTGTGTTGCCTATGTCTTCTAAGCCTGGAACAATAAAGTCGTTACCACCTAAAAATAAATTTTCAGATTTAACGTGGTTGTTGTTTGCACCTACTAATGCGGAAATGGCAAACTTATCTGTAATATCTTTTTCTGCCGCTAAAATTAAATCGGCATCCACTTGATTGTATCTTCTTTCTTCCTCGTTAATGCCTCCCAATGGTTTATAAGCCGTACCGAAAGGTTCAACGGAAGTTCTTCTGATAATGTCATTATCAATACCAATTCTACCGGTTAGCGATAGCCAATCCAATATATCATAACGAAGGGATGTTGATGCAATTATTCTATTTCTGACATCTTCATTATTGAAATTATAAGCGGCAAAATACGGGTTGGTAGAAAATGTATTGTTTGAGAATTGTCTTTCAGAACCATCAGGATTGGTAGATGGCTGTAATGTAGTTACATCTATATTGCCTGGAAGTAAAGCCACTGAAAAGTTGGCATTACCAGGGGAATCTGAAAGTCTAGGTCTGTTTTGTACCTTTTCTATAATATATTTGGCATTTACGCTACTAGTTATCTTATCTCCTAAAATAGCACTGGAGTTGAAAGAAAAAGATTTTCTGTTCAATCCTGCATTTGGTAATACATCCGCATTATCCAAATTAGATGCAGAAAGTCTATAGGTCAAATTTTCTTTAGCACTGGTTATAGCAACCGTGTTAATGAAAGTAGACCCTGTTCTATAAAATTTGTCAACATTGTTACCTAAATAGGAGTAAGGTCTTGAAACACCATCGAACTGAGGAGAATTTACACCATCATAAGCTTCTCCCCATGAAGAACTACCTGCTTCTAATGCGGCGCTTTGTGAAGATGGTCTTACACCTCTAACTCCTTGTCCATATTCTGTTTGAAAATCTTGTAATGAAGTGTCTACCTTGTCAAAGGTTACGGAGCTACCTACTTCTATGCCAAAACCTTCCTGGCCCTTACCGGATTTTGTGGTAACGATGATAACACCACCCGCAGCACGAGAACCGTACAGCGCAGAAGCCGCACCACCTTTTAATACGGAGATAGATTCAATATCATCTGGATTTAAACTAGAGATACCGTCCCCACCATCTGATCCACCCCATAAACTGGCAGAACCGTTATTACCATTTCCGATAGGAATACCATCCACTACATAAAGTGGTTGGTTGTTACCGGATAATGAACTTGCACCTCTAATGACTACTCTACTAGAACCGGCGGCACCAGTAGCATTTTGAGAGATGTTTACACCTGCAATTTTACCCTGTAAAGAATTAATTGCATTTGGAGTTTTAATGGTTGCAATTTCCTCGGCATCTACTTCAGTTAAGGAGTATCCTAACGCCTTGGTTTCTTTACGTATACCAAGTGCTGTAACAACTACTTCGTCCAATTCACTGGCATCTTCCGCTATTGAAGTGTTTACTGTAGATCTACCATTTACTCCTACTTCTTTGGTTTTGTACCCTAAAGAAGAGAAAACCAATGTAGCATTTGCATCAACGTTGATGGAGTAATTACCATCAAAATCAGTAGAAGTTCCATTTGTTGTGCCTTTTTCAACGACGTTAACACCTGGCAAAGGTGAACCGGTGTCATCTGTGACTACACCAGATACGGTCTTGTCTTGACCTATTACTGCTTGAAAAAACAGCAGCACAGCAACGGTCAAAAAACTTGAGATTTTTTTATTCATAAATGTTTGAGTTAAGTTAGTTTGTATAAAATACTGTCATAAGGTGAGCTATATTCCAATTAATTATTAAAAATTTCGACAAATAACAATTATGAAAAGCTTAACAGCGTGTTAATAAAAAGGAAATTTTTAAGTACGAAACAATTATTGAGGGTTTTGTGATGCTCTAATTACTTGCCATTGTTCTTCAGTTATGGCAGGTCCATCAAAGAAAGATACTCCTTTTGCACCGTTGCTAATAGATTGATGTATAGCTTCCTGCAATTGTTCTGGTGTCATGCCCGGCACATATATGCCAGTATGTAACTCAGTGTTTTTCCCTTTTAAATCATTAACACCTTGCTGGGTTGCATACCCGATCCAATCTATTTCTTCATTATAAAAAACATTATAGATCATTGGTAGAACTGCATCTATATTCCATTTATCCCAACGTTGACGAACCATGTGATCTGCCATTTCTGGATAAGGAAATACCGCTGCGGTAAGTATTTTGCCATTTGCATGTGTAATTTTATATGCCTCGTCTACAATAGCTTTTACTTTATTTAAACGGAAGTTTTTCCACTCCATATCTATCGCTGGGTTGCTAAAATCATTTGGGTTTTTATGATGTTCTTTTTCAAATTCCGAAGTACAGACATCGCAATAGCAAAAGTCGTATCTTGGCAATTCCGTTTCTTGTTTTAAATTGTATTTAGGAAGAAGACCTATAGGTAAAAAAATGTCCGAGTATCTAATATAATCTAAATGGAAACTTGCAACACCCTCTACTTTTGACAATCCTTCAATTAAACTTAGTATGTGTTCGCGAGATTCTTTTCTTGTGGGGCAAAGCCATTTGTAATATCCTACATAGGGTGGTTCATCAAAGCAAGACTTGCCATCTCTGCTTACAGCATACCATTCTGGATGCTGTTCTGCAACTTTATCGCCAGGGCGGTTCATAGTGAACATCCAAGCATGGACTTCTAAATTGTATTTTTTGGCTATTGGTACCAACCTAGCCAGTAATTCTGGATCTCCGTAGGTATTTATAAGTATTGCATTAATACCATTGTCTCCGTACTTTTTAAACTCTTCATCAAAAGATTCATCTGTCCGTGCTTTGTCAGCAGTAATCCATGTCCATAATTTAAATGTCTCAGTGTTAGATGAAGTATCTGTAGTGGCTATTTTCTCTTCTTTTTGTTCATTTGTTCCGCATGAGATGAAAAGAGTAATAAGTACAAGAAGTAATGCCTGTAAAAACTTAGTTGGTTTGGTCATAGTCAGTTGTAAATTTTCCGTCAGTATGTATAATTAGTCTGTTGTTCGTGAATGGGCTTTTTGCCCATATGTTAAAGCCAAAGTTGTTCTTTTCTAAAACAGCAACTACCGGTTTGCCCTGTATTAAAATCGGCTTTTTTTGCAGTTCCCCATGTATGGACAACCATTCTTGGTCGTTTTTGGTCTTGACATTTCTATATAGTTTGTATAAATACCATTTTATATGTTCATCATCAGGTATATTAAATTTAGGGGTTTTGCTACCTTTATTGAAATAGACATATCCCCAATGTTCTGGCTCGTGCATATTAATGACTCCCTGTGGTGACCATACCCAATTGTATTCTGGTAAAAAAATACCTTTGCTATCTTTCTTTCTAGAATACGTACCATTATCAAGATCAAAATCCCAGTTTACTCTAGAAAAATTTATTCTCCAATATTCATTTTCCGGTACTTTAGTTGTTCCACCTGGGGCTGTAGTAAAAGACCATGGTATGGCTACTTCAACAGTCCAACCTTGGTCTATGTCCGTTGAGTTGTTCAATGTGCCGTTGCAATGTATGGCGGTTTTAATGCCTTTAAAATCCCAAGCATCGGTAACGTGCCCATTATTTCTGTATGGTTTTGATAAGTAGAGGTCCCATATGGTATTTAGGGCATTTATTTCAAATTCGTAATAGTTGTGCGTATCGCCATCTGGGTCCAGGAATATTTCAAAATCGTTATTGTAAAATATTATGGTATCCTTTTGCTTTAATGTGGCCCAAATATGTGGTTCTTCAATTTTTGCAAAAAAATAAATGTATTGTTGGTCCCATAGCATTTTAAATTTTGTGTTATACGTGGGTTTCTTTATGCCTTCAATATCAATAAAATCGCTAGACCAAGTGGTTGTCTGCCATGCACTCTCATTCATTTTGCCATCTATGGATATGTTTTCAAGTGTATTTTCTGCAATATATGAGCGTGGTGTTTCTTGGGCCATTAGGGAAATTGCTCCAAGGTATAGTAGAAACAATAATAATGCTATGGCTTTTTTAGTTTTTAAAGATTTTTTATTGATTATATCCATAGCTTAATAGTCTGTCCTGTACTTGTTGATGATCTTATAATCCTAAGAATAGAAAATTGTAAGTAGTGAATAATCTGCTACTTCTGTATTATGCTAAGCTTTTCTAAAGTTTTTGAATGCACAAACTAAGCGATGAAGTTGCTTTTCAATTTTACAAATTACACTTTTGCTTAGGCCGTTTTTAACTACATTTAGAAATAATTAAGCTAAGGAGGCTATTCTGAGATTATAATTGAATATTTTTAAAATTCTTCGTAAACTGAATGTTTTTAGCTTAACAACCGTAGATTGTTGCTCAACGTCAAAAAAACGGAGAAAATAAATTGGTTTTAGTAGCCTATGGACATTAGATTAATGAAGTTTTTGAGAAGGCCCAAGTTTTTTGGTACAAGTGAAATTAAACCTTGGCACCATATTTTATTTTGGTCTGTCTATTTTATCTTTAATACGTTTAGGTGGACCTTTATACATAACGACTTTTTACTTTCTTTACGTACCAATCTTATAGGTTTTCCCATTCATATGTTTTTGGCGTATTTAAATGCCTATTACCTAATGCCAAAATTTATATATACCAAAAGATACTTTGAGTATACGGTATATATACTTCTGTCATTGTTCATGATGCTCTTGGTGAAGTACAACCTAACGTATTACTTGGTAAGTACGGATGTTATGCCCGAAGCACAGGATGTTATCAACTCATTGACCATTGGGTATGCCGTGCAGACTATGATTGGTGAGGTTTATGTGATATCGTTTTTTACAGCAATTAAATTGACCATAGATTGGTTAAGGGAAAGTAGCAAGCTACATGATCTTGAAAAACGACAGCTAAAGACCGAACTTAGATTTTTGAGGTCGCAGGTATCGCCTCACTTTTTCTTCAATACCTTGAACAATATATATTCATTGACCTTGGAGAAGTCTGACCAAGCTCCAGAGGTGGTTTTAAAACTTTCAGAGCTAATGCGTTACTTATTGTACGCAACCAAAAAGCAACGACAGGATCTAACCAGTGAAATTAATTGTATAAGAAATTACATAGATTTGGAACGTATTAGGTTCGATGATTCTTTGAAAATTGATATGAATATCTCGGGTAACCTTGACAATTGTAAAATACCACCAATGTTATTGATACCACTTATTGAAAATTGCTTTAAGCATGGGGCAAGTAAGAACATTGGTGATATGAAGATTAAGATCGATGTAAATGTTGACGATAGTTTTATGGATTTTAAAGTATCCAATTCCATACCAGTAGTAAAGAAAGAATATGTATACCCGGTAAAACGAGGAGGTATTGGTCTTTCTAATGTGAAAAAGAGGTTAGAGCTGGGCTACGCTAAGAGTGAGTACGATTTAAAGATTTTTGAAGAGGATAAAATGTTCAATGTGTTTTTAAAGCTTAAGGTAATATGATTTTAAAAGTAATAGTAGTAGATGATGAGCCGTTGGCAGTAAATGTGATTAAGAACTATATACTTAGGGTAAAAGAATTACAGCTAGAGGGTACTTTTTCCAATGCCTTGGATGCATCCACCTTTTTGAGGGACAATGAGGTAGATATCATGTTCTTGGATATCAATATGCCTTATTTGGACGGATTGGAGTTTTTAAGCACCTTGCACAAAAAACCGTTCGTAATCATGACCACTGCTCATGAAGAACATGCGCTAAGAAGCTTTGAACTAGAAGCCATTGACTATTTGGTGAAACCCATTTCATTACCTCGATTTTTTAAATCCATAGATCGTATTATAGGTCTTAAGAAAATAGGTAGTAACGGTAGTGCTGAAAAAGAAGAGAAGCCTTCCATTTTTGTTAAAGTTGACAAAAAGAAGTTACAAAAGATTTATTTGGACGAGATTATGGTGATAGAGAGCCTAAAAGATTACATTAGGATCATAACACCAACGGCAAAATATATAATTCACAGAACCTTAAGCAGTTTTACAGATGAGTTGCCAGGTGATAATTTCATAAGAATACATCGTTCCTATACTATTGCTGTTGATAAGGTAAGTGTGGTTGAGGGCAATAGCGTTGAAATTGGCGGTATTAGGTACACCATAGGTAGAAGCTATTTAGCCGATGCCAAAAGCAGAATACTTAACAACTTTACAGATTAAAATTTCTTATTCACCATAGAATTAAATTGCCTTGAGCCAACTATTTAAATTTAAACAATTTAGTATTGAACAAGATCGTTGTGCCATGAAAATTGGTACAGATGGTGTGTTGTTAGGTGCATGGACGCCAGTGGACACATCATTGGAATCTATTTTAGATATTGGCGCCGGTACAGGAATCATCGCTTTAATGCTGGCCCAGAGAAGCAATGCGGATGTGGTAGATGCCATTGAGATAGATGCTGATGCTTATGAACAATGTGTTGAGAATTTTGAAAGCTCCCCATGGGGAGATCGGTTGTACTGTTACCACGCCGGCTTAGATGAATTTGTTGATGAAATCGAAGACCAGTATGAGTTGATTACGTGTAACCCTCCTTTTTATTCGGAAAATGTCAGTTCTGGCAACTTTCAACGGGATCAAGCACGCCAGAACGGTTTTTTACCTTTTAATGAGCTCATTACTTCGGCTGCTGTTTTGTTGGCGGAAAATGGATTGTTTACAACGGTAATACCCTATAAAGAGAAAGATGAGTTTGTCGCCATGGCAGAGGAAAAAGGTCTTTATCTTATCAAATGCACTTATGTAAAGGGTAATTCTACTGCAGAGGTGAAACGGGTATTATTGGCATTCTCAAAAAATAAAACACCATTAGAATCGTCAGAATTGGTCATTGAAACTGAAAGGCACGCTTATACTGATGATTATATAGCCTTAACTAAGGAGTTTTATTTAAAAATATAACTATAGTGTTTCATATTGTTATATTTCTTTATTTATCTTTGATAAAAGCATAGTTATGAGACCAGATTTATTTGAAGCCCCAGACTACTATCACTTAGATGATTTATTATCTGAAGAGCATTTGTTGGTACGTGATGCCGCACGTCAATGGGTAAAAAGAGACGTATCCCCAATTATTGAAGAGTATGCCCAAAAAGCTGAATTTCCTAAGCAGATAATAAATGGCTTGGCTGAAATTGGTGCATTCGGACCTTATATTCCTGAGGAGTACGGCGGTGCGGGATTAGATCAAATTAGTTACGGACTTATTATGCAAGAAATTGAAAGGGGAGATAGTGGTGTTCGTTCTACGGCATCGGTACAGTCCTCTTTGGTAATGTATCCTATTTATACGTATGGAACCGAAGACCAACGTAAAAAATACCTACCTAAGTTGGCTACTGGCGAATGGATGGGCTCTTTTGGGTTGACAGAACCAAACCATGGTTCTAATCCTAGTGGTATGGAAACCAAGTATAAGGATATGGGCGATCATTATCTTTTGAACGGAGCCAAACTTTGGATTTCCAATGCTCCATTTTGTGATATTGCGGTAGTATGGGCAAAGAACGAGGAAGGACGTATTCATGGTTTGATCGTGGAGCGTGGAATGGAAGGATTTACAACACCGGAAACCCATAACAAATGGTCATTAAGAGCTTCGGCTACCGGTGAATTGATATTTGATAATGTAAAGGTCCCTAAAGAAAATCTGTTACCTAATAAATCTGGTTTAGGGGCGCCATTAGGATGTTTGGATTCTGCCAGATTTGGTATTTCTTGGGGTGCTATAGGTGCTGCTATGGATTGTTATGATACTGCATTAAGATATGCCAAAGAACGTATTCAATTTGGTAAACCTATTGCGGCAACTCAATTACAGCAGAAGAAATTGGCAGAAATGATTACGGAGATCACCAAAGCCCAGTTATTGGCCTTTAGATTAGGTCAATTAAAGAATCAAGGGAAGGCAACCTCTGCCCAAATATCTATGGCCAAGAGGAATAATGTAGAAATGGCCATTAAAATAGCACGAGAGGCGAGACAAGTTCTAGGTGGTATGGGTATTACCGGTGAATATAGTATAATGAGGCATATGATGAATTTGGAAAGCGTAATTACCTATGAGGGTACTCACGATATTCATCTGCTGATTACAGGCGCGGATATTACTGGAATGCCTGCTTTTCAATAATTTAACGGTTTGCTTTAATGGGCATAACATTTAACTGTTGAACACCATCTATCTTTGATTTGCGCGTGTAAGATGTGTGCATGTTTTTTTAGATATAAGCTATGGCCGATGGAGACATCGGCTTTTTTAATGCTAATTTTTTCGCGATAAAAAATCGGCAAACCATTTACCAGAGGCTTTAATAGTCCTTTTTAAGGTTTTAAAATTAATATGTACCAAGCCAAACCTAGGGTAATACCCTTCCGCCCATTCAAAATTATCCGTAAAGGTCCACACGAAATATCCGTGGATATTCAACCCTTCTTTTTTGGCTTTAAGCACTTGGTTTAAATAACGCTGCAAATAATTTACCCTAGCGATATCATTTATAATTTCTCCGTCAATGGAATCTTTAAAAGCAGCTCCGTTCTCGGTGATGATGATTTTTTTAATTTGCGGGTATGAACTGTATTTCTTGATCATATTGTAAATACTAGGCGGATATACCTCCCAATCCATCAAAGTTGTAGGTACATTTCTCTTACTTGCCTTTACAATTTTAGCTCTTATGTACGGTACCAAAAGACTATATCTTACTTTTTCTCGAGTGTAATTTTGAATTCCGATAAAATCGAAATCAAACAGGCAATCTTCCATGTCAGTAGGTTGAATGTAAGGTTGTAGTTTTTTTAAAACTGGAGCTTCTTTGGTTGGATAACCTAAACCCAATGCTGGCTCAATAAATAACCGATTCAATAAGGCATCTACCAGAACAGCTGTTTTCTTGTCTCTGTTATTTTGTCTGTAGGGTGAAATTTGCGAACATGAAAACGTGGTGCCTATTTGGGCATTGGGTACTAGTTTACGAAGTAATCTGCCACCTTCCGCTTGGCACAAAACAGCATGGTGCACGGCGGGAAGAAAATATTTCAATCTTTTTTTTCCAGGTGCATGTACGCCTAGAAAGTAACCGGCACCCGTAAATACCATGGGTTCGTTCAAAACCATCCAGTGTTTAACCCTATCTCCAAAAGAAGTTGCGCAAAGGCTGGTAAATTCTGAAAACCATTGTATAATGTTTCTATTCGTCCATCCGCCTTTATCCTCTAACACCTGTGGAAGATCCCAATGATATAGGGTTACCCATGGGGTAATACCTTGTTCTAGACAAAAGTCAATGACATTATTATAAAATTGAATACCTGGTTCGTTTACAGAGCCAATACCATTAGGTAAAATTCTTGACCAAGAAATAGAGAAACGATAGTTGTCAATATTCATGGACTTCATCAATAGGATATCTTCCTTGTATTTATGATAGTAATCGCAAGATACATTGGCATTGTTACCATTTAAAACCGTATTTGGTTTGGTGGTAAATGTATCCCAAATAGAGGGTCCCTTTCCATGGGTGTCGTACGCGCCCTCAATTTGGTATGCTGCGGTGGAAACTCCCCAAGTGAAATTTTTGCCAAATTCATGGGCATTTAAAAAGAATTCTTCTTGTTCTCTCAATAGAGTAGTGGCTTTTTAATGTGTTTTTAGAGATTTCTCTAATAGTTGGCTCACAATTTGGTCGGTAATATCTGGGTAGTCTACCGCCACAATGGTTTCGGTATCTAACCAATGTTGCAACTTGGGTAAGTGTTTTGTTTTAAGCGATTTTATTACCGGTACACCCATATCTGCCAAGGCAGCTGCATTACATTGCTGCTCATATTGCCCTTTCATAGGCACTACCATTAGCTTTTTTTGCATGTATAGGCTTTCTGCGGGTGTTTCAAAACCTGCACCGCATAGTATACCTCTACTACTTGCCATACTTTTTACAAATGCCTCATTGGTTATTGGCTTTATATGAATGTTCTTTTTAAAATATTCATAGGTATTGTGCTTTGAAAATACTTCCCATTTTACCCTTTTCATCTTACTTAAAAACTTCAACAATTTCTCATCACTGTAAGATGGTAGATATACGGTATAATGCTCGCCTTTGGAAATTGATGCCGATCGTATATCGTTTCTGATTATAGGTGTATAGATATTAGGTTCATAAGGTTTGAAATGAAGTCCGAATTGATGGCTGGTGGGTGCATAATTATTAAGAATCCATTTGCCCATTCTGTCCGTTTTTTTAGGCTTCGGAGCTAATTTGGAGAGTACTGCCGCTTGGTGGCTAAAACTATAGCAAGGTATATTTTTTAACTTGCACGCCCACGCCGTAACCGGTTCAAAATCATTAATGATGAGGTCGTAATCTTCAACCGGTATACTTTTTATCTCTTTCTGCAAACGCATAGAGTTTGCCTTGTAATAGGTTTTCCAAACATCTACACCTCCTTTTTTGCCGAAAATAAAGCTTAATCCTTTTAGCTGATACTTAATGGGGTAGGGTAGTTTTATATCTGCTTGAATGCCGCTCACTAAAAGATCTAATGAAACATTATGTTTTAATATTGCAGGTATTACATCTCTAGCCCTGCTCAAGTGTCCGTTGCCGGTACCTTGAATTGCGTATAGTATTCTCATTTACTCTGTTGCGTCATTCCACTTATTCTAAACTCTTCAAGCAAGCTTTGAAACAGTTCAGCTTTTTCCAATACATAGGTTTCTTCCTTACTATCCTCTTTATGGTCAATGGTTAATTGATCTTCAAGATAAGAGTATAGTTTCCAGTGACCATTATGATACTCAAGTGCGGTTAAATTTTCTATCCAATCTCCAGAATTTAAATAGACGACTTCTCCTTTATCTGTTTTTATATTGCGAATTTCCGGTTGGTGAATGTGACCGCAAATAACATAGTCATAACCATTTTCTATGGCAATATCTGCGGCAATCTGTTCAAAGTCGTTTATGAACTTAACGGCAGACTTTACACCGTTCTTAATTTTCTTGGACATTGAAATTGGACCCTTGCCCATTTTTTTGCTTATAAAATTAATGGCTCTATTTAATAGAATTAAAAAGTCATATCCTTTTGCACCAAGTTTGGCTACCCATTTTGAATGCTGCATGGTAACATCGAACACGTCACCATGAAAAATCCAAGCTTTTTTATCTTCAAGCGGAATCACCATTTTATTGACAATATTTAATGAGCCCATACTGTTGCCCGAAAATTTCCGCAAAAGTTCATCGTGGTTACCGGTTATATAATGTACCGGAATTCCTTTGGCTACCCACTCCAATAAAAGTTTAATGACTTTCATATGAGACTTGGGCCAATAGCGTTTGCTAAATTGCCAAATATCTACAATATCGCCATTGAGGATTACCTCTTTTGGCTTAATGGACTTTAAATATTTTAAAAGCTCTTTGGCGTGGCAGCCATATGTTCCTAAATGAACATCGGAAATGACCACAATATCAACCGGTCTTTTTTTCATAAGTGAATGAGGGATTCCTTTCTTGGGAATTTTAGAAAATTAGAAAGAGATAGAACCACCTCAAACTTGACATTAAATGCAAGAATGGCAATACATAAGGCGGCCAAATCAGTAGATTTCATATGCTGAAACTTATGACCGTAAAGTTTCAAAATTTATGATTATAGAAAGGTTACTGTTAACTTATTATTCGGTTACGAGATTGTTAAGTAATTGAATTTCAGAAATGTATTTATTAACTATTTCTTTACTAGTCTAACCTTTACAGACTTGCTTATTGGTGTTTTGCTTTTATCAGCAAAATGATTGTAGGGTACTAAAACATTGGTCTCCGGAAAATAGGAAGCCAGATTTCCAGAAGGAATATTATATGGAACGATCTTAAAATTATGGGCTGTTCTTACAATACCGTCATAAGTACTGGTAATATCAACAATGTCCAGTTTGTTTACACCAATGGCCTTCATATCGTCTATATTCATAAAAACCACTCTTCTTGCATTGTAAACACCTCTGTAACGGTCATCTAATCCGTAAATAGTGGTGTTGAACTGATCGTGAGAACGTATGGTCATCAACATGTATTCATCTTTTGCCAAGGTGTGTTCAGGTAGTTTGTTAATTGTAAATTGTGCTTTACCGTTAGGCAACATGCTAAAATCCAATTCACGTACATTATTAGGTAAGTAATAGCCTGCGCCTTTTGAACGTTCTTCGGTATCATTGAACCCCTTTGCAACTTGGTCAATTCGCTTTCTGATCAATTCATAATCTTCACCTAAAGATTTCCAGTTCATAGGGTGTTCTTCGCCGAACAAGGTATGCCCTAAATTGGCAATAATCTCTGGTTCGCTCATGATGGCCTCTGAAGCTGGTTTTAAAATCCCTCTTGATTGTTTTACCCTTCCCATACTATTTTCAACCGTAAAATGACGTGGCTTGCCATTTTTCAAATCTTTTTCAGACCTTCCAATAGTCGGTAAGATCAAAGCGGTTTTTCCGGTGATTAAATGTGTACGGTTTAATTTGGTACTGATCTGTACCGTTAAATCGCAATTTTGAATTCCCTTTGCGGTATATTCTGTATCAGATGCCGCCATTAAAAAGTTACCGCCCAAGCACATAAATACTTTGGCATTACCTTCATACATCGCTTTTAAGGAGCCTACAACATCTACACCTTCATGCTCAGGTGGGGTAAACCCTAAATGTTCTTTAATACGTGCGTTCATGGCACTATCTACAAAATGCTGAATACCAACGCTGCGATCTCCTTGAACATTACTGTGGCCACGAACCGGACATGTACCTGCATTTGGTTTTCCAATAGCACCTTTCAACAATAGAAGATTTATGAACTCTCTAATATTTTCTACGCCATTCTTATGTTGGGTAAGACCCATGGCCCAGCACACTATAATTTTAGATTTATTCGCCAATAGTGCAACCGTGTCATTTATTTTTTCTTCGGATACGCCAGTTTGGGCTAATAGGTCTTCTGCATTGTAGTTTTTTAAATCAGAGATCAAAGACTCATAACCATCTGTATATTTTTCAATGAATGCATGGTCAAAAACTGTATTTCCTTTTTCTTCTAATGCAACTAATTTCTTTAAAATTAATTTTACCAGGGGTATATCTTGGTTAATGTTGACCGCCAAATGAATATCTGCCATGTCCTCACCACCGCCGATCCATCCGCCTAGATGTTGCGGATTTTTAAAATTCACTAATCCTGATTCTTCTAACGGATTTATACTAATGACCTTCCCACCGTTCTGCTTGCATTTTTCTAATGCGGATAACATTCTAGGGTGATTGGTACCTGGGTTCTGCCCAGCTATCAATATGACCTCTGCTTCGTATAAATCCTCTAAAGTGGTTGATCCCTTGCCTATGCCCAATGTTTCTCCCAAGGCAACACCGCTGCTCTCATGACACATGTTAGAACAATCCGGAAGGTTGTTGGTGCCTAATGCACGCGCAAACATACCGTATAAAAAGGCAGCTTCATTACTTGATCTACCAGAAGTGTAAAAGATAGCCTCGTCCGGATTGTCCAACTTTTTTAATTCAGCTGCGATCAGATCAAATGCGGCCTGCCAAGAAATTGGCTCATAATGAACGTTGCCGGGTCTTAATACCATAGGTTCAATTAAGCGCCCAAATTTGTTGAGTTCATAATCGGTAAGTTGAGAAAGTTCTTCTACCGAATTATTTTTGAAAAAATCTGCACCAATATGTTGGGTAGTAGCTTCATCACCTAAGGCCTTGGCTCCATTTTCGCAGTACTCAGCTACTGGTGATGGGTGTTCGGGATCGGGCCAAGCACAACTTGGGCAATCAAAACCGTCTTTTTGGTTCATGCTCAGCAAGGTGCGCATTGATCGTAATACGCCCATTTCTTTGAATGTATGCTTTAGGGCTTCACGTACGCCTAAATAACCTGCAGCATGTGTTACAGGTTCTTTTACTTCAATATCCAGAAATTCTTCAGACCCTCTAAAAGAGACGTTACGTTCGTTTTTTGCATTCATGCAATAAACTTAAGAAATGTAATAGTAACGTTTATAATCATTTCTATTAAAACTGTAGTCCAAATGATTAAAATAGGATATTTTAACTCAACTTAGGATTGGGGTAATTGTCAGATTGGTCTTCTATAGTATTGTCCAAACAGGTGAAATCTTTTTCCAATAGCAAGTACAGGTTGTTGCCAGCGGTAGTTTTCAAGGTATGGTCAAAAGTTATGATATCATTGGAAAACCAAGATCTGCCATTAGCCTCTGGCATAGAAAGCATAATACTACTGTTTTCAAAATTGATATGTAATTGCTCAATATCGCTCTTTAATACTACACCATAGTTAAATTTTGTAGTTCCAAAATTTGTACTGTCGTAAATTTCTCCACTTTCCGATAATGTTTTCACTTCAGATTGGGTTAATCTAAACCGTACAGAATCGCCTTTTATTCTAATTTTCATAGCTATAGATTCAGTTCACAACAAAAATAGCCCATCTGACAACAAAATATAGGGGGTTGACATCAATTTGTTTCTAATAATTAACCTTACCTATATATTTACAATGTAATTAAAAACGAATAAAATTTTTTCATTTTCATATAGTGTTCTCGTAAAAGAGTCCGGTCTGATAAGATCGGACTCTTTTTAGTTAAAGTCGATTTAGAGCATAAAAAAACCCACTAAATTAAAATCTAATGGGTTCTGGTATATGTTGAAAAGGGTTATTTCCAAATAGGTGCAGGGTACTTTCCTGAATCGGATTTTTCCTTTAAACTGTTCATTGCTTTTTCCTTATCACTGGCATATGTTACACCAAACCAATCTCCACCAGAAGGTATACATTTAACCTCAATTTCGTTGGCCTGTAACATTTCTTGTATCATTAAAGGAATGTATAGTTCGCTGTTAGCGATACGGTCATCATCTTTTAAGAAAATTCTAAATTCAGATTCAATTTTATCAAAGATAGATGGTCTACAAACCCAAAAGTTCATACTGGCCTGTTCATCACCTGTAAATTCTAAATTGGTATCCTCATCAATAATCTTATCTCCCTGTTGTACCAGTTTTAATCGCTCTTGTACAGATACAAGATTATCGCCATTTACTTCGCAAACACCTCTAGATACAGAACCATGCTCAGATAAAGTGTCTTTAAGGGTATAGCCTAAAAGTGCATAGGCACTATCATCCGATTTCATGAAATCCGCAGCTTTTTTATAGGCAGACTGACCATAAAAATCATCTGCATTAATCACTACAAACGGCCCGTTGATCACATTTCTTGCCGTCCAAACTGCATGAGCGGTACCCCAAGGTTTTTTACGTTCACCTGTAAAAGTAACTCCGTTAGGTAAATCTGTAAGTTCTTGAGCAAGAACGTTCAATTGAATATTGCTAGGAATTCTTTTTGAAAGATGTTCTTCCAAAAAAGAAACATTTTCTTTTTTGGTAATAACTACTATTTGTTCAAAGTTATTCTGAATAGCATCATATATAGCAAACTCCATTAAGAATTCACCATTAGGACCTAAATCATCAAATTGTTTTAGTTTTCCATATCTACTACCACTACCGGCAGCCATTAAAAGTAATGTCATGATTTTTGTGTTTAAATGTCAAAAATATGAAATGCTAATAGAAATTGTGGCTAATTTTAGATGTATCCCTTTTAAAATTGATGATTAGTTAATATGAGTCAGTATCTTTTTTTAAATTCAGTGTTCTTAATTACCACCAACAATGACAACGAGAAGAAAATTTATTAGAAACACATCAATAGCAAGTATGGGTATTGTTACAGTACCTGGTTTTGCACATAAAAAATTTAGTGTAACGGATAAACTAAATGTAGGTTTAATAGGTGTAGGTTTAAGGGGAACTAATCATTTGCAAAACTTATTACTTAGAAAAGACGTTAATGTTACCGCAATTTGTGATATAGACGAAAATAGGATAGCAATTGCCAAAAAACATATTGCAGATGCAAAAGGTAAGAGTCCTAATGTATTTGGGGCTAATGAACATGATTATAAAAACCTATTAGCTCTGCAAGAGGTTGATGCCGTAATCATAGCTACACCTTGGTTATGGCATACCCGAATGACGGTAGATGCCATGGAAGCGGGAAAGTATGCAGGTGTTGAAGTTTCTGCGTCCAATACCTTAGAAGAATGTTGGGATCTTGTGAATACGCATGAGCGTACCGGTACCCATATGATGATCCTTGAGAACGTAAATTATAGGCGAGATGTATTGGCCGTTCTGAATATGGTAAAGCAAAATGTATTTGGCGAAATGGTACATTATAGATGCGGATATCAGCATGATTTACGTCATGTAAAGTTCAATGATGGCAAAACAGCTTATGGTAAAGGTGTTGAATTTGGTGAAAAGGGTATTTCTGAATCTAAATGGCGTACGGAGCATTCTGTAAAGAGAAATGCCGATGTATACCCAACACATGGTTTAGGGCCGGTTGCTATAATGGCAGATGTCAATAGGGGCAATAGATTTGTATCTATGACTTCACATGCAACAAAAGGTATTGGCTTGCACAATTATATTGTTGGCCAGGGGGGGACAGAACACCCAAATGCAAAAATTAAATTTAAGCAGGGTGATGTCATTACCTCAACCATTAATACCGCAAATGGCGAAACAATAATCATTACACACGACTGTAATTTGCCTAGGCCTTATTCATTAGGTTTTCGCGTGCAAGGTGCAAACGGACTCTGGGAGGTTGACGGAAGTCGTATTTATGTGGAAGGAAAGTCTGAACCACATCAATGGGATGATGCAAAACCTTGGTTAGAACAATATGATCATCCACTTTGGAAAAAGTATGGAGCGTATGCCTTAAATGCAGGTCATGGCGGTATGGATTTCTTTGTGCTCAACTCATTTGTTGAATCTGCAAAACAAAACATAGCGCCACCTTTAGACGCTTACGATGCAGCTGCTTGGAGTGCTGTTACACCATTATCAGAGGCTTCTATTGCCAATAATGGCGAACCCCAGGATTTTCCTGATTTTACTAGGGGACTTTGGATCAAAAGAAAGCCTTATGAATGGATGAAAGAAACATACTAAAGTTTAGCTGGCCTTAGCTTCATTCATTGTTTTCTCGGTCTTATGTTTAAAATCGTTTTTTGCGATGGTCAGCTTAGATTTTGGTTTAACTGATTTTGGCATCTTCTTACGCTCTCTGTCGAGCATAAAACTGGTAGATTTAAAAATATCGGGGGCAAATGTGATCCCTAAAATTATTGCGCCTAGACCAAGAAGTGTAAGCGGGTTAATGAAGTATTCGCTAAATGAGAATATGCCAATTATTAATAGTGTTGAAAAGGGTAGGGAACAAGCCAAAATGTTCAACCCAAAATTAACATCGAATGTAGGTTTTGGCTGTTCGTCTTTTTCTTCCATAGATTGTATGGCACTCATGTGGGCAAAAGGCCAAAAGCTACAGGCACTTTGCGGAAAGACTACTAAAAGTAGAATCATAGCAGGCGTTAATGCAGGTATTGTATAGGCAAAAACACCGCTTATTAAAAATGCCAGGCCCATTCTGCGTAAGAGCATAGAAAGTATCAATTTAAACTCTCCTTTATTAATTCTTACCGCCATACCTATGAACAAGAGTACTAACGGAGTCATTAAATCTTTAATGCTCAATGCGGTATTTTGAAAAAAGGTTGGTAGTGATGAAAGATCAAGTCCTAAACCTAGCATGATCAAACCTATGACGATAACCAAGTTAATAGGTTCATTGATCAATGAAATAAATAGTCCTTTAAGCTTACTTTTAGAAGATTCCTGTTTCTTGATTACGGAGTTCTTACGATACCAGTGCATGGCTAGCATGTATAGTAAGATAAGCACAAATATCTTGTTTCCAATATCTGCAAGTGCTGCTAAGGCTAAGGTGTCGTCACCTAGGTAAGCTACAATGAATGGAAAGCATGATAGACCAGGTGCTGTTGAGGGTAACAACATCATCAATGTTCGCTTTTTGCTCTGTTCTTCATTGTGTAATGATGCAGCTAAGAAGTATTTTGTTGCTGCCAACATTATAAGATTAAAAATTAATGCAACTAGGGGAAACACCAATAAGGTTCCCTTAAGTTCTATTTTTAATAGTGCAACAAAAATAGTTGCAGGTAGTGCAACGCTTAAAATCAGAACTTTTATCCCTTTTAAATCTTGCTTTGCCACTTTCTTTTGAAGTAGTAGTCCAAGTCCTATAATCAGTATTAATTCTAGGGTTTTTTGTAGTGCAAAATTCATGCTGTTGAAAATTTCATTGGGATTTGATGTTGTAAAGCAAATTAGAAATAGCCCAAAGGAGTTGAACTTTGGCTTTGTGTCAAGGCAATGCTTTATATGCCCAACTCCCGGACTAATTCAAACTTAAACGAGCACTTTTTCAAGTGCAGTTGTAAACAACTTCATTTCATCCATAGTGCCCATACTTACTCGGCACCAATTTTTACCATAGATTTCAAAAGCTCTTACACCAACACCTTCGGCGGTCATCTTCTCTAAGAAGGGTTTACCGTCCATTTGTATGGGGAAAATAATAAAGCTGGTAGAAGAAGGCACATATTCAAACCCCAATCTGTCAAGATTTTCATATACATAGTCTCTACATTCTTTATTTAGTTTTCTGGATTTATCTTTAAAGGCAACATCATCCATACTTGCCATAGCAGCGTAAACAGATGGTAAGGAGATTCCCATGCCGCCACGTGTAATTTTTTGAATAATTCCTAGCGTTTCTGGTTGTGCTACAATATAACCAACACGCAAACCTGCCATACCTTGTATTTTTGAAAATGTACGGGCTATGATTACGTCTTTACCTTCATTGATCAATGATACCATACTTTTTTTGGTGGCGTCATCCAAGAATCCTAAATAGGCTTCATCAACGAAAATGGGGGTCTTTTCAGAAACACGAGAGCAAAAATCAATAAGTTCATCATGGTCTGTCATACTACCAGTTGGGTTATTAGGATTGCAGATATATACCAACTTGGTGTCATCATCTACAGCTGCTTCCATTGCAGCCAAATCATGTGACCAATCTTTTTTAAGTGGAACTGGTTTCCAAGTGGCACCCGTTGCTTCTGCAACTTTAATAAGTGACATATACGCCGGGTCCGCAGAAACGATATTTCCTCCATTTTGAAAGAATACCATGGCGGTTTTTTCCAAAAGATCAGATGAGCCAGGTCCCATCATTATATTCTCTTGCTTAACACCTTCTTCAATTGCAATCTTATCCATTAACTGATATAGTTCTTTCCATGCATAACGATTTCCTTTTGGTGCGTACTCCTGCATGGCAGAAACAGCCATTGGTGATGGTCCATAAGGGTTTTCATTTGCATTTAGCTTAGCCGCCAAGGCTAAAGGTTGCATTGGTGCTTGTGGTAAATACTCCTTAAAAAAAGGAGTGTAGGGAATATTCCCGTTAGCATCTAACGCAATAGGTTGTGACGGAAAAGCCCCGTAGGTCAAATAAGGTGCTGCCATAACTCCAGCAGCTGAAAGAACTCCTTTTTTAAGCCAATCTCTTCTGTTTACTGTTGTTTTCATCTTTGTTCAAGTTTGAAATGTTGGTAATGGGTTGTTTGTTCCTTATAAATAAAGTAACCAAACATCGATTTTATTTATCGATATAAACATGTTCGCTACTATGGTAAATGTTCATGTTTAGTGCTAAACAATATTATTGAATGTTCAAGGATTATGGAAATAGCCTATGCTTACAACGGCTTGTAAATAAAGGTTGTATCGCTTGTTTTATTGAATAATAGTTAGATTTTATTTAAAATTATACCGATAATGTAAGAAGTGATTTGTTCACTGTTGAAAATTTACGGATACGGCATAATTATTCTAAAACCCTCTTTTTATGCATTTGTCAATTTGATTAGAGAATTATAAAGAAAACCTCATTTTTAAGCCTTTTTATTGTCATATAATTACTAAAATTTAACTAATTATAAATTAAATTTGTTAAAATGGATTAAAATCTTGTAATAATTCAATGAATATTTCAAATGATTATGAAAAATGAGGAATAAACTTGATCATGTAGATTTCAGTATTTTAAATATTTTGGCAGAAAATGCCCAGACCCCGTATACAGATGTTGCCAAAAAATTAATTGTTTCTCCAGGTACGGTGCACATGCGAATGCGTAAAATGAGAGAAATGGGTCTTATTACCGGGGCAACCTTAAGTCTTGATTATGCAAAAATGGGGTGGAAGATGACCATATTTTTGGGAATCTTTTTAAGTGAGATCAGTTTATTTAAAAAGGTAATGGAAAGATTGAACGAAATTGAAGAGGTGGTCAAAATACACCACGTAACCGGAAAGTATGACGTCTTTATAAAAATGCATGCAAGGGATAGCTTTCATTATAAGCAGGTATATCAAGACGAAATTCTGAGTATTTCTGGAATACGTGGTATAGAATCTTTTATTTCAATTGAAGAAAACTTGGAACGCCATATCCAATTTGTTGAAACAGAAGAAAATTAACTAGATCAATTTCATTTTAGTAGGATCCCAATTTACCGGTTGTTTTCTAGTATAACTTTCATTTGCCAACAAAGCTGCTCCTGCTGCCCTAAGTCCAAATTTTGGGTCTTGTATTACTTTTCCATTTTCTCTTATGCTGGTAAAAAAATTATAAAAATGGTCATAATGCGCTCCTTTATAATCACGTGGTGCTTGCCAAGTTGTTGATCCCGTAGCCAATTTACTTGCTCTAGTATTTAATTTTTTAGCGGCATATTCCTTTCTTATTTCCGCTTGCATGCCTTCAGTAAATGAAATCATTGAATAACCACTGGGTTCTAAGCCTAGGTTAGAACGGTTAACGGTTACCGAATTTTGACCAATTTCCATTTCTCCTTCAGTGCCAATTAATTTAAAACCGCCACCGCCTCCACTGCCAGCAATAAAATTGATGCGAAATGCCGCATTAAAAGGCGAATGTGTTTCTGTTTTTGGGTAGTCATATAATGTAATGGAAACATCTGGAACATCTCTGCCGTCTTTCCAATAGCGTAGCCCGCCTGTAGCCATGGCTCTGTTAGGACCATCTGAGCTAATTACATAATTTAAGGTAGAGAAGGCATGAACAAATAAATCACCGGCTACTCCGGTCCCATAATCTTGATAATTTCTCCATCTAAAAAAGCGGTTATTGTCAAAAGGTACCTTTGGTGCGTTTCCTAAAAAAGTGTCAAAATCTACGGTGTTGTTATTGGCATCCGTTGGTATGGGATATTGCCAAGCACCTTCGGCTGAATATCTATCATTGTACATATCTAGCATTACAATATCACCAATGGCACCATCTTCATATAGTTCTTTTGCCTTTTCATTACCAAGGGAAGCCATGCCTTGGCTACCTATTTGACAGATTTTACCTGAATCTTTTTGCGCCTTTATAATTTCTTGGCCTTGGTTGAAATTTTGAACCATTGGTTTTTCACAATACACATGTTTTCCAGCTTTCAATGCTGCTACTGTAATGGTTTGGTGCCAATGGTCTGGTGTGGCAATCAACACGACATCAATATCTTTTCTACTTAATATTTCTCGATAATCTCTTGTTACAAAAATATCATTGCCCCATAATTCTTTGGCGCGATCAAGTCTGCCCGTATATAGGTCACAAGCAGCTACAATTTTTACACCATCTACCATTAAGGCGGCTTGTGTATCATATATGCCTTGAATTCCTGTGCCAATTAGTGCAATATTTATATGGTCGTTACTACCATACTGATCAAACGAATATTCTCTATGTAGTAGTTGTACTTTATTTGTTGATGCGGATAATAAATAGGGGGCGGTGCCAAGTGCAGCAGTGGTTAAAGATGCTTGTCTTAAAAATGATCTTCTGGAATTCTTTTGATCCATGTTGTTTTGTGTTGATATTAGTTGTTGTTAGCTATTAAAAATACCAAATAAATGATGTTGCTAGGTTATCATGATTGGATAATTTGAGAATACATGATTTTAAGCGCTAACAATTTTTCAACTTAAGTAGTTTATCTATATAAATTGGTAATTGATAACATTTATGATATAAATGGCAAACAATTTTTCAAGAACAACGTAATTTTGCATTCGCTTAAAAAGAACGTTTTGTTGAAAGATATACTTATAGCAGCACTTTGGAGTATCTCCCCTTTAGGAGAGGCTAAAGTTGGTATACCCTATGGTCTACTTCATGGAGTAAATATTTACGTGGTATTGGCAGTTTGTTTTTTAGCGAATGTTCTGGTATTTCCTATCATGATGTTTTTTTTAAATACCGTTAATCGATATTTATTAAGATGGCATTTCTATAAAAAGAATGCGTTGTTTGTGGCAAGACGGGCAAAAACGGGATCTGGTGATAAAATTAAAAAGTATGGGTTTTACGGACTTATATTCTTTGTAATGCTACCAGTACCGGGTACAGGTGTTTATGCAGGCAGCATTGCTAGTTACTTATTTAAAATTGAAAGAAAGAAAGCTTTTTTAGCGAATACCATAGGCATCTTTTTATCTTCGGTTATCGTTTGGGCAACTACCCTGTTGACCATGAAGGGTATGGCGTAACATTTACTTGGTTATGTTTTTTATTCATTTATTTTGTGGATAACTATACTCGTTAATTATTCCATTACCCTAACAGGTATTTTAAATTTGCACCTTTTTTAAGTTATGGATACCCTTAAAATTGGAGATAAATTATATAATGTAGAACAGAATGGTTTCAACGATTTTGCCAGATATTCTTTTTCTGAAGTTGTACGATTAACAGAAACATTAGCCGTTCTAAAAAACGGAGTCCGATTAATAAATAGACCTAAACAGTCTTATATTATGGAAGATGTTGGGTATTCCGTTTCTCGTAACAAGGGTACTCATTGGCACATTGTGTCTTTAAAAGCCATTAGAAATGCCCAGATAGAAAATGAAAAGATCAAGGTGCATGACTGGTTTGAGAACAAACAATTTACCTTGAAAGAGAAGCAATATATTTATAAGCTTTTTAAGGGTGATGAAGATCAATAATAGGTGTATAGATCTTAGTTTTTACAAGAATTGTACAGACCGTTATTTTTATTTAAAAAGCTTTATTACCTTTACGGCGTTGTGTTGTGTCTCAAAGAATATTTGAGGCAATTGTGTTTATCGGATTTAACCGATAGAACCCAATGAAAGGCTTTCCATTAAGGGAGGCTTTTTTTGTTTTTATCCTAAATTTTATGAATAACATAGTGTACTAAAGACGCAGCAAGTTTTGCAGTTTGGTCGTCTATATCGTAATTGGGGTTTAGCTCTACAACATCCAATCCCAATAGTTTGCCAGATTCAATAATCAACTTTAAGCTTTCTAGCACAATGTCTGGAGAAAAGCCCATAGGTGATGCCGCGCTTACACCTGGTGCATAGGCAGAAGAGAATCCATCAAGATCAATGGTAGTATAGATATAATCTACATCCTCCATGAACTGAATAAGCCTTAGTTGAACATGTTCTAAATAATTAATGTTAAAATGCTCTTGAAGTAGATAGTTGACATTGCGCGATTCTGCAAAATCAAAAAGGACTCTGGTATTTGCATCTTTTCGAATACCTAAGGCCATATATTTTATAGATTCGTTCTTAGCCTCTTGCTCTATCGCAATTTGATAGAATGGAGTGCCAGAATTGTTACCGTCAGTGTTGGCTCTCAAATCAAAATGTGCATCAAAATTGATAATACCTAATTTCTTATCTGGCTTTAGATATTTTTCTAGTCCGTTGTAATGGCCATAGGCAAGATCATGGCTGCCACCAAGTACTATTGGTTTAGCACCTTTATCAAGTAAAGAGGTGATCGTATTGGATAAATCTTCTTGTAAAGCCTCAAGGTCATCCTCTTCACATTCTAAATTTCCAAAATCTAATAATTGTGAGTTTTCTTTTAAATGATTGGTCATTTTACCCAACTGTTTCCGAATAGCGTTGGGTCCAAATGCAGCACCAATTCTTCCTAAATTACGTTTAACACCTTCATCACTACTATAACCTAGTATGGCAATGGTTTTGTGCTCTGGTGTAATGATAGGATCTTTTATACTTGAGAATCTAATTTTCTCATGTAAATAGAGTTCTTCACCAGATACTCGACCAAACCAATTTTCTTTATTTGCTATAGTATAATGTGACATATATTGTTAGAATAATTTATCAATAAGTTGGTCTTTTACTAAGGTAGGGAATGTTACTTTAAATAATTTCGTTCTTTCCATTTCTCGTTGTAATGCAAACATTGCTTCTTTGTTTCTTGCCCAGCTTCGTCTTGCAATACCATTGTTGACATCATAAAACAACATGTTTTTCAATTTGCGCTCTGCATCTGTAGAGCCATCTAGTACCATACCGAATCCGCCGTTGGTGACTTCGCCCCAGCCTACGCCACCACCGTTGTGTATAGATACCCAGGTTGCACCTCTAAAGCTATCGCCAATGACATTGTGTATGGCCATATCTGCTGTGAATTTACTGCCGTCGTAAATATTACTAGTTTCTCGGTATGGAGAATCGGTGCCGCTTACATCATGATGGTCGCGTCCTAAAATTACCGGAGCACTTAATTCTCCATTTTCAATTGCTTCGTTAAAAGCCAAGGCTATTTTTGCCCTTCCTTCGGCATCGGCATATAAAATTCGAGCTTTGGAACCTACCACTAACCGGTTTTGCTCTGCTTCAGAAATCCATTTAATATTATCTTCTAATTGTTGTTGTATTTCTGATGGAGCGTCTTTTTTAATCTCTTTTAGCACTTGTAAGGCAATGGTATCTGTTTTTCTTAAGTCTTCCAATGTACCAGAGGAGCAAACCCATCTGAACGGTCCAAAACCATAATCAAAACACATGGGTCCTAATATATCCTGTACGTATGACGGATACTTAAAATCTATATTGTTCTCTGCCATTACTTCTGCACCTGCTCTTGAGGCTTCGAGTAAAAAGGCATTTCCATAATCAAAAAAGTAAGTGCCTTTTTTGGTGTGTAGGTTTATAGCATTGGCATGTCTACGTAGCGAATCTTGCACTTTCGTTTTAAATACCTCAGGTTGCTTATTCATCATTTCGTTAGACGCCTCAAAAGTTAACCCAACTGGGTAGTACCCTCCTGCCCATGGGTTATGTAAAGAGGTTTGGTCAGATCCTAGGTGAATGAATAATTCTTCTGCAAAAAAACGTTCCCATACGTCTACAACATTGCCAATAAAAGCCAATGATACTATTTCTTGTTTATTCTTGGCTTCTTTGGTTCTTTCTACTAAATCATCAAGGTTGTCTATTAATTCGTCTACCCAGCCTTGTTCGTGTCTTTTCTTTGCTGCAAGTGCATTCACTTCTGCACAAATGGTGATGCATCCGGCAATGTTGCCGGCTTTTGGTTGTGCGCCGCTCATTCCGCCTAAACCTGCAGTTAAGAATATTTTTCCGTTGGTATTTTCATCCACCTTCAGTACTTTTCTAAATGCATTCATTACGGTAATTGCGGTGCCGTGCACTATGCCTTGCGGACCAATGTACATATATGAACCCGCGGTCATTTGACCATATTGGGTTACACCAAGCGCATTGTATTTTTCCCAATCGTCTTGTTTAGAGTAATTGGGAATCATCATTCCGTTGGTAACGACAACTCTTGGGGCATCTGCTGATGAAGGAAACAAACCCATAGGATGACCAGAATAGATATGCAAGGTTTGCTCATTGGTCATTTCAGATAAGTACTGCATGGTCAACAGGTATTGTGCCCAATTCTGAAAAACGGCACCATTGCCACCATAGGTAATGAGTTCTTGTGGATGCTGGGCTACCGCTGGATCTAAATTATTCTGGATCATTAACATGATCGCTGCAGCATGACTAATCCGTGCCGGATATGCTGAAATAGCTCTTGCATGCATATCATAATCTGGCTGAAAACGATACATGTATATTCTACCATATTTTTGCAATTCTTCTGCAAATTCAGGTGCGAGAACGGCATGCCAGTCTGCCGGAAAATAGCGTAGCGCATTTCTGATCGCCAATTTTTTCTCTTCTTTTGAGAGTATTTGCTTTCGGTTAGGAGCATGGCTTACCGTTGAAGAACGCTCCTTTCTTGGAGGTAATTCTGTAGGTATTCCTATTTGAATCTGTTCTTTAAAATCCATTTTTAATTTTTAAATAAATTAATTTGATTTTGGATATAGAAGTTTATTTTCCAACAACCAACAACCAACAACCAACAACCAACAACCAACAACCAACAACTACTTATGCCTATCAAAAACCAACACCCCATTTTTCCATATCATACAGGGCTTTAAATTTCCTTGGTTATAAAGAATATCTTGATAATTATCTGAGTGAAAAACGGCCAGGTCAGCTAAATGTCCCACTTCCAATTTACCGCGGTCTTCTAATTTTAAAGCGGCTGCGGCTCTAAAAGTGATTCCTGCCAAGACTTCGGCATTGGTCAATTTTTCAAAAGTTCCCAATATACTGGCTTGAGTCAATAAATCGCCCATGGGGGCAGAACCTGGGTTGTGGTCACTGGCTATGGCGAGTGCTGCACCGGCATCTAATAATTTTCTTGCGGGCGTAAAATTGCACCCAAGTCCTATTGAAGCACCTGGTAAGGCTACGGCTATGACATCACTGTTTGCCAAAAGATCAATTTCGTTGTCCGTACTAGCTTCAAGATGATCCGCGCTAATAGCATTATAATCTACCGCTACCTTGCTTCCACTTGTTGAAAACTGGTCTGCATGTACGGTGATGTCAAAATTCAGGTCGTTCGCTTTCAAGAAATATGCTTTTATATCTTCCGAAGAAAAAGCGCTCTGTTCTATAAAAGCGTCAATTCTATTTGTTAGATTTTCTTTTTTGAGAACTGGGAATAACTCTTCGCTGATCATTTTTAAGTACGCTGTTTCGGTTCCCTCAAAATCTTTGGGTAACATATGTGCGGCAAGACATGTAGTTATCAATTCAGGCAATGCCACTTTATCGGCTTCTTTAATAGCGCGGAGCATTTTCAGTTCCTCATCTACTGTTATTCCGTAGCCACTTTTGACCTCTATAGTTGTTGTGCCATTTTTAAGATGTCTATTGGCTCTTTTTATGGTGTTTTTGGTCAATTCTTTTATACTCGCTTTTCTGGTTTGGGTAACGGTATCCCAAATACCACCACCTGCATGAGCAATTTCTAAGTATGATTTTCCGGCATTTCGCATGGCATAATCTTTAGCGCGTGATCCGCCAAAGCAGATGTGGGTATGAGCATCTATAAAACCGGGTAAGCAAACATGATTTCCTTTTAGTTGGTGAATAGCTATTTCTGGGAATTTCAATTTTAAATCTTCAAAATTGCCTATTGCCAAAATCTGTTCATTTTCTATTACCATACCGCCATCATCAATGACGTTTAGTTCATTGTCTAAAATGGCGCCTTTTAGTTTTAGCCCCGTCATGGGAATAATCTGTTTAAACGGACCTATGAGTGTTCTCTGTGTCATGCAACTAGTAATTTTCGAACTCTTCTGAGTGTTTTGTTTTTAAAGATATGTTATGTTCTGCTTGTACGCGGTCTATAACGTTTAGTATTGTCCGATCCTTGATCATTGCAATACCCTTTTCAATATCATCTGCAAATACACGGTCTTTACTGGCAAAGGCAACACGCTCACGAACGGCATTATGAACCTCTTCTAAATAAATACCCGATTTCAATGGTTTTCTAAATTCAAAAGCTTGGGCGGCTGTCAACAACTCAATAGCCAATATTTTTTCAACATTGCCAATTACCTGCAATGCTTTTCTACCGCCAATGGAGCCCATACTAACATGGTCTTCTTGACCAAGTGAAGTAGGAATACTATCCGCGCTCGACGGAAAACATAGTCCTTTGTTTTCACTTGCCAAAGCCGCAGTGGTGTATTGTAAGATCATATATCCGGAATTGATACCTGTATCGTTCATGAGCAATTTGGGTACACCGGGACTATTTCCTTCCAGTGAAAGATAAATTCGACGGTCTGAAATATTACCGATTTCCGATGCGGCCAAACATGCATAATCCAATGCCATTGCTAGAGGCTGACCATGAAAATTACCACCGCTTATGGTCAATTCTTCATTGATGATAACAGGGTTGTCCGTAACCGAATTTAATTCTACTTCCAATAATTCTTTTAGATGTAACCATGCTGTTCTTGAGGCACCGTGAACTTGTGGTATACAGCGAATAGAGTAGGGGTCTTGTACTTTTTCGCAATCTACATGGGCTTCCATAATTTCTGAACCCTTCAGTAATTTTTTAACTCTTTTTGCAACATGAACATTTCCTTTAAATGGGCGTAGCGCATGTAGTTCATTGTAAAATGGTTTTACTGACCCTTGTAGACCTTCTATCATCATAGCGCCAATAACATCTGCCTGAGCTAAAATAGCATGTAATTGTACTACCACTTTTACGGCATGTGCCGCTATAAATTGAGTACCGTTTATAAGTGCCAACCCTTCTTTTGGTCCTAAGGCAATAGGGGCTAACCCTGTTTTTTTGAAAAGTGATGCTGTTGAAATTATTTCACCTTGGTATTGCACTTTACCTAAACCAATTAATGGTAAAAATAAATGGGATAACGGAGCTAGATCCCCAGAAGCACCAACAGATCCTTGGGAGGGGACCACAGGTGTGGCATTGTTTTCAATGTGCCAGATTATACGGTTTAAGGTTTCAATGGCTATGCCCGAATATCCCTTGGCCAGTGACTGGGCTTTAAGGATCAGCATTAGTTTAGCGATGTCATTGTCTACGGGTTCACCAACACCAACGCTATGACTTTGAAGTATGTTGGTCTGTAGAATATTGGTTTCGGACTTTGATATTTTGGTCGTACAGAGCGGGCCAAAGCCAGTATTTATACCGTAAACTGGAAGACCTTTATCTACAATGTTTTGAACTATTTTCCAGCTATCGGCTATTTTTTGTTCTGTAGTTCTGGAAAGTGTTACCGCGTATTCATTGTTTACGATCTGCATGGCTTTGCCCGCCGTAAGCCAATCTTCTCCTAATTTAAAGGTCTGTTTACCCATAGCTTTTGCTTTTCAAGAATTTTATTAAAATTAATATCTATTTTTAATACTTGGTAATATCAATTTTATCATCAATTCATAACTATGAGTAATCAAATAGAATTGCGGCACCTAACGTATTTCTTAGCGGTAGCCCAAGAATTACACTTTAGAAAGGCCGCGGAAAAATTATTTATTTCCCAACCCGGTCTCAGCAGGCAAATAAAGCAAATGGAAGAAATTCTTGAGACCCAATTGTTTGAAAGAAACAAGAAAAAAGTGGGTTTAACACCTGCGGGGCACTATTTAAAAAAAGAGGTTGAATACATATTCAGTCACATGGAAAAAGTAGAGCGTCAGTTGAAATTGGTAGGAGATGGTGATAGTGGCGAGTTACGGATAGGTTTTTTGGGATCTGCTATGCAACAGGTAATTCCAAAAATGCTTTTACGGATAAAAGATAAATATCCTAAAGTAAAAACATCTTTAGAAGAGCTTTCTAATTTTGCCCAGGTAGATGCGGTTTTAAAGGATAAGTTAGATATGGGTTTTGTCCGTGTGAGTAGGGTGCCCAACACTTTGGAAATGAAAACGGTATTTACCGATACTTTTTCTCTGGTATTGCCAGAAAGATATCCTATGTTGACCAGGGAGTTTGATGGTATGAATCGATTTGCGAATGAAGATTTTATATTATTTAGTCAGGCTTATAGTCCGCTGTATTATGATACTATTATCAGTATATGTAAAGATGCGGGATTTGCTCCAAAAATTTCTCATAAATCGGTTCACGCGCATACCATATTTAAATTGGTAGAGAATCATATGGGCATAGCTATTGTGCCCACATCTTTACAAAATGGCTTTCAAATGCGGGTAAAGTTTATTGAGTTGAAGGAGATACCCCAAAGAGCTAATTTGTCCGTCATTTGGAAAAAGGAACATACCAATCCTGTTCTTAAGAATTGTATGGAGTTGCTATTGGAAGGATAAGTTTTAATACTAATCTAACATAGAATGAGGTTTTCAAATCTTAATTTTACTTTGATTAATAAAAGAGATTAGAAAATAGAATAGAGAAAATAGAGCGTGCTGCGCTTGGCGAACAAACAAATAACGAACATTATGATATTAGATATAATAAAGAAGAGACGATCGGTATTTCCGGTACAATATAATGGTACGCCCATTAAGAAAGCGGATATAGAGAAGGTTTTGGAAGCTGCAAACTGGGCGCCAAACCATAAATGTACAGAGCCTTGGCGATTTAAAGTCATTCAGGGTGATGCCAAGGACAGACTTGGGGCGTTTTTGGCAAAAAAGTATGAGGAGTTAGACCCAAAGCCAAAGACATCCAAGATTAAAAAGTTACAGGAGAACCCAAAAAAGGCAGCTGCTATTATTGCTATTTGCATGCAAAGAGATCCTAAAGAATCTTTACCTGAATGGGAAGAAATAGCAGCAGTTGCTATGGCTGTGCAGAATATGTGGTTGCAGTGCACGGAAATGGGCATTGGGTCCTATTGGTCCTCACCAGGGCTTATAAAACACATGGGCGAGTTTTTAAGTTTAGCCGATGGTGAAAAATGCTTAGGTTTCTTCTACATGGGCAATTTTGATGGAGAGTTAAGTGAGGGTAAACGGGGGTCTATTAAAGCAAAAACCGAGTGGATTACCGAGTAATTCCTTTCTTTAGTTGAAGAAAGGAAACAACGCATTACTATGCTCCCATGCTTTTGAAATGAAGAGTCCCAAATAAACTATGGCGACCATGAATTTCAAAAATGTCCCCGTTAAAAAACCTAGAAAAGAACCAAGAGCCGCTTTCGTAGCGGTTTTTTTATCCGCCTTATTTAATAGCTCTCCTACCAAGGCACCTACAAAGGGCCAGATAATTATTCCAAAAGGTCCTAGAACTGGGAAAAATAAGGCAACCAATAAACCTATGGTCGTACCAATAACTCCGGCTTTAGTACCCCCAAATTTTTTGGTGCCCATGGCTGGTATTACATAATCTAACCCAAAAACAATCAATGCAATCGCCAAGGTAATGCCCAAGAAGGTCCAGTTCATGGCTATAGCGCTAGTAGAGTAGAGTAAAAGTAGACCTACCCAACTAATTGGAGGTCCTGGTAGTACAGGTAAAAAACTGCCCAGAATGCCTACGAGCATTAAAACAAACCCAAGAACTAATAAAAAAATATCCATTGCATATAATTAGTGTTGCCTATAAGACTAATATAGGGTGCATTTGTTACATGTGTGGTAATCATAATAAAATTTTTCAACTATAAAATTAGTTTAAACTAAATATTTAGTTATATTTGGTTATAGAACTAAAAGATTAGTTGAATGAAACAATTGACGAAAGCAGAAGAGGAAGTAATGATCGTATTGTGGGACTTGCAGAAATGTAACGTAGCATCGATCATTGAAAAATTACCGGAACCAAAACCCGCTTACAATACCGTTTCTACCATTGTAAGAATACTGGAGAGTAAGGGTTTTGTTGATCACGAACAACTGGGTAAAGGCTATTTGTATTTTCCTTTGGTTAAGAAATCGGACTATAGCAATCAGTCCATCAACAAATTGGTAGACGGCTATTTTCAAGGTTCTTTTAAAAGTATGGTGTCATTTTTTATGAAGAAGAATGATATGAGCCTGTCTGAATTGGAATCGGTATTGAATGAAATTAAAAAGGAAAAACCATGATACAGTATATTTTGGAGTGCATCGCCTTTCAACTTCTTTTCTTGGTTGTTTATGATTTTTACTTGAAGAAGGAAACCTTTTTTCAGTGGAACAGGTTATATCTGTTAGGAACGTTTGCATTGTCTTTGATTCTGCCTTGGGTAAAAATAGAAGCTTTTAAGCAACAGGTTCCACAAACATTTGCTCCATATCCTGAGTATTTATGGAAATTGCAAAATGAAGCTGTTGTAGCGCAGGTTCAAGAATCATCGGGCTGGAATATTACTTGGCAAGAAGGTATTCTTTATGGTGGAATGCTTGTAGCAATGGTGTTATTTGGATTAAAAATTAGACAATTATACCTTTTAAGAAGGAGCGGAGAGAGGGTTGTTTTTCCATTATTTACTCAAATTATAATCACAAATAGTAGCATAGCTTTTTCATTCTTTACATCGATTTTTATTGGAGACAAGGTGTTGAAAATGAAACATGATACCATAATTGCCCATGAATTGGTACATATAAAACAAGGGCACACGTATGATTTATTGTTCTTTGAGTTTATGCGAGTTGTAGGCTGGTTTAATCCGCTGGTGTACGTATATCAAAATCGTATTTCAGAATTGCATGAATTTATTGCCGATGCTCAAGTATCAAAAGAGCACCAATCAGAACATTATGAGCAGTTATTGGCTCAGGTTTTTCAAACCGAACATATATCATTCATCAATCAATTTTTTACTAAATCATTAATCAAAAAACGAATCGTCATGTTACAAAAATCAAAATCAAAGAAAGTATGGCAGTTGAAGTATTTGCTACTAGTACCAATGGTGTTTGGAATGCTTCTATATACTAGTTGCGAAATGGATAAGACCACAACGGATGGTCAAGGTTTAACTAAAAGTGATGAACTGTTAATGGCAGAGGTAAAGGCGGAGATAGAAAAGAATAATTTGGATATAAATTATATAACCACCTCTGGGTTATTAGAAAAATACAATGACCCAGAAACAACCATATCTAAATATGAATTTTTTCAATATGGGGTATTGCAAAGTACAATGTTAAAAAACGTTCAGGAAGGATGGGCAAAAGATCATCCGGAAGAGGAAGCTCTTAATATTGCTTTTATGTTACCATCTACAGAACGGTATAATAATTTTGTAAGTCAAAGAAAAGCATATAAATTATTAGATAATGACTTAAAATCATCGGTTAAAGCATTTGGAAAGGATATTGCTTTTTATGATAACGGTTTAGGGGCTTATCCATCAGATTTTCTTGAATATAAAGTAAGTAATACATCGAAGCTTAGTTCAAATGAATTGCAAAAATTCAATGAATTGTTAGTTAGTTTAGAAAATGAACCTGATTATTTAACGAATATCATTCTTTCTGATGACTCAAATGTTTTTTTAATAAAGACCGAAATTAAAGATTTAAGGGGAAGTATTGAGTCTCGAAGTGTGGAGATTGTAAGCGAAGAAGAATTTGAAGATATGGATAATGTCAATGTTGCTTTTGCAATAGTAGAGGAAGTTCCTGTTTTTCCCGGTTGTGAAAATGCAGATGACAAACGAGCTTGCTTTAATGAGAAAATTCAAAAACACATTAGTAAGCATTTTAACTATCCGCAAGCTGCTATAGATGCTAATATTGAGGGGCGAGTAAGTACATTGTTCACCATTTCTTCAGAAGGAACTATAGAGAATATTAAAATGCGAGGTCCAGATAAGTTATTGGAAGATGAGGTGGAGCGTATTATAAAAAGATTACCACAGATGACTCCAGGAAAGCAATCGGGTAAACCTGTGAATGTACCTTTTTCGATTCCGGTTCAATTTAAACTACAAGAGGATAGTGATAGTGCTAATGTTGATGATAAAAAATACATTTATGATAATGATGTACCTTTCAGTGTAGTTGATGAAGTTCCAATTTTCCCTGGCTGTGAAGATGTAGACGATAAGCGCGCTTGCTTTAATGAGAAAATTCAAAAACACATCAGTAAGCATTTTAACTATCCCAAAGCAGCTATAGATGCTAATATTGAGGGTAGGGTAAGTTCTATGTTTATGATTTCTTCAGAGGGAACTATAGAGAACATAAAAATGCGCGGTCCTGATAAATTATTAGAAGATGAGGTAGAACGTATCATAAAAAGGTTGCCACAAATGACTCCGGGAAAGCAATCAGGGAAAGCAGTTAATGTACCTTTTTCAATTCCTGTAAATTTTAAGTTGCAATAAAAATCTAATTAAATGAATCGACTTTTTATAGTAATTCTATTGATGCTAATTGCTAAAGTCGAAGCCCAATCTTCGGTCTTAACTCTTGCCGATAGTTTATATTCAATAGGTAATTATTCTAAGGCAATTAACGAGTATTCTAAAGTTGGCGGACTTTCTGCTGCGCTACAGATTGCAAGAAGTTACAATGCCGTTGGAAATTATGAGAAAGCTATTACACAGTATCAATATGTAGTTGAGGAAGATGTTGAAAATCAACTCGCACAATTTGAACTTGGGAAATTATTGCTGAAAGTAAATAGGTTTGAAGAGGCAAAATCAGTGTTTACAAATTTGTCCAATCTCAATACAACTAATCCGGAATTTCAATTTTATTTGGGGGAAGTCAACCGTCATTTAGAGGTAACGGATGTAAGTATAAAGCAATACAAAAAAGCAATTAAATTAGATAGTACACATCTAAGAAGTCTTTTTCAACTTGCAAAACATTACACAATAAAGCAAGAGCGAGACAATGCTTTAAAGTATATTTTACAAGGATTGCGTTATTATGAGAATGATGTCTCGCTCATTAATTTACATGCGTTGGTTCTCTTTAACGATTATCAATATGAAAAGGCTATTCCATGGTTTGAAAAGGTTTTAGAATTAGGGGAGGACAAAGATTATGTGTACGAGAAATTAGCTTTTTCGTATAACAGAAATTGGGAATTTAGTAAAGCAAAAAAAGCTTATCATATTTTGATAAAAAGAGACGATACCAATTCACAGACGTATTTTGACCTTGCGAGTGTTTATCAGAAAGAAAGCAAATTAGACAGCGCTAAAATTTATATTAACAAAGCAATGGAAGTTCAAAAACCGATTTTTGCTAATGGTTACAATCGATTGGCAGAAATAGCACGCGAGCAAAAAGATATTAAATCTGCTTTTGAACTTTATGAAAAGGCTCACCATGAAGATAGGGCTAACGTTCGAATTTATTACAATTTAGTCACTACCTACGATCAATTTGGTGCCGACTTACAAAAGAAACTAGCCTATTATCAAATTTTCTTAAAGCGATATCCAAACGAACATCCATATTACTATGAAATGGTCAGAAAGCGTATTTCTGAATTAAAGTCAGAAATCCATTTTACGAAAGATTAAACTCCTCAAAAAAATCGTAATTTCACCCGTAGAACAGGTGTAATGAAACGAGTTATCTATTTTCTTGTGTTAATTCTTATAAGTTCTTGTTCGTTCTTTGATTCTAAACAAAAAAGAACGCAAGAACTTATTAATGAAGAATTACGCCATATAGATTGGAACAGTGTAGATTCTTATCCTTTTTTCTATAGCTGTGATGAGGCAGTAACCAAAGACCAACAGAAAATTTGCTTTGAAGAAACCTTGATTTCCCATTTTCAAGAAACATTAAATGATTTTGAATTTACCTTAACGGATAAGGAAAGTGAAACCGTTGATGTCATCTTTGTAATAGATACTTTGGGAAGGATAAGAGTGTCCAACATAGAAAAGAATGTATTGGTACTAGATCAAATGCCAGAATTTGACGGTGTGGTTACCCAAAGCTTAAAGAATCTTCCTAAACTTGCACCCGCTATAAAAAGGGGAATTCCGGTAAATACCAAATACCGTATACCCATTCAATTAAAAACAAACTAAGCATTTTGGCGAACGAAAAAATAATTTTGGGTATTGACCCTGGTACTACCATTATGGGTTTTGGTCTCATTAAAGTGGTGGGTAAAAAAATGGAGTTTGTTCAAATGAACGAATTGCTTCTACAAAAGTATAACGACCCATATACCAAATTGAAGCTGATTTTTGAACGAACCATAGAACTTATAGATACCTATCACCCAGACGAAATTGCGATCGAAGCTCCTTTCTTTGGTAAGAACGTACAGTCAATGTTAAAGCTTGGTAGAGCACAAGGTGTTGCCATGGCAGCCGGACTCTCACGTCAAATTCCTATTACGGAATATCTTCCCAAAAAAATAAAAATGGCCATTACCGGTAATGGTAACGCAAGTAAAGAACAAGTGGCAAGAATGCTGCAAAGTGTATTAGGACTTAAAACACTCCCTAAAAACCTAGATAGCACGGACGGACTAGCTGCTGCCGTTTGTCATTTTTATAATGAAAGCAGAATTGATGTTGTCGGTAAAAGCTACTCTGGCTGGGATGCATTCGTGAAGCAGAATGAGAAACGTGTTAAGAAGTAATCTTCAATTAACAATTAGCAATAAGCAGTTAACAATAATTAATTGGCAATGAATAATGAAAATCCTCTTTTGAGTAAGTCTTATGATTTTGCTTTAAAAATTGTCAAACTATATCAAGAACTTACTAAGAAAAAGAGGGAATATGTTTTATCTAAACAACTTTTAAGAGCAGGGACATCTATTGGAGCTAATATTGCAGAAGCTAACGGAGCAATTTCAAAACCAGATTTTTCTTCTAAGATTTCAATAGCTTATAAAGAAAGCCTAGAGACTAAATATTGGTTAAGCCTTTTAAAGGATTCAGAATATATTGAATTGTCAATTGCGAATGGGTTAATTGAAAAAGCTGATGAGCTTTCTAAAATTATGTTCGCTATACTTAAATCTACAAGAATTAAAAATAAGTGAGAATTAGATGATTATTAGAAAACAGCTAATATGTAATTTTTTATTGCAAACTGATAATTGCTTATTGCTAATTGTTAATTGAACAAATGAGCGGAATCTACATCCACATCCCATTTTGCAAGCAGGCTTGCCATTATTGCGATTTTCATTTTTCTACTACAATGGGGAAGAAAGAAGCAATGGTGAAGGCATTGTGTAAAGAGCTGGAATTGCGCAAAGCCGAATTTTTAGGTGAACAGGTAGCTACTATTTATTTTGGTGGTGGTACACCTTCGGTCTTAGAGACGGAAGAGATTGAACAACTGATTGCTGCGGTTCGGGAATATTATGATGTTGTGGATAACCCGGAAATTACCTTAGAAGCGAATCCTGATGATTTATCCGAAGAGAAAATACTACAATTAGCAGCTAGCCCAATTAATAGATTGAGTATTGGCATTCAATCTTTTTTTGAGGAGGATTTAAAGTTGATGAACCGTGCGCATAACGCTCTGGAAGCTGAAAAGTGTTTGCAATTGGCAAGCGCACATTTCGATAATATTTCAATTGACCTTATTTACGGAATGCCTAATATGACCTTAGATCGGTGGAAACAAAATATTGATAAAGCACTAAGTTTCGGTATTCCTCATATTTCAAGTTATGCCTTAACAGTTGAGCCAAAAACGGCATTGGCGAAATTTGTTGAAGACGGGTTGATTACACCCGCTACCGACGAAGAAACTCAAGAGCATTTCAACGTATTGAATGAAACCTTATTGTCAGCAGGATTTGATTGCTACGAAATTTCCAACTTTGGGAAACCCGGTTATTACTCCCAAAACAATTCTGCCTACTGGCAACAGAAAAAGTATATAGGTGTTGGTCCTTCCGCACATTCTTTTGACGGTGTGCAACGTGGGTGGAATATCAATAACAACCCCAAATACATAAAATCCATAGCACAGAACATATTGCCTATGGAGGTTGAGGTACTTTCTTCGACCGATAAGTATAACGAGTATGTGATGACAGGCTTGCGTACTATATGGGGAGTTTCCTTATCTAGAATTTCAACCGAATTCGGACTTAAATACAAAGAGTACGTTTTATTGCAAGCTGATAAATTTATAGCAGAACACTTGCTGTTTGTGGATGGTGATATTTTGAAAACCACTAAAAAAGGCATGTTTTTAGCCGATGGTATTGCGGCAGATCTGTTTATGGTGAATTTGAAATAGTACAAAATATGCTGTCAGTTCGAGTGATTTCTACAAGAAAACGTATCGAGGAAGAGTTTTGGAACACGCGGGCTTCTCGATACCCTCCTCAACGGCGGGCAAGCAAATTTCCTCGTGCCTCGAAATTTACTCGTAGTGACATTGGTGCTTGAAATAATTCGATTGAAAAGGTTGAAGTGCAATGAACTGTCAGTTCGAGTGATTTTTTATTGGAGTGAAACGGAAATGAAAAATTGTATCGAGAACAGGTTTGGAACATGAAAGTTTCTCGTTTTACCGAAATTTCTTTTTCGCAAGATTCGGTAATTTTTCATATTCCCCAGCTATCAAGGCATTCTTCTTCGCTTGAGACCATTTTTTTATTCGTTTTTCGGTCTCTATAGCCAAGTTAGGATCAGTAAATTCACAATAAAAAGCGAGTATTACAGGTCGTCTTTTGCTTGTGTAACTATTCTTATATTTTCCAGATTGATGACATTCTAATCTTTGAATTAGGTTAGATGTTATTCCGGTATAAAAGCTGTTGTCAGCACATTCTAATATATAAACATAGTAAGTAATCACATTTTCAATATACGATTTAGATAGTAACAAAAAAGTTCTCGATACAAATTTCCTCGTGCCTCGAAATTCACTCGAAGTGACATCGGTGCTTCAAATAACCTGATTATAATGGTTGAAATAAAACGTACTGTCAGTTCGAGTGATTTTTTATTGGAGTAAAACGGAAATCAAAAATTGTATCGAGAACAGGTTCGGAACACGAGAGCTTCTCGATACCCTCCTCAACGGCGGGCAGGCAAATTTCCTCGTACCTCGTAAATTCACTCGAAGAGACATTGGTGCTTGAAATAAACTGTTTGTAATGGTTGAAATAAAATGAACTGTCAGTTCGAGTGGTTTTTTATTGAAGTGAAACGGAAATAAAAAATTGTATCGAGAACAGGTTCGGAACACGAGAGCTTCTCGATGCAAATTTACTCGTGCCTCGTAAATTCACTCGAAGTGACATTAGTGGTTGAATAATCCGTTTGTAAAGGTAAAAGTAAAATGTACTGTCAGTTCGAGTGATTTTTTATTGGAGTAAAACGGAAATGAAAAATTGTATCGAGAACGGGTCCGGAACGCGAATACTTATCTGATCTATATGCTTTAATCATAACCGCACAAAAAGTCGTAAATTTCTTATCTCAAAACAACCTTGTAATTTGAGCATAATTAAAATGAAAACTACCATTACCCACAATGCTAACCAATATCAAATAGACCTGACTAAACCATTGGATATTTCTATTGCCATAACCAATAAAAAGGATAATGTCAACGCATGGTATATTGATGCTCCCATAATAGAACCGCATCGGGATAAGGATTTTGTTGGTAGTATTCCTGCAGGTGCCAGTACTAACTTTTATGATATTTGGTTTAATCCGCATTCGCATGGTACACATACCGAATGTGTAGGGCATATATCAAGAGAGCATCAATCTGTAAACAAATATTTACAACAGTTTTTCTTTCTGGCTGAGGTCATTACTATTTCACCTTCGAAAGAAAACCAAGATTTGGTCATTACTAAAGAACAGTTACAAAAAGCCTTAGGTGGAACAGCTCTTAGCGCATTGGTGATAAGAACCTTACCAAATACAGCTATGAAATTAACCCAGCAGTACTCCAATAGCAATCCGCCATACATTTTAGAAGATGCCATGGTGTTTTTAAGAGAACTTGGTATTGAACATTTACTGATAGATTTACCATCTGTAGATAAGGAAAAGGATAACGGTGCTCTTTTGGCACATAAAGCCTTTTGGAATTTTAATGGGGAAGTAAGATTAAACGCAACGATTACAGAATTTATTTATGTTCCCGAATCGATTATTGACGGTTCGTACTTTTTAAATCTACAGGTGGCACCTTTTGAAAATGATGCCAGCCCAAGCAGACCTGTGCTTTATAAAATTGAATTATTATGAAAAATCTACTGAAATTAGAGGAACTCGCCTTAATGGTTCTTGGTATTTTTATGTTTGGTCTATTAGGTTATCAATGGTGGTGGTTGCCGGTTTTGATACTTACTCCAGATGTTTCTATGTTAGGGTATTTATTGGGTGCTAAAATTGGGGCAATGTCCTATAACCTATTTCATCACAGGGGTTTTGCCGTGCTTTTGTATTTTGTGGGTATTTACTTTATGCTACCCATTGTTCAATTAATAGGTACAATTCTTTTTATACATACGGCTATGGACCGTATCTTTGGTTACGGACTTAAATACGATAAAGGGTTTAAGTTTACGCATTTAGGCGAAATAGGAAATAAAAATGGATAATATTTTTGATACGATTCTAGGTCTGGTTCTAGGGGCCATTGGTATGTATTGGCTCTTTAATTTTTTTAAGGGCAAGAAAAGTAAAGAGATAACAACACACCAATCTACCGTGTTGTTAGAAAAAATGAAAAGCGTTTGCAAATTGATTTCTGTAGAAGGCGAATTTGCCGAAATCTACAAATATGAAAATGTAAAGGATTTCATGAGTTTAGTAAGCAGTAAAAAGAAAGCACTTGTTGTTATAAAAGCGAAGGCCCATATTGGTTATGATCTAAGTAAAATACTAATGCATGCAGATGAGGGTAAAAAAACAATTATTCTTGATAATTTTCCTCAACCAGAAGTATTGAGTATTGAACCAGAATTGGAATTTTATGATATTAAAAGCGGATTTTTCAACTTCTTTGCTCCTGATGATCTTACAAAGTTGAACGCAGAAGCCAAGAGTCACATTAGAGAGAAAATACCGGAAAGCGGATTGATGGATACGGCCAGAAAAGAAGCCTTGCAAACCGTTTTGATCATGGAAAAAATTGTGGAAACTATTGGGTGGACACTTGATTATACGGCCCTAAAAATTCCACAAAAACAAATAGAACTATTAGAAGAAAAACAGTAATTAAAAATGAATTTTAAAATGAAAAACGTAATTTGTATCCTTGTAATAACACTAATGACCACTGTAACTTTTGGTCAAAATGATGATAAAATGAGAGAATTTGATGCTAATTTTTCCCATACTGTATTTTTTTGGTTGAAAAATCCTGATAATCAAGCAGACAGAACCGCTTTTGAAACTTCTTTGCGTAAATTTTTAGATAACTCTGGTTATGCGAAGACAAAATTTATTGGCACTCCTCCAAAGGCTAGTAGAGATGTAGTAGATGGTTCTTTTACCTATTCATTGATCGTAAGTTTTGATTCTGCGGAATCTCAACAAGCCTATCAAGATGAGGCTCCTCATAAACTGTTTATAGAAGAGTCGGAAAAGCTATGGTCTAAGGTAATCGTTTACGATTCCACAGGAATCTAAGAACGATATTATGGTTTTTAGAAAGGCTACTAAAGTTGATGTTGAGCACATTGCAACGTTACATTCCGTAAGCTGGCAGCAAAATTATAGAGACTCCTTTAGTAATCATTTTTTAGATCACCTAGCATTCGATAATAGATTGATTGAATGGAAAAAGCGCTTTGAAAATCCGTCAGATAATCAATTTGTTGTTATTGCGGAGGAAGATGACAAGTTTTTGGGTTTTATGTGTGCCTATTTCAATCATGATGCCCAATACGGTACCTTACTGGATAATTTACATGTAAGCTTACATACTCAAGGAAAAGGTGTAGGTACAAAATTAATGGCCGCTTTAGCGGAAGAAATCCTAACGCGGAATAGTGAAAATGGTTTTTACCTATGGGTTTTAGATACCAACGCCGCTGCGATTTCCTATTATGAAAAAATAGGTGGCGTTGCTATGGAAACTGTTGAGTCTAATGATATTGGAGATAAGACTTTTTTGAAAATCAGATATTATTGGCAAAATGCCTCAGCGTTTTTAGAAAAGGTAAAAGCCAAAAAATCATAAAATGAATGTTGAAGAATACCGGGAGTACTGCATAGCGAAAAAGGGTGTTACAGAATCCTTTCCTTTTGATGAGGTCACCCTGGTATTCAAAGTAATGGGCAAGATGTTCGCCTTATGTGGTTTGGATCATGTGCCTTTGCGTATTAACCTAAAATGTGATCCTGATAGGGCTATAGAACTTCGTGAAGAACATGATGGTATTATAGAAGGCTGGCACATGAGCAAAAAGCATTGGAATACCGTTTATCTAGACAAAATATCTAAAGATCTTACAAAAGAACTAATAGACCATTCTTATGATTTAGTGGTTTCTAAATTGACTAGGAAGGTGAAGGCGGAGTTGGAGGGGTTGTAATTGTTTGATATTACATTTAAAAAATGATAGAGAAAGTTAAATATACACTCAAGGATTTACAAAGCTCGAAGGACGATGAATTAATTACTTTGGTTTACGGTAAAGTAACTGAATTGTATTTAGGGACTTTTGGAGAGACTTTAGATAGCGCAGATTCTGCAATGGCAGAATTATTAGCTACTTGGGTTCTGGAATCTGAAGTGCATAATGGCGGATTTGATCAGTTTTTCCATAATAATGGACTTGATTATGGGTTTAACGCGGTAAATGGACTTAGCCGTATAAAGGCGGAAGATTATCTTGTTGTTACCAAAAAAGCTATAGAAGTATTTAAAAATCAAAATGATGAATTTCAAAAGAAAAGAAACCCTGATTTTGATTCGCTTGATGATGATTTTTATGACTTAGAGGGAATAGAAGATTTCAGAATTAAATACATTCGAAATAACTATGCTAAATTCATGGTAGAATAATACTTTTTTTAGCGGATGTTGGAAAGGCATTTATTTAAAACTTTTTAATAACATAAATAGGCCATTCCCTCACCCAAAACCACCATTCGCTCATTCTTACTTTTTAATACTTATTGATTTGCTGTACTTAATAGTGTTTAAAACCACTATTTATGAAAAACCACAGATCACCACAAGAAGTTAATGCCGGGTCAATGGCTGACATCGCTTTTCTATTATTGATTTTTTTCTTGGTTACCACATCTATAGAAAATGATACTGGGCTCAATCGATCTCTGCCTCCAGATGTGTCTGATAATATCGTTGATATAAAAGAAAAAAACCTTTTTGAAATCAGTATAAATAATGCCGATAAAATAATGGCGGAAGATGATATTGTAGATTCTAAAAATCTTAGAGACAAAGTAATTGCCTTTATTGATAATGGCGGAATCTCAAATGGAAATGAAGCGTTCTGTGCGCATTGTAAAGGTAATAGGCTTGCAAATTCATCAGAGAATCCGGATAAGGCTATCATTTCCATTAAAACGCAACGTAATAGTAGCTATCCTGTCTATGTGTCGGTGCAAAATGAAGTAATAGGGGCTTATAATTTTCTTCGTAATAGAGAAAGTCTTCGTTTGTTCAATACCACTTATGAAACCATTTATTCTGATTATTACAATGATGAAATTAGTGAAGATCAAAAGAAGATTTTAAAAGAACGACTTGAAGTTATTAGAGCGCTCTATCCGCAGAAAATTTTAGAACCAGAAACCGTAAATAACTAAGACCATGATAAAATTTAACAAATACAGATCTAGTAAAAGCTTACCTCCAGTATCAACAGCATCATTGCCAGATATTGTTTTTATCCTGCTCTTTTTCTTTATGACGGTTACCGTTATGAAGAATCAAAATTTATTGGTTGAGAATACGCTGCCAACGGCAACCGAAACGGAAAAATTGGATAAGAAAGATCGGGTGATTGAAATTTATGTAGGTAAACCTACTTCAGAAGCCAAGACCAATTTAGGTGATGAACCAAAAATTCAAATGGATAATAAATTTATTACCGTAGATGAAGTTGGTGATTATGCGCTACAAGCTTTATCGTCAATGCCACAGCATTTAAGAAGTGTGGCAACAGTTTCTATAAAAGCTGATGTAGGAGTTAAAATGGGTATTATAGAAGATTTGAAAAGTCAACTACGTATGGTGAATCTTCTGAAAATAAATTACACTACTTATGAGGGCGCCGTTACAGATAATCTATAGCAAGAAATGAGTATTATTAAACTACTTTCCATTTATAGAAACCATTTTCTAAGGTTATCTTTACCTTTTTAAAGGGTTTATTTGAATGAATAATTTAGAAGAGTTTTATACCACTAAAGTAAACGGTTTTGAAAAACAGATCGAGGCACTGACCAAACAGTTATATACGTTCAGTATACTTCGTTTGCTTATATTTCTTGGGACCATTGTTGCCATATATTTCGCATCTGTAGATGCTAAATATGTCATTGGTGTATTATGTGTGGGTATACCGTTGTTCTTGTATTTGGTGAGCAAATACACTAATCTTAAACATCAAAAATCAAAATTAGAGGCATTAAAGGAAATTAATGCGGTAGAGTTACAGGTGTTGAATAGGGATTATTCTAACCTTCCCAACGGAAAGGAATTTGCTGACGATATTCATTATTTCAGTCAAGATATTGATCTTTTTGGCGAAGGTTCTTTTTATCAAGTTTCCAACAGAACAAAACTTGCCGAGGGTAGCTTGTTGTTGGCAGATATCTATAAGGAAAATTCCATAAATGAGATAAAGGAAAAACAAGAAGCTATTGCCAAGATAGCGGAGAAAGTAGATTGGAGGCAAGAGTTTTCAGCCATGGCAGCATTGACGAAAACAGAAACTTCTACACATACTATCGCTACTTGGTTAAAGAACTATAAGCCCTTTGTGCCAAAGGCGATGAAATTTATTCCTTCCGTATTTTCTATTATTTCAGTAGTTATATTCATAGCGTACTTTTTGGATTACCTACCAGAATCAGTGTTGATAACATGGCTGGTTTTAGGGATGGTCATTGTTGGTTTGTTTACTAAAAAAGTAACCAATTTAGGTCAAAGTGCCACAAAAATGAAGTCTACCTTTGATCAGTACAATCAGCTATTGGCTATGATTGAAGAGACTGAATTCACATCAAATTTATTAAAGAGGCAGAAGGCGAATATTTTAAGTAATGGGGAGCAAAATTCTAAGGTGTTAAAGAAATTTGCTTCGTTATTGAGCAATCTAGACCGTAATAATAATCTATTGTATTTAATATTTGCTAACGGATTTTTTCTTCGTTCGTTAACCGATTGTCTGGCAGTTGAAAAATGGATCGAAGAACACGGTAAAAGCGTGGAAACCTGGTTCAATACTATCGCATTTTTTGATGCTTATAACAGTTTAGGGAACTTTGCTTTTAACCATCCAAATTTTACGTATCCTACAATTACTGATGATGAGGTGGTGTTGAATTCTAAAAACGCAGGTCACCCCTTATTGGATCCCAAGAAAAGTATCTTGAATGATATTACTATAGAGGGCGGACAGTTCTTTATTATCACAGGAGCTAACATGGCAGGTAAGAGTACGTTTTTAAGAACGGTATCCTTGCAGATTATGATGGCGAATGTTGGTTTGCCCGTATGTGCCCAAGAGGTCAGTTATTCCCCTATAAAATTAATAACGAGTATGCGTACTACAGATTCATTGACAGATGATGAGTCTTACTTCTTTTCTGAGTTAAAACGCTTACGTTATATAGTAGATGAAATACAAGTTGATCGTTACTTCATTGTACTGGATGAAATCTTAAAAGGAACCAATAGTACTGATAAGGCATTAGGATCACGAAAGTTTGTGGAACGCTTGGTGAAAAGTAAATCTACCGGGATTATAGCCACTCACGACCTTAGTCTATGTGAAGTCGCCAATGAATATAATGCGGTTAAAAACCATTATTTTGATGCTGAAATCATAGATAACGAATTGCATTTTGATTATACGTTCAAAGATGGTATATGCCAAAATATGAACGCTTCTTTTCTGTTAAAAAAGATGGGGATTATTGAGTAAGAATATTTTATTCATAGATTTAACGGTGTAATATTTTTCCGTCTTTTTTATGCATAGAATAACGCTTTTATTTCTTATTCTGATTTCAAATATTCTTTTGGCCCAAAATGAAATTGGTAACAAATTGGTCAAGGATAAATTCTTAAAGTATTTTGAATTACCACGAGAGTCTGTATTTCTACATACTAATAAAACAACGTACATAGTCAATGAAGAAGTATGGTTAAAAGGTTATGTGTATGATAGGCATAATGGTAAACCGTTCAGTGAAACTACAACGGTTCACGTAGGGTTGTATAATGTTGACGGCAAGAAACTTGATGACTATCATTTTAAAGCAAGCAATGGTTATTTTAAAGGTAATATCGCTGTAGATTCAATGCTTGCGAGTGGCGAATATTATCTTCGTTCAAGTACCAATTGGATGAAGAATTTTATAGAAGATGATTCATTTGTTCAGAAGATTACCATATTAAATGAGAAGCTAATTGAAAAGGCTAAATCAGTTAGGGAATATGATATTCAATTTCTGCCTGAGGGCGGTAATTTAATTGAAGATGCACCCGGTGTTATAGGTGTAAAGGTGACTGATGCTAATGGCTATGGTGTAAAAATAGTAGAAGGGTCGGTATTCGATACTAATGATACGCAAGTTGCTAGATTTTATACATCAATTTTTGGTTTAGGGAAATTTAATTTTAATCCAAAGGTGGGTATTGAATATGTGGCTAAAATAAAATTTGACGATGGTAGTACAAAAACGACCAAAATACAAAAGCCTTCTAAGGTTGGTATCTCTTTTACCGTAAAGAGTGTTAATAATGATCAGTTCGTTATAAGTCTTACTACAAACGTTGCAACAAAAGAGATTATTAATGAAAAACAGTTTTATTTGTTGGTACATAAAGACGGCCACGCAAATAGAATTCCAATAATTTTCCCAAAGAATAAACTATACGTGTCAAAGGTTTTAAATAAAGAAGTGCTTAATAAAGGGATGAATATATTGACCCTATTTAATCCAGATGGTAAGCCTATTGCTGAACGGTTAATCTTTAACCATGCTGATCTTTTAGATGCCGAATTAGAGATCAGCAAAATGTCTACAGCATCAGATTCATTGAATATTCAAGTTAAGCTACTTGATACTGCTAAAGCACTACAAAATTTAAGTGTCTCTGTTTTACCCGGTAATACAATTTCTTACAATCAAAAAAACTCTATCTATAGTACCTTTTATTTAAAGCCTTATGTAAAAGGATTCATTGAAAACCCTAAATATTATTTTAAGGATGTTACCCCTAAGAAAGAGAAAGATCTTGATCTTTTATTGATGACCCAGGGTTGGTCTAGATATGATTGGACCAATATTTTTAAAGGTGCACCAAACCGGTTTTTTGAATTTGAAAATGGAATTGATTTGGAAGGATCTATTTATAATAAAGGTGTTACTTCAAATGATAAACTTTTAGTTAGTTTCCCAGATAACCGTAGTAGGTATTTGGATATTTTGGACAATAGATTTTTAATTCAAAGGAACTTTCCGGTTAAAGGTGAGACTTTAGAATTTACTTTGATCAGGGAGAATAGAAAATTAGCGAAAGTTAATATTGATTTAAATATAAGGTTGGGGGGTATACCCAATGAAATTGAAACCACATGGAAAGAAAAGACAGATTTTATCAACGATAATGATTCTGAAGATGTAATTGTACCTAGCATAACTTATGCCGATAACACGATAAACCTAAATGAGGTGACTGTAATTGAAGAAAAGCTTAAAACTACTGTTGAAAAAAACACTTTAATTCCTAGGTACTTGTCGAGAAAAATGACAGAAGTAACTGAAAATCTAGAATTTAGCTTACCGTATGTTACTGATATTATTAGGTCTAGGGGTTATAATGTGCTGGAGGGGCTTCAGTTTGGTAGTACAAGCCGTGTTATTATTAGGTCAATTATTCCATCTTCCTTTCTTGGAGGTAATATTTATCCTGTTCCAATTATATACCTAGATAATGCCCGTTTACCAAATTTTGATATTTTATATAAAATGCCCACAACCGAAATAGAAAGTTTTATGATTGATAAGACTGGGTCATTTGAAGGAGCAAGAGGAGCGGGTGGTGTAATTCGAATTTATACTAGAAGATTACCAAGAGATTACAATAATCAGTATAGTAGGGATGAAAATGTTTTTAAGTACGAACTTAAAGAAGGGTTTGAGCCTGTTAAGAAGTTCTATACCCCTAAATACACATCATACCTTTCTAACGAATTTGAAAATTTTGGCACCATACATTGGGTTCCTGAATTACAGACCAATGAAAATGGTTTCGCTACTTTTAAAATCTTAAATACGTTTCAATCTAATGTCTCTTTTTTTATTGAGGGTATGGGGTCAGAAGGTCAATTAATTTCTGCTGAACAGACTCTTGTGGTTGAATGATTTTAAATTTGATAACATAGCAAAATCTATTGTTTGCAAAGTGGACGATTAACACCATGTTTCAAAAATCACTATACTTCTTAAGTAGATATTTATGAGAATATGAATGCTTCTTTCTTATTAAAAGAGATGCGGATTATAGAATAGCACTTTTTTATTCATAGATTTAACGGTTTTAAAATTTTCCACCGACATTTATGCATAGATTTTTGCTATTAATCGTACTATTTGTATCAAGTAATGTTGTAGCCCAAAATGATGTAGGTCATAAATTGGTCAAGGATAAATTCTTAAATTATTTTGAATTACCACGAGAGTCTGTATTTCTTCACACTAATAAAACAACGTATATAGTTAATGAAGAAGTATGGTTAAAAGGATATGTATATAACAGACATCTTCAAAAACCATTTCATCAAACTACAACGGTTCATGTAGGTTTGTTTAATGCCAAAGGAGAGAATTTCAAAAATTATCATTTTAAAGCTAAAGATGGTTATTTTAAAGGGAATATAGTAGTAGATTCTATGCTGGTAAGTGGTGAGTATTATTTACGTTCCAGTACCAATTGGATGAAGAATTTTAAGGAAGATGATTCTCATATACAAAAGATTACCATCTTAAATGAGAAGCCTTTAAAAAAAGAATCTGCTGTTAGTGATTATGATATCCAATTTTTGCCGGAAGGAGGTAATTTAATTGAAGGCACTCCAAGTACTATGGGGGTTAAGGTTACGGATGGCAATGGTTATGGTGTAAGAATTATAGAAGGTTCCGTTTTTGATGATGACAATGCTCAAGTGGCAAGATTTTACACCTCAATTTTTGGTTTGGGCAAATTTAATTTTATTCCAAAAGTTGGTAAAAACTATATCGCTAAATTAGAATTTAGCAATGGCAACGTACAGACAGTGACACTGCAAAAACCTATGAAAAAGGGTGTTGCTTTTGGGGTTAAGCATATTGATGACGATAGGTTTATAATTACCTTGACTACAAATGAAACCACTAAGGAGATTACTAATAACCAACAGTTTTATTTGTTGGTGCATAAAGATGGCCACGCAAATAGAATACCGCTAGCTTTTCCTAAAAATAGCCTGTTTGTATCTAAGGTTTTAAACAAGGAAGTGCTTAATAAGGGAATGAATATCTTGACCTTGTTTAATTCTGACGGTAAGCCCATAGCTGAACGATTAATTTTTAATTATGCAGATCTTTTTGATGCTAAATTAGAAGTAAGCAAATTGGCTTTAGAAACCGATTCATTGAAAATACAAGTAAAATTGCTTGATACTGATGTAGTACAGCAAAACTTAAGTGTCTCTGTTTTACCGGGTAACACGATTTCTCACAATCAAAAAAACTCTATTTATAGCACCTTTTATTTAAAACCCTATATAAAAGGTTTTATAGAAAATCCTAAATATTACTTTGAAGATATAACTACAAAAAAACAGAATGAGCTAGACCTTTTGTTAATGACACAAGGTTGGTCTCGGTACGATTGGAATGATATTTTTAGAGGACCTCCAAATCAATTTTATGAATTTGAAAATGGAATTGATTTGGAAGGTACTCTTTATGGACAAGAAGTTTCTTCTAATGATAAACTGTTGGTTAGTTATCCTGATAATAGAAGTAGGTATTTGGATATTTTAGATAATAAATTTCTTATTCCAAAATATTTTCCTGAGAAAGGAGACATGTTGGAATTCACTTTAATAAATAACAAAACATTAAGAAAGCCAACTGTTGGGATAAATATGGTGACGGCTGAACTGCCTGAAAAATTAAATCAAATTTGGAATGAGAAAGTTATTCCTAAACCTGAAGATTTTAACGAAAATATTAAGATGTCCGGTTTAATTTCTGCCGATAATACAATTAATTTAAATGAGGTTACCGTGGTTGAAGAAAGGATGAAAACAACGGTAGAAAACAATGTTTTTATCCCTAAATACCTAAAAGGCAAAATGACCGAAGTAACAGAAGATATAGAAGAAAATTTTCCGTTAGTAAGTGATATAATTAGGTCTAGAGGTTACTATGTAAGAGAAGAGCTAAGTTTTGGTAGTACAGATCGTGTCATTATTAGAATACGTACCGTACAGTCGTTTGAATCTAAAAGGGCAATGCCTGTACCTGCTATTTATTTGAATAATGTACGGTTAAATACTTTTGACCTTTTATATAGAATGCCAACTAACGAAGTGGAAAGTTTTTTAATTGATAAAACAGGAGCTGGTGAAGGTGTAAGGGGTTCTGGAGGTGTTATAAGAATATATACGCGCAGGTTACCAAGGGGGTATACGGATCAAGGTAGTTCAGATAATACTATTTTTAAGTATGAGTTTAAAGAAGGGTTTGAAAAAGTAAAGAAGTTTTATGCTCCTAAATACACGTCATACTTTTCCAATGAATTTGAAAATTTTGGAACTATACACTGGGTTCCTGAGTTAATTACTAATGAAAACGGTATTGCGACCTTTAAAATTTTAAATACGTTTCAATCTAATGTCACTTTTTTTATTGAGGGTATGGGGGCGAAAGGTCAATTAATTTCTGCTGAGAGAAATCTCATAATTGAATGATATACTAAATGGATTCATTAACACAAATAGTACTAGGGGCAGCCGTTGGTGAAGCCGTGCTTGGTAAAAAAGTGGGTAATAAGGCAATGTTGTATGGAGCTATTGCCGGTACCATACCAGATTTGGATGTTATTACGCGTTATTTCCTTGATACGGTTACAGCAACGGAATGGCATAGGGGTTTTAGTCACTCCATATTCTTTTCTGTGCTTTTTGCTCCTGTGTTCGGGTGGTTGGTCTGGAAGATAAACAGGAAAGAATCTGCTACCTGGAGAGAATGGTCATGGTTAATGTTCTGGGGATTGTTCACTCACCCATTATTAGATGCTTTTACCACTTGGGGAACACAACTGTTCTGGCCCTTTAAAACGCGGTTGGCATTTCAAAGCATTTTTGTAATAGACCCGTTATACACTGTTCCTTTTATCATTTTTTTGATTATGGCAATATTCAAAAAAAGAACTTCCGTTAAACGTCAAAAATATGTTCATTTAGGGCTTGTTATTAGTACAGCATATTTGCTATTTACCCTTGTTTTAAAAGGAATCGCTTTTCAAAGATTTGAGAATGCCTTGATGGAACAAGGTATTGTTTACAGTGATATGAATACACGCCCGGCGCCATTGAATACGGTATTATGGATGGCGAATATAGATATTGAAGATGCGTATTTGATGGGAGATTATTCTTTTTTTGATACTAAGGATGTTTCATTTTCTGCATTTCCAAAGAATCATGAACTGTTGGGTAAATGGGCGGATAATGATAAGATAGTACGACTTATTAAAATAACAGAAGGCTGGTATACGATTACCGAAAGAGAAGGGGACCTTTATTTCAATGATTTAAGATTTGGACTCATAAGTTTAGATGAAAACGAAACCCAATTTGCCTTCAGTTATAAACTGGTGCCCAATGGGGAAGATCTCATTGTGGAAGAAAGACCTAAATTTAAACGGGATGCAAAACGACTGATGACTGCCCTTTGGAAGCGTATGTGGGGAAATTAGGTGTTAAAAAGGATAGCCAATAGCAAAGTTTAAGGTCATGTTATTATCGGCATTTCCAAAGAAAGGTACGTTCCATCGTTCGTTTTTAGCTTCGTACGGAATTCTTAATGGAGACGCAAGATCAAGACGGATAACAAAATTTTGAACATCTAATCGTAAACCAAACCCTACTCCCGCAGCAACCTCGGTAAGCCAGTCTTTTTCAAATTTACCATCTGTAAAAAGTGTTTCGGAAAAACTGCTGTTCAGTTGGTTTTCTTCTAGTTCAGAGTAGTCACCGGTCAGCCACACATTACCTGCATCAACAAAAAAAGCGCCTTTTAAATAGGAAAAAAGTGGAAAACGATATTCTACATTAGCTTCTAGCTTAAGGTTACCGGATTGGTCAAAATAATCGGTAGTGGCATTTTCTGTTTCCGCATTAAAATTACCGGGTCCTAAAGAACGGATGTTAAACGCTCTAACGCTATATGGACCGCCGGAATAAAACTGTTTAACAAAGGGTAATGTTGAACTATTGCCGTATGGAACGCCCCAACCTGCATAAATACGGGATACCAAGGTGCGCTCCTTTTTCCAACGTAGGTACAGTCTTAAATCTGCATCGGCTTTTGCATATTGGGCGTATGTAGAGCCAAAAATAGTTTCTGAACCACCGCTAATAAGATTTAGCATATTACCGGCAATATCTAAGTTGGTTGAAAAGTAAATAGGAGCCTCTTTGCTAAGCTTGGATACTTCGTCATAGGTGAAACTATAGAGCAATCCTGCTATAAAACGCTGCTCAAAACTTTGACTCAAATATTCATTGTCGTCTAAAATTGCCTGAAACTCATCGGTTACATTTGATAGCCTTGAGTAATTTATACTGATAGGGTCTAGGGTGTGGTATACGTATTGGTTTTCTTGCCAGGTATAGCCAAAAGATGCATTTACAGAACTTAAGGTAAACAATTGGCTACGCTGTAAAAAATCGTAACCTAAAGATATTTTTGTTTTTGGTACGGCATACTGAAATCTACTGGGTGAAAACGGTATAGACCTGGGTATTACTAGATCGGCACTTATACCACCTGCTATACTGCTTAAACTGGAATTACTGCCGCTTGATAATTGGGATTCATAACTAAAATTGGCAGAAACACTAAAGGTCTCACCACCGTTGAACACATTTCTATTGGTATGGCTCAGAAGAATACCGGGACCGGTGAATCCGTTAGATTTTGATACGGCCTGTATTTCTGCCCTAATAGAGCGTTTGGTCAATGGTGCCAAATAAATGCTTGCTGCCAATGAACCGCCATTACCATCGGTAGCCGTAGTATCCAGTTCCGTGTATTGTATGTTTACATATTTGTAACTGCCCAATGCAGATAACCTATTGCTTGTTTGTTTGGAAACATCGGCATTGTACAGGTCGCCCTCATTGAATAATAGATAGGATTCCAAAAGCTTTGGTTTAAAGTATAGCTCATTCTGTACAAAATCAATACTGTCTATTTGGGTTACATTTTCTTCAGTTAAGGGCAGTGTGTCACCTTCAATGGTGTAATTGGGGTAAACGGTAATGGAATCAATAGTGTACGGAATTGATGCCCGCGCTGGAACATCTTTTTTTAGTCTAAGAAAAAGGTCAAATTTTCTGTTTTTATATTGATTGGTATCTGCCTCAAAAATGAGTAGATCTTCTTGACTGTTGTAAAACCCTTTTTGTTTTAATCCATTGTTTAATCTTGCTCTTTCGGCCTTCAGTAAATCTAAATCAAATCTATCTCCCTTTGCCAAAGAGGTTTCCGGGAGCATTTTTTCTATTTCTTTATAAATAGGCAATGAGTCAGATTCAAGATGATAGTTTTCCAAAACATAGGGCTGCGGCATACTGGCCGTATAATTGACCGAAGCGAATTTATCGTTGTTGACTACTTCAGAAGATGATTTGCTATAGAAGAATCCATTATTGTCCAAGCGGTTTAAAATCAATTCTTCTACACGGTCTGTATTTACTTCAGAAAAATATACCGGTTCTTCCCCAAAAGATTTATTCAGAAATTTATATAGAAACCCTGGTTTTTCTCGCTGCGCCTTGTAATGAAAAAATAGGGCAGGCTTCATGCCTAAAAATGTGGTATTCGGGTTAGGTTCAATAAGATTTAATAATTCGGCCTTTACCTCTTTACTGTCATGTATCTCACCTTCGGAAAGTAACTCAAGCTCGGCACCGGTGTACAGTTGCTCTCCTTCAGGAATATATTTTTCAATGCCACATGAATATATCAGCAAAAATGCCAAACAAATTAAAGTTCTATATGTGCAGTTGTTCGTTTTCAATGTACCGTTATTCTTCTTTTTTGTTCGCGTCTTTTTTAGACGGTTTATTCTCTTTTTTCAGCGGACTGAACAATTGACTGAATTTATTGAACTCGCGATTAAAGATAAAAGCTAAACCCGTTACTATAAGTTGACCGTCAATAATATTTTGATACTCTTGTTTTCTAAACCCCTTTAGTCTGTACGTGCCTTCTTCACTTAATAGGTACTCCAAGGTTACGTTACCGATCAATGGTGTTTCACTTTCGCTGGAATATGCACTTCCTTCAACATCTACTGCGCTACCTGCGGTAACGATCAACCGATCGTTAAATAGTCTTTTGCTGGCATTGATATTCAATTGGGTACGACTTTGGGCGCTTCCGCTTTCGTAATCCTCAAAACTATCCAAATCAAAACCGAGCTCAAAACCGGTATTGCCCAGTAATTTATTGGAAATGGAAGTAAGTTCGTTAGACAGTACTTTGTTTACGTTGTTTCTGGCAATAGTCACAGCGCCTCCACTACTACCATCACTTCCTGTGGTAGGATAAAAACGGTTCAGTGCCAAGAGCGAGAATACCTGTTTGTTCAATTCGGATTCTTGCTCGTTCAATTGTTGAATACGACTGTACACGGCACCACCAAAGTTACCTTGCGCATTTTCTGGCATGTCCAGGGCAAAGGAGAGTTCTGGCTGCATAAGCTGCCCGTCTATGTTTAAATATACCAAGAATGGTGTAGACTGTGCATAGGAGCCAGAAACACTGCTGTCCGTTCCGTAACTAATGGAAGACATTAATGAAGAAGCAGATGTTTCTATTTCATAAATAGCGGTTACGTCCATTTTGGCATCGAATGGGTCACCGCTCCATACAATACTGCTACCTTTTTGTAATTGAAATTCGCGACTTACCAAGTTGTATAAACTGGTTCTGTAAAAGCCCGAGTTCAATTCTAGCCTGCCCGATAGTCTTATGTCTTGATTTGGATCTATGTTCAAATTCAATGTAGCGTTACCGGATGCCTGCAACTTGTCTTGGGTTTTTTCATCAAGTACAATGGTAAATTTAGCCTCGTTCCCTATTTCTAGAACCGTATTGATATCCATACCGGCAAAAAAGGAATTCGTGGTTTCTTCATCTGATCTGGTAAGTATGGCATCAGGGTTTTCCCTGTTTACAAAAATAACAACACCGTCTCGCTCCTGAATGTCCAATTGGTCTTGAGGTACAACATAAGTTAGATCGGTAATATCGCGAATGCGTAACCTGCCATCTATAACGGGTAGTTCTAAATCTCCCAGTACTTTTACATCTGCTTTTATACTTGCAATTCCATAGACCAATTCATCATCTCCTTTTTTGGAATCTAACACTCTAAATTGATCTGTTTTCACCGTTAGGTCAAAACTTGGGTTGACAAAACTCTCTGTGTAAACCGTACCATCTATAGTCAATGTACCTTGATTAATGTCCTTTATGGCAAAGGAATTAAAGCTTACTTCGTCTTGATCAATATCTATGAATTGATCATCTATGGTAAACGTAGACTTATAGGCCGCCAATGCTAAGCTAAATTCATTAAAGTTTATTCTGCCGGAGTATTTTGGTTCTGCCAGGGTGCCCTTTACCAATAAGCTTCCGTCTAGATAACCCTTGGCATTCGTTAATTGTTCGTTAGAGAATCCTTCTATTATACTGGCTTCCAGCTTTTGAATATCCAGTTCCATATTCAGGTAGGCGGTATTTTGTTTTGCGGTATAATCTCCGGTTAAATTAAGCTTTGCACTACCGTCTTTTAGGGCAAGGTCAAAGTCATATTCTGATAACGATTTGGAAGTTGCATCTAGGGTAAGGGTGCCTAACGGATTTTGAAGTACCTGAAAATCTTTGATATCTAAATTGGCAACAAGCCCAGACGCGGTGTAGGGATTGATGATTACAAAATCGCCTTCTACCTTACCTTTTGCCAAGGCTTCATCAGGATTGAAAAAACTGAGAAATGTCTGTAACTGAAAATTCTCGAACAGGATTCCAATATGTTCCGTATCCATCTTTGGAAACGTATTGGATATTTCCATCTTTTGAGAATTTCGAGTAAAGATTACTTTTTCAAAATCTGAAAATGATTCACTGATCACTATAGAATTATCTTCTGGAATTTCCCATTGCTTTTTATTAAGGATTAAATCTTCTGGATCAATATGGAGTTTTAAAGTGTCTTTCTGGAATACTAGACCAGATGCTATGTGCATGACCTGTACCGTGTCATTTTTTGAATTGAAATCAAGTAATAATTCTTTATTCTTTAAACTACCTTCTAAATAGGTTTGTTTAAGATGAATGGGTTCGTAAATTAAATCTGCAAGGCCTGCAGAGAATTTTAGGTCTACAGAATCTCCTTTTACATAGGCATTTAAACTATCTACAGAACTATCCGCATACGATATGTGCGGTACTTTCACTTGAGCGGAAATTTTTCTCTTTTTAGAATTAAAACTGGCATCTATATTCAAGGAATCTAAATCTTCTACTCCGTTAAAAAACACTTTAGACAATACCGGTGTTGGTATTATGGCAATCGCCAGTTTTGCTTCAATAGTATCTTCGACCTCATAGACGGTGTCGTCTGTTGAGAAATAGTGTTCCAATTGTTTTTTTAATGCGTTGGTAATACGATTAGGCGATGCATTGGATGCCAACTGCCCGTTCAAGAAATTACTTTGTACGGAAACGTCGGTTATGGTATCTTCAACATGTGCCTTTAGAATGATGGTTGACACTTGGTATTGCTCGTTATCAGCCACCGCAATACCATCATCAATAACGGTGTTAATCGTAAAATTGGATGGCGTGCCGGAATAATCACCATTTATATTAGCGGCAACTTTAATGTTTTCCTTTGTAAGTCCAAGCTCTTTTAAATCTGCCCCAATGATGTTTGAAGTAAATTGAATATCATTGTCATTGGATGTAAGAAGCAAAGTTGCACCTGCATTCATATTCAAATTGGGGTCGTTGATATTTGCGGATATGTTACCCTTGCCATTATTTAGAATACCGTCAATATCAATCGCTTTATAACTGTAACCGCCGTATTGAAATTGCGAAATGTTACCGGTTATGTTGGCATCTAAATTGCTTGCTTCGTTACCAGAGCCATTAGCATTTATTTGCAATGAAATTTCACCTAACTGATCGTTCTGTAACAGTTGCCCTAGTTGAAGACTGTCTATAGAAACGGTACCATCAAATTTCATGATTTCCCCAAAGTCAACAAGGGCATTTATACTAGCATTCCCTTCTGGAATTTTTAGGACCATGTTTGGTTTTACCCAGCTAGTTCCACCAGATAAGCTGCCTTCGGCTACAATGGTTTTAGGTACAGAAATTCCTAGTTCCTTGGAGGATATTAATTTGTCTATAGCGGTTTTATTGCTTCTAAAGCTAATATTGTTCAAATTATAAAAAAGTGAATCTGTTTGGGTAAGATTTTCAATACTGCCTTTTACCACAAGATGTGTGTCTGGCCCCCATTGTATTTCTGTACTGAGATCATCAACTTTTCTTAGGTTTCCTCTTGCTTTTAAATGACCGGTAAACGGATGTTTTGATAAGGAATCTAGATATTGATTTTGGGCAAGCTCCGGTTGAATTTTTAAGAGGTCGCCAAGCTCTAAATTTAGATCGGCAATGTTTGCGGTTAGGGTGCTTTTTTCAGGATTTTCCAATGCATCTTTCAACGAATTGAACTGAACATTAATATCTGCATTTGCAGAACTATTGTTTATTTGAAAAACGACATCTGACAGTGATGCCTTGGTATTGTTTAAGCCAGCTTTAAAGGCCAATTGATTTAAATGTATACCGCTAGGTTCTGAGAAGGAGAATTTAGAAACATCTAAATTGAACTGCTCTGGGCGATATTCTAAATTTTTGGAAAGTAGTTGTAACTGCTCAATTTTAAATGCATTGGGGTTGAAGCTTTCCGTGCTTTGCTGTTTGCCATTTATGGAATAACTGAATGTGTTCTTGGCAAGGTCTATATCGTTAGCTGCAATGATGAATTCCGGCCATTCATATTCAGCTGTATTGGTGGTAGTTATTTTAGTTTCTTCACTCCTTAGTTTTACATCTATTTCTGAATCATGAAGAACAAGGTCATCTGTCTCATATCTATTTTTGGATACATCTGCCAGTATTTCTGTAAGTTCAATGGTACCAAGTTTTAACTGGGTATGTAAACCGCCTGGCTGACTGTTGTAGGTGATATTTACGTTATTTACATTGAAATCTTCCACCTCAATATGTGGTAGAGCTGTACTTGTGGTGTCTTCGGTTATTGGGAATTCATGAGATTGAACGTACTGGAGTTGGGTATTGCTCAACTTAAAATTATCCAAAGAGAATTTCATGGAATTCAAGTCGAATTCCGATACGTCAATATCTAATTGGCCAAGTATAAGGTTGATATCTGTTCCAAGATAGGCATCGGAATAATTCAATTTCCAATCAGTGATATCTAAGCTGCCAACATTTATATTCATGGGTTCACCAGTAGTAGCGGTCGTATCTGTCGTAGTAGTCAGTGCATCTATTAAGAACGTAAAGTTGAAAACATCTGGGTTGTTCTCCCTATTTATTTTGGCAACAACACCTTTAGATATAACATCATCAATTGAAATTTCATTTTTAAAAATGGCAGGGTATATTGGAATGTCCGCTTGTAACGATTTTGAATAGAATAGGGTATCTCCCTTAACATCTTCCAGATAAACACCTTCTATTTGTATATCACCAGAAAAGGTAATGTACAATTTGCCAACTTCTACTTTAGTATGTGTTTTGCTAGAAATATAATTGGTAACCTTAGATACAATGGCATTTTGTGCCCAAGGTGTCCGTACTATCAGGACTAAAACAAAAAATAGCAAAATTAGTCCAAGGAGAATTTTTCCAATGCGCTTTAGGTATTTTTTGAATTTCAGATTTTCGTTGGCCATAAGGAAAACAATATAATATTGAATACAGTCATTCAATTTTTAAGCTCAAACCTGTTACGATCCCAGCTGTGCCATAAAACCTGTAGCAATTATAATTAGTAGAACTATGATGATCATAAGGTTATAAAACCTTCTCTTCTTTTTCTTGGTTTCTTTCAATGATGCCATTAAAATGCAAAGTTAAGATTACCAATATATAAAATTAGCTTATTTACTAAGAAGATTATCGGTATAGAACATGTTGAGAGTTGATTACTGTTTTTGATTTATCAAAGGATAGCTTAAGAAAAACAGGTTCGTCTACACTTATCGTCCATTGGCCTATACTTAGATTGCCCCGGTCAGAAATCAAAGATCTAAGCTGAATTGATGAGGTACCTTTGGAGTGTAATTAATGACTAACTCAAAAAATCACCAATACTAAAAAATATGAAAACAGTAATTAACACAAATAGATGCTTAGGTTATTTTGAAACTGCCAACCAAGAGGAAATTTATGAAATATGTACCTATAACGTTACAAATTCAGAATTGATCTTAGAGGCTATGACCGTGTAAAGAAGTTGTTCAGGTAGTTCCCCCAAACCGAAGAAGGCCAATAGAAATATTGGTCTTTTTCTATTTTAATCCCTTGGTTTGAACATTATGGAAACTATCTGCCTGTAAGCGTAACAATTCTTCCGCTTTTTTCTTTTTGTATCCGTATAGCTCTTCTTCGCCCTTTAAATCTTCATAAATTGTTTGGTTGATTTCTCCATCTGTAGCAACTATTAATTTACGTTGCGCCAATTTTTGGGCAACCCATGTCGCTAAAACACTTTCTTCTTCTTCCAATTTAATGTCGTACTCACCTTTTGGAGCCAGTAATTTCGCAATTATGGGCGAAGTTTCAATAGCTAAGAACAGTAGAAATATAAAAAATGATGGCATCCATGGCAATTCATTTAGAGCCGTAATTCTTGCCATTAATCCGTCGAAACCATCAATAATCGGTTGTGAGTTTTTCACCACGTCTGCATATTCAGTATTCAATGCCGTTATTTGGGCTTCTAAATCTGTAATTTTTTCTGCATTAGTGGTCTTTAATGCCTGTAGTTCAGCAAGTGCGGCATCATGTTTTTCCCGCTTCTCCGCATATACAGGTCCTTTGCCCAATAGCTTTGTACCGGCCGTGCCTTCTGCTTCATTGATATAAATATCATAAAGGGTATTGGTTTCTTTTTCTTTTTCTGCTATTTCAGATTTTAAGTTGGTGATGTCGGTATTTAACTGCGTTATCTTAGGTGTGTACTGCAAGGCAAGTTGATCTTTATTGGCAAGGGTAAGGTCATTCTTTTGCTCTAATAAAACCTGATTGATCTCTTTTTCAAAAATCTTCATTTCCAAAGGTTTTGAAATTACGATAGCAATGATAACGGCAAGAACTATTCGTGGTACTGCCTGTAAAAACTCTTGCCCAAAATTGCCTCGTTTTTTTATGGTCGATACTATAAAACGGTCCAAGTTAAAAATTAGGAGTCCCCAAATGAGTCCGAAAAATACGGCGGTATACATATTGTCAAATACGGTATACAGAGCATAGCTACTTGCTATAAATGCCATTACCGCAGTAAAGAAAACTGTAGCACCAATACCTGCATATTTGTTTTGTTCGCCTTTAGAGCATGTTTTTAAAAGTTCTGAGTCGGCGCCAGAACAAAGAATGAAGAAATTTTGAATCATGATGAAAATTCGTTTTTTGACCATCCATACGGCTGGCAAGTTGATGATGATGTATACTGGGTGAACGTAACTATTTTGTTTTTGGTACGTAAAAAGCCCTCCAAAAGAGGGCTTTAACATATGTTTGACGTTGTGTCTATCGTATTGTTACAGGTGCGGTAGTGATTCTTACTTCGGTCTTTCCAAGTTTCTTACGAGATTCCATATTCAATTCTTTGTTCTTTTTAAGTAAGTCGATCGCTTTATCAGACGTTATTTTTTCGCCTTCAAAATAAAATATTGCTCCTTTTTTTGCCATGTCTATAGCGTAGTCAAGAGGAGAGGGTGGAGTAGGAGGAGTGGGTGCCGTGGTACTAGTAAGTTCCATAGTCGTTTTTGAGGATGTTCCTTTTATTCCATTGATGTCTAAGTTCAAATGGTCATAGGGGTCTTGATTTTCAATGATTTCTTTAATTTGATTATCTGCATAATCTGAAGAATTCGGTACATTAGGAGCTTTGGGTGCTGGTGGTGGTTCTGGAAAATCAGGAAATGGTTCGGCATGCTCTTTTTGCTCTTTAGACATTAATCCGTAAATATGTTTTAATTGATCTATATCAGATTTCAGGATGCGGATATTGCCACCATCGGCTATCATACGGTTGTATTTTTTTGCAAGCTCATCATATTTTGACATTTGAACAGATGTTGCTCTTTTTTTTCTTTTATCGATTTTAGGGTTGTATTCTTGAATGTCAATAGTTGCTGCTCCGTATGCAAGTAATTCTTGCTCTACTTTCATCACTACTTCTTTGGGGCTGTCCGGTACAACCTTTATTATTGTTTTTACAATTTGTTTTCTCTGGTTAATAGTTAAATGAGAATTTATTTCAGATAAATGTTTCTGCAAATCTTCTAATTCAACTAACTCATCTTGTACAAGCAACTGCCCTCCTTTATTTATATTTACGGTTATCTTAGGTATCGTTGACTGTTCATTTTCTCTAAGTCGGTTATAGTAATTACCTCTTGAGTCAACTAATTTGTTGTTTTCAATTTTAAACGACCAATCTTCATAACCATAAGTAAAATAATAACTATTGGAACGTTTCTTAGGGTAATAACGTACAGCTTTTTTCTTTCCTTCTATAAGATCAAAAACCATATAAATATCGTATTCTGAAACAATTAATTGTATATTGTTTTGTTCACTTAACCATTTGCCATTTAATTGATTTCTTAAACTATTTTTTTTACGGATAAACTTTTTTCCATTAAATTGAATCGTTTTTTCTTCCTGGTTTGTTTTGACTAAGAGTTTTTCTTTGTCAAACTCAGAGTAATAAAATTGCCCATTTATTTTTTCAAATTTTAAAATGTTATTTTGATAATTACCCCAAAGCAAATTTTTATTTTCTGCGGTAATTTTTAATATTTCTAATTCATTTTCTTCATTTAACCATTCTCCATTTATGGGGTAAGCATGGGTATCGCTTATGAATTTTTCTTTTCTGTTTGAGAAGCTATAAAGCATGATGGTCAATACGGGCAGAATAAAAAGACTTCGAATTAAAATACCTCTTTTTGATGTTTGTTTTTTCATGATGATGATTCGTTTTTTGATTGATGAATAATTTATGGCATTTGCGATGCCAACGGATTGATGCGTGTGAAATTTGTCGTTTGATAAGTACGACAGTAACGTGTTTTGATAGTATAATTGATTTTCTTGCCCTTTAATTACGGCACTATCGGCTAGAAATTCATGATTGAGTTTGATACTTTTTTTGAAAACATAAATTAGCGGATTAAACCAGAATAGAACTTGTAGCAATTCAATAAAAAGAACATCTAAACTATGCCACTCCTTAGCATGGGTTTCTTCATGTAATAGTACAGCAGCTGGTATACTCTTAGATTCAAATTTTTGCTTGTTCAGAAATATATAGCGAAGAAATGTATGTGGCGGTAGTTCTTCTTTTAACAAGACTTTTACCAAGAAGTTAAATTTAATTTGGGTATTGCGCCTAACACGGATCCATAATTTGGCAATGTTGTAAAGAAAACGAAATCCAAAAATTGCAACTCCCAAACCATAAAGAGTATAAAGAATCAAGGTCCAATTCATGGGCGATTCTTCCATTTCATGAACTATTGGTGTTATTTCTGGTTGTTCATTTATGGTCAAAACTTGAGTGATAGCAGGGGTTGGTTCTGCTTGTATATATTCGGTAAAAACAATTTGTGGAATTATTAGAGAAATAATAAGCGCAGTTAATAGAAAGAATCTTTTAAAATGGTGCATACTTTCCCTTTCAAGCAAAAGTTTATAGAACACTAAAAAAATGCCCATGCATGCCGTAGATTTTAAAAGATAAATCTCCATAATTACTTCTTTTCTATTTCAACGTCTATTAATTTCTTCAATTCCTCCAATTCAGCTTTGCTTAAATTGGTTTCTTGCGTAAAAAATGACGCAAACTGACTGGCGCTATCGTTGAAGAAATTTTTAATGAGTCCGTTTACATGTTTAGAGAAATAGTCTTTTTTCTTAACTAGCGGATAATATTCTCTGCTTCTGCCATAACTTTTATAGTCAATAAACTTTTTATCGGTCATCCTTTTTAATAAGGTGGCTACAGTAGTGGTAGCGGGTTTTGGTTCTGGGTAAGCATCCAATAAGTCTTTCATGAAAGCTTTCTTTTGCTTCCAAAGTATATTCATTAATTCTTCTTCCGATTTGGATAGCTGCATTTTCTACAAGTTTAGAATTTGTTCTACAAACATAGAATAAATAATTTGATTCTACAAGTGTAGAGGTTAAATGCGTTTTGGGTGTACTAAGATTTTTTAAAACCTAATATAATAGAAAGGGCAGTAGCTATAAGTCCTACGGCTAGCAGAAGGTTTCCGTTTATGAATCCAAATTTCCAGTGTAGAATTTTAAATTGAGCACCAATAATAATACAAATTACCGCAGTTGAATATAATACTATGTTGATGATTTTCTTTTTTGAAGTAGTGGGCTGCTCCTCTAATTTGGAGGAATTATCATTTGAAAAAAATACATCTTTTATATAGGCAATGATGAAAAATATCAAGGCCATTCTAAAAATATAGGAAAATATATATCCATAATTTAAATGCAGAACTCTAAATAAGTAATGAAGTAAAAAGGAAATTAATAAAAATAACTTGGCATAATCTAACCAGTTTTTGATTGGTTTCTTATAAAACCCTATAATGAAGAAAATAGCGATACCACCAACGGCTGAAATCAATAATATTTCAGCATAGGGCCAATGCATTATTTTAAAGAGTATGGCAATTAATGCCAAGGCAATGCTTAGTCTTAGAAATCTGTTGCTTTTTTCCTTGGTAATCAAAAGTTTTACTTCTTTGGTTTCTATGTAGAACGACGAATAAAAGTTTTAAGTGTTTTCAAATAGGCTTTGGTGTGATTTGTTCCCTTTTTAAAAGATTAAATTTGCAGCCTAAAAGCAACCTAGAATGAGCGTAAAAGATGATTTAGAAGCACGTAGTGGTTCCACATGTGAATTATGTACCGCAACCAATAACTTAGAGGTTTTTGAAGTTGAACCGGTTTCTATAAGTGGAGTTGATTCTAGTATTTTGGCGTGTGAAACATGTCGTACTCAAATTGAAGACCCGGAAAAAATGGATGCTAATCACTGGCGTTGTTTAAATGACAGTATGTGGAGCGAGTATGATTCTGTAAAAGTTGTGGCATGGAGAATGCTTTCTAGATTAAAATCTGAAGGTTGGCCCAAAGATTTGCTGGATATGATGTATTTGGAACCTGAGGTTTTAGATTGGGCAAAGGCTACGGGAGAAGGTTTGGCAGAAAGTGAGAAGATAATTCACCGTGATGTCAATGGTGTAATCTTACAAAATGGTGATAGTGTTGTATTGGTGAAAGACCTAAAGATTAAAGGTTCTAGTCAAGTAGCCAAACAAGGTACTGCAGTAAGGCGAATTTCGTTAGATAGGGAAAATGCTGAATATATTGAAGGCAAAGTAGGACCTACCCTTACCGTAATCATCACTAAATACGTGAAAAAAATATAGTTGTACATTATTGGTTCTCGGTATCAATTTATCATCAACAAAACATACTTCTACAATAAAAAACGTCTTTGTAAGCAAAGACGTTTTTTAATTTACTGTCAACTGTCAACTACTTTTTGGTCATTTCAGTAAAATATTGATAGAAATAAGGGATGGTTTCAATGCCTTTTAAGTAGTTCCATACCCCAAAATGTTCGTTAGGGGAGTGTATGGCATCACTATCTAAACCAAAGCCCATAAGAATAGTTTTACTCTTTAGTTCTTTTTCAAATAGAGAGACTATAGGAATACTACCACCACTACGTTGTGGTATCGGTTTTTTTCCAAATGTGGTTTCGTATGCTTTTGATGCTGCTTGGTATGCATCAGTATCTATTGGCGTTACATAACCTTGACCACCATGATGAGGTTTTACTACTACGGTAACACCTTTAGGTGCAATAGATTCAAAATGAGTTTTAAATAGCTCGGTAATTTCTCTCCAATCTTGGTTGGGTACCAATCTCATAGATATTTTAGCATATGCTTTACTTGCTATAACCGTTTTGGCTCCTTCCCCAATATAACCGCCCCAAATGCCATTGACATCTAAGGTAGGTCTAATGGAGTTACGTTCGTTTGTAGAATAACCTGCTTCACCATACACCGAATCAATATCCAAAGCTTTTTGATATTTTTCTATGCTGAACGGTGCTTTTGCCATTTCTGCACGTTCTTCGGCGGAAAGTTCCTCTACCTTGTCATAAAACCCTGGAATGGTAATATGGTTATTTTCGTCATGTAAACTAGCGATCATTTTTGTTAAAATGTTGATCGGATTTGCTACGGCACCACCATACAAACCAGAATGCAAATCACGATTAGGACCCGTAACTTCCACTTCAACATAACTAAGTCCGCGTAAACCAGTGGTTATAGAAGGTACATCATTGGCGATCATGCCCGTGTCCGATATTAAAATAACATCGTTTGCCAATTTTTCTTTATTCTCGGCAACATAAATACTTAAGTTATTACTCCCAACTTCCTCTTCGCCTTCAATCATGAATTTTACATTACACGGCAGTTGATCGGTTTTTACCATTAATTCCAATGCCTTTACATGCATGTACATTTGCCCTTTGTCATCGCAAGCACCACGTGCAAAAATGGCTCCTTCTGGGTGTAAATCGGTTTTTTTGATTACCGGTTCATAAGGTGGGGAAGTCCATAATTCCAATGGTTCGGCCGGTTGTACATCATAATGGCCGTATACTAGTACCGTTGGTAGGTCTTTGTTTATGATTTTTTCACCATAAACTATAGGGTAACCGGCTGTTTCATGAATTTCAACAATATCGCAACCTGCATCTTCTAGTTTTGATTTTACCATTTCCGCAGCGTTTAAAACATCTTGAGAGAAGGCAGGATCTGCGCTAACAGACGGTATTTTAAGTAGTTCTATGATTTCATTTAGAAATCGGTCCTTGTTTTCGGAGATATAATTCTTTACGTTTTTCATGCAATTTTTTATCTGACTTTTGATAAAAGTACAAAAAGCGTAATTTTTAAATAGCTAAAATTTAGAGAATTGATTTTTTGCATTATATTTGCACCCCGATAATCACATATCGTGATTTTGGAAAGTATGCAGGCGTGGTGGAATTGGTAGACACGCTAGACTTAGGATCTAGTGCCGCGAGGTGTGAGAGTTCGAGTCTCTCCGCCTGTACAACGAAAGCCTTTCAGGAAACTGAGAGGCTTTTTTTATTGATACTTTGAATGTTTTCTTTCTGATACTTCATCAGTTGAATTCTATCAGGTTGCTACAACAAGAGATTATATTTGTGAGCAATTATTGCAAAACCCAGATATAATTAGATTGTGGACTTTTGCCACATAACCATCAGGCAATGGTACAGATATATCTCGTTCTAAACATTCCACTTTTCCACATTCTAAACATCTAAAATGCATGTGGCTGTGAGAATGTAGCTGCTTTTCTTCTCCACAATTGGAACATAGGGCAAAGTATTGTTTACCATCGTCGCCAACAATTTTGTGTACTTTACCGTCTTCACAGAATCTGTTTAGAACTCTATAAATGGTAGCTCTATCAATATCAGATTCAATATTGGCTTGTATCATATCATGACTCAAGGCGTTCCCCGAAGATTTAAGTACTTGCAAAATTTCGGTTTTAGATGGTGTTTTTCTTCTCTTCATGGTTTTAATGCGACTATGTTGCAATATACTAAAATTTCATTACATTTGCATTGTATTAAAGCGACATAATCGCATTAATGAAAATGTTTTGTTTTAAATCAATATTTAAAATACACTTATATGGTAGATAGTAGATTTTTTGATGTTATTATTATTGGAGGTAGTTATGCAGGTTTATCAGCTGCAATGTCCTTAGGTAGGTCATTGAGAAACGTATTAATTATTGATGGTGGTAAGCCCTGCAATAGGCAAACACCACACTCACATAATTTTATTACACAAGACGGTGTAGAGCCGAGCCGTATTAATGAACTGGCAAAAGATCAAGTGCTTAACTATGATACCGTTGAGTTCATTGAAGATATTGCCCTTAATGCCAAAAAAACTGAATCAGGTTTTAATATTACGACGTTATCTGGTACAGTTTTCAATGCCCATAAATTGATATTTAGTAGCGGCATAAAAGATATTATGCCAGATATACCGGGTTTTTCTGATTGTTGGGGTATCTCTATCATTCATTGTCCTTATTGCCATGGTTTTGAAAATAAAGGTAAAAAAACGGCTATTTACGCCAGTATACCTAGAGCTTTACATTTGGCTCCATTGATCAAGAATCTTACTGGTAACCTAACATTGATCATAAAAAATATGACCGATTTAAAAGAAGATGAAATTCAAATATTAAAGAATAATCAAGTTAAGTTAATAGTTGCTGATATTACTTCAATTGAACATGATTTGGGTAATTTAAAAAGTATAGGTTTTAGCAATGGAGAAAAACATTCTTTTGAAGCTCTATACGCATCGTTACCATTTGAACAGCATTCACAAATACCTCAAGAACTAGGGTGTACCTTTACTGATGACGGGTATATTGATGTTACCCCTTTTCAAGAAACCTCTATAAAAGGTGTTTATGCCTGTGGAGATAATTCAAATATGTTAAGGTCAGTTGCAAACGCAGTTAATACCGGAAACTTTACCGGTGCCAAGGTCAATGCAGATTTGGCCAATGAGCAATTTAAATAATTGCTATTACAGGCTATTGCTAACGTTCAATAAAATATGTGTGAGATCATAATTAAGGTTAGTGGTGAACAAAGTCATTTTTCTGTAATAAAGTATGCCTTAAAAACTGATTGTCATGGATGATTTTTGGGAGCTTAGTTTTAAGAGAAACACTGTCATGTGGGGAAAGGAACCAGCCGATGCCGCGGTTATGGTAGCCAATAGTTTTAAGGTTAAAGGCTACGATGAAATTTTAATACCCGGCTGTGGCTATGGTAGAAATGCCTTGCCCTTTATTGCTATGGCAATGAATGTTACAGGAATAGAAATTTCGGCTACAGCTATAGCTATTGCATCTAATTTGGTGCCTGATAAATTCAAAATTTATAATGGTAATGTAACCGATATGCCATTTGATCAAAAGTTGTATGATGGTATTTTTTGCTACTCGTTATTGCACCTTTTAAATAGTGTACAAAGAAGTAACTTAATTAGAAATTGTTATAACCAGCTTAATATAGGTGGTTCTATGGTTTTTGTTACGTTGTCTACTAATGATCATCAATTTGGTAAAGGAACCAAGATTTCCAAAAACCATTATTTATCCAAACATCATATTGAATTATATTTTCATGACACCGCTTCTATTCACAAGGAATTTAGTGATTATGGTATAAGTGATGTAAGAGAAATTATTGAGCCTGTAAAGGGTATGAAAAATGCTTTAAATCAACGTTTATGGATGATTACCTGTACCAAATAAACTGTTGGTTCATAATAACTATGAGTAGGTTTGTGTAGATCATATGGTTTAGAAGTATAGTAGGTGTTGTAAGTTTTTGGTTGAATTCACCTCTAATACTTTAATATTGGTTGAATTGTAATTAAAACAATAGTTATGGGTTTTGAAAAAGTATCTTTTATTAATTCTCAAGGAAAAAAATTAGCGGCACGTCTAGAAAGACCTGATAACCAAGAACCTCATAGCTATGCTATTTTTGCGCATTGTTTTACTTGTAATAAGAACTTTTCTGCGGTTCGTAATATATCAAGGGCATTGGTGAGTAAAGGTATTGCCGTGCTAAGATTTGATTTCACCGGACTTGGAGAGAGCGAAGGGGAATTTGAAGAGACCAACTTTTCCTCTAATGTGTCCGATCTTATTGAGGCTGCGAAATATTTAGAACAGCATTATAAAGCTCCATCTTTATTAATTGGTCATTCTTTAGGTGGTGCTGCCGTAATATTTGCTGCGTCTGAATTAGATTCCGTTGCTGCAGTTTCTACCATTGGGGCGCCATCTTCACCAGCTCATGTACAACATTTATTTAAGTCCAATGTAGATGAAATAAATGCAACAGGTAAGGCAAAAGTGAATATCGGAGGACGCGATTTTACCATTAAAAAGGATTTTATAGATGATATTGAATCTAAACCCATGAAAGAGGTCCTAAAGAATTTAAGAAAACCGTATTTGGTGCTGCATTCTCCTCAAGATACCGTTGTAGGGATTGAAAATGCAAAAGAATTGTACCAATATGCTCATCATCCAAAGAGTTTTATTTCTATTGATAAGGCCGATCATCTTTTAATGGATAGTGTAGATTCTACCTATGTAGGTAATGTTATTGCAGGTTGGGCAGAGCGGTATTTGGATATTCCTAAAGGTACACCTTTAAAAACATCTCACCAGGTGGCAGTAAGTATTGGTAATGAGGGTTTCACCTCTGAAATAGTGGCCGGTAATCATTTGTTGATTGCTGATGAGCCAAAGGATTTTGGCGGTAATGACTTTGGTCCTTCCCCTTATGATTATGTTTCTTCAGGATTAGGTGCTTGTACGGCCATGACGTTGAGAATGTATGCTTCAAGAAAAAAGTGGGACTTACAAAAGGTTATAGTACATGTTGATCACGGTAAAGAACATGCTCCTGATTCTCAAAATACTTCGACTATTAAAAAGATCGATACTTTTAAACGAAGTATAGAATTGTTCGGTGATTTAGACGATAGTCAAAAGAATAGGTTAATGGAAATTGCAGATAAATGTCCTGTACATAAAACCTTGTCCGCAACATCGGTGATAATAACAAAACTTAAATAAAATAAACTAAAATAATATGGTAAAGGCTATATGGAATAATACGGTAATTGCAGAAAGTGATGCTACGGTACAGGTTGAAGGCAATCATTACTTTCCACCTTCAACAATTAAAAAAGAATATTTTAAAACTACGGATACACATACAAGTTGCCCCTGGAAAGGAGTAGCATCTTACTATGATATAGAGGTTGATGGTGATGTCAACAAAGATGCCGCATGGTATTATCCAGAAGTATCAGAATTGGCAAAAGGTATTAAAGGGTATATCGCTTTTTGGAAAGGGGTAGAAGTAAAGTGAAATAAAAAGGACCGGAATAACCGGTCCTTTTGTTTTAAGCTTGTATTGTTATCTATGCTGTGGCATTCTGTGGTGCCCAGTGACTGCATGACATACCTGGAGCTGCTTTTTGTGGGTTAGCGCAATCGCTAGATTCAAACTTTACACAGGTTACACAATTAGTCTCATCTTTTAAGGCAGCTTTCATTTCAAAACTATCACACGTATAACTATTTCCTACTTTTACGCCATGCACTTTACACGTGTTGCCTTCAACCAAATTATCACAATTAACACAACTATTTCCAAATCTTATCGACATAATCTTCTATTTTAAGTTCCTAATAAATTTACATTCACATACGTTTAGAAGCAATTTAAATAGCTGTAGTTCAGTAGTGTGTATTTAGATTGTTTAAAAATAGCTGAACGAGTGCTTTATATATTTTGACTTAAAAATGTTTTTGGCCAGAAAACTCCATAGCCTCTCCTTTACCGAAACCAAAACTAATACCCAATGTAATAAATCTTCCGCGCTTACTATAATCTCTTAGGTAGTAGGTAGGTTGTGTGGTTATACTTTCACTTATACGCGACGCAAATACATCACGTACGCTCAAGTTTACAATCGCTTTACCTTTTAAAATCTTTTTTCTTGCCCCAAAATCCATAAATAAATTTTCAGATACTTCTTGTTGCAAGGTTCTATAATTTGATCGGTAATTACCTATAAGTTCAATGTCAATATCTGCAGGTAATTTAAACTTACCTGTAAGTCGCGTAGACCATTGATCTCCAGTAAAATCAAATGAGCTTCCTTCAAAATCCCCTTCACGGGCAAAGTGGCTATAATTAAAATCATTTGTAAACGACACCCAGTTTGCAGGTATGTATTTAGCATTGAATTCAATACCAGTAGTGTTGCTTGTGCCCACATTTTCTGGTCTGGATATACTTACATTGTCCTCAAATTCTACGATCCGTTCCACAACATCTTCAGTATGTCTGTAAAACACGCCCAGGTTCATAGACATTTTACCAATTTTATAGATACTGGTTACCTCAAAACTGTCCGTGAATTCAGCTTGTAAATCAGCATTACCGGTACTGATACTAAAGTTATTCCTAATATTGAAAAACGGATTCAGATCCCATAGTCGTGGTCTAAATATACGTTTAGAATACCCTGCTTGTAATGAAAGGTCATCATTGATCTTATAAGAAGTGTGCCCACTAGGAAATAAGTTGTTATACTTATTGTCATTGGCAACGTTGGTGTTTCTCAATAGTGTGGCAACATCGGTATCTTCAAAGCGAAGCCCTACTTTAAGACCCCATTTATCGCCTTCGTAAGCTGTAGTGCCATAAATGCCCAATACCTTTTGGGTCCACTCAAAAATATTGGTCAGGTTTGGGTCTTCTATAAAGTTTGTACCGTCGAAATTACTTATGGCAAAATCGTTTTCTACATCATTAATTTGATATTGTGCACCGGTTTCCAATGTAAATTTTTCTGACCAAGGATGTGTATAATCTGCTTTAAACGTGTATTCTGCTTGGCTAAAATCTGTTCTACTTTTTTGAAGCATGTCATCTTCATTACCAAAAGTTGTAGTATTCGTGAAATTACTGGTCTGATCTTTCGCAAACAGATTTCCGGTAGCGCTTAATAGTAGAGATTGTTCTTCATTACCTTCAAAGTCTTTTTTGTATTGAAGTTCATACGAGTATTTTGGGTTGGTTGCTTCGGTTAATTCTTGTCTTCTAAAAGCATCGGTCAACGAGTTGCTTGCATCAAATGTGCTAAAAATGGCATCTGCATTTTCTTTCTCCCATTCATAGGCAAAATTTCCTGAAAGGGTAATGACGTTTAGATCGTTTATATGATAATCGGTTCCTAAGATGAGATTGAAAAACGTCTCGTTTTTGTCATTTTCTCCAAAACTGTTAATGTAGGTACCATCTTCTAAATTTCTGTTTTCAGTTTCCTCATCACTTGGAAAAGTTCTACGACCAAAACCAACTTGACTGAATAAATTGAATTTTTCTGTTCGTCTGTTAAGGCTTAGGCCCAAACTGTGGTTGTTGGGTACACCTGTATTGAGGGTAACCGCACCGTTAAGTCCTTTTTTTTCCTCTTTTTTTAAGACGATGTTTATAATGCCCGATGTGCCTTCTGCATCATATTTTGCAGATGGGTTCGTAATTACCTCAATGCGTTCTATCATATCTGCGGTTAAGGTTCCCAATGCGTTCCCTTGCTCATTAGCAATTACGGAAGGTTTACCGTTGATCAACATTTGTACACCTTGACTTCCACGTAAGCTTACGGCTCCTTCTATATTAACGTTAACAGATGGTACGTTGTTTAAAACCTCTAATGCACTAGCGCCGGTACTGCTTAAGTCTGCCCCAACATTAAAAACACGTTTGTCCAGTTTAAATACGGTTTGGCTAATTTCTCCTTCTACAACAACTTCATCTAATTGTTGTGAATCTTCTGAAATGGAAACAGTGCCTAATTCAATTTTGTTATTGGTAATAGTAGGGTTATCAAATCTTTGGGTGGTAAACCCTATAAAACTGACTTCAATATAAAAATCAGAAGCCGTAGTTTCAAGAACAAAACTGCCATCCTGTAGGGTAGTTGTGCCAACAATTGGCTTTTGGTTAACTGGATCGCCTACCAAAACTGTGGCAAATTCTATGGCTTCGTCATTATTGGTCTCTATAATTTTACCAGTGATCGTAATTGTATTTTGTGCCAATGCTGTTTGGCTAAAAAGCATTGAAACTAATATTATAAATGAGTAGTAAATTGGTTTGTACATGTTAAAGGTTGATAAGTTGAACTGTAAAAGTGCACATAACTAATTTTGTTTTATTCTTAAATTCTGCAAACGACATTTGTTGTAGTGCAAACGACATTTCTTTTTGACGTGGCGTTTACCAGTAAAATAATGTCGATGACAGCCTTAATAAATAGCGTAATCCAATTATGTAGTATTTTTAAATAATGACCATGAATTCTAAATTTAATAATAGCACAACCAAAGAAATTATTTTTCAGGTGCTACTGCATATTGTGGTCTTTCTTTTTTTTACGTTCGATAGAAATGAACCTGAAATTGAAGGTTTTAAAGTGTTGGCTTTTTTAAACTACTCCTTAGGTGCCTTTGTAATCAATTACCTATTGTTGCCCAAATATTACTATAGGAAAAGATATTTGCAGTTTTTTCTTTTTCTGATTATTCTAATTAGTGCTATTATATCTTTTGAAGAGTTGGTTCTAGAGCAAATTTTTTATCCCAATACACGTGCAGTGTATTTTCCGGGAGTGGTCTATAGCCTGTTAGATGTAATGCCGGTAATATTAATTTTAGTAGGGTTCAAATTTGCTTGGGATGCCTCTAAAAAACAATTGGAGGTAGAAGAGTTGCGTACTTCCGTAAAGGAAAGTGAGTTGTTGTTTTTAAAGTCACAGATCAATCCACATTTTTTATTCAACAATTTAAATAACCTTTACTCTTATGCCATAGAAGAATCCTCAAAAACGCCTTCTATTATTCTTGAATTGTCTGCAGTGCTAAGATATATGCTGTATGATTGTAAGGAAAAGTATGTAGCCTTACCCAAAGAAATGGAACATTTAAAGAACTTTACGCAACTAAATGAAATGCAGATAGAGGAACGGGGTAGTGTTAACTTTAAAACCGAACATATTAAGAGTGGCTATCTAATTGCCCCTTTAATTCTATCTGTTTTTATAGAGAACGCTTTTAAACATAGTACGGCAAGTCAGTCTCATGGTATTTTTATAGATGTAAATGTGTCATTGGATGAGAAGGGAGTTTTAAATTTTGAATGTAGAAATTCATTCTTAAAACTATCTAATACCCAAAGTATCTCAAATGGTATAGGTTTGCAAAATGTGAAGAAAAGACTCGAATTACTGTATCCCAACGCTCATAAATTACATATTCAAAAGGAACAGCATATTTATTATGTACATTTAAAATTACAATTGATACAGGCAAGCTTATGATGCAGTGTATTATAATAGAAGATCAACCGCCAGCGCAAAGAGTGCTTAAGAAGTATATTTCAGACATAGGCAACTTGCAGTTAAAAGCTACGTTTGCCGATGCAATTCTGGCAATGGAGTATCTCAAAACGGAGCATGTAGACCTTATTTTTCTAGATATTCATTTACCTAAGATTTCAGGAATTGAATTTTTGAATGTTTTAAAGCAAAAACCTAGCGTAATATTGACCACGGCATTTTCAGATTATGCCTTGGAAAGTTATGAGTATGGGGTGGTAGACTACCTTTTAAAACCGTTTTCATTTAAGCGATTTGTACAAGCGGTCCATAAAGTGCCAACCAAAGAAAATTTTTTAATGGATGGTACAGTTCAAAATGATAATGTTTTACCTGATGTGATTTTTGTAAAATCTGGATATGAACATGTTAAGATTGAAGTGAGGAACATAAGTCATATTAGATCCGATGCGGACTATACAGAGATTCATTTGATAAAACACAAATACCTGTCGCAAGAAACCTTAAAATATTGGCAAGAGCACCTAAATAACCTTAAGTTTTTAAGAGTGCATAAATCTTACATCGTAAATATGAGCAAGATTAAAAAAGTGATTGGAAATCATGTAGTATTGGAAAGGAATGTGAGAGTGCCTATTGGTAGAGCCTATAAAGAGGATTTTATGAAAAGCATTATAAAGTAAATGTAGTTGGTAGAAGCTTTTCTCTAATGACGGATAAATATAAAAAAGCCCCTTTCAAAGGGGCTTTTATAATGTAATTTTTTGCAATAAGCTCTAATTTAAAAGATTAGACAATCCCTAAAAGGGTTAATATTGCACCTACCGCAACAACAGCCAAAAAAGCATTCATTGCTATAATAAGTACGGATAGATAAGTTTCTACCCCTGTTTTAAATGATAAATTGTTCATAACATTACCTACTTTAAAGTTACTCTACTAAAGTTAGTTGAAATGAGCAACTTTTACCTAGTAATTGTTGTAAAACCTTACAAAAACAACGTAAAACCTTACTTATTTGTGGTTGATAGTTCTTGACAGATGCATTTTAACCGTAAAATTGGTGTTTCATCGATGTTGAACTATCAGTAATGTTTTGAAGTCAACTTTTAAAAGCTTTGATGTAAATGTTACTTGTAATTATTTGATCAGTCCTAACCAATCTGCTATACCTGCAAGTGGTACTGCTAGAAGAATTAGAATTAAACATGTAATCATTAATTTGAGAAATCCGTTGAGCATTTTTACTCCAGAAGTTAGTTCTTGTTCCATAATCATACTTATATTGTTCTGTTCTCAATATAAGTATTAGAAGTGTAAAGTGCTGTAATATAGTGATGTAAAATCGATTAACGTATCATATAATCAGGGGAATGCACCCAAATTGAGTCTATAGTAGTCTAATTTTTGAGCTAAATATTCGGTAGTTTATAAGTTTCGTTGGTGTGAATACTTCAATTTTTTGTCCCTAAAACTGAATTTAATTCATTCAGTATACATGGTGTGGCCCCAGCCTTTTCTTTGATGTATTTAGAATTGATTTGTCCGGTTAATTCCTGTTTATCGTTGTCGTTGAAGAATTCGTCTACTTGCTTTTTTAATTCTAAAAAGCTATTTACAGAAATAATACCACCTAATGTTACTAGTTCTTCCGCTTCTGCAAAACCTTCGTATTTTTCTCCAATAATTACGGGTATCTCAAAAACTGCAGGCTCTAATGTATTGTGTAATCCTGTAGCGAAACCACCGCCAACATATGCAATGTCTGCATAACTGTATATTTTGGTCAATAACCCAATGGTATCGATAATTATAACATCGTAGTCTTTTAATACGACCTTTTCATTTAAATCAGAATAGCATATAACAGATTTATCAATAGATGAAACTATATTTTTTATATGATCAGCTTTCATAGTGTGCGGCGCGATCACATACTTAATGGCATATTTACTTTGGTTGATATAATCAATTAGTAGTCTTTCATCCTCTGGCCAAGTGCTACCTGCTACAAAACAGAACTGTTCATCTTTGAATAACTTCATAAATTCCAGGTCGTTATTGCGCTTTGTTATTTCAAGCACCCTATCAAAACGAGTATCTCCTGCAACGGTCACATTTTTTAAACCAATAGATTTTAGTAAGTCTGAAGACATGGAATTCTGAACAAAAATATGAGTGAAACTTTTTAAAGCTTTACGCATAAAATGACCGTACCACTTGAAATAGGATTGTTTCTTTTTGAATAAGGCAGAAATTAAAAAAGTGGGGGTATTCAAATTTTTAAGGGCGGCTAAGTAATTAGGCCAAATTTCATATTTGATGAAAATGGCAATATCTGGGTGTGCCATTTTTATAAATGATTTTACATTGTTTTTGGTGTCTAACGGTAGATAACATATTACATCGGCAACTTTGCTGTTTTTCTTTACTTCGTACCCTGAAGGAGAGAAAAAAGTAAGTAGGGTTTTGTAATGTGGATATGATAATTTTAATTGCTCCAATACTGGTAACCCTTGCTCAAATTCACCTAAAGAGGCGGCATGGATCCAAATTACTTTATCTTCTTTAGAAATGGACTTTTCAATTATGGAAAGCGAATTTTTTCTACCATTTACAAAAAGGGAAAGCTTAGTGTTTACCAATGCCAAGCCTTTTAAAATTACAGAAGCAATTACCGCTATGAAGTTATAAAGAATATACAAACTGATGCTTTTGGGCTAAATTACGTTTCTTTCCATAAAATTAGTGTTGCCCGTTTCGTATTTTTGTTGCACTTCATGTAATTACAACAGATGAAAAAGATACAAATGGTAGACCTAGGTGGTCAATACCAAGAAATTAAAGAACAGGTAAATAACTCAATTTCTCAGATATTAGAGACATCAGCATTTATTAATGGTCCAGAAGTTCATGCATTTCAAAAGGAACTGGAGGAGTATTTACAGGTAAAGCATGTCATTCCTTGTGCAAATGGTACAGACGCTTTGCAAATTGCAATGATGGGGTTGGGTCTAAAACCTGGCGATGAGGTGATTACTGCCGACTTTACCTTTGCCGCTACGGTTGAGGTAATTGCATTGTTACAACTTACGCCGGTTTTGGTAGATGTATATCCAGATACTTTTAATATTAACATTGAAGCGATCGAAAAGGCGATTACCCCTAAGACAAAGGCTATAGTGCCGGTACATCTTTTTGGGCAATGTGCTAATATGGATGCAATTCTAGATTTGGCAAAAAAGCATGATTTATTTGTTATCGAAGATAATGCACAGGCAATAGGTGCCAGATATTATGCTAAAGATGGTACTAAGCAGATGGCCGGAAGTATTGGGCATGTTGGTGCCACTTCTTTTTTTCCTTCTAAAAATTTGGGCTGCTATGGTGATGGCGGCGCTATTTTTACTAATGATGATGAATTGGCACATACACTTCGTGGTATTGTTAACCATGGTATGTATGAGCGTTACCATCATGATGTGGTTGGGGTAAATTCTAGACTAGATTCTATACAGGCTGCGGTACTAAGGGCAAAATTGCCAAAATTAGATGGCTATTGCGAAGCAAGAAGAAATGCGGCAAGAGCATATTCCAAAGCGTTTGAGGGTCAAGAGCATATCATAACCCCTGTGACCGTGAATAATTGTGAGGGAATTTGCGATGTGTGCGATTGTCACGTGTTTCATCAATATACGTTGAGAATAACAAATGGCAAAAGAGATGAGCTGGGACAATTTTTAGCAAAGAATGAAGTTCCTTTTGGTGTATATTATCCTATCCCGTTGCATAAACAAAAGGCATATTTGGATGATAGGTACAATGAGGCAGATTTTCCTGTGACCAATCAATTGGTGAAAGAAGTAATTTCTTTACCAATGCATACGGAATTGGATGAAGAACAGATTAACCATATTACGCAGTTGGTTATCGGGTTTGTTAATGGGTAGTGCAAAGTTTTTTTAATTTGGCAACGTTCAAATAATATAGTAGATGAAAGTATTAGTAACAGGAGGTTTAGGTTTTATTGGCTCACATACTGTAGTAGAATTACAGAATAAAGGGTTTGAAGTGGTCATTATTGATGATTGTTCTAACTCTGATGAAAGTGTGCTAGAGGGTATTGAGGCCATTACCGGTAAAAAGCCACTTTATGAAAAACTGGACCTTAAGGAAAAACAAAAAGTCGAGGACTTTTTTCAAAAATACCAAGATGTTACTGGAGTTATACACTTTGCTGCGTCTAAGGCGGTGGGGGAGAGTGTTGAGAAACCATTATTGTATTATGAAAACAACATTGGTACTTTGGTATACATATTAAAGGAGCTTTGTAAAAAGAATAAGGCAAGTTTTATTTTTAGTTCTTCTTGTACGGTATACGGACAGGCAGATAAAATGCCAATTACCGAAGATGCACCGGTCAAGGTGGCAGAATCTCCATATGGCAATACCAAACAAATGGGTGAGGAAATTATTGCAGATACCTGTAAAGTTACTCCTGGTCTTAATGCTATTGCCTTACGATATTTTAATCCTATGGGAGCGCATCCAAGTGCGAATATTGGAGAATTGCCAAAAGGGGTTCCACAAAATTTGGTGCCCTTCATTACTCAAACAGGTATTGGACTTAGAAAAGAGTTATCTGTTTTTGGAGACGATTACCCTACTCCTGATGGCACATGTATTAGAGATTATATTTATGTGGTGGACTTGGCCAAGGCACATGTGGTAGCTTTAGAGCGCTTGCTTAATGGTGACAATGCATCTAACTACGAAGTATTTAATGTAGGTACGGGTAAAGGTAGCTCGGTTTTAGAGGCTATTAAGAGTTTTGAAAAGGTTTCAGGTAAAAAATTGAATTATAAAATTGTAGATAGAAGACCTGGAGATATTACAACAGCATATGCAGATACTACCAAGGCAAATGAAGTGTTAGGTTGGAAAGCTGAATATACTTTAGAAGAGGCAATGAATTACGCTTGGATCTGGGAGCAGAAAATTAGGGATTGATTTTTCGATACTATCAATATAAATAAGGGGAAATATGGTTATATTTCCCCTTATTTAATTTAAATACCACCTCTTATGAAAAATTCTCTATTTGTATTGTTCCTGTTTGTTATAGGTCTGGCTAATGCACAGGACACTTACTTACAATGCGGTAAAATTGTTGACGTTGAATCTGGTAAAATTTTATCTGAAAAGACAATTATAGTATCGAGTAATAAGATCAAGGAGATTAAAAATGGTTATGTATCGGGTAATGATACGGATATGGTGGTAGATTTAAAATCCAAGACCATATTACCGGGTTTTATAGATATGCATGTGCATATAGAAAGCGAATCTAGCCCATCTAGATATTTAGAAGCATTTACCTTGAACGAAGCTGATGTGGCATTTCAATCTACGGTGTATGCTAAACGGACTTTAATGGCCGGTTTTACAACAGTTAGGGATTTAGGTGGTTCTGGTGTAAACATTGCCCTCAAGAAAGCAATTAATAAAGGAACAATAGTTGGTCCAAGAATTTTCACCGCCGGAAAATCTCTTGCTTCTACAGGTGGACATGCGGATCCTACCAACGGAAGAAGTCAAGAATTAATGGGTGATCCAGGACCAAAAGAAGGGGTGGTCAATTCTCCGGAAGATGGCAGAAAAGCAGTTCGTCAACGATATAAAGATGGTGCAGATGTTATTAAGATTACCGCAACTGGGGGTGTTTTAAGTGTAGCTAAAAGTGGTCAAAATCCACAATTTACTATTGAAGAAATAAAAGCGATTACAGATACTGCAAAAGATTATGGTATGCTTACCGCTGCACATGCACATGGTGATGAAGGTATGCAAAGAGCTATTTTAGGCGGAATTAAAACTATTGAACATGGTACATTAATGTCTGAGGAAACTATGGATCTTATGATCAAGCATAATACTTTTATGGTGCCTACCATTTCTGCCGGTCAAGAGGCTGCTAGGTTAGCCAAAATACCTAACTATTTGCCGCCGGTAGTGGCTAAGAAAGCCTTGGAAATAGGACCTAAACTCAATGAAACTTTTGCAAAAGCTTATAAGAAAGGGGTAAGTATAGCCTTTGGTACAGATTCAGGGGTGTCTCCCCATGGTGATAATGCTAAGGAATTTGTTTATATGAACAAGGCGGGTATGCCCGTTATTGAGACATTACGTTCAGCTACAATAACCAATGCTATGCTTTTAGGCGAGGCTGATTTAGGACAAATTAAAGAAGGGTATATTGCTGATATTGTTGCTGTAAATGAAAACCCTTTAAATAATGTGGAAACCCTTACAGATGTAGTTTTTGTGATGAAAGAAGGGGTCGTTTATAAACAATAATGGTATAGAAGGTTTGGCTAATTCTTGAAAATAAGCTTTGCATGAAAATCAATGTTGATACTAGTAGGCAGTTGGTGCAAATAGCATTAGGTGACTCCCTTTTTGAAAAATTGGTTAAACAAGTGGAGAAAGATTTCATTCTTGCCAATAATCCATTGAAAATCACGAAAACTATAGATGGCGTTAGCTTCATTGCCCTTATTCGTGAAAAGATCTATTACTTAATGATGGAGCATTTCGCAGAATACCTTAATCTTATGTATATCATAGATATTCCTGAAAAGGAGTTTGAGCATATTCAAATTACGGATACTGTAGATGTAGCTGATCAAATTACTTTTTTGATTTTAAAGAGGGAATATAAAAAAGTGTGGTACCGTAACAGGTATCAATAAGATGATATCAAGATTACACCTTTATATAAATGCCTTTTTTATCCATGATATAACCTACTAACCAACAAGTGAACATTATCCATAAAGCAAAGAATAACGAGCCAAAGTAGTCACCTGCTATATGTATAAAGATGTTATCTGCAATCCAGTTGTAGGCGGTTGTGCCCTTCATTGATATTTCTGCCAAACTGATGATAAAAAGTTCAGATAATAGGTAGATAAACAGTGTATTTCTGCCAAATACTTCAAAGAAATAAGTCCATTTTCCAGGTTTGGACATATCTAATAAGTAAATAAGAATGGAGATTATAAAAATATCTATTCCAATGGTTAGCAAAACAAAAGAACTGGACCATAGTTTTTTATTGAAAGGGAATGTGAGGTCCCATGCAAATCCTGCTATTATGAGAAGTCCGCTAACCATAATCAATTTGGCAATGGTCTCAAAATTCTGACCGTTCTTTTGAATGAATTTACCAGTAAAGAATCCGGCTATAACATTTACAATGGCAGGCAATGTGCTTAATAATCCTTCTGGGTCAAAAGCAACACCGCCATTTCCGTGGTACATATGGTCTGCTCCAATAATGTATTTGTCAAGTTTTAATACGGCATTCCCGGTTAATGATAAATCTCCGAATACCATTAGGATAATATGATAACCAATAAGAGCAATGGCGCTAAAGATCAAAACAGATTTAGTCTTGAAATAATGTAATAAGATCGATGCAAATAGGTAACAGAGGGCAATACGCTGCAGTACACCAAAAATTCTGGTTTCTGCAATTGGTTTTAAACTCCCATTTTCAAAAAATGGGAACCAATACATTAAAAACCCTAATAGGAAAATAATGGCAAAACGTTTAAAAACCTTTTTTAAGAATTCAGAACTTGCCACATTTTGGTATTTTTTCATGCTAAAGCTCATAGCGTTTCCTACTACGAATAAGAAAGTAGGAAATACTAGATCCGTTAACGTAAATCCGTTCCAGACCGCATGTTTTAAAATGCCAAAACTGGTATCGCCATTTCCGGGGGAATTCACAATGATCATTAAAGCGACATCCATGCCTCTAAAGACATCTAATGAAAGATACCTGTTTTTCAATGTATTCATGTTGGTTTGGTATTGGTAAGGTAGTAATTTTTAGAAGTACACGCGTACAAATGGCATTAGTGCATTTCCGTATATGCTTTTGTTGTCGTCGTACAGTAAATCATATCGCAATCCCATAGTAACGTTTCGGGTGCTGTAACCCGCACCTATGAAAAATGCAGGTAGCCAGTAGTTATCTTCAATATCTATAGTTGAGGTCGCAATTGTTCTGTTGATCCTAAGCTGTTCAAATTCTGCGGACATTTGAAGTTGGGGAATAGGGTTAAAGAGAGTAAGAACACTCCCGCCGTATGCTAGAAATTTGTCTTCATCAAATTTGGCATAGTTGAAACTTAAACTGGCACCAGAAGCAAATTGCTCATTAAATTGATAAATGGCACTTGGGGAAATAGACCCATTGAATCCGTTATTTGTAAATCCTAATCCAATACTTCCACCAAATCTTACGTTATTCCAGAAATCAGAATTGTTCCTAGTGGTTTGGGCCAGTGAAAAGGTGATATTTAATGTGATAAAACCAATGAATATCATTTTTTTTAAGCTCATAGGGCGATTTTGTTTTAAAGTTTCATTTTTTTCAATAATACTTGGCATTCTATCGTTAGATATTGTAAATGTTGTATTTTTGTTAGAAATTTATTCTAAAGATACAGAAAGTAATTCATGGATAAATATTCCTTTTTGAATACCGCTCATACCTCTTTTTTTTCAGAGTTATACGATAAGTATTTAGTAAATCCGGATAGTGTAGAACCAAGTTGGAGAGCCTTTTTTCAAGGATTCGACTTTGGGATGGAAAGTTCATTAGATGAACTTGAAATTGATGAGAACAGAACTACTGTTGTAGTAAACGGTAATAAGAGTGAAATGCCAGAATCCTTGCAAAAAGAGTTTCAGGTAATCAGACTTATTGACGGTTATAGAAGCAGAGGTCACTTATTTACGAAAACAAACCCGGTTCGTGAGCGAAGACATTATGAACCTTCATTGGAAATAGAAAATTTCGGACTTTCATCGTCTGATCTTGAAACCGTTTTTAATGCAGGTGATATAATTGGTATAGGTCCAAGTGCCCTCAAAGAAATTGTTAGACATTTACAAAGTATCTATTGCGATGCTATTGGTGTTGAGTATATGTATATTCGAAAGCCAGAGCGTGTAAAATGGATTCAAGACTGGATTAATGTCAATGACAACCATCCTGATTTTGAGCCGGATAGAAAAAAGCATATTCTTAAAAAGTTGAATCATGCCATTTCTTTCGAGACTTTTTTGCATACAAAATATGTAGGTCAGAAAAGATTCTCCTTAGAAGGGAATGAATCATTGATACCTGCCTTAGACGTAATTGTTGAGCGTGCCGCAGAAATGGGCGTAAAGCAGTTTGTTATGGGTATGGCACACCGTGGAAGATTAAATGTTCTCACCAATATTTTCGGAAAATCCGCTAAAGATATTTTTAGTGAATTCGATGGTAAGGATTATGAGCAAGAGATTTTTGATGGCGATGTTAAGTATCACCTAGGTTGGACTTCAGATAGAAAATCTGATAACGGAAATAAAATTAACATGAGCATTGCACCAAACCCTTCTCACTTAGAGACTGTAGGTGCAGTGGTTGAAGGTATTGCAAGGGCAAAGCAAGATGCGGACTATCAAGATGATATTTCAAAAGTGCTTCCTATTGTAGTACATGGTGACGCCGCCATAGCAGGTCAAGGTTTGGTATATGAAGTTGTGCAAATGGCCGGTCTTGATGGTTACAAAACCGGAGGTACTATACATATTGTAGTAAACAATCAAATTGGATTTACCACTAACTATCTAGATGCTAGAACATCTACCTATTGTACAGATGTAGCCAAAGTTACTTTGAGTCCAGTATTGCATGTTAATGCTGATGATGCTGAGGCTGTGGTACACGCATCACTTTTTGCATTGGAATATAGGATGCAATTTGAGAGCGATGTATTTATAGATTTGTTAGGGTATAGAAAGTATGGGCATAATGAAGGTGATGAGCCAAGATTTACCCAGCCAAAACTATACAAAGCTATTTCCAAGCATAAGAACCCAAGGGATATTTATGCTGAAAGACTAATTCAAGAAGGTGTTATTGACGATACCTATGTTTCTGAATTGGAAAAACAGTATAAAGATTCATTAGAGGAAAAACTTGAAGATTCACGTAAGGAAGATAAAACTGTAATAACCCCGTTCATGGCAGATGAATGGAAAGGTTTTGAAAATGTTCGTGAATGGGAAATGATGGACCCGGTGAATACCAAGTTCACCAAGACCAAATTAGATAAAATTGCCAAGGTGATAACTGCTTTGCCAAAAGGTAAAAAGTTTTTACGTAAAGTAGAAAAACTAGTCAAGGATCGCTACAATATGTATTTTGAAGCGGATAATTTGGACTGGGCCATGGGTGAATTATTGGCATATGGTTCTCTTTTAGAGGAAGGTTATGCTGTGCGTATGTCCGGACAGGATGTAGAACGTGGTACTTTCTCTCACCGTCATGCCGTAATGAAGGTTGAAGAGAGCGAGGAAGAAATAATCTTGTTGAACCAGCTTTCTGATAAGCAAGCAAAATTTCAGATTTATAATTCACTTTTATCGGAATACGGTGTTGTAGGTTTTGATTATGGTTATGCCATGGCTAGCCCTAAAACATTGACAATATGGGAAGCTCAGTTTGGGGATTTCAGTAATGGGGCCCAAATTATGATAGACCAATATATTTCTGCCGCAGAAGATAAGTGGAAACTTCAAAATGGTTTGGTAATGCTCTTACCACATGGTTATGAAGGTCAAGGTGCAGAACACTCTTCCGCTAGAATGGAACGTTACTTGCAATTGTGTGCAAAAGATAATATGTACATAGCAGATGTAACTACACCAGCGCAAATGTTCCATATTTTGCGTAGACAAATGAAGGCTAATTTTAGAAAGCCATTGATCATTTTTACGCCTAAAAGTTTGTTGAGACATCCAAAAGCAGTGTCTAAAATAGCGGATTTAACAGGTGGTGGTTTCCAAGAGGTCATAGATGATGAGACTACAGATGCTAAAAAAGTAAAATCATTGGTATTCTGTACAGGTAAGTTCTATTATGATCTTTTAGCTGTTAAAGAAGAGAATAGTAGAGATGATGTGGCACTGGTAAGGGTAGAACAATTGTTCCCTATTCCGGAAAAGAAAATGAAGGAAGCCATTGCAAAATATAAGAATGCAGATGATATTGTTTGGGCTCAAGAAGAACCTAGAAATATGGGTGCATGGAGTCATTTATTAATGCATTTTGACGAAGCTAGAACTTTTAGGGTTGCTTCAAGGCGTTTTTATGCAGCTCCGGCAGCAGGTAGTTCTGTGCGTTCAAAAGCACGTCATCAACAAGTTATAGATTACGTTTTTGATAAAACGAAGGATAATATGTCCAAGCCAAAAAAATAAAATAACATATCAAATTATAGAAAGAATGATTCTAGAAATGAAGGTCCCATCGCCGGGAGAGTCTATCACAGAGGTGGAAATTGCAGAATGGTTGGTAGAGGATGGTGATTATGTAGAAAAAGATCAAGCGATTGCAGAAGTAGATTCAGATAAAGCTACTTTAGAATTGCCTGCTGAAGCAAGTGGTACAATTACTTTAAAAGCAGAGGAAGGTGATGCTGTTGCAGTAGGTGCCATTGTTTGCTTAATTGATACGGGTGCGGCCAAGCCAGATGGTGCAGCCAAAACCGCAAGCGCACCAAAAGAAGAGAAAAAAGAGGAGCCTAAAACAGAAAAAGCTCCGCAGCCAGCTCAAGCTAAAGAAACTTATGCTTCTGGTGTACCATCACCTGCAGCTAAGAAAATCTTAGATGAAAAAGGTGTGGATAGTAGTGCAGTTTCCGGTTCAGGTAGAGATGGCAGAATTACCAAGGAAGATGCTGTAAATGCAGTGCCTTCAATGGGGTCGCCTACAGGTGGTAGTCGTGGAGAATCTAGGTCTAAACTATCAATGTTGCGTAGAAAAGTTGCCGAAAGATTGGTTTCTGCAAAAAATGAAACAGCAATGTTGACCACTTTCAATGAAGTGGATATGTCTGCAATTTTTGAGCTAAGAAATAAGTATAAAGAAGATTTCAAAAGCAAACATGGGGTTGGTTTAGGTTTCATGTCATTTTTTACAAAGGCTGTAGTGAGAGCCTTGGAAATGTACCCTGCCGTAAATTCTATGATTGATGGTAAGGAAATGATTTCTTATGATTTCTGTGATATCAGTATTGCGGTATCGGGTCCTAAAGGTTTAATGGTACCTGTTATTCGTAACGCTGAAAACTTAACCTTCAGAGGGGTAGAGGCAGAAGTGAAAAGATTGGCTATTAGAGCTCGTGAAGGTGAAATTACCGTTGATGAGATGACTGGTGGTACATTTACTATTACTAATGGTGGTGTATTTGGTTCTATGTTGTCTACCCCTATTATCAATCCACCGCAAAGTGCTATATTGGGTATGCATAATATAGTTGAAAGACCAATTGCACGTGACGGGGCTATTGCTATTGCACCAATTATGTATGTTGCATTGTCATATGATCACCGTATTATTGATGGTAAAGAATCTGTAGGGTTCTTGGTGGCAATCAAAGAAGCAATAGAAAATCCGGAAGAAATATTGATGGACAATAACGTTAAGAAAGCTTTGGAAATGTAATTTTCTAAAACTAGAATAAAGTTAAAAGCGTTGAGTTACCTCAACGCTTTTTCTTTTTTAAATAGATGCATTTTTTACCGTAGTCGATAATTGCTTTGGATTTTTTAAGAATATCGGCACCTATAATTCCGTCTACCGGCTCTGCATTATGTGCGGTAAGGGCTTCGTTTACATGTTTTAAATCGAAAAGCACAATTTCAAGATTATGAAATTCCCATGAATTTAAATTGATGGTGTTGCTCTTAGAGACTAAGGTTTCCATATTCGTGGCACCGGCACCGGCAGCTTTTATAACAGACTCTTCAGAAATTAATTTAAAATGCTCAATTTTATCCATACCAATACAGGTATTCGATGCGCCTGTGTCCAATATAAATCTGCCTGGCACCGAATTTATTTCAGCATAGATTTCAAAATGATCGGTTGCGGTTAACTCTAAGGGAATGCGTACGTAATCTTTATCCTTCAAAAATTTTTTGAGGGTACTCATAATTCATTTTTTTCAAAGATAAGCCTATTTTTGCCGCATGATTATAACAGATACGCATACGCATTTATATAGTGAGGCTTTTGATGAAGATAGAAAAGAAGCGATTGAGAAAGCAATTGATTTGGGAGTGGAAAGGTTTTTTATTCCCGCTATAGATTCTTCCTATACGGAAAGCATGTTGGCACTTGAAAAGGATTTTCCAGGACGCATGTTTTTGATGTCGGGATTGCATCCTACACATGTAAATGAGAATTTTGAGCAAGAGCTCTTACATGTAGAGGAAATGCTTGAAAAACATACCTATTATGCAGTGGGTGAAATTGGTATCGATTTATATTGGGAAAAGAAGTATATAAAAGAGCAGAAAATTGCTTTTAAAAAGCAGATACAACTGGCTAAAAGAAAGAATTTGCCTATTGTCATACATTGTCGTGATGCTTTTGATGAGGTATTTGAAGTATTGGAGGGGGAAAAGGGTAATGGACTAAGAGGTATTTTTCATTGTTTTACCGGTACGCTTGAACAGGCGAAAAAAGCTATTTCGTATAATATGAAATTGGGTATAGGTGGTGTGGTCACATTTAAGAATGGTAAAATAGATACATTTTTAAAGGAGATAGAATTAAAGCATATTGTTCTGGAAACAGATTCACCCTATCTGGCGCCAACTCCATATAGAGGGAAAAGAAATGAAAGTGCGTACATCATCAATGTACTGGAAAAAATGGCTGATGTTTATGGGGTTCCTAATGAAGAAATTGCGTTAGTAACCACTAACAATTCTAGAGAAGTGTTCGGTATTTAAAGTTGAATGAATAATAGGTAGTTGTAATATGGATAAAAGAAGCATTTTATTGATTTATACAGGTGGTACGATCGGAATGATGAAAGATTATTCATCTGGGGCGTTAAAGGCTTTTGATTTCTCGCAATTGCTAAAAAATATACCAGAACTTAATCAGTTAGATTGTACTATATCAAGCTTTTCGTTTGATTATCCTATAGATTCATCCAATATGAACCCTGGTCATTGGATCGCTATTTCAGATATTATCGCTGATAAATACCATGAATATGATGGTTTTGTAGTGTTACATGGTAGTGATACTATGAGTTATACGGCGTCTGCTTTAAGTTTTTTGTTGGAAAACCTTTCAAAGCCGGTAATTTTAACAGGATCTCAATTGCCCATTGGTGACTTAAGGACAGATGCTAAAGAAAATCTTATTACTGCTATTCAAATTGCAGCTTTGTATGAAAAAGGAAAACCTGTAATACAAGAAGTAGGGTTGTATTTTGAGTATAAATTGTATAGAGGAAATAGAACTACTAAAATAAATGCGGAACATTTTCAAGCATTTGCTTCTTTGAACTACCCTCATTTAATAGAATCGGGAGTGCATTTATCGGTTTTTAAAGAATATTTACTGCCCCAAAAACGAAAATTGCCGTTAAAATCACATAAAAATATGGATGACAATGTGGCTATTTTAAAAATTTTTCCGGGAATTAATGAAAATATTATCGACGCAATTTTAAACGCCAAAAATTTAAAAGCGCTGATTTTGGAAACTTATGGGTCGGGAAATGCTCCAATGGAAGAATGGTTTTTAAAGAAATTAAATAATGCAATAAATAAAGGAATTCATATAATTAATGTCACCCAGTGTTCTGGTGGTGCGGTTATGATGGGGCATTATGAAACAAGTTCAAGATTAAAGAAAATGCAAGTAGTTAATGGTAAGGATATTACGACTGAAGCTGCTATAACCAAGGCTATGTATCTATTGGGTAGTGGTGTTTCCCATGACCTGTTTAAAACCGTTTTCGAAACCTCTTTGCGTGGAGAAATGCTGTAAATTTAACAGTAGTTTAATTTCGATAACTAATATTTTTTTTGTTATTTGCCCACCCTTAAAAAAGGTAACTTAGAGAGGTGGCCGAGTGGTCGAAGGCGCACGCCTGGAAAGTGTGTATACCCCAAAAGGGTATCGAGGGTTCGAATCCCTTCCTCTCTGCAAGTAAGTTTTACTTTTTTTATATTGTTTTTTTTTTATCTTTAACCCTATTAACTAACTAATTTAAGTTTGAAAAAATGAAAAAATTATTCCCAAGCCTAGCAGTCGCTGGGGCATTTGTAGCAGGTACAAATATTGTAAGTGCAAAAGTAGCAGCAGTAGCGTTGCTAGTTCAAGAAGGAGCTCCTGAAGCGGAAAAAGGATTTACTCAGGTTTTAAAAGAAATGTTTATTACAGGTGGTGCCGGTTTCATGGGTATCGTTCTTTTATGTTTGATCCTTGGTTTGGCAGTTGCTATTGAAAGAATTATTTATTTGAACATGGCAAGTACAAATTCTGCCAAGTTGAAACAACAAGTTGAAGATGCATTGGCGTCAGGTGGTGTTGAGGCTGCAAAAGAGGTTTGTAGAAATACAAAAGGACCTGTTGCTTCTATTTACTACCAAGGTTTGGACAGAGCTGGTGAGAGCATTGAGTCTGCTGAAAAAGCTGTTGTTGCTTATGGTGGTGTTCAAATGGGTCAATTGGAGAAAAACGTTTCTTGGTTGTCTTTATTTATTGCAATTGCACCAATGCTTGGTTTCATGGGTACGGTAATTGGTATGATCCAGGCCTTCCAAAAGATTGCTGCTGTTGGTAACTTAAGTGCATCTCTTATTGCAGGTGATATTCAGGTTGCATTATTAACAACGGTATTCGGTCTTATTACGGCTATTATACTTCAAATTTTCTACAACTATATTATCGCTAAAATTGATAGCATCGTTAATGATATGGAAGATTCTTCTATTACATTGATCGATATGTTGGTAGATCACAAAAAATAAGTTTCACTTTTAATACCTAAAAATTATGCAAAAAATTATTAAAATAGCATTAATTGCTATAGGTGTATTAAGTGCAGTGCTTTGGTACTTGTTACCAAGTGCAGATATGCCGGCAGCTGAAGCTGCTCAAAGTGGAGCTATGAACACTATGTTTATCATTACTTACCTTTTGTTAGGTATTGCTGTTGTGGTTAGTTTAGTGTTTACTTTAAAAAACTTATTTTCTAACCCACAGGGTCTTAAAAAGACATTGTTTGTAGTAGGAGGTTTTTTATTGGTAGTTGGTGTTTCTTATGTCTTGGCAAGTGGAACGGATGTTGATCCTGAATTCTTGGCAATGGAAGATGAGAGTACGATTAAAAAGATTGGAATGGGATTGAATGTATTCTTTATTCTAACTATTATCGCTGTACTTTCTTTGGTTATACCAGCTGTTAAAAATATGTTTAGTAAATAAAAAATAGAAAACTATGGCTAGAAGAGCAGGAGCACCAGAAGTAAGTGCCGGTTCCATGGCGGATATAGCTTTCCTTTTACTTATCTTTTTCTTGGTAACAACTACTATTGAAACGGATGCAGGATTGGATCGTATGCTTCCACCAATTGAACCGCCCGATACGGATGTAGTAATTAAACAAAAGAACATCTTTCAAGTAAATATCAACAAGAACGGTCAATTATTGGCTGATGACGAGTTGATCGAGCTTAAAGACCTAAGATCAAAAGCCATGGCTTTTTTAGATAATGGTGGTGATGGTACATGTTCTTATTGTCAAGGAAGAAAAAATGCTGAATCTTCAGATAATCCTTCTAAAGCGATTATCTCTTTAAAGAACGATCGTGAAACAAAGTATAGTACTTACATAACTGTGCAGAACGAACTTGTAGGAGCTTACAACGATCTAAGAAATAGAGAGGCACAGCGTTTATATAAGAAGAACTTCGTTGATATGGAAGCTGAATATCTTAACCCTGAAACTGATGACGATGTAAAGGAAGAGTTGAAGGAAAAGGTAAAGAAGATTCAAGATTTGTTTCCACAGAAATTGTCTGAGGCCGAAACTTCAAGTGATTAATTAATTAAAATAAAAGTAACACTATGTCAAAATTTGCAAAGAAAAAAGATGGAGAGGTACCTGCGGTATCAACAGCTTCCCTTCCTGACATTGTATTTATGCTTTTGTTTTTCTTTATGACGGTAACCGTGATGAAGGATAGTTCTTTGAAAGTAGAAAATGTACTTCCTAACGCTAGTGAAGTAAAGAAGCTTGAAAAGAAGGATCGTGTAATTTATATTTATGTTGGTAAGCCAACTAAAGAATATGAGAAATTATTTGGTAGTGAGCCAAAGATTCAATTAAACGATAAATTATCTAGTCCATCTGAAGTTGGTGATTACATTTTGATGGAAAGGGCTAAAAAGCCACAAGAACTTCAAAACGTTTTGACCACGGCACTTAAAGTCGATAAGAACGCAAGTATGGGATTAATATCCGATATTAAACAAGAGTTAAGAAAGGTTAATGCTTTAAAGGTAAATTATACTACCTATGAAGGTGATGCTTTCAATAATCTACAATAGTTAGTTAGTAGAATATTACTTATTTTAAAACGCTTCAAATTTATTTGAAGCGTTTTTTATTTCATTAACTTTACTTTATGCGTTTCTGTATTGTTTTATTCTTGGTGGTAATACAATCTAATGCCCAAGAGGTTTTAGATACATTGGATAACCCCCGATATTTTGAGGATCAATTCTATGTTGGTCTTTCGTATAATTTCATTTTAAACCATCCGGAGGGGTCTAATCAACGTAATTTATCATATGGTCTGCAAGGTGGTATTATCAAAGATATTCCTTTAAATAAAGCTGGAACTAAGGCTATAGGGATAGGAGCTGGTTTGGCGTTAAACAGTTATTATTCAAACTTGGTTGCAGATGTTTTAAACGATGATATTAGTTATAGTATCAATGATGATATAACTAGAAGTAAGTTAGAAACACACCTTTTGGAATTCCCATTGGAATTTAGATGGCGAAATTCCACCGCAGATGAATACAAATTCTGGCGTATTTATGGTGGTATCAAGGCCGCTTATATTTTAGGTGCTAGATCAAAGTATGATCTTGGTGATATAAGTGAGGGTTTTAAGAATACCGATCTTACCAAATTTCAGTATGGACTTACCTTAAGTTTTGGGTACAATACCTTTAATTTACATGCGTATTATGCGCTTACCGAACTGTTTAATGGCAATGCATCTGTTAATGGAGAGGTGTTGCAGTATAGACCTTTACGTATTGGTTTGATCTTCTATATTCTATAGCCAAAAGCGTACGGTAAGTAACTGGGATAATAAGCCAATTAGTAGACCCATTATGACTTCAATACCTGTATGGGCTTTTAAATAAAGACGCGCTGTTATAATTGCACCTGTTAGTAATATAAAGAAGCTTATTGCCAATATTAAATTGATTTCAAAGTGAATGCTCAAATTCAAAAGGTACATTAAGAGACCGCTTATACCAACGGTGTGCAAGCTTGTTTTAAAGTTAAAAAACAGTAATAATATACATGCTATCGTTGCTCCTAATAAGCCGGTGAAATAGAAATATAGCTCGCTTACATAATTATTGGGTATCACTTTATATAAGATTAAAAGTAAGATGCTAGCATGAATGTAAAGTGGATATTTGCGCTCTTTAATAGAACTTAACTCTATAGAGTTTACTAAACCTAAATTTTTTAATATCAGATAAGTTACTACTGGAATTATTACAGTAAGAATAAATATAGGCAGTATACTGGCACTTTTTATTTCTATTGGTGTATACTTGGGTGTAATGAGAAAATATGCTACAGTGCCACCAATGGGTATGAATAGGGGATGAAGTAAGTATGAGATAACTTGTGAAAAAACCTTCATTAGATTTCTTTTCTCATGCGTGCAACAGGAATATTCAATTGCTCTCTATACTTGGCAACAGTTCTTCTAGCTATGGGATAACCTTTTTCTTTTAAAATAGCCGCTAATTTATCATCGGTTAGCGGTTTCTTTTTGGTTTCATTTTGAATAACCGTTTCCAAAATTTTCTTGATTTCCCGTGTAGAAACATCTTCTCCTTGTTCGTTTTTCATAGATTCTGAGAAGTACTCTTTAATTAGTTTGGTACCGTAAGGAGTATCTACATATTTACTATTGGCAACCCTAGAAACCGTAGAAACATCCATTCCTATTTCATCTGCGATATCCTTAAGGATCATCGGTCTTAAATTGCGCTCATCGCCAGTCAGGAAGTATTCTTTTTGATACTGCATGATGGCGTTCATAGTGATGAATAGGGTTTGTTGTCGTTGTCTTATAGCGTCTATAAACCATTTTGCGGCATCTAATTTCTGCTTTATGAACATAACCGTGTCCTTTTGAGATTTAGATTTGTCCTTGGCTTCCTTATAGCCTTTTAGCATATTGCTGTATTCTCTAGACACATGTAATTCTGGAGCATTTCTACCATTAAGGGTTAGCTCTAGTTCTCCCTCGGTTATTCTTATTGCAAAATCCGGAACTACATGTTCAACTATTCTATTATTTCCGGAATAAGATCCACCTGGTTTAGGGTTTAATTTTTCTATTTCACCGATGGCATCTTTCAATTCCTTTTCGGTAATATTGTGTTTTTGAATTAATTTTTGATAGTGTTTCTTTGTGAAGTGTTCAAAAGACTTTTTTAAGATCTCTGTTGCAAGTTCAATACTTGGAGTGACATCTTTTCGCTCTAACTGTATTATTAAACACTCCTCTAAAGTACGTGCACCTACACCTGGTGGGTCTAACTCTTGTACAATAGATAATATTCTGGTAATGGTTTCTTCGTCAGTATAAACATTTTGGGTAAAAGCCAAATCGTCCATGATATCGGAAATAGGTCTTCTTATATAACCGCTTTCATCTACACTACCTACTAAAAACTCTGCGATGTTCCATTCTTCATCAGAAAGGTAAACAGTATTCAATTGATTTATTAAATGCTGATTGAAGGATATTCCGGCTGCGTAGGGTACACTTTTTTCTTCATCATCAGAACTGTAATTATTAGCCTTGGTTCTGTAATCCGGGATTTCATCGTCACTTAAGTAATCATCTATATTGATGTCCTCAGTGTTGATGGTTTCGCTATCGGCATTGTCATCATAAACATCATCATAATCATCAACAACGTTATCCAAATCTTCCTTGCCGGTCTCTAGTGCCGGGTTCTCCTCTAATTCTTGTTTAAGTCGTTGTTCAAACGCCTGTGTAGGCAGCTGAATTAACTTCATCAACTGAATCTGTTGAGGAGATAATTTTTGGGATAATTTAAATTGTAGATGTTGTTTTAGCATTACTTTCTTCTAGTACTTGTAAAAGTAACCAAATCTGCTTAAAATTCGGCATTCTGTGGTGTTCTAGGAAACGGTATTACGTCTCTAATGTTGCCCATGCCTGTAGCAAAAAGTACCAATCTTTCAAATCCAAGACCAAATCCACTATGTTCGGCCGTTCCAAATTTTCTTAAATCTAAATACCACCAAAGCTCTTTTTCGTCAATACCTAAATCTTTTATTTTTTCCTTAAGCACCTCTAAACGTTCTTCACGCTGAGACCCTCCTACGATTTCACCAATACCTGGGAATAATATATCCATTGCCCTAACGGTTTTGCCGTCTTCATTTAAACGCATATAAAACGCTTTTATCTTGGCAGGGTAATCAAAAAGAATTACCGGACACTTAAAGTGTTTTTCTACCAAGTAACGCTCGTGCTCACTCTGTAAATCTGTACCCCATTCTTCAATTGGATAGGTAAATTGCTTCTTTTTGTTCGGTTTACAATTTTTAAGAATTTCAATTGCTTCGGTATAGCTAACCCTTTTAAAATTATTGTCTACAACAAACTTTAATTTCTCGATCAAGGCCATATCACTACGTTGGGCTTGTGGTTTGCTCTTTTCTTCGTCCAACAATCTTTTCTCTAAAAACTCAAGGTCTTCTTGACAATGGGTTAAAGTGTAAGAAATTACATTTTTGATGAAGTCTTCGGCAAGATCCATATTTGCATCAAGATCAAAGAACGCCATTTCTGGTTCAATCATCCAAAATTCGGCTAAGTGTCTTGAGGTGTTTGAGTTTTCTGCCCTAAAAGTGGGACCAAAAGTGTAAACTTTACCTAGGGCCATAGCATATGCTTCTGCCTCTAATTGCCCAGATACGGTCAAATTGGTTTCTTTTCCGAAAAAATCTTCTTTATAGTTTACATCACCTTCTTCTGTAAGCGGTGGGTTTTTATCATCTAAGGTAGTTACACGAAACATTTCCCCGGCACCTTCCGCATCTGATCCTGTAATTATAGGTGCATGAAAATAATTAAATCCGTTTTCCCTAAAGTAATTATGAATGGCAAAAGATAAGGTTGACCTTACGCGCATTATGGCAGAAAAGGTATTGGTTCTAATTCTTAAGTGAGCTTTCTCCCTTAAAAATTCCAGTGAATGTTTTTTGGGCTGAATTGGGTATTCGTCTGGATCAGCTATACCAAGTACTTCTAATTGGTTAACTTGGATTTCAACAGACTGCCCTCTACCTTGGCTTTCTACCAATGTACCTGATATTTTTAGGGCGGCACCAGTATTCACTTTCTTCAATAATTCTTCATCAAAATTTTCAAAATCAACTACACATTGAATTGTACCTAAAGTTGAACCATCGTTCAAAGCAATAAATCTGTTGCTTCTAAATGTTCGTACCCACCCCTTAACGGTTATTTCCTGTAATAGGTTTTTACTTGAAAGTAGTTCTTTTATTGTGACTAAACGCATGATGTTGAATTGAAAATTAAAGTTCCAAAGATAGGATTTTGTTAAAAAATAAAGAGACTATACCGTTATATAAACTTTGCCTTAAAATGAAAATTGATCAATTGTTGTTTTCTTCTTGAGGCAAGATATCTATTTGTGGTTTTTTAAGTGTCTGTTTGTTAGCTATACTCTTTTCCAGCGATAACAATAACGAGGGTAGTAAAATTAAATTAGCCAACATTGCAAGTAATAAGGTAGCCGATACTAATGAACCCAAGGCTACAGTACCCCCAAAATTGGAAATTACAAATACTGAAAAACCGAAAAATAATACAATTGATGTGTAAAACATACTAACACCTGTTTCTCGTAGTGCATTGTAAACCGATTTTTCAATACGCCATTTATTCGCTGTAAGTTCTTGCCTGTATTTGGCTAGAAAGTGAATGGTATCATCTACAGAAATACCAAATGCAATACTAAATACCAAAATTGTAGACGGCTTAATAGGTACGCCTACAAATCCCATAATACCCGCCGTAATTACTAGAGGTAAAAGATTAGGGATCAGTGATATAACGATCATTCTGAAAGAACGGAATAAGTAAGCCATAAATAAAGCAATCAACGCAATGGCAAGAGCAAGCGACATGATCAGGTTTTTTACCAAATATTTAGTTCCTTTTAGGAATAAAAGTGCGCTACCGGTCATATAAACATTATAACGCTCTACCGGAAAAATTTTAGTGATATTCTCAAGTAAACGTTGCTCTATTTCTTCCATACGGCTTGTGTTTACATCGCGCATGAATGTAGTTATTCTAGCGGTTTGTCCCGTACTATCCACAAATGACTCCAATAGATTTCCGTTGTCAGATGATTTACGGGCAACGTCCATTATAAAAGTGTTTTCTTGACTTGTAGGTAATTGATAGTATTTTGGTATGCCGTTGTAAAAGGCCTGTTTGGAATATTTTACCAAATTTACTACTGAAACGGGAGACGAAAGTTCTGGTATTTCATCGATTACTTCTCCAAGTTGATTCATACGCTTAAGTGTAGCGGGCTTTAAAACACCTTTTGGAGTTTTGGTATCCACTACGATTTCAACAGGCATTATTCCTTTAAACTCTTTCTCAAAGAATCTTATATCATGAAAGAATTCTGCATTTTTAGGCATGTCTTCTATAGGACTGCCAGAGATTCTTATTTGGTAAATACCAATTATGCTTAAGACCAATAGTGATATAGAAACTATATAAACCGTAATTCTTCTATGTCTTACGATGCGTTCCATCCAATTAACAAATGCATCTATCCATTTTTTGTTCAAGTGTTTTAAATGCTTTGTTTTTGGTAATGGCATAAAACTGTACACTATAGGAATAATCAAAAGCGATAAAATGAAAATTCCAATGATGTTGATAGAAGCTACAATACCAAACTCTTTTAAAAGAGTACTATCGGTTATGATAAAAGTGGCAAAACCAGAAGCAGTGGTAATGTTGGTCATTAACGTAGCATTTCCTATTTTGGAGATTACACGTTGCAACGAAAGTGCTTGGTTACCATGTTTTTTAACCTCTTGCTGATACTTGTTGATCAAGAATATACAGTTTGGTATACCTATTACAATAATTAGTGGCGGTATAAGGGCGGTAAGTACCGTAATTTCATATTGTAAAAGTCCTAGAAAACCAAAAGCCCACATTACCCCAATGATAACTACACACATTGAAATGAAAGTGGCTCTAACGCTTCTAAAGAAAAAGAAGAAAATTAAGGAGGTAACGCCTAGCGCTGCCAAAATAAACTTTCCTATTTCATCTATGATATTTTGTGAGTTCATGGTTCTCACATAGGGCATACCGGAAATATGAACATCGAGATTGGTTTCCTTTTCAAAATTACGAACCAAGGTGTTGATGTCCTGTAGAATAAAATCTTTTCTAACAGTGGTGTTAACTATATCCTTATCTAAATTGACAATGGTACGTATTGTCTTGCTCTCCTTGTTAAAAAGTAGATTTTCATAGAAAGGTAGATCATTAAAAAGATGATCTGTTATACTGTCTATTTCTTTTTTGGTCTTTAATTCACCGTTGATTAACGGTAACATTTCAAATTCTTGCTTGTCGTTATTTTTAACCAACTCTTTTAAGTTGTCGGTTGATATAACGAATTCAACTTCTGGAAAAGCGGCAAGTTGTTTGCTGAGTCTATTCCAACGGTTGAAATTAGTAGGTTCAAACAAAGCGCTATCCAGTATGGCAAAAACAACAGCATTACCTTCTTCGCCAAATTTGCTTAAAAAATCCTGGTATTGTATGTTAACCGGGTGATCATCTGGTAAAAGGTTGGTTTGTGAGCTAGAAAATCGCATGTATTGCCATTGCCAGCCCATGAAAATGGTAAAACCGGTAATCAATAGTAAAATTAGGATTCTGTTGCGTAGAATTATGTTTGCCGTTTTAGGCCAAAATCCTTTCGTAAGTTTCGCTACCATAACTGTTTTTGCAGGTGGCAAAGGTAACTATTAGCTACAATTGTTCCTAGATTGAAAAGTTTAAATTTTATACAAATAAAAAAAGCTACCCTATTCAGGTAGCTTTGTGATCCTATATTTTGGATAAACTTTAAACTTTCATGATTTCAGCCTCTTTTTTGCTCAAGAAATCATCAATCTTTTTAGTGAATGCATCCGTTAGATCCTGTACATCTGCGGTTGCGTTTTTTTGAAGGTCTTCAGAAATATCCAAATCCTTTATTTCTTTGTTTGCATCTTGTCTTGCACTTCTAACTCCTACTTTTGCATGTTCTGCTTCAGCTTTAGCCTGCTTGGTCAACTGTATTCTACGCTCCTCTGTTAAAGGCGGTACGTTGATGATGATCATGTCGCCATTATTCATAGGATTAAAGCCTAAATTGGCATTCATTATGGCTTTTTCAATTTCTTGAAGCATACCTTTCTCCCATGGTTGAACAGAAATTGTTCTACCATCTGGCGTGTTGATATTGGCTACTTGAGCTAGTGGAGTTTGTGATCCATAATAATCTACCAATACAGAAGATAACATGGTAGGACTGGCTTTACCTGCTCTAATTTTTAAAAATTCACGTTCTAAATGCGCTATGGCAGCTTCCATACCTTCTTTTGTAGCGTCTAAAACAAATTGTATTTCCTCGTTCATATAATAAGTGTATTACTATCGCAATAACATTAATTGTACCAAAAATTATAGGTTGACCGTGGTACCAATGGTTTGCCCGTCAACAATTTTCAATAGGTTTCCTTTTTTGTTCATATCAAAAACTACGATTGGTAGTTCGTTCTCTTGACTTAGGGTAAAGGCAGTCGTGTCCATTACTTTTAGTCCTTTTGTAAGTACATCTTGAAAAGAAATAGTGTCAAATTTTGTGGCACTTTTATCTTTTTCTGGGTCGGCAGTATATATACCATCTACTCTTGTACCTTTTAAGATAACATCAGCTTCTATTTCAATAGCTCTAAGAACAGCAGCAGAATCTGTTGTAAAATATGGGTTACCTGTGCCGCCGCCAAAAATAACGACTCTACCTTTTTCTAAATGCCTCATGGCACGTCTTCTAATAAAAGGCTCGGCTACTTCATTAATTTTTATAGCAGTTTGCAATCTGGTCTGTACACCACTCATTTCTAAAGCGCTTTGTAAAGCTAACCCGTTGATAACGGTAGCCAGCATACCCATGTGGTCCCCTTGTACGCGATCCATACCTGTGGCTGCACCTGTAAGGCCTCTAAAAATGTTACCGCCACCAATAACAATGGCAACTTCAATTCCTTTTTCAACTACCTCTTTTATCTCTTCCGCATATTCATTTAGGCGGTTAGAATCTATTCCATATTGCTTTTCACCCATTAAGGCTTCACCGCTTAATTTTAGAAGAATTCGTTTGTAGTGCATTCTAGTTTTAATTTGCCATCAAAAATAATGAAAATTTTTGATGGGCGTGTTCAATATTTTATTCTGGTAAAAGATAGGTGTCAAGATACTATGGTTACTTATTCTCTATCTTTGATATATCATTATTTTAAAAATTAACAATTGAATATTTTATGAAAAAATCCTTATTAATTATTTCAAGTGCTCTTCTATTATATGCTTGTGGAGCCGGTAAGCAATTGGCAGCTATTGAGAAAAGCCCTGTTCTTACTTCAATAGATTTGGTCAATGTGGTAGAAGATAGGGTGCAGGTGATTGTAGATCCTGGTGCTTTTGCTTCTTCAACGGTTATTTTTAGAATTCCTAAAACGGTGCCAGGAACATATAGTAGCGATAACTACGGGCAGTATTTGCAGGATTTTGAAGCTTTGGATTATAAAGGTAAACCATTGCAATTTGTTAAGCTTGATGAAAATTCTTGGAGTATTTCTAATGGAACACAGCTTGATAAAGTACGTTACTGGGTAAATGATACCTATGATACGGAAAATGAAGTGGTTGATGCAGTATTTTCCCCGGCAGGTACAAATATTGAGAAAGACAGTAATTTTATGCTGAACCTACATGGTTTTGTAGGCTATTTTGATGGGTTTAAAGAGGTTCCTTATGCTATTCATATTAAAAAGCCGGCGGACTTAATTGCAACAACAACCCTTTCTGATCAAATTGACCGTAAGCCTGATCCACTTTGGGACGCGTTTCTTGCCAATAGGTATTTTGAAGTTATTGACAACCCTATAATGTACGCTAAACCTAATACTGAAAGTTTTGAAATTAATGGTATAACGGTAACATTGAGCTTGTTTTCACCAAATAACGTGTACAAGGCTTCTGATTTAAAGAATAGAATGTTAAAAATGATGGAGGCTCAGAAGAAGTTTCTTGGTGATGTAGATAGTACTAAAGAGTATAATATTCTTTTGTATTTGTCTGATGTAAATAAGCCCGATGCTCATGGTTTTGGAGCTTTGGAGCATCATACTTCTACCGTGGTAGTTTTACCTGAAGCTATGGATATTGGTCGTTTGGAGCAAGCTATGGTAGATGTGGTTTCGCACGAATTCTTTCATATTGTAACACCATTGTCCGTTCATTCTAAAGAAATACAATATTTTGATTTTAACGACCCAAAAATGTCACAACATTTATGGATGTACGAAGGTACTACGGAGTATTTTGCCAATTTATTTCAGGTACAGCAAGGTTTAATTTCTGAAGAGGATTTTTATGAGCGCATGTTGGGTAAAATTACCAACTCTGAATTTTATGATGATAGCATGTCTTTCACTGAAATGAGCAAGAATATTTTAGAGCAACCTTATGAGCCCAATTACGCTAACGTATATGAGAAAGGTGCTTTAATAAATATGTGTTTAGATATTATATTAAGTGAAAAGAGCAGCGGCGAAAAGAGTATGCTTTGGTTGATGAAAGAGCTGTCTAAAAAGTATGGTACGGATGTGCCTTTTGAAGATGAAGTTTTATTCGGAGAGATTGTTCAGATGACCTATCCGGAGGTGGATACTTTTTTTAAGGAACATGTTATTGGAGATACACCTATAGATTATGATGTTTATTTTTCAAAGGTAGGTTTAGCTACAAAAGATGTTGAAGAGCCTACAGGTTACTTTTTTGATGGGCAAGTGCCTTATATGGATGTTGATGTGCAAAATGATAGTGTTGTTTTTATACGTGAGAATATAGAGTTGAATTCTTTCTTTGATGATTTAAAACTACAGGGAGGTGATATTTTTAAGGTGATAAACGGACAGGAGATTAATCTTGAGTCGCTTAGACCAATTATTGGGGAAAGTTTTAGTTGGACGCCAGAAACGGTAGTAAGTATGACTGTAGAAAGAGATGGTGAATTGGTTTCAGTTGAAGGTAAGGTAGGTCAACCGGTTAAAAAGGTAAAGAAGATTGTTCCTTTAGAAAATGTAGACCAGAAAAATATAGACTTACGTAAGGCTTGGTTAAAAGACTAAGGTTTAATAATGATGCTAAATAAAAAAACCGCCTACTTTGCAGTAAGGCGGTTTTTTATTGAGTTAGTTGTATTGTAATTAACCTAATGCAACTCTTTTAAAACCTGTTACTTCTAAATTAGAATCAACTGATTTTACATATTGAGCAACACTTTGTTTGCTATCTTTAATGAAATCTTGGTTTACTAAAGTATTGTCCTTAAAGAAACGCTTTATTTTACCTTTAGAGATATTGTCTAGCATTGCTTCTGGTTTTCCTTCTTGACGTAATTGATCTTTTGCAATTTCAATTTCTTTGTCGATCACGGATTGGTCAACACCATCTTCGTTTAATGCTACAGGGTTCATAGCGGCAGCTTGCATTGACACATCTTTAGCAACTTCTTCAGCACCTGGTACAGAAGCGGAAAGACCTGTTAAAACAGCTATTTTGTTTCCTGCGTGAATATAAGAACCTACAAAAGGAGCACTTAACGTTTCAAAACCACCTATCTCAATTTTCTCACCGATAACACCTGTTTGCTCAGTAAGTTTTTCTTGAACGGTCATACCTTTATAATCAGCAGCCAAGAAAGCTTCTTTGGAATCAAAGTTGATTGCCAAGTCTGCTAATTCTGTAGCCAATGTTACAAAAGTTTCGTTTTTAGCAACGAAATCGGTCTCACAGTTCAAAGAAATAATAACACCACTAGTGTTGTCATCATTTACTTTAGCGATTGCTGCACCTTCAGAAGAATCTCTGTCAGCTCTTTTTGCTGCAACTTTTTGACCTTTTTTACGAAGAATTTCGATTGCACTTTCAAAATCACCTTCAGCTTCAACCAAGGCTTTTTTGCAATCCATCATTCCTGCACCAGTAGTCTTTCTTAATCTATTAACTTCTGCAGCTGTAATCTTTGCCATTTTTTTTACTTTTAATATACCCGTTTTAAGGGGTCGTTAGATTTATTTTTATAACAAATGTAGTAACTTATTCTACACCACCTTTAACGTTGTCTTGCCATTCTTTAAGCTCGTCCCACTTACCTTCAGCAGCCATTTTAGCTTGCTTTGGCCAAGAAGTTGGATCTAAATGAGCCATTCTAGAACTTGCCTCTGTCAAAATTTCCTTGATTTTTTCAGCATCTCCATTAGAAAGATCTTCGTAAGTAGCAATACCGGCAGCAACTAAGGCTTCAGCAGCTTTTGGGCCAATACCTTCAACTTTTGTTAAGTCATCAGCTTCTGCTTTTGTATCGTTCGCAACAGCTTCTTTAGTAGCTTCAACGTTAACTTCAACATTTGGTACTTTGTCTACAACTGGTGCAGGTTTAGTGTCAACTTTTTCTGGAGTTGGCGCTGGTTTGTCTGCAACTGCTTTTTTCTTGGCACCTTTATCTTTTTTGTCAGATTTACCTTCAGAATCACCTTTTTCAGCTTTACGCTCAGCTAAACCTTCGGCAACTGCATTGGTAACTTCTGTCATGATAATATCAATAGACTTAGAAGCATCATCGTTAGAAGGTATAAGGTAATCTACATCTCTAGGATCACAGTTGGTATCTACCATTGCAAAAATTGGAATGTTCAATTTTTGAGCTTCTTTAACTGCAATGTGCTCTCTCATTGTATCAACGATGAACAATGCACCTGGTAAACGTGTCATTTCAGAAATAGAACCTAAGTTCTTTTCTAATTTTGCACGTAAACGGTCAACTTGCAATCTTTCTTTTTTAGAAAGTGTAAGGAAAGTTCCATCTTTTTTCATTCTATCAATAGAAGCCATTTTCTTAACGGCTTTACGAATAGTAACAAAATTGGTTAACATACCACCTGGCCATCTTTCAGTGATGTAAGGCATGTTTACGTTTGCTGCTTTTTCTGCAACGATGTCCTTAGCTTGTTTTTTGGTAGCTACGAAAAGTATTTTTCTACCTGACGCTGCAATTTTTTTAAGAGCCTCGTTGGTCTCATCTAATTTTGCAACTGTTTTGTAAAGGTTGATTACGTGAATCCCATTACGCTCCATGTAGATGTAAGGAGCCATGTTCGGATTCCATTTTCTTGTTAGGTGACCAAAATGTACACCTGCTTCTAATAATTGTTTTACTTCGACTCTCGCCATTTTAAATTTAGTTTACGTTCTTTTGAATTAGCAATGACAAAGTGGTATCTCGAATTAAATATCAAGAAGCCTTCATCATTTAGATGCTAAACTAATCTTACCTTCAATTTTTTGGAATTAAAGGATTTTTAATTGTCCTTAACGGACTTTCAATGAACTTGTTAATAATCTGGTTTCCCAGTGTGATAAAATATAAAAATAGGCACCCAAAAAGGGTGCCCTGTACTCTTGTAATCTCGAATTAACGTTTCGAGAATTGGAATTTTTTACGTGCTTTCTTCTGACCGAATTTCTTACGTTCAACCATTCTTGGGTCTCTAGTTAATAGACCTTCTGGTTTTAAGATTGATCTGTTCTCAGCATCTATCTCACACATTGCTCTAGATAAAGCAAGACGAATAGCTTCTGCTTGTCCAGTAATACCACCACCGTAAACGTTTACTTTTACGTCGTAAGTATCTAAGCTTTCAGTTAAGCTGAAAGGTTGCTTTACTTTGTATTGAAGTGTTGCAGTTGGGAAGTATACGCTTAAATCTTTATTGTTAATGGTAATGTCACCATTTCCATCAGAAAGATATACTCTCGCTACAGCGGTCTTTCTACGACCAATTTTATGAATTACTTCCATCTTATTTAATATCTTTTAAATTAACAACAGTAGGCTTTTGAGCTTCTTGTCCATGCTCCGTACCTGCGTAAACTTTAAGGTTTCTAAAAAGTTCTGCACCTAATCTGTTTTTAGGTAACATTCCTTTTATTGCTTTTTCAAGAATACCTTCTGGATTTTTATCCAACAATTGTTTTACGCTAGTAGTACGTTGTCCACCTGGGTAGCCAGTGTATCTCATATATGATTTATCAGACCACTTGTTTCCTGTAAGAACAATTTTCTCTGCGTTGATAATAACAACATTATCACCACAATCAACATGAGGGGTGAAACTAGGCTTGTGCTTTCCTCTTAACAAATAGGCGACTTTTGAAGCCATGCGTCCTAATGTTTCTCCTTCGGCATCTACCAATAACCACTCTTTGTTTACAGTTGTTCTGTTGGCCGAAACGGTCTTATAACTTAATGTATCCACTACTGCTATTTTTAACTATTATTTTAATCAATCCCGTGAAAGGGGCTGCAAATCTACAATTATTAACTTGAATTGCAAATACTTGTTTCTTATTTTTTTACATTTTTTAATTAAATGTAATTTCTAACCGGTTTATAGCCATCGTAGTACTGTTATTCTTATTGATTTTATTACCGATTCTGTAACAATTTAAAATATTCATTGTCTCTTGTAATAACCGATCAATCAATCAAAGGACATATTATGATGCGTAAATGCTTAGTTACAAGTATTTTATATTTAATAATTTCAGCTACTTCTTTTTCCCAAACAGTTACAACAAAGGTACAAAGAGTATATACTACACAAAAAGTAAATTTAGGTGAGACCATTGCTATTGATGGTTTGCTGACCGATTTGGCTTGGAACAGCGTTCCTTGGGCCAGTGATTTTACCGTATTTGACCCTAATAATGGGGAAAAACCTAGTCAATCAACAAAGTTTAAGATTACATATGATGAAAAATTTCTTTATGTGGGTATTCGTTGTTACGATAGTGTACCTTCTAAGATAGAAAAGAGGCTGGCAAGGCGTGATAATTTTTCGGGTGATTGGATAGAAATTAACATTGATAGCTACAACGATAAAAGAACGGGTTTTTCGTTTAATGTTTCTGCTGCCGGTGTAAAAGGGGATGAATTTATTTCTCAAAATGGCGATTTTTGGGATGCTAGCTGGAATCCTATTTGGTATACTGCTACAAAGATTGATCATGAAGGATGGTCGGCAGAAATGAAAATACCTTTTAGTCAATTAAAATTTGGAGAACAAAAAGAGCAAATTTGGGGGCTTCAATTGAACAGACGTTTTTTTAGGGAAGAAGAACGGTCACTTTGGCAACCTGTGTCATTAGATGCTCCTGGTTGGGTTAGTGAGTTTGGAGTGTTAAGAGGGCTTATTGATATTCAGCCTCAAAAACAGTTGGAAATTCAACCATTTTTGGTAAATCAGTATGATGCTTATCCGTCACAAGCGGGCAACCCTTTTCGTGATGGTAGTGATTATGGTTTAAATGTGGGGTTAGACGCCAAAATAGGTTTGACCAATGATCTTACTCTAGATTTAACGGTTAATCCAGATTTTGGACAAGTAGATGCTGATCCAGGAGCTATTGCATTGGACGGATTTCAAATCTTCTTTGAAGAACGTAGGCCGTTCTTTATTGAAAACAAAAATATTTTCGATTTTGAATTTGCCGATGGTAATGATAATATTTTTTACAGTAGAAGAATTGGTAGAAGTCCACAAGGGTTTGCAAACAGTACTGAAACGGAATTTGTAGATCAACCTACAAATTCAACCATACTGGGTGCCGCAAAATTTTCAGGTAAAACCAAAAATGGATGGTCTTTGGGCTTATTGGAAAGTATTACGGGCAACATGTATGCGGATATAGAGAATCTTGCAGGAAATGAAAGATCAGAACTGGTAGAGCCGCTTACAAATTATATTGTGGGTAGGGTACAAAAGGATTTTAACGAACGTAATTCTTTTATTGGAGGAATATTTACTGCAACGAATAGAAATATTCCTGATAATCTCGATTTTTTAAGAAGTAGTGCCTACACAGGTGGGGTAGATTTTAAACATAGTTGGAAAAACAGAAATTATTATGTTGAAGGAAATATTGTAGGCAGTCATATTACGGGCAGTCAACAAGCTATTGAACGAACACAGAATAGTATTACGCACTTATTTCAAAGGGTAGATGCTAGTCATGTTGATGTAGACCCTGATCGTACCTCTTTAACGGGTAGCGGTGGTAAGTTGGCACTCGGAAAAGCAGGAGGTGGGAATTGGCGATATGATGGCGGAGTTATTTGGAGGTCTCCAGAATTGGAACTCAATGATATTGGATTCTTAAGGCAGGCAGATGAAATTAAGCAAACGGCTAACGTTCGTAGGTTGTTCATAAAGCCTACTAATTTTTATAGAGGTGCAAACTTAGGGTTAAGTCAATACTCTACGTTTGACTTTGATGGAAATTATAATAGAATTCAATATGAATTCCAGGGTTTTATAAACTATAAAAATAATTGGTGGACAGAGGTTGGTGCTGCCCATAAACCCCGTATTTTTTCAAATACCGTTCTTCGTGGCGGACCTCGTTGGCGTTGGTCTGATGAAAACTTCGCTTATCTTTTCTTTGGCTCGGATAGTAGAAAAAAAATGAGCTTTACTTTAGGGTATGTAAATAGCCAGGCGGCAGAAAATAACTTTTCTTTAAAGCGATATGTGTTTAGATTATACTACCAACCTTTTGATGCTTTTAATCTTTCTATCTCTTCTGAGTTTGAAGAAAACCCTAATAAAACGCAATATGTGACGGAAACTAGTTTTGATGGTGATGCAAGGTATATTACCGGTAATATTGATCAGAAAACATTCAGTACTGCTATACGCTTTAATTATAGTATAAATCCAAACTTATCCATTCAATATTATGGTGAGCCTTTTATATCTAGAGGTACATATACCGATTTTAATTATGTAAATAATCCTATTGCTGAGAACTTGAGCGAACGTGTAACGTTATTTTCCGAAAATCAAATATCAGGATCAGCCGACACCAATAATTATTTGATAGATGAAGATATTGATGGTGCCATAGATTATCAAATAGAGAATCCTAACTTTTCGTATGTTCAATTTAGATCAAACCTTGTATTAAGATGGGAATATATACCTGGTTCGGAAATCTTTTTGGTATGGTCTCAAGGTGTTGTGGGTACAGGTGATCCCAGTGAAACATTGGGTAGAAATTTAGATCGACAAATACTAGGGCGGAAAAAGGATAATACAATTTTGCTCAAAGCAACTTACAGGTTTATTCTATAAAGAATTGGTTCTGGAAGGTATCCATCTATCGATTTTTGAAATAATACCAAGTTTTTTTCGTTTTTAGGGGTGTACAACCAATAAAACAAAAAGATGTATAAGCATATTTTATGTATTGCAGGGATAGTGTTAACACTAATTTCCTGTAGTTCGGATAAGGATGAAACACAGACCGAAACTGAAGTTCAAAGCACGGCCATAATTGGTACATGGGATGCTACTGAGCTAAAAATAGATAATGAGACAGCAAGTGATGATGCAAAATTTGGAAAGCAAATATTGGATTTTCTTACAGCTGATAACTGTTTCATTATAACATTACAATTTAATGAGGATTTAACAGCAAGCGCATCTAATTCTGCTAATTATATTGAAGTAAATGCGACCGCTACAGGTTTGGATATTCCTTGCCCTACAGATTCGGATGTTAATGAAAGTACCTATACCTTTGACGGTGAAACGGTCACAACTATTGATGAAAATGGCGATGAGTTGGCAATAGGTGTTTCTATAGAAGGAAACATCATGACGGTTGATGCCAGTGATTTGGATATTCCAAATTTTTCAGAAGACGGACAATTGATATTTGTAAAACGATAAAAGTTTGCTAAGTATAAAATAATAAGACCCTTGTCAATTGACAAGGGTTTTTTATTGCTTGTAGAATTTTGTTTTTATATTCTGATGTTCAGATTGTATGGTAATCATGTACAAACCTTTTTCTAGGTTAAAAACAGGTATGTTCAATGAGTTTCTTTTAATGTCCCATTGGTGAAAGATTACTTGGTTGCCATAGCTATCGCTAACGGTTATAACGGCATTCTTGTCATTTTTTAGACCAAGTACATTGATAACGTTGGTTGCCGGATTAGGAAAAACTTTAACATCTTGTGCCGCTAATTGGGTAGCGCTAAAGATGATAAAAGCTAGAATGATTAAAATCCTTTTCATGAAAAATAGCGTACCTCATGAGAGAAGTACGCTATATGCTAACGTTCTAGAAATGTATTTTCGTCTTCCTTTAAATAAACTTTAACTAATCTTAGCTTTAATGGGCTACCAACCAATTATCACCTAAGCCAACTTCAACATCTAAAGGAACTGCTATTTTGTATGCATTTTCCATTTCTGATTTAATCAGTGTTTGCAATTCTTCTAATTCTGGTTTGTAGATATCGAATACCAATTCATCATGTACTTGCAGTAACATTTTAGATTTGTAATTACCTTCTTCTAACTTTTTATGAATGTTGATCATGGCAATTTTAATGATATCTGCCGCACTACCTTGAATAGGTGCGTTTACGGCATTTCGTTCCGCAGCGCCACGTACTATTGCGTTACTGCCGTTTATATCCTTAAGATATCTTCTTCTGCCCAACACCGTAGAGACATAGCCGTTCTCACGTGCAAAATCTACCTGCTCGCTCATGTAGTTTCTTAGCTTTGGATAAGTCTTGTAGTAGGTGTCTATCAATTCTTTTGCTTCTTTCCTTGATAAGTCCGTTTGGTTACTTAATCCGAATGCAGATACGCCATAGATGATACCAAAGTTTACCGTCTTGGCATTGCTACGTTGTTCTCGTGTAACTTCATCCAATGGTACATTAAATACCTTAGATGCTGTAGAAGCATGAATATCCTCTCCATGTTTGAAAGCCTCTATCATGGTAGTCTCTTCACTCAAGGCTGCAATTATACGTAATTCTATTTGTGAATAATCTGCCGCTAACAATGTGTAGTTCTCATCTCTTGGCACAAAAGCTTTTCTTACTTGTCTTCCACGCTCTGTTCTAATTGGAATGTTTTGTAAATTAGGGTTGTTGCTACTTAACCTTCCGGTAGCTGCAACGGTTTGCATATAATCGGTATGCACTCTTCCTGTAGAAGGCTCAACCTGTTCTGGCAATGCATCTACATAGGTGCTTTTTAATTTGGCAAGACCTCTGTAATCCAATACATTTTTTACAATTTCATGGTCTTTAGCCAAAAAGGATAATACATCTTCCGCGGTAGAATATTGACCTGTTTTGGTTTTTTTAGGTTTGTCTACCAGTTTTAATTTGTCAAATAATATTTCACCTAATTGCTTTGGAGACCCTATATTAAATTCTTCACCGGCAACTTCATAAATTTTCTTCTCTAGGTTAGAAATGTCATTATTCAAGTCTTCGGAGAGTGAATTCAAGAATTCCTTGTCTAAATTGATTCCTTCTAGCTCCATATCCGCTAGTACACGTAGTAGGGGAATCTCAATATCTTGAAATAATTTTTCTGTATTTGCCTCTTTTAGTTCTGGTCTAAAATGTTGTGCAAGTTGAAAGGTAATATCTGCATCTTCTACTGCATATTCCGTTTGTTTTGCTAACGGAACATCGCGCATACTCAATTGATTCTTGCCTTTTTTGCCAATAAGTTCAGTAATGGATACTGGAGTGTAATTTAAATAGGTCTCTGCCAGAACATCCATATTATGACGCATATCCGGATTAATTAGATAGTGGGCCAACATGGTATCGAATAAAGGTCCTTTGACATCAATATTGTATTTATCCAATACCTTAATATCATACTTTAAATTCTGACCTATTTTTTCAATTTCTTCGGCTTCAAAGAAAGGGCGTAACTCTTCCAAAAGTGCCTGTGCTTCTTCTTTGTTATCCGTAAAAGGAATGTAAAAACCTTTGGTTGCTTCCCAAGAAAAAGCAATTCCTACCAATTCAGCGGTCAATGGGTCTAAACCTGTAGTCTCGGTATCAAAACAAACTGAAGTTTGCTGCATTAAATTTTTTAAGAAAAGCTTCATGGCCATACCAGGAGCTACACTTTGGTATGAGTGTGCTACATCTGCAATGGTTTTTCTACTAGAAAAGTCTTTTACGGTTGCTCCGGCATCTGCAGAACCCCCAAATAAGGAGAATTGCCCTGACCCCGCATCTTGTTTTTCTTTTTTAGCAGTTGCTGTGCTGGTAACCTGTGTAACGGTTTCTTCTGTTTCTTCAGAGAATATTTTAATGAATTGATCCTTTAATCTTCTAAATTCCAATTGTTCAAATATCTCTTGTACCTTCTCAAAATCCGGTACTGAAAGTTCATAGTCCTTAGCGTTGAAAGTAACGTCGCAATCAATGCATATGGTGGCTAATTTTTTAGAAAGTAAACCCAATTCTTTGTTTGCTTCTACTTTTTCCTTCATCTTACCTTTCAACTGATCGGTATTCGCCAATAGATTTTCCATAGATCCAAATTGGGCAATGAATTTTTTTGCAGTTTTATCTCCCACACCTGGTAATCCGGGTATGTTATCACTGGCATCGCCCATCATACCTAAGTAATCTATTACCTGCTCCGGTCTTTCTACACCAAAACGTTTTTGAATTTCCGGAATTCCCCAAATTTCAATACCGTTACCCATTCTGGCAGGGCGGTACATAAATATGTTTTCGGAAACCAATTGCCCGAAGTCCTTATCTGGCGTGACCATAAACACTTTGTAGTCTTCCTTTTCGGCTTGTTTGGATAATGTGCCTATAATGTCATCTGCTTCCCAGCCTTCCAAAACCACACAAGGTATGTGCATAGCCTTTAGTATATCTTGTATATAGGGTACCGCTATCCTAATGGCGTCTGGGGTTTCATCTCTGTTTGCCTTATACTCGGCAAACATCTCAGTTCTTTCAACACTACCGCCTTTATCGAAGCAAACGGCTAAATGATCGGGTTTTTCACGGCGAATAACATCGAATAAGGAATTCATGAAACCCATAATGGCAGAGGTGTCCATGCCTTGAGAGTTTATTCTTGGGTTTTTTATAAGCGCATAGTAACCACGAAATATAAGTGCGTATGCATCTAGCAAAAAGAGTCTTTTTTGATCTGCCATTTTTAAGTATTGTATGAAAAAGGATAAAAGTACAAATTGATAGGGAAACTATAGGTGAGAATTGCCTATTGCTTATATCTAAAATGTTGTACGGTTCAATTAACTTTTTAAATAACTATCTGAAGGATTATTTACATGACCTTCTTTGGTATATGTTCTATAGGTAAACCCTGGGTGAATACAATATCCGCCAGTTTCTCCTTTTTTATTGATGGCGATAAAGCCTATTTGAAAGTCTTGCTTGTCCTTATTTTTTGCAATAATTCTTTTTACGCCTTCTTCGCATGCCTCTTGTGGCGATTTTCCTTGGCGCATTAATTCTACGATCAGAAAACTACCAACGGTTCTTACCACTTCTTCGCCAACGCCTGTTGCTGTTGCTCCGCCAACTTCGTTATCTACGAAAAGTCCAGCGCCAATAATAGGGGAGTCGCCAACTCTGCCTGCCATTTTATATGCCATTCCGCTTGTGGTACATGCACCTGCAATGTCTCCATCGGCATCAATGGCCAACATGCCTATGGTATCATGATTTTCAATATTTATTATTGGTTTGTACTGCGATGTTTTTTTCCATTCTTCCCATGCTTGTTTGGATTTTTCAGTTAAAAGATTTGTCTTTTCAAAACCTTGCTCGTATGCAAATTGCTCAGCACCTTTGCCGGCAAGCATTACATGAGGCGTTTCTTCCATTACTTTTCTGGCCACTGAAATTGGGTTTGCAATGTTCTGCATAGCCAATACTGCCCCACAGTTTCCATCTTTGTCCATAATACAAGCGTCTAGGGTAACATTACCATCCCTATCCGGTCTTCCGCCATTACCTACGGTACTATTGCTTAAATCGTTTTCTTCGACCATAACTCCTTGGTGAACTGCATCAAGAGCGTTGCCTCCTTTTTCAAGAACTTCCCATGCTTTGGCGGTGGCGTTTCCAAAATTCCATGTACAAATAGCAATAGGTAGCACTGGTGTATTGTCTGTTGTACCTACTGCAGGGATTTCTTTGTACGATGATAATATAGGTGCAGAAACGATACCGGCGGCAACTGTACTTGAATTTCTTAGAAACTTTCTTCTTTTCATGGGTTTGGTTCTTTACTTTTAATGACCTTAAATATAGCAATATGATAGTAGAAGTTTGTGCAAATTCTTTAGAATCTGCCATGGTAGCAGAACGTGCTGGGGCAGACCGTATTGAGTTATGTACAGAGTTGGCGGTAGGTGGATTAACACCTTCTTTTGGATTGTTAAAAGCGGTTAGGGAACAGGTTTCTATTCCCGTCCATGTATTGATAAGGCCTAGAAGTGGAGATTTTACCTATTCTGATGAAGAGTTGCATATAATGATTTCGGATATTGAACTTTGTGCAGAATTAGGTTTTGATGGTGTTGTGTCTGGAGTGCTTTTGAATAATTTCACCTTGGATATTGATCGTACCCATAAACTTAAATTGGCGGCCGGTAGTATGCACTTTACATTCCACAGGGCCATTGATTGGGTTAAGAACCCGAAGGAAGCATTGTTGGAACTGGAAAGAATGCAAGTGAATACCATTTTGTCATCGGGTCAACAGCGTTCAGCTATAGGCGGAATAGACTTTTTGGTGGATCTAAAGGCTCAAAATACGGCAATTGAAATAATGCCAGGTTCGGGCGTAAATGCTGGCAACGTTCAAATCTTTAGGGAGCAGGGTTTTAAGGCAGTACATTTATCGGGTACCGCTATGAAAAAAATGTTGCCATCAAAACCATTGATTTCCATGAATTCTGAGGGTTTTTTGAGTGATGACCATATTGCCGTTACTCAATTTGAGAATATTAAGACTGTGGTGTCCAAGGTTAAATAAAATGTAAATGAGCGCACATACCACTGTTATACAGATATCTTTGTAAAAAAAAAGAACATGATTCGTTGGCTTATTTTCGTTTTGGCATACATTGCTTTAAGTTTTTATGTACTTCAGGCGTTAAGAACCATTTCAAAACAGCCTTGGTGGTCTTGGCTTTATATAGCAGTTTCACTAGCTGTGATGTTGAATTTTATATATCAATTTACTGCTGGTGAAGAAACGGGGCGTGTTTTAAGTATACCTAAAAGTTATGCCTTTGGGTTTTTGTTGACCATGCTAACCTTCAATATTATTACTATTCTATTTTTGTTTTCAGAGGATATTTATCGGCTTATTTCGGGTTTATATCAAAAATTATATGGGGCGGAAAAACAATTTGGCTTGCCTGCACGTAGGCGATTTTTAAGTTTGTTGGCTTTGGGGATCGCAGCTGTGCCCTTTGGTGCTCTTTTGTACGGTATGTACAAGGGTAAATACAATTTTAAGGTATTGAAGTATAATTTAGAATTTGATGATCTTCCAGATAGTTTTGATGGGTACCAGATTACCCAAATATCTGACATACATAGTGGAAGTTTTGATGATAGAAAAAAAATTGAATATGCTGTAGACTTGATCAATCAGCAAAAAAGTGATGTATTGCTTTTTACTGGAGATATGGTGAACAATATGACCTCTGAAATGGAACCCTGGGCGGATTTGTTTAGCACGCTAGATGCTAAAGACGGAAAGTTCTCTGTGTTGGGAAATCATGATTATGGAGATTATATACCTTGGGAAACGGAAGAGTTGAAGAGTAAGAATTTAGAGGATCTTAAAGCTTTGCAGAAGCAAATGGGATTTGACCTTTTGCTCAATGAACATAGGTATCTTAAAAAAGGAGAGGATAAGATTGCTTTAGTAGGTGTGGAGAATTGGGGAAAAGGCGGATTCAAGAAAGCCGGAGATTTAAAAAAAGCAGCTTCACAGATCAATGAAAATGATTTTAAAATATTAATGAGCCATGATCCTTCACATTGGGAAATGGAGGTTATTAAAGATGCTTACCACTATCATTTAACGTTAAGCGGCCATACTCACGGTATGCAATTTGGGATTGAAATACCGGGGTGGATCAAATGGAGTCCGGTGAAATGGAGATACCCATATTGGGCAGGTATTTATAAAGAGATGGGGCAATTCCTGAATGTGAACAGAGGATTTGGTTTTTTAGGATATCCTGGTAGAGTTGGAATTTGGCCAGAGATTACGGTGATAACTTTGAGAAAAAAGGCATTAACATGATTTTAACCCTTTTACAGGGTTACAAATAGATAGGCAAGAGTAGTATTTTAACAATTTTTACTACATTTGGCTAACATAGAAAAGTATTTTATATGTCCAAATTTGGTGAACTAATAGATTTAAAGGTACCCGTTCTTCTGGATTTTTATGCAGAGTGGAACGAACAGTCAACTGCAATGCACCCTGTGCTTAGAGATGTAGCTGCGGCTTTAGGTGATAGAGGTAAGGTTATAAAAATCGATGTGGACAAGAACAAAGAACTTTCACAGGCCTTACGGGTTAAAGGTTTGCCTACGCTAATGATCTACAAGAAAGGCGAAATGGTTTGGCGCCAAAGCGGTGAGCAAGACGCTAACACTTTAATTGGTATTCTCAAAGAATACGTGTAATCTATCTATCTTCATTTCATTTCTAAAACACTTTGGGCTTTCGCCCAAAGCTTATTGTTGTGTAGAAATATCTATTGTATCTTCTAATATATCCGTTTTGGTATTATCTGGTAATATGGTATCGGATATTGGCATGGTATCCATCATGTCTGGATTGGAATCCAATACATCTTGCGGCATACCCATATCATCTTCGTCCTTATAGAAGTGTTGAAACTTGTCTATATACTCATTGAATATCAATGTTTCTTTTTCTGCAGTATCCTCACTGTCATTTGTGATTACAATATCAATATTGCGCCTGTAAGCTTCCATATCGGCGATAATATCGTCAATGTTATTATATTGTTCGTCTAAGCTGGTAGAGGCATAATATTCCAATCTTTCTTGATACTTTTTCTTCAGTTTTTCAAAAAGCTCACGGGCTTTATTGCTTTCGCCAACTTTGTAATAACCATCAATAAATGGTTCTACTAAAGTGTAATAGCCAAACTTGTCTACAGGCATATTGGTCAAAGATATTTCAATAATATCCTTGGCTTTGTCCATTTTGTTCTCCTTGATCAGCCCTTCGGTTAAGCGCGCCAAATTGCCTCTGAACGAAACACTCTGAATACGTGTTTGCGTATCATGGTAAATATCACCACCAGAGTTGCCCCAATCCCAACCGGTTACAATGTCATACATTAGATCGGTATCTATTCTACCTAATTCAAAAGCATTAGGTCTTTCTGTTCTTATAGGTACTAATTTATAGGCTAAACCATCTAATTGTAAGTAGTCTTTCATCCAAAGATATTCGGCATCATCAAAACTTCCTCCAGAAAAGTACAAAGGACGTTTCCAGTCGTTGTTCGCCAAAATATCAAGCATCATCATGCTTTTCTTGGTAATGGCGCCAGGTAAGTCTATATCAATATAATCTACAATTAAATCGGCATCTTTTTCCTTTACCAAACCACTACTTAATACATTCTGTTTGTTGACGGGAACCCTAATTTTGTTTGTAGGGTAGTAAACAATGTTTTGCGTATCTTCAGAATACTGACTTAAATCTGCCCCATTCTGCTCAAATAAATACTTTAGTTTGGTTCTAGGTTTGTCGCTGTCGATCCAATTGATGAAATCTTTAATTGGCCATCTATTCTCGGTAATGCCTTGGTGGTACAATACGTCCCTAGACCCCCATCTGTATTTTTCATGGGTTATTTGAGAGGGTATAGGTGCGCTCTCATAAGCCGCCGCTTTCATTTGATCTACATACCAATCTGTTTCAAAAAGGCTGGTACAAACTATGCGTACATCTGTTCTATAATGTTCTATTTCTTGGGCATACCAAATAGGGAAGGTATCATTATCTCCAATGGTGAACAATATAGCACCAACATCTTCTTGACAAGAATCTAAATATGCTTTTGCTGATGAATTCGCCGTAAATCTATTTGACCTATCGTGATCATCCCAGTTTTGTACCGCCATAACCGTTGGTACGGCAAGTAAGGTAGCAACGACTACAACAGGTGCCAATATTTTTGGTGTGATCCAATCTTTGAAACCATCATAAAGACCATACACTCCAATGCCTATCCAAAGGGCAAAAACATAGAACGACCCTACTAAGGAGTAGTCGCGTTCACGTGGCTGAAAGATGCCTGGATTGGTGTAAAATTGAATTGCCAGCCCTGTGAAAAGAAAGAAAATCAACAGGACCCAAAATTGTCTTTTGTCTTTAGATACTTGAAAAATAATTCCAATAATTCCTAGAATCAATGGTAAAAAGAAATAGGTGTTTCTGCCAGGATTGTTTTGTATGTCGCTAGGTAGATTGTTTTGACTACCTAAACGCCAGCTATCAATAAAATTGATTCCGCTCAGCCAATTACCATTTTCATTGTAACGGCCCTGAACATCATTCTGTTTTCCAACAAAATTCCACATAAAATAGCGTAAATACATGTAGTTGAACTGAAACTCGATCATGTATTCTATATTGTCCCACAATGTTGGTGGTTGCACTTCTATGTATTCATCAAAACGTTTTAAGAAACTGATGTATTGATCCGCCCCGATTTCGCCATTTGCAAAACCTATTTTAACCTGCTCTGCCGCTTGTCTTAATTCTTGGTTGGGCTGGGTAATCCTGAAATCCAAAGCTCCAAAATAGCGCATGTAATTCTCTGCATTTTGAGAGCTCCACATTCTAGGTAATAAACCTTGGTGCTTTGGATTTGGACCCTGAATGGCATCTTTGTATTTATTTACAATTATATATTTACCTAGCGTATAATCTTTTTCATATTTTGGTTTGCCGTCTTGATCTTCGCCTGGTGCTGCAAACATATCGGAATAATAGGTGCCGTAAACGGGACTATCCACACCTGGGTATTGCTCCCTGTTATAGTACGCTAAAAGAGCTCTCGCATCTTCAGGGTTATTTTCGTTAATTACAACCTTGGCATTTGCCCTTATGGGCAACATTAGCCATGAAGAAAATCCTAAAAACAAAAACATCATGCATAAAACAATGGTGTTTGCTGTTTTGTAATTGTTTTTACGCGTATAGTTTAAGCCAAAATAAAAAGCGGCAATAAATAACAGGCCAATGATTATTGATCCAGAATTAAAAGGTAAGCCTATACTGTTTATAAAAAAGACTTCGCCCCATCCAAATAATTTTAATACGTAGGTCAATGAGAATTTATAAACCAACATTAAAATGGCAATGACGATAATGTTAGCCAGTAAAAAATTCTTTACCGTTGTTTTTTTGTAGGTTTTAAAATAGTAAAGTAGACCAATTGAAGGTATGGCCAAAAAGCCCATAAATTGAATACCGAAAGTAAGGCCGACAACAAAGGAAATCAATATAATCCATCTATTCCCTCTAGGGTCGTCTAAATTATCTGTCCATTTAAGACCTAACCATAACAAAAGTGCCATAATGAAACTGGCCATGGCGTATACTTCTGTTTCCACCGCGTTGAACCAAAAACTATCGGAATAGGTAAATGCAAGGGATCCTACTAAAGCACTTCCAAATACCGCAATGGCCTTACTATTGGTAAAAGGACCGTCTTTATCTATCAGTTTTCTGGTGATATTGGTAATGGTCCAGAACATGAATAGAATGGTAAATGCGCTAGATACCCCAGATACTAAATTTACCATCATAGCTACTTGATTGGGTTCCAATGCGAACATGGCAAAGAAAGCACCGATCATTTGTAATAGAGGTGCCCCCGGTGGGTGACCAACTTGCAATTTGGCAGCGGTAGCTATATATTCACCTGCATCCCAAAAACTATTAGTGGGCTCAACGGTTATATAATACGTTATAAGGGCTATAAAAAATACGGACCATCCTAGTATGGTGTTCCACTTTTGGTAGTTGTTTGAAAACATGAAGCTTGGGTTAAACCTAAGTGGCGAATTTACTAATTAATATAGAAAGGAATAAACTATTTTTATAAACCTTTAACATGAGGCAATAAAGATTTTTTCAATTTTTACTTTAAAAAATATTTGGTGAAACCAAACTTTGTTTTAAATTTGCAGCCTCTTAAAAAGGTATTGGCCCATGGTGTAATGGTAACACTCCGGTTTTTGGTACCGTCATTCAAGGTTCGAGTCCTTGTGGGCCAACTAAGAGAACAAATAAAGTCCTAATGTCAATTGATGTTAGGATTTTTTGTTTTTATGACCTTTGTCATTTCTCTAGTGGTAAATTTGTGCAAAATTTGGCAAATGATACAATTTAGGTATCCTAATGTGAAGAAATGGTTAACAGTGTGTCAGTATTTTTGTACATTTAATCTAATAACGTTACAAATTCATCGGAAAAGAAACCATTTCGGTGTTGTTATTATATACTTTAGTACCCTAAAGAACTTAACCTTATGAAACTCTCTCCAAAAGTTTTAAAGATATTATTGGTCGTTGTTGTGCTTGGATTTGGAATAGGATTCTATTTGCAAGATGTGAAACATGAAGAAAGTACCGCTCATGCCTGGAAGGCCAATCGTTATAATTTAGAGCGGTTCAATAAAATCATGGAGTATAATAATAAAATGAACTCTAGTAACTGGCGAGTGTTAAAAGATAGCATTGATCAAGAATTAGATACTTTAATGATACTTCGTTTTCGTAAAGAGGTGGATAGTTTGGAAAATACCGAACCACAAGCTTACGGTGAACACCAAGAACAACATGCTTCTTTTGGACCTCAATAAGAAACGGAGCTTGTGTTTTAAGATTTAACGGTTATTTTCAAATATGTCCGTCTGGGGGTTTTCTCCTTCAGTTTCTGTAGGTGCGATGGCTTCAGAAGCCCTTATGGCATCTTCTGTTAAATTTCTTTCAGTAATTTCTTCATCTATTTCGTCTAGTAAAGTGCCCATTTTTCGTTTGTCCTTTATCATTGCCCAGGTCATTACTAAACTTGTGGCAATAATCACGAACAGCAATATACCAGATTCAAACCCTTCAATTTGAGCTTCGCTAGGTATGGCATAAAATAGAAGAACTGTTATAAGGCCTCTTGGAGCAATAAATAATTGTGGTAGCATATCCTTCCCTACAAATATCATTAAAACCAGAAAACGTATGGCGTAGATAGATGCGATAATGAGTAGGCTAACAATTGCAACATTGATACTTAACAGTGATGAAAGCACAATGGTGATTCCAAATATAACAAAGAAGAAAGTCCGTACTACAAAAGCAGTTTCCAATGTTACTATATGTAGCTCGTGATATATTTGTTGCATTCGTTCAGACTCCAAGAAAATTTTGGTCTTACCAGGAAAAAATAAATTTACATTCTTAACGATAAGTCCAAAAACAAGGATGATTATTAAAGAAGACAAATGCATCTTTTTACCGATGGCATATAGTAAAAGAAGTACCGCTATGAGTAGGAATAGTTTAGCCTGACTTTTAATTTTTTGGAATACCAATATTATGGCGTAACTGGCTACAAGGGCAATAACTATGGTAAGAACTAGGTTTAAGGCAAAGCCCGAGGCGCCTGTATCTTCTGCGGGGTTTAATTTGCCGGTTAAAAAATAGAACATCATTATGCCCATTATATCTGAAAATGTGCTTTCATAGATGTGAAATTCCTTTTTTTCTTCAGCTAATCCGCCTACGCTCGGAATAATTATGGCGCTGGATAATATGGATAAAGGGGTTGCGTAAAGCCATGCGGATTGCATGGTCATGTTCGGTATAAATTGGTGTAAAATCAATGCTGCTACATATGCAGAACCCACTAAGCCAATTAATGCAACAGCCATAGATTTAATTATGGGCCATAACTTTTCTCTTTTCAGTTCTAGTTCTAAAGCTGCCTCAAGCACTATCATAATGAGGCCCACGGTACCTAAAATTTCTAAAGAGCCTTTAAAGTCTGGTATTTCAGGAATGAAAAATTCAAGCGTTATTTTAATAAGTATGCCTAATACAATGAGCATTAAAACCGCTGGTATGTTCGTTTTCTTGGAAATTCCGTTAAAAAAGAATGATAATACTACAATTAAGGATGCTCCTATTATTAGGTTGTACGAAGATAGAATTTCCATCAGGTGTTGTTTTGGTTGGTGTTCTGTTAAAAATAATATAATTTCTAAAATGCGGTAATCTTATGAAGATTTATTATTTTATTAATTGTTTTCAAAATGAATGAATTAGGTGTGGGTGTGGTATTGTAGGAAATTAATTTTGTTGTATATTTGCAATGCTGAAAGGATATAAAAGTATTCATGAGGGGACAATTAGTCCCCTCTTTTATTACTTATTATTTATGCTAAAGGAAAAAGTAAAAGAATTATTGGAACAAGGTCTTCAAGAAGATCCCTCCCTGTTTTTAATCGATTTTACAATGGGTGCAGATAATAGCATTCATGTGGTAATAGACGGTGACCATGGGGTTACGGTCAGTGATTGTATTAAGATAAGTAGGGCTATTGAACATAATTTAGACCGTGATGAACATGATTTTTCTTTAGAGGTTGCCTCTGCTGGAGCGGCTGCACCTTTGGTTATGCCTCGTCAATATTTAAAAAATATTGGACGTAAACTGGAGGTTCGTACCAACGATGATAAATTTGAAGGCAATTTAACTGCCGTTAAAGATGAATCTATTGTGTTGGAGTGGAAAGCTAGGGAGCCTAAGCCAATAGGTAAAGGCAAAGTGACCGTTCAGAAAAAAGAAGAAGTAAATTTTTCAGATATTATTAAAGCAAAAGTTGTATTAAAATTTTAATTGTAATTACCAATGGAAAATATTGCGTTAATTGAATCTTTCTCAGAGTTTAAGGACGATAAGTTCATAGACAGGGTAACATTGATGGCCATTTTGGAAGATGTTTTTAGAAATGCGCTGAAAAAGAAGTTTGGTTCAGATGATAACTTTGATATCATTATTAACCCAGATAAAGGTGATTTGGAGATTTGGAGAAACCGTATCGTTGTTAATGATGGTGAGGTTGAAGAGCCGAATGAGGAAATTTCATTGTCCGCTGCTCGTAAAATAGAGCCTGATTTTGAAGTTGGTGAAGATGTGTCTGAAGAAGTAAAGTTAATTGACTTGGGTAGAAGAGCTATTTTGGCATTGCGTCAAAATTTGATCTCTAAAATTCATGAGCACGATAATACGACGATTTACAAGCACTTTAAAGATTTGGAAGGTGAGATTTATACTGCAGAGGTTCATCATATTCGTCATAAGGCAATAATTTTGCTTGATGATGAAGGTAATGAGATTATACTTCCAAAGGATAGACAAATTCCTTCGGACTTTTTTAGAAAAGGGGATAATGTTAGAGGTGTTATTGAAAGTGTAGAATTAAAAGGTGCCAAACCTACTATCATAATGTCAAGAAGTTCTCCTAAGTTCTTGGAGCAATTGTTTTTCCAAGAAATACCAGAAGTTTTTGATGGTTTGATCACGGTTAAGAAAGCGGTTAGAATACCAGGAGAGAAAGCTAAAGTTGCTGTGGATTCTTATGATGACCGTATTGATCCAGTAGGTGCCTGTGTTGGTATGAAAGGTTCAAGAATTCATGGAATAGTTCGTGAATTGGGTAATGAGAATATCGATGTTATCAATTGGACGGCAAATCCACAATTGTTGGTAACAAGGGCATTAAGTCCTGCAAGAGTATCTTCTGTAAAGTTGAACGATGAGAAAATGACGGCTCAAGTTTATCTTAAGCCAGAAGAGGTTTCTAAAGCAATTGGTAGAGGTGGGCATAATATTAGATTGGCCGGTCAATTAACTGGTTATGAAATAGATGTATTCCGTGAAGGTGTAGAGGAAGATGTTGAGTTAACAGAGTTCTCTGATGAAATCGATGCATGGATTATAGAGGAATTCAAGAAGATTGGATTTGATACAGCGCGTAGCGTCTTAGAGCAAGATGTAGACGATTTGGTGAAACGTACGGATTTAGAAGAGGAAACAATTTTAGAAGTTGTACGTATCCTAAAAGAAGAATTAGAAGATTAGCTATATATTAGCACTTAAATAAAAGAACGGGAATCAGTATTTATGGCAGACAATGCAAAAATAAGGCTTAATAAAGTTCTTCGTGAACTTAATATTTCCTTGGATAGGGCAGTGGACTTTCTTAATGGGAAAGGACATGATGTGGAAGCGAGGCCTACCACTAAAATTTCCGATGATGTTTATCAGGTTTTACTTGACGAGTTCCAGACGGATAAGAGTAAAAAAGTTGCATCTAAGGAAGTTGGAGAGGAAAAACGTAAGGAAAAGGAGGCAATTCGAGTTCAATTGGAAAAAGAACAGGAGGATCGTCGCTTGGCCCGTGAGCGAAGAAATTCTGAAGCTGAAGACAAAACTTTGGTTGGTAAAGTTGAATTGGCCGGACCTAAAATGGTTGGTAAAATTGACTTGAATCCTAAGAAAAAAGTAGAGGAAGAGCCGGTGAAGGAAACTCCTAAAGCTGAGGAGAAAGTTGCTCCTAAGGTTGAAGAAAAAGCTGCACCAAAGGTAGAGGTTAAAGAAACAAGAAAAGTGGTTCTGCAAGGACCCAAAATAGTTTCTCAACCTGTTCAAAAAACAGAGGATAAGAAAGAAAGTCCTAAAGTTGAGACGCCTAAAGCCGAACAGCCTAAAAAGGAAGCGCCTAAGAAAGAGGAGGTTAAAACTACTGAAGCAGAATCTGCTCCAGAAGATGATACACCAAAAACAATAGAGACCCAATATCAAAAATTATCAGGTCCTAAAATTGCAGGTGAAAAAATTGACCTTAGTAAGTTTGAGAAGCCTAAGAAGAAGAAAGAAGATAAAAAAGCTGCAGACAAATCTAATACTGACCGTAAAAAGCGTAGAAGAAGAATTGTAACTAAAAATACTTCTGGGCCTGGTCAAAATAGAAACAGTGGCTCTGGTGATAGAAATAAAGGTAGAGGAAGGTTTGCTCCTGTGGCAAAAGTTGAGCCTACTGAAGAAGATGTTCAAAAGCAAGTACGTGAAACCCTAGAGAAACTTCAAGGTAAGTCTAAAAAGGGTAAAGGTGCTAAGTATAGAAGAAGTAAAAGAGATCAGCACCGTGAGCAAACGGAGAAGGATCTTGAAAAACAAGAATTAGAGAACAAAATTCTTAAGGTAACCGAGTTCGTTACCGCTAGTGAGGTGGCTACCATGATGGGGGTTTCTACTACCGAGATAATCTCGGCTTGTATGTCTCTTGGTATAATGGTAACCATGAATCAGCGTTTAGATGCTGAAACATTGTCGATCGTAGCTGAAGAATTTGGGTATGAAGTAGATTTTGTTACTGCGGATATAGAAGAAAGTATCGTAGAAGAGGAAGATGCTCCGGAAGATTTGGAACATAGGGCTCCTATCGTTACTGTAATGGGTCACGTTGATCACGGTAAAACATCTTTATTGGATTACATCCGTAAGGAAAATGTTATTGCCGGGGAAAGTGGTGGTATTACCCAGCACATTGGTGCATATGGGGTAACCTTAGAGAACGGTGAGCGTATTGCATTCTTGGATACTCCTGGTCACGAAGCGTTTACCGCTATGCGTGCTAGAGGTGCACAAGTTACCGATATAGCAATTATTGTGGTTGCGGCAGATGATGACATTATGCCACAGACCAAGGAGGCTATTAGTCATGCGCAAGCAGCAGGTGTTCCTATTGTTTTTGCTATAAACAAAATAGATAAGCCAACTTCTAATCCAGATAAGATTAAGGAAGGTTTGGCTCAAATGAATTTATTGGTAGAAGATTGGGGTGGTAAAATTCAATCTCATGATATTTCTGCCAAAACAGGTTTAGGGGTAAAAGAATTATTGGAGAAGGTATTGTTGGAGGCCGAGTTGTTAGAGCTTAAAGCAAACCCGGATAAGCTTGCTACCGGTACGGTTGTTGAGGCATTCCTTGATAAAGGAAAGGGTTATGTGTCTACAGTATTGGTTCAGTCGGGTACTCTTAAAATTGGAGATTATGTATTGGCCGGTACCACAAGTGGTAAGATCAAGGCAATGCAAGATGAAAGGGGTAACAATATTAAAGCGGCAGGTCCGTCTACTCCAATTTCAATTTTAGGTTTAGATGGTGCATCTCAAGCAGGTGATAAATTCTACGTATTGGAAGATGAGCGTGAAGCAAAACAAATTGCCTCTAGAAGATCTCAATTACAACGTGAACAATCTGTTAGGACACAACGTCACATAACGTTAGATGAAATTGGACGTAGAATTGCACTAGGTGATTTCAAAGAGCTTAATATTATACTTAAAGGTGATGTTGATGGTTCTGTTGAAGCACTTACAGATTCTTTCCAGAAATTGTCTACAGATGAAATTCAGGTAAATATTATACATAAGGCCGTAGGTCCTATTACTGAATCTGATGTGTTATTGGCTTCGGCTTCTGATGCGGTTATTATTGGTTTTAACGTAAGACCAATGGGTAATGCAAAAGCAATTGCCGAGAAAGAGGAGATAGATATCCGTATGTACTCTATTATTTACTCTGCTATCAATGACCTTAAAGATGCAATGGAAGGTATGTTGTCACCTGAAATGAAAGAAGAAATTTCTGGTACAGCTGAGATTAGAGAAACCTTTAAGATTTCTAAGGTAGGTACTATTGCAGGTTGTATGGTAACAAGTGGTAAAATCTTTAGAAACTCTAATATTAGATTAATACGTGATGGTGTGGTAATCTATACTGGTACGTTGGCTTCTTTAAAACGATTTAAGGATGATGTTAGAGAAGTAGCAAAAGGATATGACTGTGGACTTCAGATAAAGAACTATAATGATATTATTGAAGGTGATATTGTTGAAGCGTTCCAGGAAGTTGCGGTGAAGAAGAAACTAAAATCTAAATAAGAATTTGTTTAAGGAATTAGTTTTGTTCTTTTAAGATAAGGCAAAAAAAAATCGACCTATTTGGTCGATTTTTTTGGTTTTAATAACATTGCATTAGGATACTTGACTCTTACTTCGTTGAACTTTCTTTCTGCATCCAATTTAGAAGTAAACCTCCCAACCCTAACCCGATAGGTTGGTGAGTCAAAATCTATTTTTGACACCAATTCAGGAAAGTCCTCCTCAACATTCGCTTTTATTTCTTTTGCTTTGGCGTAATTGCCAAAACCTACTTGTATCCTATAGTACTCATTGTTGCTTAAAGATGTTTTATAAACCTCTAGAAGTTGGTCTATCTTTTGGTCTTGCTGTATGGTTACTTTTGCACCTTGTGCGTAAGTAAATTGAGTTATACATGCAAAAATTACGAGGGTACTTAGTGTTTTCATAATCTTTTTAAAGTTTTATTTTCCTTCTGTGCAAAAGTAATTTATTAAGGTTCAAACAAATAAATCATTGTTTATTTAGAATATTTCTAAATTATAAATTATAGATACATTAACATTTTTCAAATAAAGTCTATGTCGTATTTTTGTCTCCGATTTAGGCATTTGGTGGATTTTAATTTGGTTTCATCTATGACCAAAATCATGCCAAGATTCCGATAGAAATATTCGATATATGAAAAAGGTTCCGAACCGAAATCAGTTTTCTAAAATTTTAGGATTATCCCTAATTGTATTTTTGTTTTTTGCAAGTCCGTCAATAGCGCAGGATGAAGCTGCTGCTGAATCTGCGACTACTGAAACCGCAGGTGGCGGAGACGCTAAAAAAGGTAAAGCTTTGTTTAATCAGAATTGTGCTGCTTGTCATGCGTTAAATCGTAAGATGACCGGTCCTGCATTGCAAGATGTGGAAAGCAGATTGGCTGAAGATGAAGGTTTAGATAGGGAGTGGTTGTATGCTTGGATTAAGAATAGTCCAGGTGTAATTAAGTCAGGTGATGCTTATGCTAATAAAGTATATGCTGAGTACAACCAAGCTGCAATGACCGCTTTTCCAACATTGACAAATAGTGATATAGATAATATTTTGGCGTATACCGCTGCGCCACCACCGGCTGCTCCATCTGCTGCTGCCGGAGGTGCAGAAACTGCATCTGCTGGTTCAGGTGATGCTTCTGGTGTTTCCAATGAAATTATTCTTGGGGCGCTGGTGCTTGTTTTTGGTTTGTTGGTTATAATGTTGTTGTTGGTAAACAAAACATTGCAACGAATTGCTCAGGCGAACGGCATTGTGGTTGAAAAAGAAGCGGCTGCTAAAAGAACTCCAATTTGGAAGGCTTTTGCTCAAAATCAATTTTTGGTTTTGGTAACGGCAATAATCTTGCTTTTGGGTAGTGCGTATTTTGCTTATGGTTGGATGATGCAGGTTGGTGTTGATCAGGGTTATGCGCCTATTCAGCCTATTCACTATTCTCATAAAATTCATGCTGGTGATAATAAGATAGAGTGTAAGTATTGTCACTCTTCTGCAAGGGTTTCAAAAACATCAGGTATTCCTTCTTTGAATGTTTGTATGAATTGTCATAAATCTATATATGAGTATACAGGTAATCCAGAGGGTCCATCTCAAGATGATTTGGCTAATGGATATACTAATGAGTTTTATACTGGTGAGATTAAGAAGTTGTATAAAGCCGTTGGTTGGGATGAAACAAACCAAAAGTATACAGGTGAAAGCCAGCCGGTAGAGTGGGTTCGTATTCATAACTTACCTGATTTCGCTTACTTTAATCACTCTCAGCACGTATCGGTTGCTGGTGTAGAGTGTCAAACTTGTCATGGTCCGGTAGAGGAAATGGAAATTATGTACCAATATGCTCCATTAACTATGGGGTGGTGTATAGATTGTCATAGAGAGACCAATGTAAAGGTTGAGGGCAATGAGTACTACGGGAAAATTCACGCAGAACTTTCTAAAAAGTACGGTGTTGAGAATTTGACAGCAGCACAATTAGGTGGTCTGGAATGTGGTAAGTGTCACTATTAATAATAATTTAAGAAGCTAATTACAGATAATACGTATGGCATCAAACAAAAAGTATTGGAAGAACGAAGCGGAGTTAAATCCTAACGAATCCATTGTTGAGGCGCTTAAGCAGAATGAATTTGTGGAGCAGATTCCTGTTGATGATTTCTTGGGTGATAAGGAAACATTGTCTTCTACAAACACCAATCGTAGAGATTTTTTAAAGTATGTTGGGTTTAGTACCGCAGCAGCTTCTTTGGCGGCATGTGAAGGTCCGGTTGTAAAATCGATTCCTTATGTGGTTTTGCCGGAAAATATTGTTCCTGGAGTTGCTAACTATTACGCAACTACAATTGCAAATGGTTTTGACTTTGCAAGTATATTGATAAAAACGCGTGAAGGTCGTCCTATAAAAGTGGAGAATAACACTTTGGCTAAAATAGGGGGTACCGCAAACGCAAGGGTTCAGGGTTCTGTTCTTTCTTTGTACGACAGTACAAGATTGCAGGGGCCTATGGCAAACGGAGAGCCTGTTGAGTGGGATGTGTTGAAGGCTACGTTAAAATCTAAAATGGGGGCTCTTAAAGGTTCTTCAAAAAAGGTTGCTGTACTTACACAGACATATGCAAGTCCATCAACTGACCGTTTAATGTCTGATTTAGTTGCGGCTAATGAAAATGTTGTTCATGTAACTTATGATGCAATTTCTGAAGATGCAGCTTTGACCGCTTTTGAAAATAAGTATGGTGAAAGAGCTTTAGCTGATTATGATTTTGAGAAAGCTGAAGTGATTGTTTCTTTTGGTGCTGATTTTATTGCTGATTGGCAGGGTGGTGGTTATGATGCTGCTTATTCAAGAGGGCGAGTGCCAAAGAACGGTAAAATGTCTAGGCATATTCAAGTAGAGGCAAACATGTCTTTGACTGGTGCTAATGCAGATAAGCGTGTAGCTATGAAGCCTAGTGCGCAGAAAGTGGTATTAGCTAAGTTGTACGGTAAGTTAAATGGAACTTCTGTGGGTGGTAATACATCCGAATATGATGCATTGGTAGATTCTATTGCTACTGAAATCAAGAAAGCAGGTTCTAATGCAGTTGTGGTAACTGGTTTGGATGATGTAAATGCGCAGTCCGTTGTATTGGCGATAAATGAAATGTTGTCTAGTAAGGCATATGACGCTAGTGCTCCTAAGTATATTAGAAAAGGTAATGTGAAAAGTGTAAATGCCTTAATTTCTGATATGAAGGCCGGTAGAGTAGGTGCTTTGTTAATGGATGGTGTGAATCCAATGTATTCGCTTCCAAATGCTGCGGATTTCAAGGAAGGTTTGTCTAAAGTGGATCTTAGTGTTGCTTTTTCAACAAATTGGAACGAAACTACTGAAGCCGTGCAATATGTTGGTGCTGCAAATCATTATTTAGAATCTTGGGGTGATCTTCAAGTTAAGAAGGGGCATTATAGTTTAATGCAACCTACAATTAAAGAATTATTTGATACTAAGCAATTTCAGTCGGTTGTTTTAGAATTACTGGGAAGTGAGCAAACGTATTATGATTATATAAAAGATACCTGGTCTAGCAGTGTGCTTAATGGTGCAAGTTGGAACCAGGCATTGCAAGATGGTGTCTTTACGGCTGATACCATGGTTGTTGGTGCTGAAGGCGTTGTGCAAGATGTTAATGTAGTTGAAGATGAGGCTGAAATTGCACCGAATTCTTCTTTGGCATCAGCGGTGCGTAGTTTGGCGAATACCACTAGTGAGGGTATGGAGCTTACTTTGTATTCTAAAGTAGGTATGGGTGATGGTCAGCAGGCAAGTAACCCTTGGTTGCAAGAATTCCCTGATCCGATCACAAGGGTTTCTTGGGATAACTATGTGACTATTTCAAAAGCCGATGCTGCTGAGTTAGGTGTAGAAAATGTAAATGTTGCTAACGGTGGAATGGATGGTAACTATGTTAAGCTTACCGTTAACGGTGTTAGTCTTGATAAAGTTCCTGTGGTTGTTCAGCCCGGGCAGGCAAAAGGTACTGTTGGTCTTTCTTTTGGTTATGGTAAAACTGTAGGTTTAAAAGAGGAAATGCAGACCGGAGTAAATGCTTTTAAGCTTTATGAAGGGTTTAGTAACATTCAATCCGTAAGTGTTGAAAAAGTTGCAGGTAATCATGAGTTTGCTTGTATTCAATTGCATAAAACCCTTATGGGTAGAGGTGATATCATTAAAGAAACTACTTTAGAGATATTTAATACAAAAGATCACGCTGAATGGAATGAAGTTCCAGTGGTGTCTTTAGATCACCAAGAGGTTCCTGCTACATCTGTTGATTTGTGGGATAGTTTTGACCGTACAATAGGGCATCATTTTAACATGTCTATCGATTTGAATGCTTGTACTGGTTGTGGGTCTTGTGTTATTGCTTGTCATGCTGAAAACAACGTTCCTGTTGTTGGTAAGGCTGAAGTAAGAAAGTCTAGGGATATGCACTGGTTGCGTATTGATAGATATTATTCTTCAGAAGAAACCTTTGAAGGTGACAACGCTAAAAAAGATGGCTTTGATGGTTTATCTGGTGATAATGGTTCATTAGGTGGTTTTGGTGAGTTGGAAGATCCTTCCGCTAATCCTCAGGTAGCATTCCAACCGGTAATGTGTCAGCACTGTAACCATGCTCCTTGTGAAACTGTATGTCCTGTAGCGGCAACTTCACATGGTAGGCAAGGTCAAAATCAAATGGCTTATAACAGATGTGTAGGTACAAGATATTGTGCAAACAACTGTCCATATAAAGTACGTAGATTTAACTGGTTCTTATATAATAATAATGACGAGTTTGATTTCCATATGAACAATGATTTGGGTAAAATGGTATTGAACCCTGATGTTAACGTTCGTTCAAGAGGTGTTATTGAGAAATGTTCTATGTGTATTCAAAAAACACAAAAAACAATTCTTGATGCTAAAAGAGATGGTCGTGTTATTCAAGATGGAGAATTCCAAACGGCTTGTTCTTCTGCATGTAGTAATGGAGCCATTGTATTTGGTGATGTTAATGATGAGAAGAGTAAAGTATCAGAATTAAAAGCGAGTGACCGTATGTATCATTTATTGGAGCATGTAGGAACTCAACCAAATGTTTTCTATCACGTTAAGGTTAGAAACACCAACGAAGCATAAACAATAGTAGAAAGTAATTATAACAAAAGTCTATGGCGTCGCATTACGAAGCACCTATACGTAAACCCCTAGTAACTGGAGACAAAGGCTACCACGATGTAACTGTGGATATAGCTGCTCCTGTAGAAGGTAGAGCTAACAAGCACTGGTGGATAGTTTTTTCCATTGCCTTAGTGGCATTTCTTTGGGGAGTAGGTTGTATTATTTATACGGTCTCTACCGGTATCGGTACTTGGGGTCTTAACAAATCTGTAAACTGGGCTTGGGATATTACCAACTTCGTTTGGTGGGTAGGTATCGGTCATGCAGGAACTCTGATTTCTGCAGTATTATTATTGTTCCGTCAAAAATGGAGAATGGCCATTAACCGTTCTGCGGAGGCAATGACAATCTTCTCGGTTGTTCAAGCTGGTTTGTTTCCAATTATACACATGGGTCGTCCATGGTTAGCTTACTGGGTACTTCCAATTCCAAACCAATTTGGATCATTGTGGGTGAACTTTAACTCTCCGCTTCTTTGGGATGTATTTGCGATATCAACATATCTTTCTGTTTCATTGGTATTCTGGTGGACAGGTTTACTGCCGGATTTTGCAATGATTCGTGATAGAGCGGTATTGCCTTTTCAAAAGAAAATTTATAGCTTATTGAGTTTTGGATGGAGCGGTCGTGCAAAAGATTGGCAACGTTTTGAAGAAGTATCTTTAGTACTTGCTGGTTTGGCAACTCCTTTGGTACTATCTGTACATACCATTGTATCTTTTGACTTTGCTACTTCGGTAATCCCGGGTTGGCATACAACAATCTTTCCACCATATTTCGTTGCAGGGGCTATCTTCTCTGGTTTCGCTATGGTAAATACTTTGTTGATCATCATGAGAAAGGTGTGTCACCTAGAAAACTATATTACGGTTCAGCATATTGAACTAATGAATATTGTAATCATGTTAACTGGTTCAATTGTGGGATGTGCCTACATTACCGAGTTGTTCATGGCATGGTATTCTGGTGTGGAATATGAGCAGTATGCATTCTTGAATAGAGCAACCGGACCTTACTGGTGGGCTTACTGGTCAATGATGACTTGTAATGTGTTCTCTCCACAGTTCATGTGGTTCAAGAAATTAAGAACAAGTATCATGTTCTCTTTCTTTATCTCTATTGTGGTAAACATAGGTATGTGGTTCGAAAGATTCGTAATTATCGTTACATCATTACATAGGGATTATCTTCCATCATCATGGACAATGTTCTCACCAACATTTGTTGATATTGGAATATTTATAGGTACCATTGGTTTCTTCTTTGTATTGTTCTTGTTATATTCTAGAACATTCCCAGTAATTGCTCAGGCAGAAGTGAAATCTATATTGAAATCTTCTGGTGAAAAATACAAAGTGTTAAGAGATGCTGGGAAACCTCTATATCAAATTTCAACGGCTAAAGTGGAGGTGAAGGAAAAGGTAACTGATGATGTATTGATGGGTGAAGTTGTACCATCTGTCGGAGATAAAGTAGGTGTTTCTGATTTGTTGAGTGCTGTGGGTACTTTTGATCCTGCTACACAAGAGGCGGATGATTTGAAGAAGGTTAAAGGTATAGGGCCGCAAATGGAGGCTACTTTAAATGAAATAGGAATCTATACATTTGCTCAAGTCGCTAGAATGACTGAAAGCGAGTATGATCTTTTAGATTCAATTACAGGTTCTTTCCCAGGTAGAGCACAACGTGATGACTGGGCAGGACAAGCATCAATTTTATTAAATAACAAAAGATAAATATGGCATCTAAGGTTATACATGCTTTTTACGACGATGATGATGTGCTAATGCTTGCCGTTAAAAAGGTTAAAGCGGCAAAGCTTCATATAGAGGAGGTTTATTGTCCTTTTCCTGTGCACGGTCTTGATAAGGCTATGGGTTTAGCGCCAACAAGAATAGCTATCACTGCTTTTTTATACGGTTGTGTAGGTTTAACAGTGGCGGTTTTAATGATGAACTTTATCATGATTGAAGATTGGCCTCAAGATATAGGTGGTAAACCAAGTTTTAGCTATTTGGAGAACATGCCGGCTTTTGTGCCTATTATGTTTGAATTAACGGTTTTCTTTGCGGCTCACTTAATGGTAATAACTTTTTACCTAAGAAGTAGATTGTGGCCTTTTAAAGAGGCAGAAAATCCAGATGTAAGAACTACGGATGATCATTTTTTAATGGAGATTGAAATCCATGACAACGAGCAAGAATTAAGAGATTTATTAATGAATACTGGTGCAGTTGAAATTAGTATATCAGAAAAAAACAGTCATTAAATATGAACAGTTTTAAGAAATTAGCATTAATATTCGGTCTAGCTATTGTGGCAACTTCTTGTCAAGATGATAGTGTTCCTAATTATCAGTATATGCCTAACATGTATGAGTCTGTAGGTTATGAGGCTTATAGCGAGGCGGATTTTTTACCAAACCAGTCCGAAGCTATGTTGCCGCCGGCGAATACAATTAATAGAGGGTGGTTGCCATATGAAATTGAAAACTCCCCTGAGGGCAAAGAATTGGCTAGGCTTCAGTCAAGTCCATTAGATTCTATGAGTGTAGAAAAGAACTTAGCGAAAGGTGGTCAACTTTACACTATTTATTGTGCTATTTGTCATGGTGATAAAGGTGATGGGCAAGGTACACTTGTAAAAAGAGAAAAAATATTAGGTGTTCCTAGTTATGCGGACCCGGTAAGAAACTTGACGGTTGGATCTACATATTATACAATCCATTATGGATTGAATTCAATGGGGTCTTATGCTTCTCAAATGAATACTGAAGAGATGTGGCAAGTATCGGAATATGTGATGAAATTGAAACAAGATTTAACCAAATAATAGGTAAGCAATACTATGTATACGTTTTCAAATAGACTTAAAATAGCTTCCATAGTTCTAATGATAGTAGGTGCATTAGGGATTATTGGCGGATTTGTTATGGCTCCTGGAACTATAGCAGAAGCGAAAGAAATGGTAGCAAGTCATGATGAAGGTCATGGTGATGCACATGGAGCTGAAGCAGAACATGCAGTAGAGGAAAATGATCATGCTGTTGCAGATACTCATGGTGAGGAGCACGATGCTTCTCATGATCAGCATTTGTTAGATCAATTAAAAAATAGACCTTGGTCAGCTTTGTATGTTGCAGCCTTCTTCTTTATGATGATTGCTCTAGGTGTTTTGGCTTTCTATGCTATACAAAGAGCAGCGCAGGCAGGTTGGTCGCCATTATTGTTTAGGGTAATGGAGGCAATTACGGCATACCTAGTTCCAGGAGGAATTATTGTGTTCGTTATATTGTTGCTTTCTGTATTACATATGAACCATTTATTTATTTGGATGGATGCAGATGTAGTTGCTCATGATCATTTATTGCAGGGCAAATCTGGATATTTGAATCCAACATTCTTTTTAATAAGAGCTGCAATTTTCTTAGCAGGTTGGATCGGATATAGAGAATACTCTAGAAGATTATCCTTAGCTCAGGATGAGTCTGACGATAATGCTAATTTTAAATTGAATTTTAGAATATCTGCAGCTTTTTTGGTATTCTATCTTATTTCTGAGTCAATTATGTCTTGGGATTGGATTATGAGTGTAGAGCCACACTGGTTTAGTACATTGTTCGGATGGTACATATTTGCAAGTATGTTTGTATCTGGGATTACAGTGATTGCTATGGTTACCATTTATCTTAAATCAAAAGGTCTTTTGCCAGATGTTAATGATAGTCACATTCATGATTTGGCTAAGTTTATGTTCGGTATTAGTATTTTTTGGACCTACCTGTGGTTTTCACAGTTCATGTTGATATGGTACTCTAATATACCGGAAGAGGTTACTTATTATGTAACTAGAATAGCTGATTATAAACTACCTTTCTTTGGTATGGTTGCTATGAACTTTTTGTTCCCAGTACTTTTGCTAATGAATAGTGATTACAAAAGAATTAACTGGTTTGTAATATTAACAGGTATAGTAATTTTGGCAGGACATTATATGGATATTTTTAATGCTATCATGCCATCAACAGTTGGTAAGAACTGGTACATTGGTATTCCTGAAATAGGTTCTGTATTGTTTTTCGCTGGATTATTTATATTCTGGGTGTTCAGAGCGCTTTCTACAGCCCCTTTACAACCAAAGAGAAATCCGTTTATTGAAGAAAGTAGACACTTTCACTATTAATAGATTAATAAGTAAAGTATAACATTTATATATACGATGACGACATTATTGACTTTAGCTGTTCTTGTTCTTGTAGCAATTGCCATTTGGCAATTGACTAAAATCTTTGAATTATCACAGCTTAAAACTACTAAGTACGAGATAGCTACTGATACCGATAACAAGAATAACGGATATATGTTATTTGGGTTCTTGGTCTTCATATACGGAATTACCATTTTCAGTTTCTGGAAATATGGTAAATTTTTATTGCCTGAAGCAGGTTCTGCACATGGTGAAGAGTATGACAACTTAATGTTGGTTTCCTTTATTATCATTTTTATTGTACAAACAATAACTCAGGCGTTACTTCATTATTTTGGATATAAATATGCGGGTAAGGAAGGTCAAAAAGCTTTGTTTTATGCTGATAATGATCGTTTAGAATTTATCTGGACAATAATTCCTGTAATTGTTTTGGCAGGTCTTATTTTGTGGGGTTTATATACTTGGACCACTATAATGGATGTAAATGATGAGGATGATCCACTAATCGTTGAGTTATATGCACAACAGTTTAATTGGACTGCTAGGTATGGCGGTGATGATAATGTTTTAGGTGGAGCAAATGTTAGAATGATCGATATTGACAAGGCTAACGTATTAGGTTTGGATGAAGCTGATACATATGCACATGATGATGTTATCGTTAAAGAGCTTCACTTGCCAGTTGGTAGAAAAGTGAATTTTAAAATGCGTTCACAAGATGTACTGCATTCTGCTTATATGCCTCATTTTAGAGCACAAATGAACTGTGTTCCTGGTATGATCACGGAGTTTTCTTTTACACCAATTTATACTACTGAGGAAATGAGAACCAATCCAGATGTCATGGATAAGGTGAAAAGAACAAATAAAATACGCGCGGAGAAAGCAGCTGCTACAGGTGAACCTATAGATCCATGGCAATTTGATTACATTTTGTTATGTAACAAAATTTGTGGTAAATCTCATTACAATATGCAAATGAAGATTATCGTAGAGACCGAAGAGGAATATAATGAATGGATGAAGAGCCAATCAACATTTGCCGAAACGGTAATGAAAGATGAATCTAGTCCTGAAGTTCATTCATTAAGCGCAGTATCAGTAGGAGAATAATCTTTTATTCTTAAGTCATTTTAGCTATTTAAAGAAAATTAATAAAAAATAAGATTACGATTATGTCAGCAACAGCACATGCACATGTAGATGATCACGGACACGACGATCATGGACATCATCATAAAGAAACTTTTGTAACAAAGTACATCTTTAGCCAAGACCATAAAATGATTGCTAAGCAATATTTTATCATGGGTGTATTGGTAATGGGTTTCATTGGTATTGCAATGTCTTTATTGTTTAGAATGCAATTGGCTTGGCCAGGAGAATCTTTTCCGGTATTTGAGGCATTATTGGGTAAATGGGCTCCAGGCGGAGTTATGGATGCTGATGTTTACCTTGCATTGGTTACAATGCACGGTACAATCATGGTGTTCTTTGTACTTACGCAAGGTTTAAGTGGTACATTCAGTAATCTTTTAATTCCATTACAAATTGGTGCACGAGATATGGCATCAGGATTCCTTAACATGGTTTCTTTTTGGATGTTCTTTGTATCTAGTATTATAATGATTATTTCATTGTTTGTAGAAGCAGGACCTGCCGCAGCTGGTTGGACAATTTATCCTCCATTAAGTGCACTGCCAATGGCGCAACCAGGTTCTGGTATGGGTATGACATTGTGGTTGGTGTCTATGGCAATATTTATTGCGTCTTCCCTTATTGGTTCATTGAACTATATTGTAACCGTAATTAATCTTAGAACAAAAGGTATGTCAATGACAAGATTACCTTTGACTATCTGGGCATTCTTTATCACAGCCATTATTGGTGTGATTTCCTTCCCTGTTCTATTGTCAGCAGCATTACTTTTGATCATGGATAGAAGTTTTGGTACTTCGTTCTTCTTGTCAGATATATTTATTCAAGGTGAGGTGTTACACTACCAAGGAGGTTCTCCAGTTTTATTTGAGCACTTATTTTGGTTCTTGGGTCACCCAGAGGTGTACATTGTATTATTGCCGGCATTGGGGATAACCTCAGAAGTAATGTCAACTAATGCTCGTAAACCAATTTTTGGTTATAGAGCTATGATTGCTTCAATTATGGCAATTGCTTTCTTGTCTACCATTGTTTGGGGTCACCACATGTTCATATCTGGTATGAATCCGTTCCTTGGATCTGTATTTACGTTTACAACCTTATTAATTGCTATACCATCAGCGGTAAAAGCGTTTAACTATATTACTACTTTATGGAAGGGTAACCTTCAGTTAAATCCGGCTATGTTGTTTTCAATTGGTTTGGTATCTACCTTTATTACGGGTGGTTTAACGGGTATAGTATTAGGAGATAGTACTTTGGATATTAACGTTCATGATACGTATTTCGTTGTAGCTCACTTCCACTTGGTAATGGGTATATCTGCACTTTATGGTCTTTTTGCCGGAGTTTATCACTGGTTCCCTAAAATGTTTGAAGGAAAATTAATGAATAAGAATCTTGGTTATGTTCATTTTTGGGTAACTGCTGTTTGTGCTTATGGTGTTTTCTTCCCAATGCATTTTGTCGGTATGGCTGGTGTTCCAAGAAGGTACTATGAAAACACTGCTTTTCCTATGTTCGATGAGTTAACTAATATTCAAGTATTGATGACTGTTTTTGCTATTATTGCAGCTGCAGCTCAATTGGTATTCGTTGCTAACTTTATCTATAGCATATTCTATGGTAAAGTAGGTCCTAAAAATCCATGGAAATCCAACACATTGGAATGGACAACAGATCAAAAGCATGTTCATGGTAACTGGGATGGACCAATACCTGAGGTACATAGATGGGCTTATGATTATAGTAAGGTCTATGAGAACGGTGAGTATATCATCGCTGGTCAGGATTATGTACCACAACATATTCCTTTGCAAGAAAATGAAGAGGAATTGAATCACTAGAAAAAATCTTATTCTATATAAAAGCCCAACTATACTTAGTTGGGCTTTTTTTTATATTACTATTGGGATATTATTAAGTTGTTCTATTATTGCATAAATTTAAATACCTTCATTTAAAAATACAGTTATATGAAAAAGTTCGCCATTCTGTTTGTAGCATTAATAGTTGGGGTTACAAGCTATTCACAACGTAAGCCTAAAATTAAAGGTAATAAGAATGTTATTGAGGTAAGAGAAGACCTAGAACCGTTTTATGGAATAGAGTTGGCAGATGATTTGGATATTGTTATTCAAAAGGCATCACATGAAGGTTATGCCCTAGAGCTTGATGACAATCTGGTAGATGTACTAAAGTTTAAGGTCGATAACGGGGTGTTGAAAATCTCCTCATTCTATAATATTACCTCTAAGAGAAAACTGGAGATTACCATCTTTTTTCAAGAGTTGAACAGTATTAAAATGTTGAACGGTAAAATTAGTATGAAGGATGTTATCTCTACGGATAAACTCAGGGTGCAGACTTTTGGCACTTCAAGATTGGAATTAAACGCCACTGCTGATATTATTGATGTCAGTATGGAGGAAATTAGTTCTGGCGATTTTAATTTGGCAAGTGATTCTTTAAATATCGTTTTAAAGGATAGAATAGATGTTAAGTTATATACCACCGGTGAAAGCAATAATATTTATATGTATAAAAATGCCTCTGCTAAAGTTGAGGGAACTTCAGATTTTTTAATGGCGAAATTATATGGAAATAGTGCCCTTAAAGCTTCTAACTTACAATCAAATGATGTGTTGGTAATTGCCGAAGATTCACCTGATGTTGAAGTGCGTGCCTTAAATACCATACAACTTAGTTCTAAAGGTGCTACTAGAACTAAGTTATACGGTGATGCAGAGATTACCATTTTAGATTTTTTAGATACTTCTAGATTGGAAAAGGAGAAGAACTAATTGGCAATAGGTGCGGTCATAAGGTGGTCTGGTATGCCAAAACCGTCTATTAAGGTGTTTAAATGAGGTCTAAGTTCGGTACATAGTCGTTCTACTCTTTGGCGTATGGCTTTGGATTTTGTTCCTCCCAGGTAGCCTTGTTCTAGATACCATGATGCATCTTTTCTAATTTCATATAAAGCATGCAATGTCCCGATTTTTTCAAATAGTGTTTTATAGTCAGGATCCGTAATGGTGTTGGTGTGCTCTAAGAATGATTTATAGGCCAATTCTGCGCTGTAAGCCTTACCAAGTGTCATTAAATGTGTCTGCACCTTTAAGAACGCTTGATAAGAGGGTATTCCTTTTTTAATATATCCTCTAATGCGCATAGCAAGCGTATAGGTTAATCTTCTTGTTCTATATTCAAGTGCATGTACATGAAATTTAGGATTGTATAAATGATCCTTGTCGGTTTTATTGGAGTACATTGGATTTATGGTCGATAGTTTATCACTTAATTGTGAGCTTAAAAGTTTCAAAACGGTAGAAAATCCTGCGCTGTTGAATTCGGCTTTAAAATCTGATAAAACCCCTTTTGCGGCCAGCTGTAATAGCACATTGTTGTCGCCTTCAAAAGTGGTGAAAATATCCACATCGCCTTTCAAGTCTGCAATACGATTTTCTATAAGGTAGCCTTTGCCACCGCAAGCCTCTCGGCATTCTTGTATAGTGTCATTGGCATACCAGGTTATAATAGATTTCAAACCAGCAACTTGCGTCTCAATTTTTCTTTTGTCCGGTTGAGACTCGTCACAATATAACGACATCATTTTATCTAAGGTAAAATGGTAAACGTAGGCACTGGCAACTAATGGGGTTAAACGTAATTGATGCGAGGGATAATCCATTAAAAGGTCTTCCTGTATTTTTACACTATCATTGAACTGTCTTCTTTTTAACGCATGTTTTATGGCGACGGTCAAAGCAAATTTAGCTCCGCCAAGTCCGGCTCTTGCAACGCAAATTCTACCGCCAACCAACGTTCCCAGCATGGTAAAGAACCGTTTATTCGGATTTTTTATCTCTGAGTAATATTCACCGCTCGCTAGAATAGTACCATACTTATTTAGCAAATTTTCTTTTGGCACTTCTACTTGATCAAACCATATTTTGCCGTTATCTACACCATTTAGCCCTAATTTATAACCATTGTCTTCTACGGTAATGCCTGGTAAAAGCTCATGGGCTTTATTTCGTAATGGTACCAATATGGCGTGTACTCCTTCATTTTTTCCGTTAACGATCAATTGGGCAAAAACAGATGCCATTTGTGAGTGTAGGGCATTGCCTATATACTCTTTATTGTCATTTTTACCCGGTGTGTGTATTACAATGGTATCTTTTTCCTTGTTGTAAGTTGCTGTTGTTTTAATACCGCGTACATTGGATCCATGACCGGTTTCCGTCATTGCAAAACATCCTAACAATGATGCTTTGCCGGTATTTGCTAGATACGTGTTGTGGTGTTTTTTTGTGCCCAGTTTTTGTATGCTACCCCCAAATAGACCGAATTGAACACCAAATTTTATGGCTAAACTTCCGTCTGCCCAAATCATATTTTCAAAAATATGAGCGTAACCTTCCATATTATCGGTTCCGCCATAGTCTTCAGAATATGCCATAGCGCCATAACCTTTTTGTGCTAGAAATTTCACTTGTTCTAGAACGTGCTGTCTAAAATCTTCTTTGTTTCGTCGTATCTGCCAAGAAAAAATAGGGTCATTTAATGTAGACCTAAATTGGTCTATCGTTTGGGCATGTTCACCTTTTAAAATGGAGTCTATATGCTTTGCTGAAAATTGTGCCGATTTTGAATCTAGGTCAATTTGAACATCAAAAAGATGGTTGTAGTGATTGGGTTGTATACCCAAATTGACCTCAATATTTTTTATGCATTCATTAAATGGTATTTCCCCTTGATAGTGTGTAGCCACTTTCTCGCTGAATGCGGTTAAAGGATAAGTGTTGTGCTCCACCAATTTAACACCGCTATTGGCTATTAATTGTTTCCAAGATTTAAGAACACTATCCTTGGGAGGATTATTAACATCTAACCAAGATTTTAATAGTTTCTTGTCGGCAAGTGTTAGTGAACTATCTTCTGAAATGGCATTTTCTGCCACGTTAATTTCCGATGCAGATAAAAGATCATCTGACCAAATAATATAAAATACAGGTATGTACTGTAAAACCGATGCGGTATAAATTTCTGTTGTCATACAATGAAATTACAATTTTTACTTGATATTGAATTCATCTGAATAGACAATACCTATGTTCTATTTTAAATATAACAGATAATATGTCTTCATTTTGATGGGGCTGCTTTTAAGTTATTTTTAGTTTGGTTAAAATCCTATTTAGGAAAATGATTTGGCTCAAAGTTACCGCGTGTTTGTCTATCTTTGTTAGTGTATGAACGAGTATTTAGACCCATCTGCGGAAGGTTTCTCTAATGAGGAGCTTGATATTGAAAGAGCATTGAGACCTGTAAATTTTGATGATTTTACTGGTCAAGAACAAGTGCTTGAAAATCTTAAGGTGTTTGTTGAAGCTGCCAATAGAAGAGGTGAAGCATTGGATCACACCTTGTTTCACGGTCCTCCGGGATTAGGTAAAACGACTTTGGCCAATATTTTGGCAAATGAACTTGGTGTTGGGATCAAGATTACCTCTGGTCCTGTATTGGACAAGCCTGGAGATCTAGCAGGGTTGTTGACCAATTTAGAGGAAAGAGATGTATTGTTCATTGATGAAATACATAGACTGAGCCCCATAGTAGAAGAATACTTGTATTCCGCAATGGAAGATTACAAAATAGATATCATGATAGAAACAGGCCCAAATGCCAGGTCTGTTCAAATAAATTTGAATCCGTTTACCTTAATTGGTGCTACAACGCGCTCAGGTTTGCTAACAGCGCCTATGCGAGCTAGGTTTGGCATTCAAAGTAGGTTACAGTATTATTCTACAGAACTGTTGTCCACTATATTAGAACGAAGTGCGGAAATTTTACGGGTTCCTATTTCTCAAGATGCTGCTATAGAAATTGCCGGTAGAAGTAGGGGTACTCCTAGAATATGTAATGCCCTTTTGCGTAGGGTACGAGATTTTGCGGAAATTAAAGGCAATGGTGCTATTGATATGGAAATTTCTAAATTCAGTTTAAAAGCTTTGAACGTAGATGCCCATGGGTTAGATGAAATGGACAACAAAATTCTTACGACCATTATAGATAAGTTTAAAGGTGGTCCTGTTGGGATAACAACTTTGGCGACCGCTGTGTCTGAAAGTGCCGAAACTATTGAAGAAGTATATGAACCCTTTTTAATTCAGCAAGGGTTTATTATGAGAACACCTAGAGGTCGTGAAGTTACAGAAATGGCTTATAAACATTTAGGAAGAATCAAAGGTGGAATTCAACCAGGATTATTTTGAGTATAGATATCAAATCTAAATGGACCAATAGTATTAAAACCGAAGCCAAACGCCTCGGTTTTTTATCATGTGGTATATCTAAAGCGGATTTCTTAGAGGAAGAAGCGCCAAGATTGGAAAAATGGCTCAACAACAATATGCATGGCGAAATGAGCTATATGGCAAATCATTTCGATAAAAGATTAGATCCTCGAAAATTGGTGGAAGGGTCTAAGTCTGTCATATCCTTGCTTTTAAATTATTTTCCTGAAAAAACCCAACGAGAAGATTCTTACAAAATTTCAAAATATGCCTATGGTCAAGATTATCATCACATCATAAAAGGCAAACTTAGGCAATTACAAGAATTCATAACGGAAGAAATAGGCGAGGTCCATGGCCGTGCTTTTGTAGATTCTGCTCCAGTGCTCGATAAGGCCTGGGCAGCAAAAAGTGGTTTGGGCTGGGTTGGTAAGAATAGTAATCTTTTGACGCAGCAGGTTGGTTCCTTTTACTTTATTGCCGAATTGATCGTAGATATTGATTTAGAATATGACCATGCTGTTACCGATCATTGTGGTACCTGTACTGCGTGTTTAGATGCTTGCCCTACACAAGCTATAGTTGAACCATACGTGGTAGACGGCAGTAAGTGCATTTCTTATTTTACGATTGAACTAAAAAATGAGTTGCCTAATGAAATGAAGGGGTCTTTTGATGATTGGATGTTTGGTTGTGATGTTTGTCAAGATGTTTGTCCTTGGAACCGGTTTTCTAAACCACACAATGAGCCTTTGTTCAATCCTCATCCAGAGTTGTTAAGCATGACCAAAAAGGATTGGCAAGAGATAACAGTGGATGTCTTTCAAAAGGTCTTCAAAAAATCTGCTGTTAAACGAACAAAGTACGGCGGACTTACTAGAAATATTGAATTTCTAAAATAATTTCATTTCCTCAATCGTTTTCGTAGGCATTTCCAATAGATAATCATGCGCAACAGGTTTATTTATATTATATTGGTTGCTACTTTAAATTATGTTTTTCTGAGTTATTGCATGATTTTTATGTGAATATGTTAAAGTGAACCAGTAGATTATAAACGTTAGCCCTAATGAAAATAACTAAACCAAGTCTTAGTTTTTGGCAAATATTCAATATGAATGTTGGGTTCTTAGGAATTCAATATAGCTTCGGATTACAGCAAACAGCAATAAACCCTATATTTCTTTATCTAGGCGCACCAGAAGATATGTTGCCAATTTTAAATATCGCTGGGCCTGTAACGGGTTTGATCGTACAACCAATTATTGGAGCCATGTCAGATAAAACTTGGTCTGCACGTTGGGGTAGAAGAAAACCCTATTTTTTGATTGGGGCAATTTTGGGTAGTTTGTGCCTTTTTGCATTTCCTACAAGTCCGGTATTATGGTTTGCGGTAGGACTTTTATGGATTTTAGATGTGGGTAACAATATGGCAATGGAGCCTTATCGTGCTTTTGTGGGTGACAAGCTGCCTGAAAAGCAGTTAAGTTTAGGCTACCAAATGCAAAGCCTTTTCGTTGGGGCTGGTATTCTTTTGGCAAACGGGTCAATAGTACTGTTTCAGTATTTGTTTGGTGGCGAGTCTGTAGAAGTGGCGGGTACTATACCTACGTGGTTATATTACTCGTTCTATATTGGTGCAATTCTATCAATTACTACAATTCTTTATTCGGTATTAAAAACTCCCGAAATTCCTCCGTCTTCTTTAGAATTGGAGGAGATAAATGCGGCAAGGGCCAAACCCTTAATGGGTCGGATAATGTTTCCTTTCAAAGAAATTGCAGAAGCTATTAAGAGAATGCCCAAATTTATGTGGAGGGTTGGAGCGGTTTATTTATTTCAATGGTATGCATTGTTTATTTATTGGCAATATACTACCCCATTATTTAAGTTGACCATGGGATACTCAACAGGAGAGGCAGCATCTCAATCTGCACAAATGAGTTTAACCTATAATGTCGTTACCATGGTTGTAGCTTTGGCGCTAGTGCCTTTGACCTTAAAATTTGGGGGTAAAAAAGTATATGCGTTGAGCTTGTTTGGTACGGCCTTATCATTATTCACCATACCTTTTATTACGGATCCCATATTGGTTTTGGTGCCAATGGTCCTATTTGGTATTGGCTGGGCGGCAATGATGGGAATACCGTATACAATGGTGTCTAAAGTGGTGCCGCAAGACAGAAGGGGGGTATATATGGGGATTTTGAATATGATGATCGTAATACCCATGGGTATAGAAACTTTGACATTTGGTCCAATCTATAAATATGTACTTGGAAATAATGCAATTAATGCAATGTTGTTCGCAGGAGCTTTCTTTGCAATTTCGGGTATTTTGGCACTAAGACTTAATGTTAGAAGTAAGGCTGCGGTTATAGATTTGTAGAAAATTGTCCGCTTTTTTCTTTCCTAAGGAAAACTATTTAATTTGTTTGCATAAATACCGTTACTATTCACTCTTTTTTGAAGAATACCTTTAAATTTGATCTTTTAAATTAGAACGTATGAGCAAGGAGAAGCAAAGAAGGGAAGCATTGGTGTACCATGCTAAACCTCAACCAGGTAAGATTAAAATAGTTCCTACAAAACCATATAGTACCCAAAGAGATCTTGCTTTGGCTTACTCGCCAGGTGTGGCAGAGCCTTGTTTAGAAATAGCAAAGAATAAGGATAATGCCTATAAATATACTTCTAAGGGGAATTTGGTAGCTATTATTTCTAATGGTACTGCGGTATTGGGATTAGGTAATATTGGTCCTGAGGCTTCAAAACCGGTTATGGAAGGTAAAGGTCTTTTGTTCAAGATTTTTGCAGATATAGATGGTATCGATATTGAGGTGGATACTGAAGATGTTGATAAATTTATTGAAACGGTAAAGATGATTGCCCCAACTTTTGGCGGTATTAATCTTGAAGATATTAAAGCTCCCGAAGCTTTTGAGATAGAACGTAGGTTAAAAGAGGAGCTTGACATTCCTGTAATGCACGATGATCAACACGGTACTGCTATTATTTCTGCGGCAGCGTTGTTGAATGCTCTTGAAATTGCTGAGAAGAAAATAGAAGAGGTACGTATAGTTATTAGCGGTGCCGGCGCAGCGGCAGTATCTTGTACAAAGCTTTATAAGGCTTTTGGAGCAAAGGCAGAGAATATTGTAATGCTAGATAGTAAGGGCGTTATTAGAAAAGATGCTGAGAATCTGTCGGCAGCGAAGAAAGAATTTGCAACAGATAGAAAAATAGATACCCTGGATGAGGCAATGGTAGATGCCGATGTTTTTATCGGACTTTCCATAGCTAATATTGTATCTCCTGAAATGTTGAAGTCTATGGCGCCAAATCCTATTGTTTTTGCCATGGCGAATCCTGATCCGGAGATAGCATATGATTTGGCTATAGATACCCGTAAAGATATCATCATGGCAACGGGAAGATCTGATCATCCTAACCAAGTGAATAATGTTCTTGGTTTTCCATTTATATTCCGTGGAGCTTTAGATGTAAGGGCTACAGCCATTAATGAAGCTATGAAAATGGCTGCGGTAAAAGCTTTGGCCGAATTAACAAAGCAACCAGTGCCGGAACAGGTAAATATTGCATACGGTGAAACTAGATTAACATTTGGTAGGGAATATATAATACCAAAACCTTTTGATCAGCGACTTATACATGAGGTACCACCTGCTGTGGCAAAGGCGGCAATGGATAGTGGTGTGGCAAAAGCGCCTATTTCAGATTGGGATAAGTATAAAGAGGAATTAATGCTTAGATCCGGTAATGATAATAAAGTGGTTAGGCTGTTACATGGTAGGGCACGTAGTAATGCGAAGAAAATAGTTTTTGCCGAAGCGGATCATTTAGATGTGTTGAAAGCGGCACAAATTGTTCATGAGGAGGGCATTGCCGAACCTATTCTTTTAGGAAGAAAAGACATTATTCTGGAACTTAAAAAGGAGTTGGAATTTGATGCCGATATAGCTATAATCGATCCAATGTCCGATGAGTTTGATGAACGTCATGTACGTTATGCTACCAAGTATTGGGAAAGTAGAAAAAGAAGCGGGGTTACATTTTACAGTGCAAAGATAAAAATGCGCGAGCGTAACTATTTTGGTGCAATGATGGTACTTGAGGGTGATGCTGATGGTATGGTCTCTGGGTATTCTAGAGCTTATCCTACGGTAGTAAAACCTATTCTAGAGGTTATCGGTAGAGCTTCCGGTGTAAAGAAAGTAGCTACGGTAAATATTATGATTACCGAAAGAGGGCCGTTATTTTTGGCGGATACCTCTATTAATATAGAACCAAATGCCGAAGAATTGGCAGATATTGCAAAAATGACGGCTAATGTAGCGTCAACGTTTGGTTTTGATCCTGTATTGGCAATGTTAAGCTATGCCAATTTTGGTTCTTCAACACATCCTAACGCAACAAAGGTGAGAGAAGCTGTACGTATTCTTCATGAAACTGCACCAAATTTGGTAGTCGATGGGGAAATTCAAACAGATTTCGCCTTGAACAAAGAATTACATGAAAGTAAATTCCCGTTTTCTAAGCTTGCCGGTAGAAAGGTGAACACTTTGATCTTTCCTAATTTGGAATCATCGAACATTACTTACAAATTGTTGAAAGAGTTAAATGGAGCGGATTCAATTGGTCCTATAATGGTAGGTTTAAGAAAGGCAGTTCATATTATGCAACTAGGTGCTAGTGTAGATGAAATTGTAAACATGGCAGCTGTGGCCGTAATAGATGCTCAAGAACGAGAAAAAAGAAAAAAAGCAAAAGGATCTAAATAAAAGTTTGATAATAGAATAACATAAATGGGGAAATAGGTAGGCATACTTTTTTCCCTTTTTAATTTAAAGGAACATGATACACCACTTAAAAGGAAAATTAGTAGAGAAAAACCCAACTCATGTTATTATTGAATGTGGTGGGGTTGGCTATTTTGTAAATATTTCTTTGAATACTTTTTCAAAGTTGCCGGAACAGGAAAACATTTCTGTATTTACGCACCTACAAGTGAAAGAAGATTCTCACACACTCTTCGGTTTTGTTGAAAAATCAGAGCGTGAGATTTTTAGATTGTTGTTATCTGTTTCTGGTATTGGCTCAAGTATAGCAAGAACTATGCTTTCTTCAATGTCACCTTCTCAAGTAAGGGATGCTATTGCCAATGGTGATGTTGCTTCAATACAAGCTGTAAAAGGTATTGGTGCCAAAACTGCCCAGCGTGTAATTTTAGACCTTAGGGATAAGGTCTTAAAAGTTTACGATATAGACGAACTTTCGTTAAGTACAAACAATACAAATAAAGATGAAGCGTTATCTGCTTTAGAAGTTCTAGGCTTCGCACGTAAACAATCAGAGAGGGTTGTCGATAAAGTGCTAGGTCAAGATGCTTCGCTAAGTGTCGAGAATATAATTAAACTCGCGCTCAAAAATTTGTAATAAGTTTGAAAAACGGGGTAACTAAATTTCTTAAAATTTCTTTTAAGCACATCTTTGTATTCTTTATGTTTTTGGGTTCTATAACTTCGGTTGTGGCTCAAGAGACTGGAGAGCAGGAGATTGATTCTGTGAAAACTGGTTTTGATTTGGGTAGAATCCTAATTGAGAATCCAGATAGTATCGTATCTAGATATATTTACGACCCTAATTTAGATCGCTATATCTACAATGAAAGTGTTGGCGAATTTAATATTGGTTATCCGATTATTCTTACACCGGAACAGTATTTTAAGCTGATCGAAGAAGAAGGTATTAAGTCTTACTTCAAAGAAAAATCAGACGCTTATGCCGGTAAAAAAGAAGGTAGTGAGGAAGCCCGAAAAAATCTTCTTCCTAATTTTTATGTAAATAATGATTTCTTTTCTACCATTTTTGGCGGTAATACTATTGAGATAATTCCACAAGGATCCGTTGCAATGGATTTGGGGGTTATATGGCAAAAGAATGATAATCCATCTTTATCACCTAGAAATAGAACTAACCTTTCGTTCGATTTTGATCAGCGTATTAGTCTTAGTATGCTAGGGAAAATTGGAGAGCGTTTACAAGTGACGGCCAACTATGATACGGAGGCAACTTTTGATTTTCAGAATATCGTAAAATTGGATTATACCCCAACGGAAGATGATATCATTCAATCCATAGAAGTAGGTAACGTTAATATGCCACTTAATAGCTCACTGATTTCAGGAGCGCAAAGTTTATTTGGTGTAAAGACCAAATTGCAGTTCGGTAAAACCTCTGTAACGGCTGTTTTTTCAGAACAACGTTCGCAAAATAATACGGTAGTTGCCCAAGGTGGTGGTACAGTAAATGAGTTTTCTTTATCTGCGTTGGACTATGATGAAAACAGACACTTTTTCTTAGCGCAATATTTTAGGGATAACTATGATAATGCACTTTCTTCTTACCCTTATATACAGAGTCAAGTGCAGATTACCCGTATAGAGGTTTGGATTACGAATAGAACCCAACAAACCTTGAATGTACGTAACGTGGTGGCCATACAGGATTTAGGTGAGGCAGATATTACCAAGACCAGAGTTGGTCAAAACAACGGTAGTGCAAGTGGATTTTTCAACGGTCCGGCAGATGTAAGACCTAGAAACAACGCCAATGATTATAATCCTGCTTTAATTTTGACCGGTAATGGCGCACTGAACGATAATATAAGAGAAATTGCAACGGTAGAAAGTGGTTTTAATGCCGGTAGTTTTGCAGGCGGTTACAGTCCTAATCAAGGGTTTGATTATGCATATCTAGAAAATGCCCGAAAGTTGGAACAAGGCAGGGATTTTGATTTCAACTCTCAACTGGGGTACATTTCTTTAAACCAACGCCTAAGTAATGATGAGGTTTTAGGTGTTGCTTACCAGTATACTTTTCAAGGTCAAGTATACCAAGTAGGTGAATTTGCAAATGGAGGTATAGAAGCTACTACGGTTACACAAGATGTAAGTACGGTAATTGAAAACAATACTTTGATTCTTAAGCTTCTTAAAAGTAATATTACCAATATCACTGATCCAATTTGGGATCTTATGATGAAGAATATTTACGCGACAGGAGCCTACAGTTTAAGCCAAGAAGATTTTAAGATGAATATCTTATATTCTGATCCTACCGCAAGAAACTATATTACGCCTATTGAAGAAGGTCCTGGTTCTGGTTGGCCAGAAGGTTTAGAAGAACGTATTCTGTTAAATGTATTCAATTTAGATAGATTAAATGTCTACAATGATATCCAGCCCGGTGGAGATGGTTTTTTTGATTTTATCAGTGGTCAGACTATCGATATACAGAACGGTAGAATAATATTTACCAAAGTTGAACCTTTTGGGGAGTTCTTATATGAGCAATTGGAAAATGGTAATAGTGGTCAGTACGATGTAACCTCTGGTTATAATGCCAACCAAGAGCAGTATGTATTTAGAGATATGTATGCCTTGACCAAAACGGCCGCACTGCAAGACCCTGAAAAAAATAAATTTTTATTAAAAGGGACGTATAAATCAGAAGGTAGTAATGGTATTTCTATTGGAGCATTTAATGTTCCGCAGGGATCCGTAACGGTAACCGCCAATGGTAGAACATTACAAGAAGGTATAGATTATACGGTAAACTATCAATCGGGTACGGTTCAAATTTTAGATCCAAGTTTAGAGGCTTCCAATGTACCTATTAATATTTCAGTAGAAAACAACGCGGTATTTGGACAACAAACACGTCGTTTTACAGGTGTTAATGTAGAGCATCAATTCAATGAAAAATTTGTTTTAGGGGGTACATTGTTAAACTTAAACGAAAGACCCTTAACCCAGAAATCTACATACGGAGTGGAATCTGTGAACAATACCATTTTTGGGTTGAACACTAACTTTTCTACTGAGGTTCCTTTTTTAACCCGTATGGTAAATAAGCTGCCTAATATAGATACAGATGTGCCTTCTAACATTTCCGTAAGGGCAGAAATGGCTGCTTTGATACCAAGTTCACCTAAAAACGCAGATTTTGAAGGCGAGACCACTACTTATTTAGATGATTTTGAAGGTGCGCAGGCCTTAATAGATATTAGAGCTTCGCTTGGTTGGTCTTTAGCAAGTATGCCTTTGGAGTTTGGTAATGATGATCAATCTTTTGGTAGTTCTCCAGATGATCCAAATAATTTATTAAATGGTTATAATAGGGCAAAACTGTCTTGGTATACTATTGATCCAATTTTCTATACTACGCAAAGACCATCAACTGTTAGTGATGATGATATCTCTACTAATGCTACACGTAGGGTGTATATAGATGAAGTTTTTCCAGAGACCGATGTGGCACAGGGGCAGACCCAGGTGCAGTCCACTTTGGATATGGTATATTATCCATCGGTAAAGGGACCGTATAACAATAATCCAGATTTTGAAAACGAAGCTCCTACAGAAAAATGGGGAGGGATGATGCGTTCTTTGAGCAGTACGGATTTTGAACAGAGTAATGTAGAGTTTGTTCAGTTTTGGGTGATGGATCCTTATGTAGATGGTATTGCAAATGGGGCAGGTGAATTGGTACTAAACTTGGGTAATATATCTGAGGATATTTTGCGTGATGGTAAAAAGCAGTATGAAAACGGTTTGCCTGGTGTTGACAGTAATGATTTTGTTTCCCCTACTTCATGGGGTGAGGTGCCGGCAACACAATCTTTAGTGTATGCTTTTGACGCCGATGAAAATAACAGGGTATTACAGGATATTGGTTTTGATGGTTTGGATGATGCACGTGAAGTAGATATATATACCAACAATGCTGGTGATGACCCCGCATTGGATAACTATGTATATTATTTAAATAGGGAAGGTAGTATATTAGAAAGATATCAAGACTTCAATAATCCACAAGGTAACTCACCTGTTTCGGTAACAAATACAGATAGAGGTTCTACAACCCTACCTGACGTAGAAGATGTTGATAGGGATTTAACCATGAATACGGTGAACAGTTATTATGAGTATAGAATTGCCATAAAGCCGAATACTACAATTAATGACGAGTATGTAACCGATATTATAGAAGGTACCGCTAGTGGGGATTTTAGAATACCTAATGGAGACGAGGTTAATTACCGTTGGATCCAATATAAGATTCCGTTAAGTGACTTTACCGATGCGGTGGGTGGTATTACGGATTTTAGGTCTATTAGTTTTATGCGTATGTATATGACAGGTTTCAATAGTCCTACTATTCTACGTTTTGCTACTTTGGATTTGGTTAGGGGAGATTGGCGTACATATACAAATACGCTGCAAGATCCAGATGTGGATAGTGACCCTTCTGATGACGGTACTACTTTAGATGTAAACACGGTAAATATTGAAGAGAATAGTAGTAGAACTCCAATACCATACGTTCTGCCTCCGGGGGTTATAAGGGAGCAGTTAAATAATAACAATACTATTATTAGACAAAATGAGCAATCTCTCTCCTTGACGGTATCTAACCTAGAGTCTGAAGATTCACGCGGAGTATTTAAAAACTTGAATGTTGACATTCGTCAATATGAGAAATTGAAAATGTTTATTCATGCCGAGAAGATTGTAGATAGTGATTATGCAGATACATCTACACCATTGGTTGGTTTTTTAAGAATGGGTACAGATTTTACCCAAAACTATTACCAAATAGAATTGCCTTTGGAATTCACTCCTTTTACAGCTGTTTCAGATGAAGAAATATGGCCGGAAAATAATGAAATGAACATTGCACTTAGTGATTTGACCAAGGTGAAATCACAATGGATCGCGGATGGTGATCTTAATGATGTTCGTTTCTTTGAAATTGAAAACGGGGAAGTTATTCCTGTTGGTGAGTTCGATGTGCGTACGCCCGGCAGGTTACGTATAGGTATAAAAGGTAATCCGTCTTTGGGTAGTATACGTACTATGATGGTGGGTGTAAAAAACCAAGATATATTACCGGCAAGAGGTGAGGTGTGGTTCAATGAACTTCGTTTAGCAGGTTTGGACAATAATGGAGGGTGGGCAGCTATTGCCGCTGTAGATGGTAATATTGCAGATTTTGCCAATTTTAGTGCAACCGGTAGTAAGAGTACTTCTGGTTTTGGCTCTATAGATCAAATGCCAAATGAACGTGCCCGTGAAGATGCGGTTTCGTATGATGTGGTTACCAATGTTAACGTTGGTCAATTGCTGCCTAAGAAATGGGGCATACAGTTACCTTTTAATTATGGTGTTTCTGAACAATTGATTACACCGGAATTCGACCCTGTCTATGATGATTTAAAATTAGAGGATAGAATTGCGGCAGAAGATACCCAAGAGGGTAAAGATGAAGTTTTGGAACAAGCTGAAGATTATACTAAGCGTACCAGTATCAACTTAATTGGGGTTAGAAAGGATAGAGGTGAAGAGGCCGATGCCAATTTTTATGATATTGAAAACTTTACCTTTAACTATAGTTATAATGAAACTGATCATAGAGATTTTGAAATTGCAGAGTTAAGGGAACAAAGTGTAAATACCGGTTTTGTATATAATCATAGTTTTGACCCTGTAGAGGTAGCGCCTTTTGCTAAAAAAGATTCCCTTTTTACAGGCAAATATTGGAAATGGTTAAAAGATCTTAATTTAAACCTGTTGCCATCTAATATAGGGGTTACTTCTAATATCAATAGGCAATTTAATGCACAGCGTTTTAGGGATGTATATACTGATGGTGAAGATAGACTTGAGTTGCCAGAATTGCAGCAGCGTAACTATTTGTTCAATTGGCAATATGCGGTCAATTATAATTTGACCAAATCGTTACGTTTAAATTTGACCGGCTCTAACAATAATATAGTTAGAAATTATTTGAACGAAGATGAACCTTTAGAGTCAACGGATAGAATTAATAATGAGTTGGGAATGTGGGACGGCTTCTTTGATGTTGGTGAACCTAACAGGCATTCTCAGCAAATGCAGTTGAATTATGATGTGCCTTTTTCTAAAATACCTGCATTGGATTTCATTAGTACACAATATTCATATACCAGTAATTTTGATTGGCAAAGAGGTGGAGATGCGTTGTTTGAAGTAGCGGGGGAATACATTAATACGGTACAGAACGCCAATACGCATACTATAACGTCATCATTGACCATGCAGAAGTTCTATGATATGCTTGGACTTAAAAAGCGCGAAGCGCCAAGGGCAGGTGCAAGAGGACCTATTAGAAGAGACAAATCCGGTGCATTGGCAGAAGATCAAGAAAAAATAAAAGGTAAGACCAGTGATTTGTTCAATACCGTAGTAGATATTGTAACTATGGTTAAAAGATTGAACCTGAACTATAGTGAGAACAATGGAACGGTGCTTCCGGGTTATACACAATCTGTTGGGTTTGTTGGTACTACCAAACCTACCATTGGATTCTTGTTCGGTAGTCAGTCAGATGTCCGTTTTGAAGCTGCTAGAAATGGTTGGTTAACTGGTTTTGAAGATTTCAATGAGCAATTCATCCAAAGAACAAATAAGCAATTGAATATTACCGCTACCGCACAACCTACTAAAGATATTACGATAGATTTAGTAGCGGACCGTCAATATTCGGATAGTTACCAAGAAAACTTTAATGTTGTTGATCAAGAATACAACCTTCAGTTAGGTAATAATTATGGTAGTTTCAGTATTTCTACTATGATGATAGGTACGGCCTTTGGTAAGAGCGATGAGTTTGATTCAAGTACTTTTCAGCAGTTTAAGGATAATAGAATTACAATAGCCAATAGGTTGATCGCTGATCGATCTCAACCTGTGGGTGATCTAGATGAAGATGGTTTTCCTCAATTATACGGTAAAACGCAACAAGAGGTATTGTTACCAGCGTTCTTTGCGGCATATACAGGGCAAGATGCTGAGCGTGTAAACTTAGATACCTTTAGGGATATTCCTATTCCTAATTGGAACATTAAGTATACCGGACTAATGAAGAGTAAATGGTTTAAAAAGAAATTCAAACGTTTTTCTTTGAGTCATGGATATCGTGCATCATATAGTATAAACTCGTATCAAACGAATTTAGAAAAGGTGCAATTGGTTAAAGATGGTCAAGATGCTGTTAATGCTGAAAATCTTGACATTTTACCAGACTTGATTTTGAACAACGTAGTTTTAACAGATCAATTTAATCCGTTGATCCGTGTAGATTTTGAAATGATCAACTCGGTAAGTGTCTTAGCGGAAGTTAGAACAGATAGAGCCTTATCATTAAGTTTTGATAATAATTTAATGACAGAGATCAATGGTAAAGAATATACGGTTGGTTTGGGCTATCGCTTTAAAGATGTAAAATTCGTTACCAATATTGGTGGTAATAAAACAAGGTTAAAAGGTGATTTAAACTTAAAGGCCGATGTTACTTTAAGAGATAATATTACCATCATTAGAAATTTGGATATCAATAACAATCAAATTACTTCGGGTCAAAATTTAATGTCATTGAAGTTTACGGCAGATTATGCATTGAGTAAAAGCTTGAACGCCCTGTTTTTTTACGATCATTCATTCTCCAAATTTGCTGTATCTACTGCCTTTCCACAAACTACGATTAATACAGGTTTTACACTTCGTTATAATTTTGGTAATTAATACGGTTGTTTCGTAAAAGTATGCCCCAATAATTATGTAGGCTTTTAAACAAATCATTACATAGGTAAATATTTTGATAACCTAAGTTGAAAACTTTACATTTGCCGAAGTAAAAAATAATAATAGATTATAATGAACATACCAGCTGAATTAAAATATACAAAAGATCACGAGTGGGTTAAAATAGACGGTGACATTGCTACGGTAGGTATTACAGATTTCGCACAAGGTGAATTAGGTGATATTGTTTATGTAGAAGTAGACACTTTAGATGAAACCTTGGATCGTGAGGCTATCTTTGGTACTGTTGAAGCGGTTAAAACGGTATCTGATTTATTTTCCCCATTATCAGGTGAAATTGTTGAGTTCAACGAAGGTTTAGAAGATGAACCTGAAAAGGTGAATTCTGATCCCTATGGAGAAGGTTGGATGGTGAAGATTAAATTTAGCGATGCAAGCGAACTAGATGATTTGTTGAGTGATGCTGCATATAAAGAGATAATTGGTGGTTAAAAACACTATTTTCAAAGTACTTTTCATAAGCTGGATGATGTTCGTAACATTTTTCAGCTTATTTTCTTTATCGGGTGTTGGTTCTTCTAGGTTCAACATACCGCATATGGATAAGGCCGTGCATTTTACCTTTTACTCCGTTATGGTGGTCTTAGGTTATTTGGCAATGAGGAGCAAAACAGTCCAGCAGGCTAAGCGTTCTAAGTTGTTGTGGTACATAGTTTTATTTGCTGTAACATACGGCATAATTATTGAGGTATTACAACATGTATTGACGACTGATCGTCACGGTGATCCTTTAGATGCACTTGCAAATTCAATAGGGGCTTTTGTAGGAATGTTTGTCATAAGATTTCTATTTTTTAGGACCCCGTCGTTAAAATGAAAATTTTAGTTGCATTTTTATGGATTAATTAGTTAAATTAGCAATCACTAAATTGAATATATATGGAACCTAAAAAGAATCCAAAGGCGGATTTAACAAAGAACAGCAGTCTTTATTTCGTTATCGGTTTATTTGCAGTAATGTTATTTACTTATGTAGCATTTGAGTGGAAAACTTATGATGAGGTAAACGATTATGATATTTCTATGAATGTGGATGATCTTTTAGATGAAGAAGTTCCAATGACAGAACAGATCAAAACTCCACCACCTCCACCGCCACCGGCTGCACCAGAAATTATTGAGGTTGTAGAAGATGAAGAAGAAGTTGAAGAAACTGTAATTGAGTCTACAGAAACCAGTCAAGAAGAGGAAATCGTTGAGGTTGAAGACGTTGTTGTAGATGAAATTGAAGAGGATGTAGATGTACCTTTTGCAGTAATTGAAGATGTACCTGTATTCCCAGGCTGTGAAAACGAAAGTGATAAAAGAGCTTGTTTCAATAAAATGATTCAAAAGCACATTGGTAAAAACTTCCGTTACCCAGAAATTGCTCAAGAAATGGGTGTTCAAGGTAGAGTTAGTGTAATGTTCGTAATTCAGAAAGATGGTAGTATCGGTAACGTAAGAATGCGTGGTCCAGATAAAAACCTTGAAGCTGAAGCTGCTAGAATTATCAACAAGTTGCCTAAAATGACACCAGGTAAACAAAGAGGTAGAGCGGTACGTGTTCCTTTTAGTATTCCAATTAACTTTAAGTTACAGTAACAATATATTAGAATTTATTTGTAAAAAGATCCTGAGTTAAGCTCAGGATTTTTTTTGTTTCAACTTTTTAGTGAATATCAACGTAAACATTAACGTTGATCAGATTTAATTGGAATTTTATTTAAATGCAAATGGTGACATTTTCAATAAATCTAGAAATAAAGGTTTTAGGTTGCAGAAATATGACTGGGGCGTTATCTTTGCAGACCTATTTTAAAAAGTATGAAGACGGCCGTTGGTTCGGTAAAGAATAGTGCATTTGCATTGATTTTTGCCGATTTTAAGGAGATTACCAAAGCTAGATTAGCTATTAGTGTCGTTTTTTCTTCCTTAGCAGGTTATTTCTTGGGTGCTTACGAAATACAATGGGGGCAAGTGCTTCTTTTGGCTTTTGGTGGTTATTGTATGGTAGGTGCCAGTAATGCCTACAACCAGGTCATTGAAAAAGATTTGGATGCCTTAATGAAGCGTACTAAGAATAGACCAATTCCCGCTGGGCGTATGTCTGTTAATATTGCCATGGCAGTGGCTATAGTACTTACTTTATTGGGTGTATTGTCTCTATACCTTCTGAATCCAAAAACTGCCATGTTTGGTGCTATATCCATATTCCTTTACACTAGCGTATATACACCTTTAAAAACAATAACCCCGTTAGCGGTATTTGTAGGTGCAATACCAGGAGCAATACCTTTTATGTTGGGTTGGGTAGCTGCTACAAATGATTTTGGAATAGAACCGGGAACTCTATTTATGATTCAGTTTTTTTGGCAGTTTCCACATTTTTGGGCCTTAGGTTGGATGTTGGACGATGATTATAGAAGCGGAGGTTTTAAGATGCTTCCCACAGGTAAGAAAGATGCAGCTACCGTACTTCAAATAATAATGTACACTATTTGGATGATGGCGGTATCTATAATACCGGTATTTGGTATAACGGGTAGATTGCAGTTGTCTATAGTGGCAGCTGTTATTATTTTCTTGATGGGTGCGGTTATGCTAGGCTTTGCTTTTCAGTTATATAGACATAGGGATAACGTTTCCGCAAGAAAATTAATGTTGGCAAGTGTTAGTTATATTACATTAATGCAAATAGTGTACGTAATAGATAAATTTTTAGCTTAAATATGGATTTAACACAGGGTACGGAGGCAGAGAAAAAAGCTAGGGCGAAAAAAATGATGCTTTGGTTTGGTATTATTAGCCTTCTAATGAGTTTTGCAGGGTGGACGAGTGCATACATAGTTAGTCGCTCTAGAGAAGATTGGGTTAGTGAAATTCAATTGCCAAATGCTTTTTTGTATAGTACGATCGTTATTATCATCAGTAGTGTTTCATATATGTTGGCAAAAAAGGCTATTAAAGATGGAGAAAAAGCCAGTGGTACTAAATGGCTTTGGATAACGTTAGGTTTAGGGATATTGTTTGTGTTGCTTCAGTTTTCTGGATTTTCGGAAATGGTAGCCAAAGGATATTATTTTACAGGTCCAACAAGTGGTATTAAGGTTTCCTTCGTATTTTTAATTGCAATGGTGCATGTAGTGCATGTAGTGGCGGGTATGATATCATTATTAGTGGTGATATACAATCAAAACAAAGGAAAATATAGTCCGGAAAACTATTTAGGTGTTACCTTAGGGGCTACATTTTGGCATTTTTTAGATTTATTATGGATCTATTTGGTGTTATTTATGTTCTTTGTAAAATAAAATGTGAATCAAAATTAGTTTTGGTGCAAATTGCGTTTTTAAATAGTTCAAAAAGATGTAAATTTGCTAAAGTTTTATTAAAACGATAAATAATTATATGAATTCTACGGTGACTACGGGAACGGAAACAAGCGTATGGGGTGGAGGTAATCAACCCTTAGGAGCAAGCTATGGTAAAATGATGATGTGGTTTTTCATTGTTTCGGATGCTTTGACTTTCTCTGGATTTTTAGCAGCTTATGGCTTTTCAAGATTTAAGTTTATTGAAACATGGCCCATTGCGGACGAGGTGTTTACACACGTTCCTTTCTTTCATGGTAATTATCCCATGATTTATGTGGCTTTTATGACGTTTGTTTTAATTATGTCATCTGTAACTATGGTATTGGCTGTAGATGCAGGGCATAAAATGAAAAAGAATGCCGTTATCTGGTACATGTTCGCTACGGTTATCGGTGGTATAATCTTCGTTGGTTCTCAAGCATGGGAGTGGGGAACTTTTATCAAAGGTGATTACGGCGCTTTAGAAACAAAAGGTGGTAGAATTTTGCAGTTTGTTGATGCTGGTGATACCGAAAAGAGAGTTGCATTGTCAGATTTTGCAACTTCTATTCCAAGTGAAAGAACTGAGCACGAAAGAAAGAATGGTGTTTGGTTTTATCAAGAACCAGGACTTACAAGTGTTTCTTTAAATGAAGTTGTAGAAGGTTTTAAGGCTAATCCTAATATTTTGATCAGAACTGAATTGATCAATGAAGAAGGTAAGAAGACCGTATTGGATAGAAAGGCTTCTTTGGCTAAATTGGCAGATGCTACACAAGTTGTAGAAGGTGCTAACCTAATTCATAATGAATATGGAAGCAGATTGTTTGCAGATTTCTTTTTCTTTATCACAGGTTTCCACGGTTTTCATGTTTTCTCAGGGGTAGTGATCAATATTATTATTTGGTTTAATGTTATTCTTGGTACTTATGAAAGAAGAGGACATTATGAAATGGTAGAAAAGGTTGGTTTATACTGGCACTTTGTAGATTTGGTTTGGGTATTTGTATTTACCTTCTTCTACTTGGTATAATCCTTTTAACAATAAACAGCATTACTGTAAATAGAATTTTAGATTAAAGTAACATGGCAGACGGACATAAATTAGAGATTTTTAGAGGGCTTGTAAAGTTCAAATCTAACACACAGAAAATCTGGGGAGTATTGGCATTTTTGACCTTAATAACTGCAGTAGAGGTAGTTTTAGGTATCATTAAGCCAGCATCATTAACCGATACCTATATATTGGGAATGAAATTGATTAATTGGGTGTTTATCATCTTAACTTTGGTAAAAGCGTATTATATAGCTTGGGATTTTATGCACTTACGTGATGAAAAATCTTCTCTAAGAAGAGCCATAGTTTGGACACCAATATTCTTGGTCATTTATTTGACGTTTATCCTTCTGGTTGAAGCTGATTACATTTATAATGTTTATAAAGATGGTTTTATAAGTTGGAACTTCTAGGGTATAATTAACAATATTAAAAGACGGTTATATAACCGTCTTTTTTATTTTTGTATACTTTGTATTTAACAATTGTTTTATGAAGATCTGTTGTGTGTTTCAATAGATTGCTTTACTAATATATGAAAAAGACCTTTGTTCTTGTTGTCTTGTTTGTGCTGCCTATTGTGGCGTATATGTTCTTTGCGTCTGGTGTAACCAATTTTGGTAAATTATCTCAACTTACTAAAAATGTTCAGGAGCTGAACTTTGCACCTGAAACCCAATTAAAGAATAAAATAACCGTATTAGGTTTTTTGGGTTCCAATGTTGAAGGTAGAAAAGGTAATGCCTTTAATTTAAATCAAAAGATATATAAACGCTTTTATGAGTTTAACGACTTTCAGTTTGTAATGTTGGTATCTCCTGAAGATGAATCAAAAGTAAATGAACTGAAAAAGGAATTGGCGACCTTGGCAGATAACGAAAAGTGGAAGTTTGTGTATGCAGATACAGAGCAAATTAATTCACTGTTTACTAGTTTAAAAACAGATATTAAGCTAGATTCAGAAAATAGTACTCCTTATGTTTTTATAATTGATAAGGATTTAACTTTAAGAGGTAGGTCAGATGATGAAGATGATGGTACCAAATATGGTTTTAATTCTAATTCGGTAGCTGATCTAAACAACAAAATGGTTGATGATATTAAGATCATTTTAGCAGAGTATCGTTTGGCCTTAAAAAAGAATAACGCAGATAGATCTAAATAATGAATAAAAAATATACATACGTTTGGGTTTCGTTAATTGTTCTAATTTTTGGAATTATTGTGGTCCCAAGAATAGTCAATAGATTGTCTGATGGTTCGGTGGTTGAGAATGATCGTTTGAATACCTCTAGTAAAATCGATAACGAAAAACTTGGCTATATTTTATTGAATGGAAAACGAAGAAAAGTACCTTCGTTTCAGTTTTTGAACCAAGACAGTATTCTGGTTTCTGATAAGGATTATTTAGGTAAGGTCTATGTTGTAGATTTCTTTTTTACAAGGTGTCCTAGTATTTGCCCTGTAATGACGACCAACTTGGTAAATATTCAGAAACATTTTAAAGGTGAGGATAACTTTGGGATAGCTTCATTTAGTATAACGCCTGAATTTGATACGCCCAAGGTATTAAGGGAATACCAAGAAAAGTACCATATACAAGACCATAATTGGAATTTAATGACCGGGGATCAAACAGCCATTTATGACCTGGCCAATGCCGGATTCAATATTTTTGCGGCAGAAATGCCAGATGCGCCTGGCGGGTTTGAACATTCCGGGTTATTTGCTTTAGTAGATAAGGAAGGCTTCTTAAGATCTAGAATTGACGACTTCGGTAATCCTATCGTATATTATCGCGGAGCAATTTTAGAAGAAAAGGGCGTCAATGATCATGGTGAAACGGAAGAAATAGGCATACTTAAAGCCGATATTAAAAAGTTGTTGGAAGAATAAGAGTACAGATATGCAAGGTAAGGTTCAAGACGAAAAAAAATTCAATAGGCTAATTGCTATAGTTTCTATAGTTATACCTATAGTTGTTGCAGCTTTGTTTGGGGTTAAATTACCCAATGTTGAACCTCTGTCATTTTTACCACCAATTTACGCTGCAATAAATGGTTTAACTGCGGTTCTACTTGTGGCAGCAGTTTGGGCTATTAAGAATGGTAATGTAAAATTACATCAGAATTTGATGACTACAAATATTGTACTGTCCTTATTGTTCTTGGTAATGTATATTGCCTATCACATGACCTCGGATTCTACCAGTTATGGGGGTGAAGGCGCAATCAAATATGTATACTATTTTATTTTGATTACCCATATTATTTTATCCATTGCACTAATTCCTTTAGTATTACGAACCTATGCTTTAGCTTATTTAGGAAAATTTGAAGACCATAGAGCATTGGCAAAATATACTTTTCCTATTTGGTTTTATGTAGCGGTTACCGGTGTTGTGGTTTATTTAATGATATCTCCATATTATGCGTACTAAATATTTATATTTAATATTGACTTTTTTAGTGCTTTTAACACCAATGGATGTGGAGGCTCAATGTGCTATGTGTAGAGCCGTGCTAGAGAGTGAATCCACTGGCAAAGCAGCGGAAGGTATAAATAATGGCATAGTTTATTTAATGGCAGTACCATATGTTTTGGTGGCAGCACTTTTCTATTTTATTTACAGGAAGATGAGGGCATAATGCTCATTTTTAATTTTTTTTCAAAAAAACTGTAACATTCTTTCAATTGGTTAGTCTTATGATTGTGTGGCACTTGTGTTGCATTCATCAATCAATCATACTAATCAATCAAACTTATGTTCGATCTAGAACGTTGGCAAGAAATTTTCGATACTATTCGTAAAAATAAATTACGAACATTTCTTACCGGACTTTCCGTTGCTTCAGGCATTTTTATACTGGTCATTTTATTGGGTTTTGGTCAAGGCATGCAAAATGGAATTGCCAAAGAATTTGAACAAGATGCGGCTACAAGTGTTTGGGTTTGGCCAGGGGTAACCACTGTTGGTTATAAAGGTATGAACCCAGGTAGGCCTATTCAATTCAGAAACGAAAATTATGAAATGGCCGGTGTTTTGTTTCAGGAACAAATAGAGAATGAATCTCCAAGGTTATTTGTTAGAGATGTATTTGTCAATTTTGGTAGTGAATCATTGGCATATAATGTTCAAGGGGTTTCGCATCAATTTCAATTTATAGAGAATGAGTTTATGACCCTTGGGAGATTTCTGAATCAACAAGACGGTGACTCTAAGGCCAAGGTTGCCATTATCAGTAATAAGATCAATAGGGAAGTATTTCATGAATTGGAAAGCCCTATTGGTGAGTATTTAGATTTGTCCGGAATTCCATTTAAAATCGTTGGGGTATATGGGGATATAGGTGGAGAACGGGAAGAAGATCGTATTTATATACCTATAAGTACGGCACAACAGGTTTTTAATGGTGCGGACTATTTGAATAACCTTGCGTATACGCTTCCTCCAAAAGAAGATTTTGAAGCAGCTGTACAACAATCCATTAAATTTAAAAATGAGCTTAAATCATATTTGCAAAAAGCACATACGGTAGCGCCAGAAGATACTAGCGCCATACAGGTGTATAACCCTATGGAAGAAGCCAAGCGCTTTTATGCTTTAATGGGGGGAATAAAGTTTTTCTTTTGGTTTGTTGGGGTATGTACCATTATTGCGGGTATAGTGGGTGTAAGTAATATTATGCTAATTGTAGTTAAAGAACGTACTCGAGAAATAGGTATTCGTAAGGCATTAGGAGCAAAGCCGTGGTCTATTGTAGGTATGATATTGCACGAAGCCATTTTTATTACGGCAATAGCGGGTTTTACCGGTCTTATTTTAAGTATGGGATTGTTGGAAATCGTAGGTCCGCATGTAGAGGTAGATTATGTTTTGAATCCGTCGGTAAATTTCAATGTGGCCTTAACAACCGTATTTGTATTAATAATTGCCGGAGCCATAGCTGGATTTTTCCCGGCATGGAGAGCTGCTAAAATTCATGTGATAGAAGCTCTTAGAGATGAATAGTTGTAAAGGAGTAAGTATAATAATTAAGCTATGACCCATGTTCAATAGAGACCGGTGGAAAGAAATTTTGGAAGTTTTGTCTAGCAATGTTTTTAGGACATTGGCAACTTCCTTTGGCGTAGGTTGGGGTATATTCATACTAATCATTCTTTTGGCGGCAGGTAAAGGCTTGGAGAACGGTATTAGGGCAGATTTTGGGGACATTGCTACAAATACCATGTTCATGTGGTCTAGAAATACAACAATGCCCTATAAAGGATTGCCAAAGGGTAGGCGTTTTAGTTTTAAGTTAGAAGATGTTCAGGCCATTAAGGACAATGTACCTGATCTTCGCTTTATTTCTCCTCGTAATCAATTAGGAGGTTTTAGGGGGGCAAATAATGTGGTCCGCGGATTAAGAACGGGTGCATTTAATGTTTATGGGGATTATCCTGAAATCATAAAACAAGAACCTATGACGATAACCTCGGGTAGGTTTGTGAATCATAATGACATACAGGATAAAAGAAAGATTGCGGTAATAGGCGACGGTGTTAGAAACGAATTATACGATCAGGGTGAAACCGTAATTGGGACGTATATAAAAATACAAGGTGTCAACTTTATGGTGGTGGGTACCTATCAAAAGAAAGATGACGGTGGTGGTGAAGAAGGTCAAAAAGAAATATATGTGCCGTTTACGGCTTTTTCACAAGCATTTAATACAAGTAATGATGTAGGGTGGATGGCCATTACCGCCAATGATGGTAGTTCTATTTCCGATTTAAAAGAGAAAATAGTTGGCGTTGTTAAGGAAAAAAGAAAAATTCACCCAGATGACAAACGTGCTGTAGGATATTTTGATCTTTATGAGCAGTTTAATCGTGTAGAAAGTTTGTTCGGTGCATTGCGATGGGTGGCCTACTTTGTTGGAGTATTGGTTTTGCTATCCGGTATTATTGGGGTAAGTAATATCATGCTGATCGTTATCAAAGAACGCACAAAGGAAATTGGAATTCGAAGGGCATTGGGCGAAGCACCTTGGTCCATAAAAAAACAAATTTTAATGGAATCTATTTTCTTGACAATAATATCGGGTATGATAGGTATTGTTTTCGGGGCGGCATTTATTTATGGCGTAAATGCAGTGTTAGATTCCGTAGGTCCTGTAGATATGTTCATCAACCCAAGTGTAAGTTTAGCGGTTGTGGTAAGCGCACTGATCATCTTGGTATTTTCAGGCTTGTTGGCAGGTTTTATTCCTGCCCAAAGTGCCATAAAGATTAGACCTATAGAAGCATTAAGAACAGAGTAAATCATCAACAAAATTTAATCGATCATAAAATGAAAAAGTCAACAACTATTATTGTACTCCTATTAATTGTTTTCGCCTTTGGCGGATCAATGTTCTATCTCTATTCCAAAAATGCAGAAGACCCTGTTGTTTATTTAACGGAGGAGCCCTCTAAACAGACCATTATCAAAAAGACCATGGCTACGGGCAGTATTTTACCTTTGGAAGAAGTGTTGATCAAGCCAAACATTTCTGGGGTTATCGAAAAGATTTTTGTGGAAGGTGGAGATTATGTGAAATCTGGAGATCTATTATGTACAATAAAGGTAGTGCCTAACCTTAGTGCGTTAAATGATGCCAGGAATAATATAGATGAAGCCAAAATTAATTTAGATGATCAATTGCGAAATCTAGAACGCCAAAAAGGATTGTTTTCTAAAGGAGTGATTTCAAAAGTAGATCTGGAACGCGCCCAGGTTAGTTACGATCAATCTAAACAATCATATGCCGCCGCAAACAAACGCTATGATATAGTAAAGACCGGTACAACCTCTGGTTTTGGTAATGCTGCAAATACACAAATTAGGGCAACGGTCAGTGGTATGGTTTTAGAAGTGCCGGTAGAGGTGGGTAATCAAGTTATTGAAAGCAATAATTTTAATGAAGGGACTACCATAGCTGCTATCGCTGATGTTGATAAAATGATTTTTGAGGGCAAAGTAGATGAGTCCGAAGTAGGTAAGATAAAGGAGAATCTGCCTCTTGAAATAACTGTAGGAGCCATTGAGGATAAAACCTTTGATGCTGTTTTAGATTACATAGCTCCAAAGGGAAACGAAGAAAATGGTGCCATACAATTTGAAATAAAAGGAACATTGAAGAAGCAAGATTCTGTATTTATAAGAGCTGGGCTAAGTGCCAACGCATCCATTATTTTGGCACGTGCAGATAGTGTTTTAGCCGTAAAGGAAGCTTTGGTGCAGTTTGATGACGAGACTAAGAAACCCTTTGTTGAAATAGCTACCGGTGATCAACAATTTGAAAGACGAGATATAGAACTTGGTATAAGTGATGGTATTCATGTTCAAATAAACTCCGGTATAAATGAAGGGGAAAAAATTAAGGTGTGGAACGAGATAAAGCCCGATGAGCTTGCCGATAATGAATAAAATTGAAAATATATTTTAATTGATGTAACAAATTTACGACTGCATAGTCTAATGATTAGACAATGTAAAAATTGTTCAAAACAACAACCAACATGATTCAAATAAAAGATCTTCACAAGTCCTATAAAATGGGCAAGAATTCACTTCACGTTCTAAAAGGCATTAATTTTAATGTTGAAGAAGGGGAGTTGGTAGCTATCATGGGTTCTTCCGGTTCTGGTAAATCTACCTTGCTAAACATACTAGGTATGTTAGATAGTTCTGATTCCGGAGAGTATATACTGGATAATGTTCCAATCAAAAATCTAAATGAAACCAAGGCGGCTAGATATAGAAACAAGTTTTTAGGCTTTGTTTTTCAATCTTTCAATCTGATCAATTATAAAAGTGCTGCAGAGAATGTTGCATTGCCATTATATTATCAAAAAGTTCCAAGAAAAGAGCGTCAAGAAAAGTCACTTAAATATTTGGAGCAGGTTGGCTTAAAAGAGTGGGCAGGTCATTTACCAAGTGAGCTGTCAGGTGGTCAAAAGCAACGTGTTGCCATTGCTAGGGCGTTGGCGGCAGAACCTAAGGTGTTGTTAGCAGATGAGCCAACCGGTGCGTTGGATAGTAAAACTTCTTATGAGGTTATGGATCTGATCCAGAAAATCAATGATGCCGGCAATACTATTTTGATAGTAACGCATGAACCCGATATTGCAGATATGTGCAAGCGTATTGTTCACTTAAAGGATGGGGTGATCATTGAGGATAAGAAAATAGAACAAGTTAGAGCCGAGCAATATGTTTGATAGAGACATTTGGCAAGAAATATATCATAGTATTAGCAACAACAAGCTTAGAACTTTCTTGACGGGATTTTCGGTTGGTTGGGGAATATTTATTCTTGTATTGCTATTGGCTTCGGTAAAAGGCATGCAGAATGGTTTTACATTACAGTTCAGTGATGATGCTACAAATTCCATTTTTGTGAGGACCGGTACTACATCTTTGGCTTATGGCGGATTTGAGGCGGGTAGAAGAATTCAAATGACCAATGATGATATTGAATATATCAAAAGAAGCTTTCCAAATGACATTGAATATATAAGTCCTAGGGTTTATCAAAATACATCGGCACGATATAAAAGTGAAACGGGTAGTTACAATATTCAAGCGGTTTACCCGGATCATCAAGCTATAGAAAAGACCATAGTCAATAAAGGTAGGTTCATTAATACCAATGACTTGATCAATGCCTCTAAAGTAGCTGTAATAGGAAGAAAGGTAGAAGAAGATTTGTTTAAGAACGAAGATGCTATAGGAAAATTTGTTGAGTTCAACGGTTTGCCTTTTAGGGTCATCGGTACATTTACAGATGATGGTGATGACAATGCAGAACGCAATATCTATGCGCCAACCAGTACCTACCAGAAAATGTACGGTCAAACAGACCATATTGATCAAATTGCATTGACCTATAACCCAAATTATGATTTGACCGAGGCTTTGGCTTTTTCAGATAGATTGGAAAATGTTTTTAGAAGAAGGTTCAAAATTGCACCACAAGACCAAGCAGGCATTAGAATTTTTAATTACGCAGAGGTTTTTGAAGACATCAGCAACTTTACAGGAGGTTTGGACATTGCGGTAATCATCGTTGGGCTTTTGATCCTATTGTCAGGTATTGTAGGTATCGGTAATATCATGGTGTTTATTATTAAGGAACGTACCAAAGAGATCGGAGTACGTAAAGCTTTGGGAGCAGAACCTTGGTCCATTATAAAATTGGTGTTGTTCGAATCTGTATTTATTACCGCTTTATCCGGATTCATAGGTTTAGGAATTGCAACAGGATTATTGGCGGCAATTGGTCCAAGTATTAAGACCGGGGCTTTTGCAAATCCGTCGGTTAGTATGTCTATGGTAGTTACCGCCACAGTAATATTGGTTGTAGCGGGCGTACTTGCAGGATTGATTCCGGCAATGAAAGCGGCGAAAGTGAAACCAATTGTAGCATTAACAGATAAGTAGTATGTGGATATTTGATAGAGATTTATGGTCAGAGATTTTTGCCACATTGGGTAAGAACTTGTTTCGTACTTTTTTGACAATGCTTGGTGTAATTATAGCCATGATTATTTTGGTGTTGTTGTTGGGTGGAGCAAACGGAATGAGTAACGGTTTTCAAAAGATTTTTGCAGGTACCGCATCTAACAGTTTGTTCGTGTGGAGCCAAAGTACCTCTGAACCTTATAAAGGCTTTGAGAGAGGACGAAGAATTCAGTTCAAGTTAGAAGATGCCACAATCTTAAAAGAACAAATTCCAGAGATAGAAGTGCTAGCGCCAAGAATTGAATTGGGTAGTCATAGGGGTGTTGTTACCGTATATAGAAACGGACTTACAAGTGGTTCATCAGTTTATGGTGATTACCCTAACATTGACGATATCATGAAAAAGAAACTGGTAGAAGGCAGGTTCTTGAACGAAAATGATATGACCGAGTCAAAAAAGGTCTGTGTTATTGGTGAAGAGACCTATAAATTGCTATTTGAAAAAGGAGAAAATGCAATTGGTGAAGATGTACGTATTAACGGGGTGTTCTTTAATATCGTAGGTATTTATAAACCAAATCAGAATATCAATATTGACGGTGAGAATTCGGTCTATATTCCGTTCTCTACATTTCAAAAAGCTTTTGGTTCCGGTGATAGAATGGGGTGGATGGCAATTTCTGTTCAGGCGGACACTAAGGTGCCTGTAGTTGAAAGTCAGATAAAGAGATTGTTGAAGAACAAATATGATATCAATCCTACAGATGAACGTGCTATTGGCAGTTTTGATATGTCTGAAGTGTTTAACAATGTATCTGCCTTTACGGGTGTATTACAAGGGGTGTCATTTTTTGTAGGGATCTTGACATTGCTTGCCGGGGTTATTGCCATTAGTAATATTCTTTTGATCACGGTTAAGGAACGTACCAAAGAAATAGGAATTAGACGTGCATTAGGTGCAACACCAAGTGTGGTAAAGAGACAAATTGTTTTAGAGTCAATAGTAATTACGGTATTCGCAGGGTTTGTTGGTTTTGCCATTGCAATAGGCTTTTTAGCATTGGCAAATAATATGATAGGCGAGAATAGCGATATGCCATTTTATAACCTAATGATCAATATTCCCCAGTTTATAGGTTCTTTTATTTTAATGGTAGGGTTAAGTGTTTTAATAGGTTTAATACCTGCGAACAGAGCCATTAGAATTAAACCAATAGACGCACTAAGAGAAGAGTAACAGACCAAATAATAAAAGTAAATAACAATCAAATAGTTGAGCATGAACAAGTATGTAAAGTACGCATTAATAGGAATAGCAGTTATAGGTATACTGGCTGCGGTAGTCTATTTTCTAAAGAAGAATAGCACTCCTTTAAAAACATATGAAACGGAAACCGTTGAAAAAAGAGATATTACCAATAAGGTTGTTGTTACCGGAAAGGTAATCCCGCAAGATGAAATTGAGATCAAGCCTCAAATTTCGGGAATTATTCAAAAGGTGTACTTGGAAGAAGGTGTTCAAGTAAAAGCGGGAGATTTGATTGCGACTATTAAGGTAGTTCCAAATGAGCAATCTTTGAACCAGGCTCGCGGTAGGGTCAATAATGCAAAAATAGCGTTGAACAATACCAAGATAGAGTATGACCGTAACAAATCCTTATTTGATAAAGGTGTGATTTCCAGTCAGGATTTCAATGCATTGCAACTGCAGTTTGATCAAGCTACGCAAGAGTTGCAAAATGCGCAGGCAGATTACCAAATTATTAGAGTTGGTTCAGCCGGTGGGTCCTCAAGTGCCAATACGAATATTAGAGCAACTGTAACCGGTACATTATTGGAAATTCCTGTAGAAGAAGGCGATCAGGTTATTGAAAGTAACAATTTTAACGATGGTACTACCATTGCCTTTATTGCCGATATGTCTAAAATGATATTTGAAGGTGAGGTAGATGAGGCTGAAGTAGGTAAACTTAAAGTTGGTATGCCTTTAGAGATTAGCATGGGAGCATTACAAGATGAAAAATTCAATGCCAAATTAAAATTCATAGCTCCCAAGGGAGTTGAGGAAGAAGGTGCTGTTCAATTTAGGATAGAGGGAGATTTAGCTGTATCGGATAGTACAAATATTAGGGCTGGCTATAGTGCAAATGCTGCAATAGTTTTAGAAGAGAAAAAAGACGTGCTTTCTATTAAAGAAGCTTTGTTGCAATTTGATAAAGAAACCAACAAACCTTATGTAGAGATTGAAATAGGGGAGAATGAGTTTGAAAAAAGAGAACTTGAACTTGGGGTTAGTGATGGTATAGACGTGGAAATAATCTCTGGTATAGATGAAAATTCTAAAATAAAAATTTGGAACAAGCTTGAAGCCAAGAGTAATGGCGATGCGCCAAATGAGGACTAAGAATAATCAATCAAATCAAAAAACGAATCGAACAACCTATTATTGGTTGGTTTAAAAAAGAAGAACATGAAAGTAAAAATCACGGGATTACTACTATTATTTTCTGTTGTAATAGGTACGGCACAACAAAAGAAATGGACCTTGCAAGAATGTGTTGCCTATGCTATAGAAAATAACCTAACGGTAGAGCAATATCAATTAGATCTTGAGAATGCTAAAATTGATAAGTCTGATGCAATTGGAGCACTTCTGCCAAATTTAAATGGCTCTATAAGTGCTTCGGCAAATACAGGTCTTGCTTTAGATCCTACTACAAACAACTTAGTTTCGGCAACAATTTTTTCTGCTTCAGGTAATATGACCTCGTCCGTTACTTTGTTTGATGGACTTAGAAATTTTAATAGAATAGAAAGAGCAAAGCTGAACAGTATTGCCAATCAATATCGTTTAGACGATATAAAAGATGATATCAAACTTAATGTTGCCAACGCTTATTTACAGGTGCTATCCAATAAGGAATCCTTAAAGGTTTTTAAAGCACAGTTGGCGGTTACTGAACAAGATTTAAAGCGTACCAAGGAATTGGTGGAATCCGGTGTAGTGGCTCGTGGCGATTTGTTGGAAATTGAAGCAACTGCTGCAGGTCAAGAACAACAGATAATCAATGCCCAGAATTTGATATTGATTTCCAAGTTAAATTTAGCACAGTTACTTAGTATAACCGACTATGAGAGTTTTGAAATTGCCGAAGAGGAGTTTGATATTCCGCCATCTGATATTTTAAATAATTCAGCGAAGGTTATTTTCAATACCGCATTGACTTTTAGAAATGATATAAAGTTGGCAATGTCCGGTGTAGAGCTGGCTCAAAAAGATTTAGAAATAGCAAAAGGAGAAAAATATCCTACGGTGGGTGCGTTCATTAACTATAACACTAGATATTCGGATCAAAACAATGATCCTTTTACAGGTGAGGCAATTCCATTTAAAGACCAGCTCTATATTAATGATGGTATTTCATATGGGGCGCAAATGAATATTCCTATTTTCAATGGGTGGAGCGTTAGAAATAATATCAAGCGATCTCAAATAAGTGTTGACTTGGCCCAGATTGAGTATGAAAGAACCAAACTGCAATTAGAGACTGATGTAAATCAGGCATATGTAGATGTAACCAGTTTTTATAAAGCTTATGAAGCGGCCCAAAAAACCTTGGAGGCCAGAAGTCTTGCGTATCAGTATTCAAAAGAGCGATTTGATGTAGGTTTAATGAATTCCTTTGATTTTAGTCAAGCTCAGGCACGAGTAGATAATGCTGAAGCAGAGGTGATTAGAACAAAATATGATTATATTTTCAGATTAAAAATATTAGAATTCTATTTTGGTATTCCAATTTCTTTAAAATAGGTAAAAGTAATTTATGATTAATAAGCCTGTAGCATTCTAGTGTTACGGGCTTTTTCATTATATGTAATACCTTTGCATTATGGGAATACTATTAAACCTAGAGACATCATCTACAAATTGCTCTGTCTGTGTTGCTGAAAACGGAGAAATACTAGCAATAAAGGAATTGAATTCTGCAAACTATTCGCATGCAGAAAAGTTACATTTATTTATTGAAGAGGTATTGCAAAAAGCTTCTCTAAAAATGGCAGATTTAGAAGCTGTAGCGGTTAGTAAAGGTCCGGGGTCTTATACAGGACTGCGAATTGGGGTTTCTGCCGCAAAAGGCTTGTGCTACGCTTTAGGTATACCCTTGATATCGGTTTCTACTTTAAAGAGTATGGCCACGCAAATTAAAATTAAAGAAGATGAGGTGTTGATACCTGTTTTAGATGCAAGGCGTATGGAAGTGTATTCTGCAGTGTTTGATTCACTAGGTAATGAAATTAGGGAAACGAAAGCGGAAATTGTTGATGAAAACTCATTTAACGAGTTCATAAAAGCTAATACTGTTCATTTCCTAGGAAGTGGTGCAGAGAAGATTAAAGAACTTTTTACCGACGAGAAGATAATTTATCATTGTGATGTTGTGCCATCCGCTAAAGAAATGGCTAGCCTATCTTTTGCTAAATTCAATGCGTCTAATTTTGAAGACGTAGCTTATTTTGAACCATATTATTTAAAAGATTTTGTGCTTCAGACCAAAAAGACAAAGGCATAAAAAAAAGCCCTTGATGTTTCAAGGGCTTCTTTAATGGTATTCATTATGTTGTTAACCTTTCATTTGTGTAATAACACGTTGAGGGAACGGAATTTCAATTCCGGCAGCATCAAATCGATATTTTATTTCTTCCATAACGTAGAAGTGTGCGGCCCAAAAATCTGCATTGTTCGCCCAAAAACGTAAGGTAAGATTTACCGAACTATCACCTAATTCACCAACATATACTTCAGGGGCTGGGGTTTTGTGTATGGTATCGCGATCATTACAAATCGCTAAAAGAATTTCCTTTGCTTCTTTAATGTTGGAACTATAGCCAATACCTACATCAATTTTATCTCTTCTGGTATCCAGAGCATTATAATTGGTAATGGTATTATTGGATAGTTGTCCATTGGGTATAATGGCAATCTGATTTCCAAATGTACTTACTTTGGTGGTGAAGATTGATATCTCCTTTACTGTTCCGTCTACTCCTTGGGCAGAAATAAAGTCTCCTATCTTAAATGGTTTGAACAATAGTATGAGCACTCCGCCCGCAAAATTGGCTAAAGAACCTTGTAATGCTAAACCAATAGCTAAACCTGCCGATGCAAGTATTGCTACCAAAGATGTTGTCTGTACTCCCAACTGGGTAATGACCAATACGAACAGAATAATTTTTAAAGCAATGCTGATAAAGCTTTGTAAAAATGATTCTAGGGCAAGATCATAATCTTTTCTGGCGAAGAATTTTCGGATCATTTTATTAATGAAACGTATAAGGTATGTGCCCGCAATTAAAAGGAAAATTGCCCAAAGTAAACTTGGTAAAGCGGCCCATATCCATTCTATGGCCTTATCTGCATGTTCTTGTAGGTTTGTGATTTTATCCATCATTGAATTTTAAATTATTTGTAACGAACTTTCAGATATCGATGATTTTAGAAATAAGATGTGGTCAATAAACTATGAGATGTTTGTAGTCAATAAATCTAAAGCCTTTTTTGGTTCTTCAACAGGCATTTGACAGCTTCCGTGATTACAAACATAAATAAGCGTTTTGTTCATTACATACCTATTCATCAATAAAGGTAAGTTGCTATTTTTTGCGTTTGAAGCCGCAAATATAACGTTTGGAAGATAGTTCTTCATGAGTGTTTTGCAAATGGGTTCAAAATTTTCACCGATAGCGACCATTTCAAAGAATTTCTGATCCATTAGTTGAGCCAAATGAAGCCAATTAGAATTATTTTGAGGGTTTTCTGTTATCGTAGACTTCATTGAAGTCATTATCTTGTTTAAGCGAATATCTAAATTATCCTCTGGAAAATACTTGGAGAGTTTATGTAGATTATGTGCCATAATAGAGTTAGAAGATGGTATTACGTTATCTGCAATTTCCAAGGTTCTTCTAATAAGCCCATCTTCTTTGGAAGATGTGAAGTAAAAGAGTCCGGTTTCACTGTCGGTAAAATGGTCTATTACGTATTTTGTAAGTCTTAAACTGTGGTTAAGCCATTTGTCATCATACGAAACTTCATAAAGACCAATAAAAGCCTCAATGACCGATGCATAATCTTCTAAAAATCCTTTAATGGTGCTTTCTCCGTTCTTAAAATTACGATACAGTCCACCGTCCTCAGCAGACATTTTTTCAATAATGAATTGTGCATTTCTTAATGCGAGATCTAAATAGTGAGGATTCTCCAAGTACCTGTAAGCATCGGTAAGACCTTTTAAGGCAAGTCCGTTCCAAGCAGTTAAAATCTTATCGTCTAACCTAGGTTTGTTGCGTTTTTTTCTTTCCTTTTTTAATAAAACAAGGCATTGGGTTATAATTTGTTTCAACTCCTTTTTGGTTATGGAGTGCTTCATTGCTATGTTCAAAGCTTTGCCGTCTCTAATTAGCACATAGTTGTCTTCTTCCCAAAGACCGTAGGAGTTTATATTGAAATACTCCTCGAAAATTTCAAAATCATCCTTTAGTATTCTTATTAATTCTTCTTTTTGCCAAACATAATACGCTCCTTCTACCAACTTGCCATTTTTGGTTAAACTATCGGCATCTAAAGAAGAGTAAAATCCATTGCTCTTGTCTAGTAGCTCTTCTTCTAAAAATGAAATGGTTTTCTCAACGGTACTTTTATAAAGTTGCTTGTTGGTAGCGGCATATGCATTAGAATAAAGACTAATTAATAGACCATTGTCATATAGCATCTTTTCAAAATGTGGTACGTGCCACTTGGTGTCTACCGCGTATCTTGAAAAACCACCGCCAACATGGTCAAATATGCCACCCCAAGCCATTCTGGTCAAGGTGGTGTTTACGTACTCATAAATAGTGTCATCATTATGGGAGTGGGCATAATGTAGTAAACAATTCATGTTTGTAGGCATCATAAACTTTGGGGCGCGTTTGTATCCGCCTAAAAACGTATCAAAATAGTTAGACCAGTCCTGTATTATTTTTTCAATTTCGTTTGAATTAATGAGCTCGTCATTACTGGTCTTTGTAATTGAATTGATTTCTTTTAGACCCTGAGCCATATTTTCAGCATACCCTGTAATTTTATTAGGGTCTTCTATGTACAGTTTTTGAAGTTGGTTCAGTACTTGAATCCAATCGGTTTTTTTAACAAAAGTAGCTCCCCAAAAAGGCCTACCATCTGGTAGGGCCAAAATATTTAAAGGCCAGCCGCCGCTACCGGTCATCATTTGAAGTGCATCCATGTAAATGTGGTCAATATCTGGTCTTTCTTCCCTGTCTACCTTGATATTGATAAAATGGGCATTCATGGTTTCAGCAACCTCTTCATCTTCAAAGCATTCATGCTCCATAACATGGCACCAATGACATGCTGCGTAACCAATACTTATCAATATTAATTTATTCTCGTCTTTTGCCTTTTGTAAAGTGTCTTCGTTCCAGGCTTCCCAATGAACAGGATTGTGGGCGTGTTGAAGTAAATAAGGACTACTTTCTTTAATTAGGTTGTTAGTATGCTTTTGTGAATGGGGCATTGTGTAAATATTTGATTTAAGGCAAAAAAAAGCGCCAAAAGGCGCTTTTAATATTGTAGCAAAATGGTTACTTCACTTCAAAAGTGATTTTAACATTTACTCTGTAATTTTTGATTTTTCCATCTTCAACGGTAGCGCTTTGCTCGTTGATATAAACCGATTTTATATTTTTTACTGATTTAGATGCTTCCGCAACTGCTTTTTTTGCTGCATCTTCCCATCCGTTGTCAGAATTTGCTAAAATTTCGATTACTTTTAAAACTGCCATAATTAATGATTTTTAGATTTCCTACAAGTTACAAAAATTGAAGGCACACTTTAATTCATTTAAATCGATAATTAGCCGTTTAGCGCAACTACCTCATTTACCTTGTCGCCCATCATATTTTTCAACATTGTTTCTATACCGTTTTTTAGGGTAAATGTAGAAGACGGGCAACCGCTACAGGCGCCTTGTAGAATTACGTTTACAGTTTTGCTGTCCGTGTCATAAGATTGAAACATAATATTTCCTCCATCACTAGCTACAGCCGGTTTTACATATTCTTCCAAAATATCAACAATCTCTTGTGAAGTTTCATCAAGCTCAACTGTACTTTCGGCAGTAATAGTTTCGGATACTTGGGCTTCAGCTCCTATAGCTTTGGCATTATCCGCTACTATTTGTTTTCCTTCGGTAATAAAATTTCTTATTACTTCTCGTAGTTCTACGGTTATATCATCCCATTCCGCAACTTCATATTTAGAAACAGAAACGTAATTTTCATCTATAAATACCTGTTTCACAAACGGAAATTGAAATAGTTCGGTAGCTAGTTTAGAATCTCTTGCTTCGTCTATATTCTTAAATTCGAATGCAGACCCTACTATTTTTTTACTGGCTACAAATTTTATTGTAGATGGGTTGGGAGTTACTTCCGCATATACGGTAACCGGTATGGGTTTGTCCATATCTTCCTCTATGACTATTGGCTCACCTGCATTTAAGTACTCAACTAGTTGTTGTGCCACCTCATCTTTTACATCTTCCCATTGAACAATATCGTAACGTTCCAATCCAATAAAATCTCCAGAAATATAAACTGTTTTAATAAACGGAAGATAGAATAATTGTTGGGCTAATGGACTGTTCTTGGCTTCGTCAATATTTTTAAATTCGTAATTTTTTCGCTGTACTAACAAGTGGTTAGTTTCGAATTTTAATATATGTGGGTTGTTGGTTTTTACTACCGTGATTGAATACTCTTTCATATCTCAAAAATTTTAAGCAAAAATACAAAGGAAATCTTAGTTTGTAGCTACATAATAATGTTGAGGTTAACTCGTTATACACTTTATATTAGCGAAACTAAACCCTAGTTTTAAAGTCCCAAGATGAAATACCATATTCTATTATTGTTTACCGTGCTTGTGATTGGTCTTAAATCTAATGCACAAGAAGGTATTCCTGTTTATTTCGATTATTTGTCAGATAACTATTATTTGGTTTTTCCTTCTATGGCCGGTATTGGTGAAGGTGGAAAAATTAGGGCTACTGCAAGAAAGCAATGGTTTGATGTTGATGATGCACCTAGTTTGCAAACCATTAATGCCCATTTTAGGTTAGGTGATTCTCCAAGTGGTATAGGTGCAATAGTTTTTAACGATGCTAATGGCTATCATTCTCAAACCGGACTTAAACTTACTTACGCTCATCATTTAAGAATGGGCGGTAATGATGTAAGACAGTTAAATCAACTATCTTTTGGTCTTAGCGGTACTATATTACAGAGTAGCTTGGATGAAACCGAATTTAGATCGGTAACTCCCGATCCTGCCGTTTCAGGAATAAAATTAAGTTCTTCTTACGCAAATGTCGATATTGGTGTTTCATACAATTATGGAGAGTTTTACACGCATTTTGCGGTTACAAATGCATTGACCGGAAGCAAAAGAAATTTGTACTATAGGGATAGAAATGATAACCCAGATGAATTGGTAATTGATAATATTAGAAGGTTTTTAGTATCTGCAGGGTATATCTTTGGAAGAAGTGAATGGCAGTTTGAGCCATCAGTACTTTTTCAGTTAACTGAATTTACCAAGGAGAAGAGTTTAGATATTAACGCCAAGGTTTATAAAGATGTAGATTTTGGTCGTATTTGGGGCGGACTCTCATATAGAAGAAGTTTTGATGGAGCTCAATATCAAGATGCAGGTTCATTTGGAGAGCAACGCTTACAGTTGATAACCCCTATAGTTGGTGCTAATTTTAAAAACTTTATGGTGTCGTATAATTATTCGTATCAAATGAATGATTATCGTTTTGATAATGGCGGGTTTCACCAAATTACCTTAGGGTATGATTTTGGACAGACAGAGCGTAAGTATGATTGCTACTGTCCCGCCGCTAATTAAAATAAAAAGGTCAGCTAGTTTGTAACGGACCTTTTTATTAAAATTGATTTACTCCCAGCTATAATTTTTTGATTCGGCTTGCTTTTTGATCGCCTTGATCATGGCATTTTCTAATTCACCTGATTTATCAGCGTTTTGATGTTCGGCTATATATGCTAAACGTTTAGAGTTATATCCTTGAATCTCTTTTTGTATCTGTATTCTTTCTGCTTTTTTAGATTCAATATAATCTTTGATTTCTTTTTCGTTTTTGTTCTTCAGCTCATTGGGTAATTGATCTTTTTCAACAGTACTAATTTCAAATTCCTCATCGGCATAGGCATCAACTAAGTCCCATTTTTTATTATTGTAAAGTCTTGAACTTTTGCTAACAGCTCTTTTAACGGCAATGGCTTCTTCCATCTCTAAAGCATTTTCATCTTGAACTTTCTGTGCCTGGTACTTTTCTCTTCCTAAAGTACCGTACGAAATATATGTGGTGTTTAATTTTGAATTGAGCTTGATTATGATGTCATCATAAGGAGTATTTATATGAACCACTTTTTTATTGTGATCAATAGCCATATACTCTCCGCCTGTTAATGATGCCCCTTTTTTCCAGTCTGTGTTTATGCCCAATTCGTAATTTCCACAAAAAATAGTGTTGACCGTAACCCCTTTTTCATTAGCATTGGTGGTCGCATTTCTATAATTATACCTTCCTTGGTCAAAAGGCTCGTTACCGGCAATGAAAATCATTCGTAGTAAATCTGGATTTTGGTTCCATGGTAATTGTTGTAGCGATGTTTGTAAAACTTTACCACAATATTCTTCACCACCGTTGGTGGTTAATGAGAAGAGTTTTTCAGAAATTTCATCAAGATCACTACTAAATCCAAGAACTTGTTGAATGTATCCTTCACTTGCTGTAAGATTGTCATTCCCATATTGATATATTGCAATTTGTAGGTTGGGTCTAGTGTCATTTCCGCATTTAGCCAAACTGAACTCGTTTACAATATCCCAAAGTTGAGACTTGGCTTGGTTGATTAAACCGTCCATGCTATTACTTGTATCCAATAACAACGCTATTTGAACAGTATTGTCTTTTTTTGGTTCTACTGGGTTAGTAGCATGTGCAATTAGTTCAATTGGTTTTCTTCTTTCGTTAGTATTACAGGCATATACGCTAGATATGGTCAATAGTCCAATACCTATAGATCCAAGTTGTTTTAAGATTTTCATAGTTTTCGTTTTTAATTCAAGACGAAACTAACCGCTAAGTTTTTCTTAGAATAATTGAAATGAGCGAAGGTGCCTTATGGCTTAGTAAAGTGGTTTAATGGGTTTGTTAACTTATGAATAATGCTAGATTAAGTGTATGTTTTGCAATTACTTCATTTTTTAGTACCATAATTATCAGCTAAGTTTACCATAGTAATTGAGTATGAAAGATTATTGTATTTACATAATGGTTTGTTTGTTTTTGGGGTGGAACGTTATCTATTCACAATCTCAAAACAATGCACTAAAATTCAATTTAAAAGGTAGGGTTGAGGTTAGGAGCACAGGACAACCAATTTCCGGTGTTTCTATTTCAAATGATATGGGGGTGTTCGTGGTTACTAATGCCTTGGGAGAATTTGAAATTAAAACAAGAATTGGTGATCAACTCATAATTGAGCATCAGGATATTGAGACATTATGGTATAATGTTGAAAAAAATGATGATGTACTGATCTTGGTAGAAGGCTTTGAGTCTTCGGCTGGTGACAGGTCAAATTCACCGCCTGATATTTCTATAAGACATCAACAACTGTTAGATTCCGCAGAACACTACAAAGCCAAGGATATTGAAAAGAGTATTGACTTTGTGGCCCAATCTATAGCTTTATTAGGAAAAAGAGGGAGAAGGAAGGAATTGGCACGATCGCTTTCCAAACTTGGGGAGGTCTATCAATATTACAAGCAATTGGATTTAGCTATTGATAACTATGAAGATGCGTTAGAGAACAATAAGACCATTGCCACATCTTTATTGTTGGGCAGGGCGTACAATTTAACGTCAAGATTCAATGAGACTATAGGTTTATTGGATCCGTTGTCGAAGGTAAAAACAATGCCGCCTTATCAAAGTGCAGTACTTTATGAACTATTAGGTGATGCTAAAAAGGGTGAGGGCAAAACCAAAGAAGCAATAGAGTTGTATAACAGAGGTCTGTTGATTGCCGAAAAAAATCAGAATACCTCAAAAATGATCGACTTGAATTCCAAATTGGCCGATTCATATTCTATTGATAACCAAGCTATGGAGGCAGAGGCTTATTATAGAAATTCATTGGAACTTGCGGTACAATCAGCACCAAAAAGGGCATTGCAAGAAAAAGAAAAGGTAGCGGATTTTTACAATACTAAAAGTAGGTTCAATGAAGAAATCAATATGCGTAAAAGTAGTTTACAGGAATTAAAAAGATTGAACGCGCCTAATGTTGGACTTAAAAAGCTTGAACTTGGAGATACGATAACATCACAACGAATAAATTATAAGATTGCAAATGCCTACATCTCTCAAGATAAGTACAATGAGGCAATTCCCTTTTTAGAAAAGAGTATTGTTGAGGCTGACTCAGATGATGATTTGGTGGTGCAAAAAGATGCCACAAGAAAACTGTCTGAAGTGTATAAGGTGAAAGGGGATTTTACCAAGGCCTTGGAAACTTACCAGACTTACGTGGCATTGGTAGATTCATTATATGTACGAAAAGAACAAGAAATCTCTAGGGCTAGTCGCTTTAATAGAGAGATAGCAAATGCTCAAAACCGACTTACGGGCTTGGAACAGGAGCGAGAACTGTCTAAAAGTAAATATGATTTAGCTTTAACGGAGCAAGAGCTGGTAAAGGAAAGTAATAAGAGACAACAGCTGGTTATCTACTCTTTAATATTTGGGTTATTATTGACCCTTTTGGCAGCCTTCTTCTTTTATCGAAGTAATCAACAACAGAAATTGGCAAATAACTTATTAGCCTTGAAATCATTGCGCTCTCAAATGAATCCGCATTTTATTTTCAACGCATTAAATTCCGTTAATAATTTTATTTCTAAAAGTGATGAGCGCAGTGCTAATAGATATCTTAGTGACTTTTCCAAATTAATGCGCTCTGTACTAGAAAACTCTGAAGAAGATTTTATTCCCTTAGAAAAAGAATTACAGCAATTGGAATTATACATAAAGCTAGAGCATTCTAGATTTGAAGACAAATTTGACTATCAAATTACCGTAGATGAGACTGTACAGGTATCCAAGTTTCAAATACCTCCAATGTTATTACAACCCTACATTGAAAATGCCATTTGGCATGGATTAAGATATAGGGAAGAAAAAGGAGAGCTTTTAGTTGACGTTAAGGAGAATAGTGAAGACTCTATAGTAATTTCAATTATAGATAATGGTATTGGCAGAAAGAAATCTGCAGAAATAAAAACCCAAAATCAAAAGAAACAAAAATCTAAAGGAATGGGTATTATTCAAAAACGCGTGGCAATATTGAATGATATGTATACCGATAAGGTGGATATTAAAATTTCAGATTTACAAGAGAACGGAACCGGAACTAAAGTTTTATTTATTTTAAAAAGGGAGAAATGAGCTTAAATGCAATTATAGTGGAAGATGAGGCCAATAGTAGGGAGATATTACGAAATTATATCTCTAAATATTGCCCTAGTGTACAATTGTTGGGAGAGGCTTCATCAATTAAGGATGCTTTGACTCTAATTGGGAGTAATAGTTTAGATCTCGTTTTTTTAGATGTAGAAATGCCGTTCGGTAATGCTTTTGATTTACTGGATCAACTGCCCGATAGAACTTTTGAAACCGTTTTTGTTACCGCGTATGATCATTATGCAAAAGATGCTTTAAACAATCATGCTGCATACTACCTAACCAAGCCAATTAATATAGATGAACTGGTAAATGCAGTAGCTTATGTAGAAACTGTTCGTGAAAAAGAGGCAAGTTTGGAAGGAGAAGTGCTAAGTACAAAATCTAATGGGGTAGAGGGGAAATTGACTTTGCCTCAACAAGATGGTTTTCAAGTCCTGAATATTGCCGATATTTTGTATTGTAAGGCAGATGATAATTATACTGAAATTTACCTGTTGAACAAGAAAATATTAGTGAGTAAAACCTTAAAGTATTTTGAGGATGCATTAAAAAATTATCCTTTTGCGCGTGTTCATAAATCTTTTTTGGTCAATGTGAACGAGGTGGTGAAGTATAAAAAAGGTAAAGGGGGCAGCGTGGTGATGTCTAACGGAAAAGAAGTTATGGTGTCCGCTTCAAAAAAGAAAGATTTTCTATCATATTTTAATTAATGTACAAATGATAAAAGCGGTTAGGGGTAAAGAACCAATTATAGGGGAAGATTGTTTTATAGCTGAAAATGCAACAATAGTTGGTGAGGTAAGTATGGGTAAGCAATGTAGTGTTTGGTTCAATGCAGTTTTAAGGGGAGATGTTCATTTTATAAAAATGGGCAATAAAGTAAATGTTCAAGATGGTGCTGTGGTTCATTGTACGTATTTGAAGTCTCCAACAACTATTGGTAATAATGTTTCTATTGGTCATAATGCAATTGTTCATGGTTGTACCATTCATGATAACGTATTGGTGGGTATGGGAAGTATAATTATGGATGATTGCATTGTAGAAAGTAATAGTATAATTGCAGCAGGAGCAGTTCTTACAAAAGGAACCCATGTGCCGTCTGGAAGTATTTTTGCCGGTATGCCCGCAAAGAAGATAAAGGATATTAGTCCTGAGCTTAGTTCAGGTGAAATTAATAGAATTGCAGAGGCATATACAATGTATTCAGGCTGGTTTAAAGAATAATCGTTGACTCAAAAAGAATTGAGGGTATGGCAATCTAGCTAAAATACGTACTTTTGATCCACCAAAACTAAAAGTTATGAACGCATATGTTTTTCCTGGGCAAGGTGCTCAATTTGTTGGAATGGGGTTAGATTTATACGAGAAATACCCTATTGCAAAAGAATTGTTTCTTAAAGCCAATGATATTTTAAGCTTTGAAATTACTGAGGTTATGTTCAATGGTACTGCTGAAGGTTTAAAAGAGACCAAAGTAACCCAGCCTGCTATTTTCTTGCACTCCGTGATTTTAAGTAAGGTAATGGGAGATACGTTTAAGCCAGATATGGTTGCAGGTCATTCTTTAGGGGAATTTTCTGCACTTGTGGCAAACAATACCCTTAGTTTTGAAGACGGACTTAAATTGGTATCGCAACGTGCTTTGGCAATGCAAAAGGCGTGTGAACTTAAGCCATCGACTATGGCTGCGGTATTAGGGTTAGAAGATGCTGTTGTAGAAAAAGTTTGTGCAGAAATTGACGGAATTGTTGTGGCTGCAAATTACAATTGCCCTGGTCAATTGGTTATTTCAGGTGAGGTGTCTGCTGTAGAACAAGCTTGTGAAAAGTTAAAAGAAGCTGGAGCAAGACGTGCATTAATGTTACCCGTAGGTGGTGCTTTTCACTCTCCATTAATGGAGCCTGCTAGAGAAGAATTGGCTGCGGCCATAGATGATACAACTTTTTCAATGCCAAGTTGTCCTATCTATCAAAATGTTCCTACAACTGCGGTGCACAGTGCAGATGAAATAAAAAAGAATTTAATGTTGCAATTGACGGCACCGGTAAAATGGACACAAAGTGTGCAGCAAATGGTGAATGATGGTGCTACTATTTTTACTGAAATAGGTCCTGGTAAGGTATTACAAGGGTTGGTAAGAAAGATTGAGCCTTCGGTTACAACGCAATCACCGCAACTAACAGACTAGCCTTTGTTTCCTTAATATTACCATTTAACCCATAAATCCTTTTTTCAACTGTTTCTGAGAGGTTTACCTTGATTTTTTTGTAATATTGAGACCCTAATTTTTGGTTGTGAATGTAGAACTTTCCCAATCATAATTTAGGGTTTGATAAAGAATGCTATGAAAATAAGTATATACTATAGTCTTTTGAATTTTCAGAATACTAAACGATTTAAGCAAATTTTCTTTGTTTTTACATTGTTGGTTTTTGGGGTTTTCTCCCAATGTGTTTCTGCGCAAACAGTTAATATTACTAAAATTAGTGATGCGGTTGAAGGTGGTTCTAGTGGTAGGTTTAGGATAAGTGTTTCAAATGCTGGTTTTGGTTCAGGTTCTATATCTGTAAAGTACACTGTTTTAGTTTCTAGCACAGCTACCTCTGATGTCGATTATATGGAACTGGAAGAAATAGCAACCGTTAACTATAATGTTGTAGGAAGTGGAAATACCGATGTTGATGTAGACGTATTTCAAGATTCTTTGGTTGAAGGTGAGGAAACTGTTGAAGTTCAATTAGTTAGTGATGTTGGTTATGTTATTGGGTCAAATGATGAAGTAACTATTAATATTTCTGATGATGATGAAGCAACTCTTGAAATAGTTAGTGTATCAAGTGAAGAAGGTAGTAGTTTAAATTTTATCATTAATTCAGATAAAGTTGTACAATACGATTATGATGTAGAAATTGATTTCGTTGATATAGATGCTGAAGGTGGTGAATTACCATTCAATGGGTCAGAAGATTATAATAATGAAACCCAAACGGTCACTTTTATTTCGGGCTCATTAACGCAAAACTTCAATGTTCAAACTAATGATGATACTTTAGTTGAGAATAATGAAACTTTTACCGTGGAATTAAATGCAACTAATGATGCAGTTGTTGATACGGATACTGCTGTCGGTACAATTCTAAATAATGACGTTGGTAATATTACGATTGAAGATGTTACTGAAATGGAAGGGGATAGGTTGCGTTTTAGGGTAGTTAATAATGTTGAAGTTCCTAATGCATTTACAGTATTGGTTAATTTTGTAGATGCAAGTGCAACTGGTGGTGATGTTGATTATGAAAGTGATCAACAGGTTTTAAGTTTTAGTGGTGCTGCTGGACAGGGTAGGAATGTTGATGTCGATACCGAAGATGATAATTTTATTGAGGGAGTTGAAACATTTACAGTTACATTATCATCAAGTGACCCGCTTGTAGATGACTCGGATACTGCAACCGGTTTTATCGAAGATGATGATGCCTATGTTGCATCTATTGCATCTACAGTTGCAACAGCAAGAGAGAACCCTTTGGTTAATGGGAAATTTACCATAAGTTTAAATAGTGTTAATAATTCTGGTTCAGATATCGAAATTGATTATACGCTTAGTGGCACAGCTACTTCGGGAGCAGATTTTGAAAACTTAAGTGGTTCAGCAATAATTGAGAATGGGGAAAGTGAAGTAGAAATCAATATAATTCCAATTAATGATTCTGATGTTGAAAGCAATGAAACGGTTATTTTAAATCTCGTCGTAGGTACAGGATATGAAGTAGGTTCCTCAGATAGTGATACTGTTACAATAGTTAGTGATGATATTGAGTATTTCGCTCAAATTACAGCTTCAGACGGAACTGCTGCGGAAAGTGCTAGTTCTGTTTCTACAGGTGAATTTACCATAAGATTAAGTGAGGAGAATAATACTGGTAGTCCTATTATAGTTGAATTCTTAATTGACGGAACAGCAGATGTCGGAACTGATTTCTCTGCAAGTAGTACAAACGCTGTAAGTATTCCAAATGGGGAGCAAGAAGCCGAAGTGTTAATTACGCCTATTGATGATCAAATTCAAGAAGGTACGGAAACTGTTATAATTACATTACAAAATGGTACTGGTTATTCTTTAGGTTCGGTTGCTACGCAATCGGCTACGGTTGAAATTGAGGATAATGACCAAGCGACATTAACAATTTCTAACGAATCATTAAATGAAGACGATGCTGCCGGTGAAATGGTTTTTGAAGTGGAATTGGATTTAGAGGTTATTGGTGGTACAACGGTTTCATATTCGTTTTTTGATGATACTGCAGAAGGTGGTGGTGTAGATTTTACTGGTAACAATGGTTCTCTGATATTTACTGGCGATGTCGGTGAAACTCAAACTATAACAGTAGCTATTAATGATGATGCTGTTTTAGAAAACACAGAGACTTTTACCGTACAATTGGGGTTGCCAACAAATAATGTGCAACGCGCAAATGGAGGTACGGCTACAGGTACTATACAAGATGATGATAACTGTGTGGCAGCGCCAATTTTAGACGAGTCTGTTTCAAATATTTATTGCGTTGAAAATGCTGGTGATCCCTTTTCGGCTAATTTATTTGATTATACTTCTAGTACAGCACCTGCGGGAACGGTTTTAACTTGGAGTAGGGTTTCCAATCCGTTAAATACGAATTCGCATTTAACCGTTGCAGAGGCTCAAGATGTTGATTTGCCAGCGTCTTATTATGGTTTTTTCTATGATGAAGATAATAATTGTGCAAGTGGTACTATAGAAGTACAAATTGTTCGTAATGTATTGCCACAATTGACGGTTATTAACGATAATGAACGATGTGGTCCGGGCACATTATTATTGAGTGTTGAACCTAGTGATGGCGCCTCTGTAAATTGGTATGATTCTTTAGATGCTGTTACTCCGATCGCCACCGGTGAAACGTTTACGACGCCTTCATTGAATGCTACTGCTACCTATTATGTTGAGGCTACCGAGAATGAATGTACTACTGAAAGACAACCTGTAGTAGCGAGAATTGGGTCTCAGGCTTCAGTCGGGACAGCAACAAATGGTTCTATATGTAATGTGGCAGCAAACGGACTTACGGCAATAGATCTAGATTCTAGGTTAAATGGTGCGGATCCTGGTGTGTGGATTTTTGTATCGGGTCCTGATAATATGACTATTAGCTCTACTAATGTTGTTGAGTTTGAAGGGGCTACTTCTGGTGCTTATGTGTTTAGTTATACTACAACAGATTCTACGGCTCCTTGTGAAAACCCTACCGTAGAAGTTACGATTAATGTGAGCGATTGTGAAACTGATGACGATAATGATGGCTTATTAGGTGGTCAGGAAGTGGTTCTGGGGACTGACTCCAATGATCCTGATACTGACGGCGATGGTATTGAGGATGGTGAAGAAGTAGGTGATAATATCAATAACCCTTTAGATGAGGATGGCGATGGTATTATTGATGCATTGGACTCTAATACGGAAGATGCCGATAATGACGGGGTTAATGATCAGCAAGATCCTGCAAATAATAATCCATGTATACCTAATAGATTTAATGGTAGTTGTGATAGCGATGGTGACGGTATTTCAGATTTAGATGAACAAACAAATGGTTCTGACCCAGATGATCCTTGTGATCCGGTAGCCACACCAAATTGCGATGCGCCTATAGATTTAGAAGTGTTAAAATCAGTGGATAATATTGACGCATTGGTTGGAGATACTATCGTATTTACCATTTTGGTCACTAACTTATCAGATAGAACGGCAAGGTCAATAGTAATTGGTGATTTATTGGAGCTTGGGTTCGAATTTGTGTCCGCTGATTCTGCCGATTATGATGAAATATCGGGTAATTGGAACATTCCAGAACTTGAAGCAGGTATTTCTGTTGAATTGAATATTACTGTTCTTGTCGCAGAACAAGGTCCGTACACAAATACTGCTGTACTATTAGAATCTATACCAACGGATAATAATCCGGATAATGATGAAGCTACGGTAGATTTAAGTACTGAGGCTCCAGAAGGTGTAGACCTAAGAATTTCAAAAGAGGCTAGACCGGATAAGGTGTTAGTGGGAGATGAAGTTGAGTTTGTGATCAGGGTAACCAATATTTCTGTATCTGATGTAGTGACAGATATTATTGTGAATGATCAAATATTACTTGAAAACGGGTTTATGTTTGTTTCGGCAGAATCTGATTTCAATGGTGTTTATGATGAGAATACCGGTAATTGGAATATTCCGGCTTTGGAAAGAGAAGAAACAGCAACTTTAAGGATCAGGGCTGTGGTTCCGGCTACAGGTACGTATACAAATACGGCAAATATCGTAAGGTCTACCCCAAGAGATAGTAATACGTTAAACAATGAGGCTACCGTTGAGGTTGAAGTGATTGAAAAAAGTCCGGCAGACCCAGGCTTCTTGTTCAACCAATTTTCTCCCAATGGAAATAATCAGAATGAGGTACTGCGTATAAACCGTACAGATCCTGAAACCGGTATTGATGTTGCCTTACATTATAAGATTAAGATTTATGATCGATACGGGAACTTGGTATTTGAAACGGAAAAAGTAAATGACGGTGATGTATGGGACGGTACCTATAAAGGAAAAGAAGTGCCAAAAGGAACTTATTTTTATATTATGAATTATAGTATCAATAACGGACCCGAAACATTGGATAAGGGTTGGATACAGCTTATTAGATAAAATAAATTATGGATTATAACTTTAATAAAACTAGTTATACTATTGCCTTAGTGCTATTTTCTCTGATAGGCTTTAATGCATTTTCACAGAAAGAACCGCAGTATACCCAGTACATGTACAATATAGGTAGCTTTAATCCTGCTTATGTGGGTACGGTAGAAAACCCTGAGTTTTCTGGTCTGTATAGAGCTCAATGGATAGATATTCCCGGGGCACCCCGTACATTTCGTTTTGGAGCTAACCTTCCTTTTCAAAATGAAAAAGTTGGATTGGGTTTAAATATTGTTAGTGATCAATTAGGACCAACAACGCAAACCTATGCAGATGTTTCTTATTCATATCAAATTATGGTTACAGCTGAGACTAGACTTTCTTTTGGTATAGATGCAGGAGGTTCTTTTTTAAATGTTGATTTTTCTAAAGGAACTTTTGAAAATCCGGGTGAGGACCTTAATGATGAAATGTTGAGCAAATTTTATCCAACCGTTGGTGCAGGTGCTTTCCTGTATGCTGATGATTGGTACTTAGGTGCCTCTGTTCCTAATTTTTTGACAGAAGGTGTGTATAATGATGAAGTATCATCTATAGTTGAAGACAAACTTCAATTTAATTTTATAGGTGGCTATGTATTTGAACTTTCAGATAATTTAAAGTTTAAACCGGCATTTTTGGTCAATACTATTGCAGGTTCACCCGTGAATGTAAACTTATCGGGTAATTTTTTAATTTCAGATGTATTTACAGCTGGTGCATCCTATCGTCTAGACAATGCATTCAGTGGTTTAGCAGGCTTTCAAATATCAAACCAATTGTTTGCAGGGTATTCTTATGATTACAATACAAACTTGTTAGGTGAGTTCAATAATGGTTCTCATGAAATAATACTAAAATTCTATTTAGGTAGACAAGGAGCAGCGAAATCAAAAGGAAGTGGTGACAAGAATGCGAAAGGAAAACCTAAACAAGTAGATTCACCACGTTTCTTTTAAATAGAACTATAATGAAATTTAAATTTCTCATAACAATTCTGATTATTATACCGCTTTTGGGTTTTGCCCAAGACAAGAAGTCCAAGGCAGATAATCTTTTTTATGGATATCGCTACCAACAGGCAATTGCAGAGTATAAAAAGGAAATGGAAAAGAAACCATTGACTAACCATCAATTACTGAATTTAGCGGACTCATACTTTAGCACGGGTAAATATGATAATGCTTCAGAGCTATATTTAGAGGTCAATAAGAATGACACTATTATGTCTGTGAACAGGTTCAATAAAATGTTGCAAAGCCTTTCTAAAAATTCAGAACGAGATAGAGTGAAAACTTTTCTTAGGTCAAAAGCGGATAAATTATCTCCAGAACTTTTAGAAAATGCAGAGTTCAATTATAGCTTATTGGAAATTCCGGCAGGCAATGAAGATAAAACAATTCGCGATTTAGGGGTTAATAGTCCTCAGGGAGATTTCTCCCCTGCGTTTTATAAAAATGGAATATTATTCAGTAGTAGTAGATCTAGAAATTCAAAAAATGTATATGGGCCTACGGGTGAATCGTATTTGGATATTTATTTTGCTAGAATAAGTTCAACAAATACGCTTGTAGATGTAGAAACTTTTAAAGAAATACCGGCTACCGAGTTTCATAAATCAACACCTTATTACTCAACAAAATTGTCCACGTTCTTTTACATTCTTTCCAACACCGAAGATGGTGAATTAAGATATGATGAAAATGGGAAGAATGCTTTGGCCATTGGTACACTTTCAGAAAATGGTAGATTTAGATTTATCTTAAAGGATTTAAGTACTTCTTTTTATTATCCATTTTTTGATGATACTACTGAACGATTATATTTTGCGGCAAATTTTGATGATAGTTACGGTGGTACAGACCTATATTATGTGTACACCAATAACGGTCAAATAATGTCTGCTCCAATTAATTTGGGACCTAGAATAAATTCACCCGGAAATGAAATAGCTCCATATATCTATGAAGGAAGCTTATATTTTTCTTCCGACGTTTTTTATGGTCTAGGTGGTATGGATGTTTATAAATCTAATATCCTAGCTAATGAAACATATACCATTCCTGTAAATTTAGGTGAAGGTATCAATTCGGTATCCGATGATTTCGGCTTTATAATCCAGAAGGCTAAGGAGGGTAATGGATTGTCCGGTTTTTTCGCTTCAAATAGAAAAGGAGGAAAAGGTGGGGATGATCTTTATGGTTTTATGCTCGATAAATCACCAGGATTAAAAACATTTGCACTTGGTGGCAAGGTGGTTAATCTAAGAAATAAAGCAGGTTTGGAAGGAGCACAGGTAAGACTGTTGAGTCAAAATGGAGATATTTTAAAGGAAGTTGTGTCTAATTCGGACGGAAGTTTTAGAATCGAGGTGCCATGGATGTCTCAGATCACCATACAGGCAATGAGTGACGGTTATTCTATTTTCTCCACTACCTACTCTGAAGAAGGGATGGAGGAAATTCAAAATTCCTCTTACAATATGGGGCTTGCCAAAATGGAAGATTTGGTAACGGAACGGGAAGAGAAAACAGTTATTAAATTGGATAAGTTTTATTTTGATAAGGGAAAGTCAACTTTGAATGCTCAAGTAGAGGGGCAATTGAAAAAAGTTATAGACGCAGTAGAACGCTTTCCGCAAATAAGATTAAGAATTCTTTCGTATACGGACAGTAGGGGTAGTAGTTCTTATAATAAAAGATTGTCACAAGACAGGGCCAATACCATTAAGCAGTATTTGTTGAACAATGGTTTGGGTTCACATAATATACTTGAGGCTACTGGGTATGGAGAAGAGAATATTGTAAACAATTGTACCAATGGCGCTTATTGTTTAGATTTTCTTCATAAACAAAATGAACGAACACTTTTTGTAGTAGAATAGGGAAAAAAACCTTGCCTACTATAAAATGATAATATAGAAATAGTAAAGCGCAAAGAGGGTGAGAAACAAGATACCTACATAGGTTAAAAATCTTAGCTGCTTATTGGGCCAAAATTTTGGGTCTAGATCACTACTGGTAACATTTTTTAAATTCATGTATCCTACTAATGGCGCTACAACGAAAGATACAAAAGTGGCCAAAGCAACTAAATTTCCCATGTTTGCACTAAACGCGGCAATTACAATAAAGTTGATGAAGGTCAAGATGAGTATTCCTGTGGTGTAAGCGTTTTTTGTGCTATACCATTTCTCTTTTGGTTTTAATAAGGAAATAATATCCAAACTTACCCTTGCCAATGCATCATGTGCCGTCATGCATGTGCTAAACATAGTGGCAAATGCTGAAATTGCTATAAATAGATAGGCCCAAGTGCCAATATGCTCAGTAAACAGGCGAACAACTTGATCCGCAAAGCTTATGGCATTATTACTGAGCTGGGTGTTGGTTCCATATAATGTATACCATCCTATGACCATAAAAAATACCGCAAGAATTGCCGTTATAATATAGCCTATATTAAATTCTTGTAAAGATTCTTTTAAACTTGGCTTTTCTTGATTTTTCCATTTTTCTATGCTCCACAAGCTAATCCAGCTAGAAGCTTCAACGGTCGTAGGCATCCACCCAATTAACCCTATTAAAAAAAGAATTCCTACTTCATTGAAAATAGGTAGTGGTTCAAAGTCCAATGCATGGTCAACCGGTCCTTTGACAATCACTAGTACGGTTGTAACCAATAGTGCAATGAACAATATGCTTATTACAAACTTTAAACTAATCTCCAAGAATTTATATTTTCCAAAAATCAAAAGGGCACTAATGATCAAGAAAAGAGATAAAGCTACAATAGCAATAGAACTATGTCCAATATTAAACAAGTTTATGAATAGCCCTGCAGTAACGGTGTACAATGCCGCTAAGATGGTAAAAGTGGTAACAAATGTTATGATGGCATAGAACCATAAATAAGCTTTACCACGGTTTAGGTATCCTTCTATCAATGTTTTATTGGTGACGTTAGTGTACCTTACTCCAAATTCGAAAAATGGATACTTTAATACGTTGGCCAGTATAATAGGTATTATCATAAGCCAACCATATTGGGCACCGGCTTTAGTAGATAGTACCAAGTGAGAGGTGCCAATGGCCATACTGGCAAATAAGATTCCTGGACCTAAATTTTTCAGTACTGTTTTAAAACTTGGCATTACTTATAAGATTAGTTGGTAAGATTAAAAGTAAGCTATTTTATTTCTATAGTGGTGCCATAGAATTTTGGTTGGGTATTTAAAAGCATATCGATAAATACCTTTACCCGTGCCAAATATTCCCTTAGCTGCACTTTTATGCCTTGACTGGTAGAAACGTCTTGAGCGTTAAATCCAATAGCGTTGAGCCCTTTTTGTTTGGCTATATAAATAGCTCTCTCGTTATGGAATTTTTGCGAGATTACGGTAACATTGTTCAACCCAAAAATAAACTTTGCTCTAAACATTGAGTCTAAAGTCCTAAAACCTGCATAGTCCAAGAAAATTGCCCGCTCAGGAATACCAGCCTTTATTAAATCTTTTTTAAAGGTATCTGGCTCATTATAGTAAATACTGCCATTATCACCACTAACAAGTATAAATTCTATTTTACCGGCATTGTACAATGCTTTGGTGGCATTTATACGATAAGTGTAATACGGATTGGGAGAGCCATTGGTTAGTTTGTTTGAGGTTCCTAAAACTAAACCTACTCTGTTCTTGGGTGTTGATGAGATGTCGGTAAAGGTTTTTCCGTCAGCGGTGTTTGAAATTATGATATTACATGTAAAAATGACGAATACTAACAGTATGAAAAGTAATCCGAGTATTTTGAGAATTTTTTTTAGCATGTAAACTATTTCAATACTAAAGTTAGTAAATAACTTTTGACTTCAATCTGTTAAGTAGATTAAATAAAAAACCCCTGAAATCAATTGATTTCAGGGGTTTGTGGTACTCGAGGCGGGACTTGAACCCGCACGCCCCAAAGAGCACAGGATTTTAAGTCCGGCGTGTCTACCAATTCCACCACTCGAGCATACTTGGTTTTTTTAAAAATGTTGCTGAACAACATTTTGCAGAGCGAAAAACGGGATTCGAACCCGCGACCTCCACCTTGGCAAGGTGGCGCTCTACCAGCTGAGCTATTTTCGCAAGTTTATGAACGTGCATCTCTTAAAAGATGCGGGTGCAAATTTAATACAATTCTGTAAATTCCAAAGTAAAAAAGTGTAAAAGAATTAAATATTTTATGATGTCGCCTTTTTGTCCTTGGTTAACAGACGTTTAATCTCATTTAATTTCATTAATGCTTCTACAGGTGTGAGCGTATCTATGTCCAAATGGGTTATTTCATCCTTTATTTCTTCCAATAACGGATCGTCCAAATTGAAAAAACTAAGTTGCATTTCGTCAGAATCGTTTATAAGCTTATCCGTTACCTCACCACTTACATGTTTGTTTTCTAATTTTTTTAGAATCTTGTTGGCTTTTTGAATTACTTGTTGTGGCATACCGGCCATTTTAGCTACATGAATACCAAAACTATGTTCACTACCTCCGGGGATTAATTTTCTTAAGAAGAGAACGTTGTCTTTTAGTTCTTTGATGGCTACATTGAAATTTTTAATACGGCCAAAGGTATTGGTCATTTCATTTAGCTCGTGATAATGGGTGGCGAACATGGTTTTTGCCCTTGCTGGGTGCTCATGTAAATATTCGGATATGGCCCAGGCAATAGAAATACCATCATAGGTACTGGTACCACGACCTATTTCATCTAACAGTACCAAGCTACGCTCAGACAGGTTGTTAAGAATAGAGGCGGTTTCGTTCATTTCGACCATAAAAGTAGATTCGCCCATTGAAATGTTATCGCTGGCTCCTACGCGGGTAAATATTTTATCAACGACGCCAATTTTAGCCGTTTCCGCAGGAACAAAACTTCCCATTTGTGCCAATAGCACTATTAATGCCGTTTGCCTTAGTAATGCGGATTTACCACTCATATTGGGACCGGTGATCATTATGAACTGTTGATTGGATCTGTCTAACTGTAAATCGTTTGCAATGTACTGTTCTCCTAATGGTAATTGTTTTTCAATGACAGGGTGTCTTCCTTCGGTAATCTCTAAATCAGTAGAGTCGTTCAATGTAGGGCAGTTATAGGCATTCTCTTTTGCCAATTGGGCAAATCCGCAAAGACAGTCTAACTGCGCAACCAGGTGTGCATTGTTCTGTACGGGGGTAATGTATTCTTGCATCCACACAACCAATTGAGAGAAAAGCTGCTGTTCCAAGGTTAGAATACGGTCTTCAGCTCCTAAAATTTTTGCTTCATATTCTTTTAGTTCTTCGGTAATGTAGCGTTCTGCATTGACCAAAGTTTGCTTACGCGTCCAATTTTCCGGAACCTTGTCTTTATGGGTATTTCTTACTTCAATGTAATATCCAAAAACATTGTTGGACGCTATTTTTAGGGATGTAATGCCGGTTGCAGCTGTTTCCCTTTCCAACATATTATTTAAATAGTTCTTTCCAGATGTGGCTAAACCTCTTAGTTCGTCTAGCTCTTCTGAAAATCCTTGGGCTATAGTGCTACCTTTTAAAATGTTTACAGGTGCCTCTTCGCTAAGCATTTCTTTGATTTTAGCCCTTAACAAATCGCAGGATTGTATTTGATCTCCTGTAAGTGCCAAAGACTCGTTTTCAGATGAAGTAGCCAATTGTTTGATAGGTATTAAAGCTTCGAGCGAATTCTTTAATTGAACCACTTCTTTAGGGTTTACTTTTCCTGTAGCTACCTTAGAGATCAATCGCTCTATATCGCCCATCTGCTTAATATGGTGCTGAAATTTTTCTAATGTCACCTCATTTTGGTGTAAGTAAGAAACAATTTCCTGTCGCCGGGTAATTTTTTGCAGGTTCTTAAGAGGTAGTGCAAGCCATCGTTTTATCATTCGCCCACCCATGGGTGATATCGTTTTGTCGATAACATCTAAAAGCGTCACCGCGTTTACATTGGTGGAATGATAGAGTTCAAGGTTTTTAATGGTAAACCTATCCATCCATATATAATCATCTTCAGCAATACGTTGTAATTTTGATATGTGCTGTAATTGTCTGTGCTGTGTTTCTCCTAAATAGTGTAAAACAACTCCAGATGCTATAATCCCACAGGTTAGATGGTCAACGCCAAAACCTTTTAAGGTGTTGGTGTTAAAGTGTGAGGTAAGATTTTCCAAGGCATAATCTTCTTGGAAAACCCAATCTTCTAAATAAAAGAGATGGTGGTTTTTACCGAAAACATCTAAAAACTCCTTCTTATGGGCTTTAGATATCAATACCTCATTAGGTGAAAAATTTTGTAATAATTTATCAATTTGTTCTTCGCTGCCTTCAGAAGTTAAAAATTCACCTGTAGAAATATCAACGAATGAAATCCCTATTTTTTTCCTTCCAAAATGAATTGCACAAAGAAAATTATTGGTCTTTGAGTTTAAGATGTCATCGTTCATGGCTACCCCAGGTGTAACCAATTCCGTAACTCCTCTCTTTACAATGGTTTTGGTCTGTTTGGGGTCTTCTAATTGGTCGCAGATAGCAACGCGTTGCCCCGCTTTAACCAATTTGGGTAAATATGTGTTTAATGAATGGTGGGGAAATCCGGCCAATTCTGTTCGTTCTCCACCATTATTTCTATTGGTCAGTATAATACCAAGAATACGTGAAGCCTTCACTGCATCTTCACCAAAAGTTTCATAAAAATCACCTACTCTAAAAAGCAATAGGGCATCAGGATATTTGGTCTTGATGGTGTTATATTGCTTCATTAAAGGGGTTACCTTTTTTGTTTTGCTTTTTTCCGCCACTTTATCTTTATCTCATTAATTTTGCACCTTCACGAAAATATGGTTTTATCCCTGAAATTTTAATTATTGTTGATATTTGAGGATAAGTTTACGATCATATTGTGCTAATGAAATTGAATTGGGACTATGAGGAAATTACGAAATGATGAACTGGGGAGAATAGATGTTGAAGCATATAAAAGTGCAGGAAAATCACCTATTATAATTGTACTTGATAATATAAGAAGTTTAAATAATATTGGTTCGGTTTTTAGAACGGCCGATGCTTTTCTTGTTGAAAAAATATATTTATGCGGTATAACGGCTACTCCTCCTCATAAAGATATTCATAAAACCGCCTTGGGCGCAACCGATAGTGTAGATTGGGAATACGTTCCAGATACAATAGAATTGGTTGAAAGGCTTAAAAATGAAGGATGTCATGTAATTTCTGTAGAACAAGCAGAGAATGCAACTCAATTGAATGATTATGCTCCTGCAAAAGAAAAGAAGCAGGTCCTAGTTTTTGGAAACGAGGTTAAAGGTGTTGCTCAAAATGTGGTTACGGCAAGTAACGAAGTATTGGAAATACCTCAATTTGGGACTAAACATTCCTTAAATATTTCGGTTAGTGTGGGTGTCGTAGTTTGGGATTGCTGGAGTAAAATTAACGCATAAAAAAACCTGGTCGTAGACCAGGTTTTTTAGTATAGTTTGAGTTAGTTAGTTGCACGTATGCCTCCACAATAAAAGATTTTCTTTTCATTTACGCAAGAAATCCGGTAATTTATTATTGATATAAATTGGTCAGGGCGAAGTCTTCAATCTTGGTTAAAACCGTTTCATAATCATTGTTGCTACTTACGAAATCTAAGGCGCTAACGTCTATAATTAGTTGGTTTTCTTTAGGGTAGGTGCGTAAAAAGTCAAAATAGCCCCTATTGATTTTTTCTAAATAGGTAAGTTCAATATTCTGTTCGTAATCTCTTCCTCTTTGCTTAATTTGCTGTAATAGTCGTTCTGTAGTTTGATACAGATAAACGTAAATTTTAGGTTTTTTAACTTCTTTGTACATGAAGTTGAACACTTTTCTATATAGGTCAAACTCGTTTTGTTGTAGGGTGACCTTGGCAAATATTAGGGATTTATAAATGTCATAATCACTTACCATAAAACTTTTAAAAAGATCCAATTGATTGGTGTCTTCTGTGAATTGTTGATAGCGGTCTGCTAAAAATGACATTTCTAATGGAAAGGCATATCTGGATTGGTCAATATAAAAATTAGGTAAAAAAGGGTTTTCGGCAAATCGTTCTAGAATTAATTTTGCATTGAAATCTTCAGCAACTTTTGTGGCCAAGGTTGTTTTTCCAGCACCAATATTACCTTCTATAGCTACATATTGTAAACTGGCAAAAAACGTATGTCTATTTTTAAAAAGCCTGGGCACTTGTTTGGTAATGGTGCTTTTGTCTTTACATTCTTGTAATAAATTGCGGGTGTCTTTATTAAAGATAGGATGGTAAAATTGTGGTGAAATATCGGCAAGAGGTTTTAAAATAAATTTTCTCTCTTGCATTTTTGGGTGCGGTATCGTAAGCGTTTCGGTATTTATAACCTCTTTTTCATAATATATGATGTCAATATCCAAAGTTCTACTCTCGTACGCGTCGCTGTTTTTTCTTTCTCTTCCAAAAGCTGTTTCAATGGATAATAACTTAACAAGTAGTTCTTCTGGTGTAAGTAAGGTCTGTAGTTCTAAACAGGCATTGAGAAAATTTTCGCCTTCAAAACCCCAAGAAGGGGTTTCATAGGTGGCAGATACTTGTCTTACCTCGCCCGCAACCTTGCCAATTTCAAAAATGGCCTTTTGTAATAATAATTGGCGGTTACCCAAATTACTTCCTATTGATAAAAGTGCTGTTTTGTATACTCCCATAATGTTAGAACAAAATAACTAAAACATATTCACATTAGTTATCTTTGTTAACTATTTAAAAGAAAGATTTAAATGAAGTTTTTAAGAAATTTTCTAGCATCTATTTTAGGTTCTCTATTTGCTTTTGGTATTTTGTTCGTAATGTTTTTAATATTTGTGAGTCTTGTAAGCAGTAGTGAAGATGCTGTTGCGGTAAAAGATAATTCTATTCTTGAGTTACAGTTACAAAGACCAATATCTGATTATACCGGTAGCAATGAGCTTGATCCGTTTGCGGGTATTTTTGAAGAATCACAGGGTTTAGATGAAATTATCCATGCTATTGAGGTGGCTAAAAATGACGACCGCATAAAAGGAATCAGTATCAATAATAACTTTATTATTGCTGGTTTGGCACAGACTCAGGCAATTAGACGTTCTTTAGAGGATTTCAAAGCGGAGGGTAAGTTTATATACGCATACGCAGATTTCTTTATGCAAAGAGATTATTATTTGGCCAGTGTCGCAGATTCTGTTTTTATAAACCCGGTAGGAGTTTTAGATTTCAAAGGACTTTCTACTGAAGTGCTTTATTACAAAGAACTTCAAGAAAAATCTGGCGTTAAGATGGAAGTTATACGCCATGGGAAATACAAAAGTGCCGTTGAGCCCTATTTGGAGAATAATATGAGTGAGGCAAATAGGAGTCAATTGACCGCTTTGTTGCAGTCACTTTGGAATTCAATGGTGACCGATATTTCAGAAACACGTTCTATTTCTGAATCTGACCTGAACGTTATAGCAGATACTTTAGGTGGTAGAACGCCTAACTTTGCAAAGTTATCTGGGTTGGTAGATGATGTAGTATTTTATGATCAATATGAAAATAAATTGGCGAATGCGCTGGAACTAAAGAAGGATGATAAGATTAACTATAGTTCTTTAGATGATTATGTAAAGTATTCCAATAAAAAGACTTTGAAATCTGGTGATGATAAAATAGCCGTAGTTTTTGCGCAGGGAGAAATATTTTATGGTGAAGGTGGCCCAAATATCATTGGCCAAGGTATAATTAATGAGGCTTTGATTAAAGCGCGTGAAGATGACAAGGTAAAGGCTATAGTGTTGCGGGTGAATTCACCTGGGGGTAGCGCTTTGACTTCCGATATTATTTGGCGAGAGGTGGAATTGGCTAAAAAAGTGAAACCGGTAATAGTTTCCATGGGTAATGTGGCGGCATCTGGAGGATATTATATTGCTGCGGGAGCTAATAAAATTTTCGCCGAACCTACTACAATAACAGGGTCTATTGGTGTATTTGGTACAGTGCCCAATTTAACTGAGTTGGCAGACAATGTTGGTATAAACGCAGAGCAGGTTGGCACCAACAAGAATGCAGTAGAATATTCGCTTTTTGAACCAATGCAAGAAAGTTTTAAAAATCAGGTTCAAGAAAGTATTGAGGAAACCTATGAAACATTTTTGCAAAGAGTGTCGCAAGGTAGAGGTATGACAATGGCACAGGTGGATAGTGTGGCACAAGGCAGGGTGTGGAGCGGTACCGAGGCTCTGGAGATTGGATTAGTAGATGAATTGGGTAATTTGGACGATGCTATATCTGCAGCGGCAGAAATGGCAGAAATAGATACTTACGGAGTTAAAAAATTTCCTAAATATAAAAGTGGCTTTGAGCGTTTTATGGAAGATTTGGAAGGTGCAAGCGTAAAAATAAAAGAGAACCTTTTAAAAGATGAAATAGGGGAAGAGGCTTATCAAGTACTTAAGGAATTACAATCTTTTAAAAAGCAAAGTGGGGTTCAGGCAAGAATGCCGTTTGCTTTAGATATTAAATAAGTATATGACCTTAAAGGATAGAAAATTAGCACACCGTATTTATCTGTATTTAGGGGCTTTGTTTATTACTTCCCTAGTAGTCTCCAACCTGATTTTTCAAAAATTTTTTTATTGGAATCCCTTCGGGGATTTCACTGTTTTTGGTGTGTCACTTTTTGAAATATCCGTGGGTATTTTGCCTTACCCGATTACATTTTTGATTACAGACCTCATATCTGAAATTTACGGTAGAAAAATGGCTAACCAAATTGTTACGGCAGGTATCTTTGCTTCATTCTTTTCCATGGGTATAATATTGGTAGCTGAGGTTGCCCCCGCTATACCATCGTCGCCTATAGATGATACTACATTTACACAGGTTTTTGCTTTATCGCCAATAGCGGTCTTGGCTTCTATGTTTGCGTATTTGTTGGCGCAATATGTAGATGTTGCCATTTATCATTTTTGGAAAAAATTGACAAAAGGAAAGTATTTATGGCTGCGTAATAATTTTTCAACTTTCCTGTCACAATTTCTAGATACGTTTACCGTTGTGGCATTATTATGTGTGTTTAAAGTATTGCCTTGGAATCTTTTTTTCGGACTTGTAGTGAGCGGATTTATTTTTAAGATTTTTATAGCATTTATAGACACCCCTTTTCTCTATTTCTTCGTATATATAATGAGAAAACGTTTTAATCTAAAGCCAAATGAAGAATTGGATTTAGACGTATTAGAATAAGAACAGTAAACTAAACAGTATAAAATTATACTATGGGTAAGAAAATATTGAAGATTGTAGGTGTATTTCTATTGCTAATTTTAATTGTATTGATAGCGGCACCTTTTTTCTTAGAGGCTAAAATTGGAGACATTATTAAAAATAATGTGAATAATAATGTAAATGCAACTTTGGATTTTTCTGAGGCAAACTTAAGTTTGGTCAAAAGCTTTCCAAATGCAGAAGTGAATTTCAAAGATGTGGTGTTAATTAATAAGGCGCCATTTGAAGGTGACACCTTGTTCAAGGCAAACAATTTGGATTTGACCATGGGAATAATGCAGTTGTTTAAAAGTACTAGCGATGCTATTGCTATTAATGATATCAATTTAGAGGGGGCTCTGGTCAATATTGTAGTCGATAAAGAAGAGAATGCAAATTATGATATTGCCATTGCTTCTGAAACTACAACAGCCGCAGAAGAACCTACTTCTACAGATGGTTTTTCTTTTGATCTACAGTCTTATGAAATCACCAATTCAAGAATTTATTATACCGATAATTCTACGGGTATAGCTTTTAAATTGGATGATTTTCAACATAATGGTACAGGAGACCTGTCATTGGCAACTTCTGAATTGGATACGCATACCAACGCTCTTATTTCTTTGGAAATGGATAGTGTTAATTACTTAAACAAGAATAAGATCAAGTTAGATGCACTTATTGGTATAGATTTAAATGAGAACAAGTATTCATTTTTAAAGAATGAGGCCTTGATCAATCAATTACCATTGGTGTTTGATGGTTTTGTTAAGTTGAACGATACCAGCCAAGAAGTTGATTTAACTTTTAAAACTCCTTCATCCGATTTTAAAAATTTCTTAGGTGTAATACCGGAAATTTATTCTAAGAATATTGAAAATGTAACCACAACAGGTGATTTTGCTGTAAATGGTAATTTTAACGGAGTGGTGGATGAAACCCATATTCCTAAATTTCACATAGAACTTAAATCTGATAATGCATCTTTTAAATATCCAGATTTACCTAAAGCGGTTAAAAATGTGTTTTTTGATGTTCAGATAGATAATAAAACAGGAATTGTTGAAGACACTTACGTTAATATCAACAAAGCATCGTTCATGATAGATGAAGATAAGTTTAACCTTACTTCTAATATTACCGAGCTTATGGGTAATACAAAGGTTAAGGCACATATGGATGGAAATATGAACTTGGCCAATATCTCAAAAGCATATCCGGTACCAGCTGAATATAATCTAAAAGGAATGTTGAAGGCTGATATTACAACTGCTTTTGATATGGCTTCAGTAGAAAACGAGCAATATGAGAAAACGAGTACTACAGGAGATTTGAGCTTAACAGATTTTGAATATAACTCAGACGAACTTGCAAATCCGGTAAAGTTTAAGGCGGCACGTTTAACCTTTAACCCTAGGACAGTTACCTTAAACAACCTGAATGGTACTACAGGCACAACGGATTTTGATGCAACAGGAACTATAAACAACCTTTTAGGTTTCATGTTCAATGATGAAAAGGTAGAAGGTAATTTCAACTTGAAGTCTAATACTTTTGCTTTAAGCGATTTTATGGTTGCCGAGACAGAGACAACATCTTCTACAGGTGAAAAAGAATCAACAGGTGGAAATACGGTTGAAGAAGAAAAAATTAAAATCCCTTCATTCTTGGACGCTACAATCAATGCAGATGCTAAAAAAGTGATATATGATGATATCGTCTTAAGCGATGTAACCGGTGTTTTAAAAATTAAAGATGAAACGGCAACACTAAGTAATATGTCTGCCGGAATGTTTGGTGGGAAAATAGGGTTTAATGGCCAAGTGTCTACTAAAACGGAAACTCCTACTTTTAACATGAAGCTAGATCTAAATCAATTGGGTATTCAAGAAACTTTTGCTTCCGTAGATCTTTTTAAAGCAATAGCTCCGATAGCTCAAATGTTGAATGGAAAATTAACCTCGGATATTTCTTTATCAGGTAATTTGACAGATGATCTTTTGCCGAACCTACTGTCCCTGAGTGGCGATTTATTTGCCGATATCATGACAGAAGAAGTAAATACTGAATCTGCGCCGGTATTAAACACTCTTGTTTCTAAATTGAATTTTATAGATGTAAATCAGTTGAATTTAAAAGATATTAAAACATCATTGTCTTTTAAAGATGGTGTAGTTGCGGTGAAGCCGTTTACATTTAATTATAAGGATGTTTCTATTAATGTAGATGGTAACCATTCTTTTGATCAAAAATTGAATTATAAAGCATCTTTACAGGTACCGGCAAAGTATCTTGGGTCTGATGTTACCAAACTTATAGCTAAAATTGATGATGCTACTTTAACTGATCTAACTATTCCCGTTGTTGCTAGTATTGGCGGGGCGTATAACAGCCCAACTGTTACAACCGATCTAACATCAGGTGTAAAGGCGCTTACTAGTAAATTAATAGAGATTGAAAAGCAAAAGTTAATAAATAAAGGTACTGATAAGGCTAAAGATCTTATTGGTGGTCTAATTTCCGGAAATAAGGCTACACAAGATTCTGTAAGCGGTGAAACGTCTTCGACCAAAACAAGCGCAAAAGATATTCTAGGCGGAATTTTAGCTACAAAAAAAGATACAGCAACAACCGTTAAGAAAGATTCTACCCCTGCTAAAATTGAGAAAGAAGCGGTGAAGGAAAAAGCTAAGGATATTTTAGGAGGCCTATTCGGAAATAAGAAAAAAGATAGTACTAACTAATGGTTAAGCCAACAAAATAACCCTCGCTACCCCTAACGTTGAATACAGTATTATCTTCAAAAATTAAATACTGACCTTTTATACCTTTTAATTTGCCTTCAAAAGAAGGGGTTTTAGTAAGGTTAAGGCTTTTAACTTTTGTTGGGTATTGCAACACAGGAAATTCTAATTCCGTCTCTTTGTTGGTTTCTAGGTAATACGGCAATGCCTCCTCTGGTATGTATTGTTGAAGTTTTTCTCGCCATTCTTGTAGATTTTCGTCCACGACATTATTGGTAAGCATGGTTCGCCAGTTTGTTTTGTCTCCAATATGGTCTTTTAGGGCAACTTCGGTAATTCCTGCCAAATAACGGTTAGGTACCTCTACGATTTCAATAGCTTCGTGCGCACCTTGATCGATCCATCTGGTAGGTACTTGTGCTTTTCTGGTGACACCAACCTTAACATTACTAGAATTGGCTAAATAAACAATGTGAGGCTGTAGTTGTACCTTTTTCTCATAAGCTAGATCTCTATCTTCTTGATCTAAATGGGCTTTGCTCAGCTCTGGTCGCATGATCCAGTCGCCTGCAGATGGTATTTCAAAAAAACATGTTCTACAAAAGCCTTGTCTATATATAGGTCTGTCGTTACCGCAGTTAAGGCATTGGTGTTTTATAAATTCTATTTTCAGCGATTTGTCAAGTACTTGGTTCACGTTTAGGAAATCGGACTCAAAAAGCATATAATATTGAATTGGACTTCCTATTTCGGTCTGCATTTTTCTTAGTACTCCTTCGTATTGCATGTTAATTTAGCTTATTGATTTGTCAATTTGAAAATGATAATTAGATACGCTACTTTTAGCAAGACAAAGATACCTATAAATGCCAATTACCCTATTTAATTCTATTGCCTCTTGGTTGCTTAAAAAGCGATTTCACCAGATTGAACTCTTTTTAAAATACCCCGAAGAAGTCCAAGAAGAAGTTTTGTTGCAATTGTTAGAATTTGCAGAAGATACCGAGGTGGGTAGAACCTATGATTTTGAATCTATTGAATCTTATAATCAATTTAAAGAAAGATTGCCTATTGTTTCTTACGAGGAAGTTCAGCCTATAATTGAACGTACCCGGAGAGGGGAACAGAATTTATTTTGGCCAACCAAAGTAAAATTGTTTGCCAAGAGTAGTGGAACAACCAATGCTAAAAGTAAGTTTATACCGGTGAGCGCAGAGGCTTTGGAAGATTGTCACTATAAATCCAGTAAAGATCTTTTATGTCTTTATTTAAATAACAATGAAAATTCACAACTTTTCACTGGTAAAAGCCTTCGTTTAGGTGGTAGTAAAGAGTTATACGAGGATAATGGTTCTTTGTTTGGGGATTTATCTGCCATACTAATAGATAACATGCCCTTATGGGCCGAGTATAGCAGTACGCCTAGTAACAAGGTGTCGTTAATGAGCGATTGGGAAAGTAAGCTTTTGGCCATTATTCATGAAAGTGTTCATGAAAACGTAACTAGTTTGGCCGGTGTGCCATCATGGATGTTAGTGCTTATGAATAAAGTGCTAGAGGAAACAGGTAAGGATAATTTATTTCAGGTGTGGGAAAATCTTGAAGTTTATTTTCACGGTGGTGTAAATTTTAACCCATACAAAGAGCAATACAAAAAGATACTTCCTAAAAGCAATTTTAGATATTACGAAATTTATAATGCCTCTGAAGGTTTTTTTGCCATTCAAGATAGAAATGGTGCAGACGATTTACTGCTGATGTTAGACTACGGTATTTTTTATGAGTTTATACCTATGAACATATATGGCGAATTAAATGAAGAAGCTATACCGTTATGGGATATTGAACTTGGTAAAAACTATGCCATTGTTATAACGACCAATTCTGGTCTGTGGCGATATAAAATAGGGGATACGGTACGTTTTACTTCAAAAAGCCCGTATCGTATTAAAGTTACCGGTAGAACAAAACATCATATTAATGTATTTGGCGAAGAGCTTATAATTGAAAATGCCGAAGAAGCTTTAAAAATAGCATGTGCAAAAACCGGCGCAGAAATAATGGACTACACCGCCGGACCGGTTTTTATGGTCAATAAAGAAAAAGGTGCACATGAGTGGATCATGGAATTTAGAAAACTACCTGAAAATTTTAAAGCGTTTGTTGAGATTTTTGATAATGCATTAAAATCTCTTAATTCTGATTATGAAGCAAAGAGACTTCATAATATTACTTTGAATGCTCCCATAATTCATGAAGCCAGAAAAAATCTTTTTTATGATTGGTTGAAGAAAAATGACAAACTGGGCGGGCAGCATAAGATACCCAGATTGTCTAATAAAAGGGATTATTTAGATGAGCTTTTGCTCATGAACAAGTAATTTGCTCTATACACACTAAATATTAGTCCAATCACAACAAAATTTTATTTTTTGGCAACACTTGCTCTAAATTAGCTGATGTTAATGTAAACTTTGTTTTCAGTTAAACGTTGATGTTTCATTTTTTTATAAATCCTAAAATTAGGAACTACATCGATAATATTAACCTGTAGACAATTAAATAGGGATTGGTAGGATAATTAATACAACTTGCTGAAGCAAAACTTAACCAATACTATAAATACTATTATTATGGCAGAAAAATTAGTGATCGTTTCAGATATGTGGGGCGCTAAAAAAGGATTGTGGATTACGTCTTATTTAGGGTATCTACAACAGTATTTTGATATTACTTTTTATGATAGCCAACAATTGGCAAATTTGGATATTTTGATCCAAACGGAAGAAAATGTACATAATGCCTTTATTGAAGGTGGTACGGACACTGCTGTGTCTCATTTGTTAAAGAAAGAAACGGAGGCTTGCTACTATTTAGCTTTTAGTACAGGTGCTACCATAGTTTGGGAAGCAGCGAAAAAAGGTTTGCCTGTTAAATCTTTATATGGTGTTTCTCCAACTAGAATCAGAAAAATGAACGATAGGCCTAATATTCCTTTTCAGTTGGTATACGGTGCCAATGACGAGTTTAGACCTAGCGAAGAATGGGGTGATAAACTAGGTGTTGAAATGGAAGTATTGCCAGGTTATGGGCATACACTTTATACCGATGAGAAAATCATTAAAAAAGTCTGTATGGACTTATTGCAAGAGGTAACACAGATTGCGCCACAGGTTAAAAAAAAGGTGGTGTAATTATCTTATAAAAGAATATAATGCATAAAAAAAGCGAAGATGAAAATCTTCGCTTTTTTGTTTTGTATACATTGGTATTTATGAAACGGCCTTTAATTTTTTAATGGTATCATGAGATAACATTTCTTCGGCATATGGTTTTGTTACCTTAAAGTTGGTTTCACCTGAACTAGGCATTTCAAACATCGCATCGGTGAAAATAGCCTCGCATAAAGAACGCAAGCCTCTAGCTCCAAGCTTATATTCAATAGCTTTTTCTACAATATAATCCAATGCTTGGTCGGTAATACTAAAAGTAATATCATCCATAGCAAACAGTTTTTCATACTGTTTAATGATTGCATTTTTTGGCTCGGTTAAAATTGCTCTTAACGTTTTCTTGTCTAACGGATTCATATGTGTAAGAACCGGTAGTCTACCAATTATTTCAGGAATAAGTCCAAAATCCTTTAAATCTTTAGGGATGATATATTGTAATAAATTGTCATCGTCTAAAGTACTGTCAGATTTTGATGCGCTATACCCAACGGCTTGCATGTTTAACCTTTTGGTAATGGCGCGTTCTATACCATCAAAAGCTCCACCGGCAATGAATAGAATATTCTCGGTATTGACTTCAATGAACTTTTGATCAGGATGTTTTCTTCCTCCCTTAGGCGGAACATTAACCGTTGTGCCTTCTAAAAGTTTTAATAACCCTTGTTGAACACCTTCACCAGATACATCTCTTGTTATGGAAGGGTTGTCGCTTTTACGTGCAATTTTATCAATCTCATCTATAAAAACAATACCTCTTTCCGCTTTCTCTAGGTTGTAATCCGCTGCCTGTAAAAGACGGGTCAAAATGCTTTCTACATCTTCACCAACATAACCAGCTTCGGTTAATACGGTAGCATCAACTATAGCTAACGGTACATTAAGTAACTTGGCAATAGTCTTTGCCATTAAGGTCTTACCTGTACCGGTCTGACCAACCATAACAATATTACTTTTTTGTATCTCTACATCATCTTCTTTTGAAGAAGGTTGTAATAATCTTTTGTAATGATTGTAAACTGCAACAGACATTACCTTTTTGGTACGTTCTTGACCAATTATAAAAGTATCAAGAAACTCTTTGATCTCTTGTGGTTTTTTTAAAACAAGTTCAGAAGAAAGATCGTTGGTCTTCGTTTGTTTTGATTCTTCTGCTACAATACCATGTGCTTGCTCAATACAACGGTCGCAAATATGTGCGTCAAGACCAGCAATCAACAAGTTTGTTTCTGGTTTTTTTCTGCCGCAAAATGAACACTCTAAATTTTCCTTTGCCATTATCTATCTTCTCAATTCTATACCTAAACGATTTAAAATCGTTTTTGGTTTAAAAATCATCTATTTATTTGAATAAGTTAGTCGAAATTATTTCTTCTCCCTTACCAATATTTCATCTATCATACCGTATTTAAGAGCTTCATCTGCCTTCATCCAGTAATCACGATCACTATCTTCACGTACTTTTTCGATATCTGTACCAGAGTGTTCAGCTATGATCTGGTAAAGCTCATCTTTTAATTTTAAGATTTCTCTAGCCGTAATTTCAATATCACTGGCTTGACCTTGTGCACCACCTAAAGGTTGGTGGATCATAACACGTGAATGCTGTAAACCACTACGTTTTCCTTTTTCTCCTGCACATAATAATACGGCACCCATTGATGCTGCCATACCTGTACATATTGTTGCTACATCTGGAGAGATAAACTGCATGGTGTCATAAATACCTAAACCTGCATACACACTGCCTCCAGGTGAGTTAATGTAAATTTGAATATCCTTCTTGGCATCTACACTGGCCAAAAACAATAATTGTGCTTGTATAATGTTGGCAACCTGATCATTAATACCGGTTCCCATAAAAATGATGCGGTCCATCATTAAACGCGAATAAACGTCCATTGCTACAATATTCATAGAACGTTCTTCAATAATGTTCGGCGTCATGTTCGTTGGGTACATGCTGCTCATTATAGAATCGTAATATGTGCTACTGATTCCTTGGTCGTTTATAGCGAAATTCTTGAATTCTTTTCCGTAATCCATAAATTGTATGTCTATATTTTTGAGTAAAAAAAGGTGCCGAAAATTATATTTCCGGCACCGTAAAGATACTTAATTTATTGTTTGGAATTATCCGTAAACTTCTTTCACGAAATTTTCATAGGTAACCTCCTTAGTCTTAAGGTTTGCCTTTTCTTTGTAAAGATTCAATAATTTTTGACTCATCAATTGTTCAGATAGTCTTTTTACTTCATCTTGGTTACCTAAAACACGAGCAGCTATAGAATCTAACTCCTCTTCTTTTGGATCTAATTGACCAAATTGTGCCATTTGAGAACGAATAAATCTTTTAGAGAATTCTTTCAATTCTTCAAACTGAACTTGTAACTCATTATCGCGAATTATTTTACCTTCAATTAGTTGGTAACGCAATCCTTTTTCTGATTTTGCATACTCTTCAGCTGCTTGCTCTTCAGATAATGGTTCTTCACCGGTCATTTGAATCCACTTGGTCAAGAAGCCTGTAGGTAGTTCAAATTTGGTGTTTTCTATAAAGTATTCAGTAACATCGTTCAATAACTTTTGATCTGCCTGTTGCTCAAATTGCTTTTCTGAATCTTCCTTAATACGCTCTTTTAATTCCTTTTCAGATTTTACGCTATCAGGACCAAAAAGCTTATCGAAAAGCTCTTGGTTCAATTCTGCAGCTTCTCTTTCGTTAATTTCCGATATAGTAAAGGTAACTTCGGTATCCAATGCTTCGGCTTTTTGCTTGTCAATACCTAAAGCGCTAGATAGCATATGATCTTCTTTAAATAGACCTTTGGTTTTTAGTGTAACAACATCGCCTACTTTTTTACCTTTTAAAGCATCTAAAGCTTTTTTGCTTTTCAATTTGTCCGTTTCGATCATTGTTTTGCTATCGATCTCTTCGGCTTCATTGAAAAAAGTACCACTTACTTCATCGTTTTTGCTAACCTCATCTTTACTGACTAGTTTACCGTATTGTTTTTGAATACGCTCAACTTGTTCATTGACCATTTTATCGTCAGCTACAATTTTGTATTGGGTTATTGCTTTTTTGGTCTTCAAGGAAACCTCAAAATCAGGTGCAAGCCCTAATTCAAACTCAAACGCCAATTCATCTTGGTCCCAGTCAAAATTGTCTTGTTGTTTTGGTAATGGGTTACCAAGAACATCTAATTTTTCTTCTGTAAGATATTTGTTAAGATTGTCTTGTAATAATTTGTTGACCTCATCTACCAATACAGCTTTACCATATTGCTTCTTTATAAGCCCCATAGGAACTTGGCCTTTTCTAAAACCAGGAATATTAGCTTGCTTCTTATAATCCTTTAAAATGGTGTCTACCTTATCTTGGTAATCTTCTTTTGTGATAGCAACTTTAACTACTGCATTTAAATCGTCTATCTGCTCTTTCGTAATATTCATTCCTTAATATCTATTTGCATGTGTAAAATGGGATGCAAAAATACTACATTTTGCAAAGTCAACCAATTTTTTAAAGTATTGAATTTCAAATCACAAGCAACTATGACTTGTCTTCTTTTAACAACGAAAAAAAGATTGATTGTAAAAATGATAGCAAGAGGCTAAAAATCAATGCCCACCAAATGTTTCCGACAGCAAAACCGTCAATGAGGTTATCTGCCAAAAGAATGATCAAAGCGTTTATGATCAGTAAAAAAAGACCAAAAGTTATTACCGTTACCGGTAATGTTAGGATTACCAATATAGGTTTTACCAGTAAATTCAGTATACTGAGTACAACGGCAACTATGACCGCGGTCATAAAACTATCTACGGATACATTAGGTAATACATTTGCTAAGATGATGACAGCAATTGCACTTAAAAGGATTCTCAAAATTAGTTTCATAGGAGTATATTTTATAGGGTTAAAAGTTTAGCCTTGGTCAAAGAAGTTCATTGATTTTTCAAAGAACTGTTCTGGGTTTTCCGCATGTAGCCAATGCCCAGCATTATCGATACTTTCAACAGTAGCTTTTGGAAAGTGTCTTTGTATAGTTTCAAAATCATTTTTAGTGACATATTCAGACTTGTCTCCTCTTAGAAATAAAGTGGGTCCGTCAAAGCTATCCGTACTGTTGATATTGTCCCCAATATCTTCCATTTTTTCACTTAAAACCTCTAGATTAAATTTAAAACGTAGTTTTTTATTTTCATCCCTTTCAAGATTTTTTAATAAAAACTGACGAATACCAGGGTTTGCTAAATGCTTTTTTAATTGCTCGTCGGCATCATTTCTGGATTTTAAATGGGTAGTGTCAATGGCATTTAGACCGTTAATGATATCTTGATGATGTGGCGGATAGTATTTTGGTGCTATATCGGCAATTAATAATTGGCTAATACGCTCAGGATAGGTGCAGGCAAATTGCATGGCGGTCTTACCACCCATTGAATGTCCAATTAAAGCAGTGGTTTCAATTGTATGCGCATCTAAATAATTTAAAAAATCGTTGGCTAAAATGTCATAGTTGAAATCTGGTGAATGAAAGCTTTTGCCGTGATTTCTTTGGTCTATTAGGTGTACGCAGAACCCATTTTCTGCATATTGTGCTCCTAATGTTTTCCAATTATCTAGCATGCCCAGGAAACCGTGTAAAATACATAGGGGTTTGCCTTCGCCTAAAATTACCGAATGTAATATCTGTTTCATTTTAATCTTTGTAAATACATGTTTACTACATTGTCCAGCCCTAAATAAAGTGCTTCACTAATTAGCGCATGACCAATGGATACCTCTAGTAAGTTAGGAATATTTTTTGCAAAATATTCAATATTGTCCAAGCTTAGGTCATGACCTGCATTGATGCCCAATCCTAGTTCATTTGCTTTTTTTGCAGCTTCTACAAAAGGTAGTATGGCCTTCTCCTTGCTTTTTTCATAATCAACGGCATAGCTTTCCGTGTAAAGTTCTATTCGGTCGGTACCAACAACTTGTGCTCCTTCTATCATCTTTGGGTCCGGATCTACGAAAATAGATGTTCTGATTCCGGCAGATTTGAACGTTTTTATAACATCGGTTAAAAATTCTTTATGCTTTATGGTATCCCAACCTGCATTAGAGGTGATCGCATCAACGGAGTCCGGTACTAACGTCACTTGTTCTGGCTTTACTTCTAGTACCAAATCAATAAATTTTGATATTGGGTTGCCTTCTATGTTGAATTCTGTTTGTACTGTTTTTTTTAGATCTCTGGCATCTTGATATCTAATATGCCTTTCATCTGGTCTTGGGTGTATGGTTATACCTTGGGCTCCAAAACTTTCTATGTCTGTAGCTACCTTCAGTAAATTTGGAACATTACCGCCACGGGCATTTCTAAGAGTTGCAATTTTGTTAACGTTAACGCTAAGTTTTGTCATTGTGTCTTATTTACCTTTTAAGAGCATCAAAAATACAAATAAGGCACGCCTTTTGATATTATTAATTGTTATTTTGCGTTATAAATAGGCTTATGCATATTCAAGAACATATCATTACGAACTTACCGGTATTCGATATCAAGGATACTTCTGAAAAAATATTGGAGTTTTTTCAAGACACTACCTATTCCCATATTGCTATATTGGAAGATGGAAGGTTTTTAGGTTTATTTTCCGAGATTGATGCGGACGGTTTATTGCCGGACTCAAAAATAGAAGACTTTAGGTATGAGCTTCAAAGTTTTTTTGCCCGTAGGGAAACCAATTGGCTTGATGTTCTTGAGGTTTTTGCCCGTAACGAGGCTAATTTACTGCCTATTTTGAATGAAAAAGAAGAGGTGGTAGGTTATTATTGCCTTACCGATATTGTTGCCGAGTTTATTGATACCCCTTTCTTTACGGATCCAGGTAGTATTTTGGTAGTGGCTACAGGTATTAAGGATTATTCCTTTAGTGAAATTGCACAAATTGTAGAGAGTAATAATGCCAAACTCATTGGTGGATTTATTACCGATACCCAAAATGATATCGTACAGGTAACCTTAAAGATTACTGCCAATAACTATAATAAGGTAGTACAGACATTTAGGCGTTATAATTACCATATTTTATTTGGTAATAGTGATGATGAGTTTCTGGAAGATTTGAAAAAACGATCAGATTACTTGGATAAATATCTTAATGTATAATATGAAAGTAGCGGTATACGGTCAAACCTATCAAGATAATGCTATTGAATATCTCATTGAATTGTTAGATGAGTTGAACAAAGTATCTGCAGAAGTTTCCATAGAGAAAGATTTTTACGAACTATATAAGTTGCATGATGAATCTGAAACATTTCCAATATTTACTATGGAAAAGGGTTTGGATGCCACTTTTGATATGTTCGTGAGTTTTGGTGGTGACGGTACCATATTAAGAGCTACAACATTTGTTAAAGACCTAGGTATACCTATAGTAGGTGTAAATACAGGTAGATTGGGATTTTTGTCAACGTTTAAGAAAGAAGATGTTCGTAAAGTAGTGCAAGAATTTAAGCAAGGGGCGTATACTGTGGTAGAACGTAGTTTGGTTCAGCTGAATACCAAGGAGTTGGATGTTGAGTTCGGGGATTTGAATTTTGCTTTGAACGAAATTACGGTCAGCAGAAAAGACACTACCTCTATGATTACGGTGGAGACTTATTTAAATAATGAATACCTTACCTCTTATTGGGCAGACGGTTTAATAATTTCTACACCAACAGGTTCAACAGGTTATTCATTAAGTTGCGGTGGTCCTGTTATTGTGCCTACTGCTAAATCATTGGTGTTAACGCCAATTGCTCCCCATAATTTAAATGCAAGACCGTTGGTAATATCAGATGACACGGTAATTCGGTTAAAGGTTTCGGGTAGGGAAGATAACCACTTGGTTTCCTTAGACTCTAGAATAGCTTCTTTGGAGAATGGTGAAGAGATAACCATTAGCAAAGCACCTTTTACAATTAAAATGATAGAATATACTTCAGAAAGTTTTTTAAAGACCTTAAGAAATAAGCTGCTTTGGGGTGAAGATAGACGAAATTGAACCTCCTTTAGAACAATAAATACTTTCAATTGCTGTTTATCCTTTGAGAACATAAAAATTATGGTACCCGTTTTTTAGAGCCCTATAGTGCCAATAATTAAAAACCCATTTTATGCGTTATATAACGTTATTGATCCTTTTACTTTCATTTTCGGGTTTGCGATCGCAGACATATGAAGTAGGTATTTTTGCTGGTGGAGCCAATACTATAAGTGATGTAGGTAGAACAAATTATATTTTACCTTCCGATATTGCTTTTGGCGGATTGTTCAAATGGAATATCAGTAAAAGATATGCTTGGAGAGGAAGCTTAACGTACGGTAAATTCACTGCAGATGACAATAAATCTAGTTCTACGGCCAGGCAGCAAAGAGGTTATGTCATAGATAATTCTATTTTAGAAGGGTCGGTTGGGCTAGAGTTTAATTTTGTTGAATATAATTTGCACAAACTGGGTCCGGCATTTACACCTTATTTATATACCGGTCTTACTTACTTTAGATATGATTACCAGTATTTTAATGGTGGGGTTCTTCAAGAAATAAATCAGAAAGAAGGTAGTTTTGCGGTGCCAATGACCGTTGGTTTTAAGTATCGTATCAATCAGTTTCTTATTTTTGGAGGCGAAATAGGGGCTAGGTATACCTTTACCGATAATTTAGATGGTAGTAATCCAGAAGGTTCTAACTTTGAAGAATTCCAATTCGGAAACATTTTTAGTGATGACTGGTATGTTTTTTCTGGATTAACCTTGACCTATACTTTTGGCAGAAAGCCTTGTATGGATTGTTTTGAGTAAATATAAAGATGAGCGATAGTAACGAAATTGACAAGCTGAATGTTCCAAAGCACCTTGCTATTATTATGGACGGTAATGGTAGATGGGCAAAAGAACGTGGTAAACTAAGGGTGTTTGGTCATGAACATGGGGTAAAGACCGTTAGGATAGTTGTAGAACAATGCGCTCAATTAAAAATAGATTTTCTTACACTTTATACATTTTCAACAGAAAATTGGAACAGACCAAAGATAGAAGTGCAAACACTTATGCGCCTTTTGGTCTCATCTTTAAAGAAAGAACTTAAAACTTTTAACAAAAATAACATACGTTTAAATACTATTGGCAACATAGATGCATTGCCTGCAAAAGCTTATAAGGAGTTGGTAGATGTAATGGAGCAAACTAAGCAAAATACAGGGATGACATTGACCCTTGCCTTAAGTTACGGGGCTCGCGAAGAGCTACAGTCTATGGTCAAAGAGATCAGTACCAAAGTTAAAAATAATATAATTTCAGTTGAAAACATTGACCAAGACATTATAAATAGCCATCTTTACACGCATGATTTGCCTGACGTAGACTTACTTATCCGTACTAGTGGAGAACATCGGATCAGTAATTTTTTATTATGGCAAATAGCTTATGCGGAGTTATATTTTATTGATGTATATTGGCCTGATTTTAGAGAGCATCACTTAGTGGAGGCCATCAAAAACTACCAGAACAGAGAACGAAGATTTGGAAAAACTAGCGAACAACTCACTTAAAGATATGACTAGGTTCATATCCTTGAACCAATTTTTAACCACCCTTTTATTTTTAACCACCTTTATTGCCGCTGCACAGGATCAATCCTATGAAGATGGCAAAAGTTATATTTTAGGAGGGTTAGATGTAACTGGTCTTCAAAGTTATAACGAGCAAACGGTTAAAACCTATACAGGTTTAAGAGTAGGGCAGCCTATAACGTTGCCAGGAGAACAAATTAGTGAAGTCATTAAAAAACTTTGGGGTCTAGAACTTTTTAGTGAAATTGACATTTTCATTACCAATATAGAGGAGAATACTGTTTTCTTAGAATTAAATATTATTGAAAGACCTACTTTGACCAATGTTAAGTTTTATGGTGTTAAAAAAGGTAAGGTAGAAAGTCTTATTAAAGATACAGATCTAAAAAAAGGAAAGAAAATTACTGAAAGTTTAATTTCCAATTCAAAAAACTATATTGCTAATAAGTATAAGAAGCAAGGTTATTTAAATGCTGAAGTTACTATAGCCACTTCTAAAGATACAACGGATACCAATACCCAGAATATGGTGGTAAACGTTAATAAAGGTGATAAAGTAAAGATTCGTAGTATTAGTTTTGAGGGTAATGAGCAATTATCCGATAAAAAATTACGTAAAGCCTTAAAAAATACAAAGCAGAAAAAATTAGGTCGTTTTTGGAAAAAATCGAAATATATTGAAGAAGATTATGAGGAGGACCTTGGTCTTTTGATTGATAAGTTTGCTGAAAATGGATATCGTGATGCTAGGGTAATCTCTGATTCTATTATTAAAGTCGATGAAAACAATATCGATTTAAAGATTAAAGTGGAAGAAGGCGATAAGTACTACTTTGGTAATATTGATTTTGTGGGTAATACAGTTTATACCGATCGTCAATTGAATCAAGTATTGGGTATAAAAAAGGGAGATACCTATAATGGTGTTTTATTGCGTGAAAGAATTGCGGATAATTCTAAACCGGACCCTAATGATGTTACTAGTTTGTATCAAAATAATGGTTATTTGTTCTCGACCATTAATCCGGTAGAAATTTCTGCTGCCAATGACACTATTGATTTTGAAATTAGGATTATAGAAGGTAAAGAAACGTTTTTAAACCATGTAACCGTTTCTGGTAATGATAAGACAAATGACCATGTCATCTATCGTGAACTGCGTACAAGACCAGGTCAAAAGTATAATAAGGCAGATATTATCAGAAGTATTCGTGAGTTAGGTCAGTTGGGCTTTTTCGATGCTGAACAAATTACTCCAGATGTATTGAACGCTAATCCTAATGAGGGTACTGTAGATTTAGCTTGGAGTCTGGTAGAATCTGGGTCAAGTCAAATAGAACTACAAGGTGGTTATGGTGGCGGTGGCTTCATTGGTACTTTAGGATTGTCTTTTAGTAATTTCTCTATTCAGAATTTGTTTAAAGGTGAAAAATATAAGCCGGTACCTATGGGTGATGGTCAAACATTTGCGCTACGTTTACAGGCCAGTCAAACGTATAGAGTCTATAGCTTAAACTTTGCTGAGCCATGGTTGGGTGGTAAAAAGCCGGTACGTTTTAACCTTAGTATGTCTAGAACACAGCAATTTGCTGCCTCTTATGATAGTAGTGGTGATATTGATATAGATAAGGATCAACAATTTTCTATTACGGGTATTACTGCTGGTTTGGCAAAACGTGTACAATGGCCAGATGATTTCTTTACCATTTCACATTCCTTAAGTTACCAGTTGTATGATTTTAGAAACTATAATATTGGTCTATTCAACTTTGGTGACGGTAAGGCAAATTCATTAGCGTATACCTTTGGTATCTCAAGAAACGCCACGCAAGGTGGTAGAATTTTCCCAAGAGGAGGGTCTAATTTTGAAATTAGTGCCAAGTTTACTCCTCCTTGGTCTTTGTTCAGTGATAAAGATTATAGGGAGTTAAAAGATAGATCTGATGAATTGGAAGATCAAAAGAATTCGGTTGGTTTAACCACAGCTGAACAATCTGAATTGGAAGATTTGGATCAGGAAAGATTTAGATGGTTAGAATATTATAAAGTCAAATTCAAGGGAGATTGGTATACTACTCTAGTAGATAAGTTGGTGTTGCGTAGTAATGCTGAATTTGGTTTCCTTGGTAATTATAATAGTGCTGTAGGAGATGTACCTTTTGAACGTTTTTATGTTGGTGGTGATGGTTTAGGTAACTTTACATTAGATGGTAGAGATGTGGTACAATTAAGAGGTTATGACAATCAATCTATAACTCCTTATTCTGAAGGGGCAACTTCACCCGATGGTGCTTTGATCTATAATAAATTCTCTTTAGAACTAAGATATCCTTTGACTCTGAAGCCGTCTGCATCCATTTACGGACTAGCATTTTTAGAAGGTGGTAATGCCTTCAACAATTTTCAAGAGTTTAATCCGTTTGAATTAAAACGATCGGCCGGTGTAGGGCTGCGCATCTTTATGCCAGCATTTGGTTTACTTGGTATTGACTTTGGTTACGGATTCGACGAAGACTACGTGCCAGGTTCTGTAGGACCAAGCGGATGGCAAACGCACTTCATCATTGGTCAACAGTTTTAATTTTCATTGAATTATTATCATTGTGCTTTTTGCTAATCCTTTAATTTTAAAAGATTTAGTAATTTTGGCACGATATTTTCTATAGGATTAAACGAGATTAACAATGAGTACAAAAAGAAAAGTTCTATTAGTTGTATCGGTCATATGTATGACAATACAGGGTTTTGCCCAACGTGGTGTAAGAATGGCTTATGTGGATATGGAGTATATCTTGCAAAATGTAGAGGAGTACAGAGAGGCTACAGAACAGTTAGAGACTAAAGTGCAACGTTGGAAAGTTGAAGTAGAGCAGAAGCAGAGTATTGTTGAGCAGATGAAAAAGGATTTAATGGCGGAGAAAGTGCTATTAACACCTGAGCTTATAGAAGAACGGGAAGAAGAAATACAGATTTTGGAACGTGAAATGATCGAGTATCAACAAGATCGTTTTGGACCTCAAGGGGACTTGGTGTTGCAAAAAAGAAGGTTGATTCAGCCCATACAAGATCAAGTGTTCAATGAAGTTCAGAAAATTGGGGCTAATAAAAAGTATGATTTTATTTTTGATAAATCTGCGGATGTTGTAATGTTGTATTCCGAAAAAAGGCATGATATTAGTGATTTAGTGCTTAGGGGTATTGCTAGAACAAGAAAAATTAGCAAACCTGCTAAAAAGTCAAATGATCGTAGTAGATTAGATGATTTTGAGGGCGAAGAAGAGGAGGAAGTTAGTGAAGCGTTGCAAGAGCGTTTAGATAAAGCGGCACAAGCTGCTGAAACTAGGGAGAAAAGTGCAGCAGATGCCAAAGCGGAACAATTGAAATTACGTGAAGAGCGTAAAAAAGCCTACGAGGAAAGAAGAAAGAAGTTATTGGAGGAGCGCGAGGCTAAAAGACAAGAAAAGTTAAAGGAAAGAAACGATAATAAAGAAGAAGAAAATAGCGATACCGAAAAAGATGATAACGGTACTATTTAAATAGGTTTAACGACCGCACATTAACACTCAAAATTGAATTAAAATTACACTCATGAAACAAGTAAAACAAATTGTGGTAGCCTTATTGTTGTTCGTAGCAACGACAAGTTTTGTAAATGCCCAAAGTAAAGTAGCTCACATTGATGTTACTAAATTATTATCAGCAATGCCAGAGATGAAAGCTGCAGAAGCAGAACTTAAAAAATTACAAGAGACTTATAATGCAGATATTGAAGGTTCAATGACAGAATTGCGTAACAAATACACGCAATACCAAAATGAAGCAGCTTCTAAGTCTAAAGAAGAGAATGAAAAAAGAGCTATAGAACTACAAGGTTACGAAAAGAATATTGGTGAGGCTCAGCAAAGAGCTCAACAAGAATTTCAAAAGAAACAGGCCGAGTTGTTCGCTCCTATATCTGAGAAAGCTAAAGCGGCCATTGAACAAGTAGCGGCTGCGCAAGGGTTTGACTACGTAATTGATGCACAAGCAGGTGGTGGTTTGATCGTTGCAAAGGGTAAAGACCTTTTAGCTGATGTTAAAAAACAATTAGGTTTCTAATTAGAAACTCATAGAATATAAAAAAAGCCATCTATTTAGATGGCTTTTTTTATGCTTTAATTTTTCTCTTTATATTCTTCCACCGCAGGTCTTTGATGAATTTACCTTCTTCTTCAGTTACTAAATAAGCAGTATTATTTCTTGTAGCTTGTATGTATCCAAGCATATTGTTCCAAAATGACTTTATAGATTTATTCTTCAAGGCCATTTTCAAAGAGGCAATAGTTGTGATTATAAATCCATAACGCATACTGTACATTGCTTTTCCTTGTAACCTTTTAGCTTTGGCGTTATAGGCTTTTCCTGTGGGTCTTAAATGCTTTACCTTGAGTTCATCATCGGTGTGCAATGTAAAGCCGTTATATCGCGCTAATAGTTCATCTACGGTATCCCAGCCCATGGCATTTTTTAAGCCTCCTATTGCCTTAAAACAATCTTTGGAATATGCTTTTATGGCACCTCTAATGTGGTCTTTGTCCATAGGATGGTTTAAAACCCATTCTCCGTTATTTTTTTGCTCATAAATGAATCCGCCACAAATCCCTAAATTTTTCTTTTGTTTGAAATGATTACTGATGGTTTCAAAATAATTGGAGGGCAAAATTAGATCGGCATCTAGTTTTACTATAAAGTTGTAATTTTCATCAAGTTGTTCCAAACCTTTGTTGAAAGCATTTACCACCTTACTTCCTGGCATATGCTGAGCTGATGATATTGAATTTATTTTTTTGAAAACACTACTTTTAAGGATGTATTCATTTATGATATTTTCAGTATTATCAGTAGAATTGTCATTGACAAGAATTACTTTCTTGGGTGCTAATGTTTGCTCCAGAACGGAGTCTAAGGTTTTCGGTAGAAAATCCTCTTCATTATGTATGGGTATCACCACGTAGTAATCCATAGTTTATAGGTGCCTTATTTTCGTGTAGCGTACACAATATAATACCTTGGCGTAAATAGCCTTAAAAATGGTCTAAAACCAAGTTTCTTTACAGGATTGGTCCACTTCATAGAATCTTGAATTTCCCAACCTGCTTTTTCTAGAAGCCAATCAAATTGCCAATCTTCAAATTCGTGGTAATGTCTGTCCCATTTATCGGTTTTGCTTCTGTATGCTGGTGAAAACCATAATTTCAATGGTATACTAGTCACTAATTTTTTGGAAGTTGTATTGTTCAATAAATGTAACGGGGCCAAAAGATGCTCAAAAATTTCAAAAGCTGTTAGAACATCTGCATTGGTTTTGGTTACGGCATCAAAATTGAAATCTAGATCTTCGCCTTTGGTATTAGTAACGTGGTAGCCATCTTGGCGCATTATCTCAGTAAACGGATTTTCTACCCCTAAATCCAGAATAGATTCAGAGGGGTCAATATGTTTTCGTAAAAACTGAAGTGTATGTTTATAGCGTTTGTTCGGAAAGCTGTTTTCGTACATGTTTAAATTCTGTATACCATTGCATTGACGTTCATTCCGGCGCCAACACTAGCAAAGATAACAACATCTCCCTTTTTAATTTCCTGATTTTCTAATTTACCTGCTTTAACTATATCAAATAGTGTTGGTATGGTTGCCACTGAGCTATTGCCAAGCTTGGATATACTCATTGGCATAATGCCTTCCGGCATTTCTTTATCATATATTTTGTAGAAGCGTTTTACTATGGCTTCATCCATTTTTTCGTTGGCTTGGTGAATAAAAATCTTTTTTACTTCGTCAATTTTTATACCGCTACTATCTAAGCATGAAGCCATTGCTGATGGTACGTTGGTAACGGCAAACTCATAGATTTTTCTACCGAACATTTTAATATAGTATGCCTTTTTTTCATCTTCTTTATTATAGGTGTCGCCAAAGAAAAGGAAATTGGCTTCATCATTGGCATAGGTGGCAGATTCGTGGGCGATAATTTCACCTCCGTCATCTGATCTTTCAACTATGGTGGCTCCTGCACCATCTGCATAGATCATGGAGTCCCGATCATAGTCGTCAACTATTCTTGATAACGTTTCAGCACCTATTACCATACATTTATTGGCTATACCACTTTTGATAAAAGCGTTAGCTTGAATCATACCTTCTAACCAACCTGGGCAACCAAAGATCAGATCATAGGCCACACATTTGGGATTGTTGATCTTTAATTTATGTTTCACCCTTGTGGCCAAACTAGGTAAAGTGTCACCTTGTATATAGCCTTCCTTTAAGTCCCCGAAATTATGTGCAACAATAATATAGTCTAGGGTTTCTTTGTCTAACTGTGCATCGATTATGGCTTTTTCTGCTGCAAAATATGCAAGGTCCGATGCGTTATACTCTTTTGGGGCATATCTTCTTTCTTCAATACCGGTAATGGCTTTAAATTTCTTAATAATGACCTCGTTATCTTGCTTAAACGCTGTGCCGTCTAGGTTTAAAAAATGGTGGTCATTAAAATCTTTATTGGAAACTTTGAGTTCAGGAATATAGCTACCCGTACCCGTAATTGATATGCTCATCTGTAATTATTGAATTGTAATTGAAATATAATGAAATGGCGTAAAAATTATATGCATGCATAATAAATTTTACGATGGTCAGTTCATTATTTTTCAAAATGATGCAACTAAAAAAGCCTTTTCAAAATCTAGAAAAGGCTTTAAAATATGGTGGTTAGAGAGTTATTCCGTTTCCATATATGCTTCAATAGGAGCGCATGTACATATTAAATTACGGTCTCCATATGCATCATCAACTCTTCTAACGGATGGCCAAAATTTATTCTCAGCTACATAAGGTAATGGAAAAGATGCCTTTTGTCTTGAATATGGAAATTTCCATTCATCTGTTGTTGTCATTTCTAATGTATGCGGTGCATTCTTAAGCACGTTATTGGGCTCATCAGCACTAGATTCATCTATTTCTGAACGAATGGATGCCATAGCATCGCAAAATCTATCTAACTCCGCTAGGTTTTCACTTTCGGTAGGCTCTATCATAACCGTACCAGCTACGGGAAAAGAAACCGTTGGAGCATGAAAACCATAATCCATAAGTCGCTTGGCAATATCCGTAACTTCTATTCCGTTTTTCTTGAAAGGTCTACAGTCCAAAATCATTTCGTGGGCTGCGCGTCCTTTTTCGCCTGTGTATAGCACATCAAACTTACCTTCAAGTTTATGTTTGATATAATTGGCATTCAAAATGGCGATTTTTGTGGATTGGGTTAAGCCTTGTTCCCCTAGCATCTTAATATATCCATAAGATATTAGACATACCAAAGAACTACCCCATGGCGCAGCAGAAATAGCTGTTATAGCATCTTTTCCTCCGGTCTCTATAACAGGGTTGCTAGGTAAAAACGGAACCAACTGGGGTGCAACACAAATAGGACCTACACCAGGACCGCCACCACCGTGAGGTATGGCAAACGTTTTGTGCAGGTTTAAGTGGCAAACATCTGCACCTATAGTTGCAGGATTGGTCAACCCAACTTGGGCGTTCATATTTGCACCATCCATATAGACTTGACCACCATGGTCATGTATTATTTTTGTAATCTGCTTTATGGACGACTCAAAAACCCCATGAGTAGAAGGATAAGTAACCATTAATGCGGCTAATTTATCTGAATGTAATTTTGCTTTTTCTTCTAAATCGGCAACATCTATATTACCTTTTTCATCGGTCTTTGTAACCACGACCTTCATGCCTGCCATAACTGCCGATGCCGGATTGGTACCATGGGCGGATGAAGGTATAAGGCAAATATTTCTTTCAGCTTCTCCTCTAGATTCGTGGTATGCTCTAATGACCATTAATCCTGCATATTCACCTTGTGCGCCAGAATTTGGTTGTAAAGAAGTATCTGCAAATCCTGTTATTATAGATAGGTCTTTGGCAAGTTCACGTAGTATGGTTTGATAGCCTTCTGCCTGGTCTACTGGTACAAATGGATGGATATTTCCCCAGTTAGATGAACTTAACGGTAGCATTTCACTAGCCGCATTTAACTTCATGGTACAACTTCCTAAAGAAATCATACTATGATTTAAGGCCAAGTCTTTGCGCTCCAATTTTTTAATGTAGCGCATTAATTCTGTTTCTGAGTGATAGGAATTAAAAACCTTGTTCTCCATGAATGAACTGCTACGTTCAATATTTTCAGGTATTGATGTGGAACTTATTAGTGCTGTGATCTCAGATGACTTTTTACCTACAGCTTCGGCAAAAATTGAAATAATTTGGTTAAGATCTTTTATTGAAGTAGCTTCATTTACCGCAATTGAAATAGTGTCGTTATCCACATAGTAGAAATTAACTTCATTGGCTTCTGCGATGGGGCGAACTTTTTGTGAATCTGCCTTAACCGTGATAGTATCAAAATAAGCGGTATTTACTTGATACAAGCCTAAATTTTCAAGAGCATCTGTTAAAGTAACTGCGGTAGCATGAATTTTAGATGCAATATATTTTAATCCTTTTGGACCATGGTACACACCGTACATACCTGCCATAACCGCCAGTAGTACTTGAGCGGTGCATATATTTGATGTGGCTTTATCTCTTTTTATGTGTTGTTCCCTAGTTTGCAAAGCCATTCTTAGCGCAGGTTTGCCATCGGTATCTTTGGTGACACCGATTATTCTACCGGGAATATTTCTTTTAAATTCTTCTTTCGTGGCAAAGAATGCTGCGTGAGGTCCGCCATAACCTAAAGGAATACCAAAGCGTTGGGTGGTACCTACTACAACATCTACCCCAAATTCACCTGGAGGTGTTAAAAGAACTAAGCTCATAATATCGGCAGCCACAGCTACCTTAATGTCATTCTCCTTTGCTTTGGATACAAATGAGGAGTAATCATAGACTTGACCATATTTCCCTGGGTATTGTAACAATGCACCGTAAAAATCCGAACTAAAATCAAACTCATCATGCTTGCCAATTACTAATTCGATACCTAGTGGAATTGAACGCGTTTTTAGCAGGGACAACGTTTGTGGTAATATTTCTTCCGAAACAAAGAATTTTACTACTGCGTTTTTTTTCTGCTCTCTACTTCTAACATCAAAAAGCATAGTCATAGCTTCTGCAGCAGCGGTGCTTTCATCCAGTAAAGAGGCATTTGCCAGTTCCATACCCGTTAAATCGGAAACAATGGTCTGGAAATTTAAAAGCGCTTCTAGTCTGCCTTGTGCAATTTCTGCTTGGTACGGAGTATAGGCTGTATACCAACCTGGGTTTTCAAGAATGTTTCTTTTGATGACAGACGGTATTAAACTTTCATGGTAACCTAAACCAATGTATGTTCTAAACACCTTGTTTTTCTTGGACAAAGCCTCACTATGCGCAAGAAACTTATGTTCGCTCATTGGAGGGTCAAGCTTTAAAGGCTCCTTTAAACGAATATGATCAGGTATGGTCTCAAAAATAAGCTGTTCCAAATTTTCAACACCTACAGTATTGAACATACTGTTTAAGTCTTCTTCCCTTATGCCGATATGGCGTAGAGCAAACACGTCAGTCTTCATAGATACGATTGTTATATAAAGTGCAAAATTACCACTTTTATGTGTTTAATTTGTGCTTGGTTGGGCGCCTAAAGGTGAAAGTTTTTAACCAAAACCAAGGGTTATAAACACTTTAACTATTTTTGTTCAATGACCATAATCAAAAAGATTTTTGATTTTTACTTGGATGCTAGTATTCACGTGTCTTTAGGGGTGTTTAGTTTAGTTCATGTTACTGCATTGACCTTAAACATAAACGTACCGCCGGAGCTTTATTTTTTTATCTTTTTTGGGTCAATAGCGTGCTATAATTTTGTAAAATTTGGGGTAGAGGCAGAAAAGTATTTTCTAGTTACCAATACCTATCAAAAAAACATTCAATTTTTTAGCCTTGGGTGCTTGCTTGTTGCTGGCTATCAATTATTATTTCTTTCTGAAAGGGTTTTTGTAGGATTACTGGTGTTAGCTGCAATTACGGGTCTTTATGCGCTTCCGGTCTTGCCAAGGCATAAAAACTTTAGAAGCTTAAGCGGACTGAAGATTTTAATTGTCGCTGCCGTTTGGGCGGGTACAACCGTAATACTGCCGGCTATTTCAGTGATTGATACTATTTCGTGGAATATAAAGGTAGAAACGGTTCAGCGATTTCTGTTTGTGCTAATACTTCTGATTCCTTTTGAAATTAGAGATTTAAAATATGATAGCTTGCTATTAAAGACCTTACCACAGAGGGTAGGCGTTAAAGGAGCAAAAATTATAGGTTATGTTTGGATTGCACTCTTTTACGGCGCTTCATTTTTAAAAAAGGACTTGGACATAAACCGAATGTTGGCAATGACTATAGTATGTTCAATACTAATTCTTGTAATTTATAAGACAAAAAAGGAGCAAAGTAAATATTTCTCTTCTTTTTGGGTAGAGGCAATACCTTTATTCTGGTGGCTGTTATTTGTTTTTGTAGAAAGGTTGGTTATTTAGCTTTGTTGAAGGTTTCTTTCATTTTTTTCTTGTCTTCATCAGACAAAACAGCTATCCTTGCTTGATTACAAAGCGATGTTAATTTTGTATTGTTTTTACTGTGTTTTGCACAGGTTTTACACATAAGTAAATGAAACTTCAACTTTATTTTTTCCCAAAAAGTCGCTTCTTTATATTGGGCTTTATTGCAAATATTTGCAGCCTTTTCACACGAAATCATCATAATTAAAACCAATTTTGATTTAAACAACCCATTAAGCTAGTTCTAGCTCTATGTATCATTACCCAAAGGTTAGACGCATTAATTCCTAAAGCATTACAAATATCTTCAGTTTCCATACCTTGAATAGTTTTCATGGTAAAAACCTCGGCTTGTTTTTTAGGTAATTTGGAAATGCAATTTTGAATAGCAAGACCTAGTTCTTCATTTTCAAGTAGGTCATTTTCAAAATTACTATTGGGATCGGCTATGCGCTCTTCGATCCAATCTCCTTCGGCATCGGTTTGTGAGCTGTAGCTCATACGAACCTCGGCCTTTCCTTTTTTTGAATTTGCTTTTCGGTAGTGGTCAATTACTTTACGCTTTAATATGGCGATCAACCATGTGCGTTCAGCAGCATCGCCTTTAAAGTTTTTAGCAGATTTTAATCCGGCAATAAAAGTATCTTGAACAAGATCTTTTGCAATTTCAGCATCGCTTACCCTAGTTACGGCGTAATTAAAAAGGTAATCTGCATAGAGATCTACCCACTTGTCTGGATTGAGGTTTTGTATTTCCATTTTTTCTGCATTTCAAAAGTAAAATAATTTTAGGTATAATGTTTACTTTTGGTAACAAACACTTTAATCATGAGAAATATACTATTATTTGTTCTAATTATCAGTAGTCAGTGTGTTTTAGCACAAATAGAGTCGCAACCAATATCGAAGTTTAATGGATTTGATAGCGCTAAGGAAATACTGTTAGATGTTAGAACGCCACAAGAATATAAAGATGGTAGTATACATGGTGCAATCAATATCAACTGGCTTTCTAATGATTTTGACGAAAAAGTGACAAAACTTGATAAGACTAAAAAAGTTTATGTCTTCTGTAAAAAGGGAGGTAGAAGTTTAAAATCTCAAGCAAGATTGGTAGAATTGGGATTTAATAATGTTGTAGACCTACAGGGTGGATATGATGCTTATTCCAGTAAGGACTGAGTCTTTTTATAGTGTCAGCATAATTATTGAGATTTAAAGTTCAGCAAGAATTCTGGTCAATTGGTTATCTCTAATTGGTTTAACTATATAGTCTGTTACCTGGTTGATCTTCTTGGTCTTGTCAAAGTCAACAAGGTCTACGGATGATGATAATATATATACCGTTATTTTTTTGGCTAGGTTGGGAATTAGACTTTCGTATTGCTGCATGAACCCGTAGCCATCCATTACGGGCATATTTATATCTAAAAATATGACGTCTGGTAACTCTTGGTCATTATTGATGTTGGCTTTTAAAAATGTCATTGCCTCTGCACCATCTGTGAAAGGAATAATATGGTTAACAGATTTATGTACTTGCAAGGTGTGTAAAATGGTGTATTGAAAAACATCATCGTCATCTATAATACATACATTTATATTATTTTTCATTTTGTTTTTAATTTAGTGTTATAATAAAAGTTGAACCTATATTAACGTCACTTTCTGCGGTTATTGATCCTCCCATGGCCAATACTTGTGCTTTAGTTATAAATAGTCCTATTCCTTTTGATTCTGGGTGCTTATGAAAAACCTGGTTAAGTCCAAATAACTTATTACCATGATTTTTTAAATCTATACCTAAGCCATTATCTTTAAACTCTAATACAGTTCTATTATTATCTTTTTTTGAGGTGATAAAAATCTGCGGAACTCTATCAGGTGATCTGTACTTTATGGCATTGCTTATTAAATTTAAGAATATACTTTCTAAATAAATAGGGTTGTAATCTACGTTTTTAGCTTTAGAGAAATCATAAGTTATTTTAGCCTTAGTTTCTAATAAAGTTGCTGCCAGTGTTTGTTTTGTTTTGAGCAAAACTTGCTCAAAATCTAATTTAGGTATGATTTCAACACCATTCTTTTTTATGGTAATGGTTTCTACTAGAGCGTTCAACGTTTCGGTAAGGCGTTCTATTACAATTTCAAATTTTTCAAATATTTCGATTTTTTTACCTTCACTTTGCGTTTTGTTATAAAGCTTCAGTAAAGCATTTAGATTGCTTACCGGAGCACGCAGGTTGTGTGATGTTATTTGGTTGAATTCTGCTAACTGTTTGTTTTGGGCAGTAAGTTTTACAGTAGATTCTTCCAGATTTTTATTGGTTTCCAGAATCTTTTGCTGGGCTAAAATTTCTTCGGTAATATCTCTACTTGATCCAATAATTTTTGTGGCGTTGCCTTCCTTGTCGGTAATGACTTTGCCGACAATTTCGCTGAACCTTATTTCACCGTCCTCATGTAAAATACGTTGTGTAAATTTTTCAAATTTTTTAGTAGCAATGGCGTTTTGTTTTTTGTGCATTACTAACTCTCGATCTGCTGGATGAGTATGGGATAAGAGCAAATCAAAATTCATGGTAATACCAATTTCAAAACCAAAAATTCTATACATATTATTGGACCATATAAAAGAGTCATTGGCGACGTTTAATTGCCAATACCCGATCATAGCCAGCTCTTCTGCAAAATTTAACATATGGTTTTTTTCCAATATGTCTTTTTCAATTTTTAGCTTTTCGGTGATGTCTTGGGCAGTGCCTACCATTTCAACGACCTTTCCTAAATGATTTTTTTTAGTTTCGGCTCGTGATTCAATGGAGCGTATTGTACCATCATCTAAAATGATACGAAATGATAATAATTTAATTTTCTCGTTACCATTGATGGATTCTGTAATTAACGCTTTAACCTGGGCTATATCGTCTGGGTGTATCTGCGAGTAAAACTTTTCCATGTTAATGGTAGCGTCTAATTCTAAACGATAAATTTTATACAGATTGTCTGACCATTTTAAAATATCCCGATCTAAATCCCAATGCCAAGATCCCATGTTGGAAATTTCTTCAGCATAGGATAGAAGTTGATTCTTTTCTTTAATCTCTTTACGGGCTTTAATTTTGTCGGTTACATCTTGTGTAGATCCAATTAATTCTAAAATATTTCCGTATTCATCTTCTATGACTTCAGCGATTAATTCTAAAAATCGAATTGAGTTAGTGCCCTTTGTAATTCTAAACGTAAGTGTCTCCTCGCTTTTGTGGGTGTTTAGAATATTAGCAATGTGATTATTAACTTTATTCACATCATTAGGGTGTACTCTAGATAAAAATAATTCAATTGTAATTGGAGTGTGTAAATCTATACCATAAATATGGTAAAGATTATCTGACCAAGTTGAAACCCCAGTGCCTGGATTCCATTTCCAGGATCCCATCATTGCCATTTCTTCAGATACAGAAAGTAAACGGTTTTTTTCCTTTAATTCTTTTTCGGTTCTTATTAGGCTAGTTATATCTTGGCATGTTCCTGACATCTCAAGAACTTCCCCATTTTGGTTTCTAACTATTTTACCAATGGATTTTATAGTTTTTATTGAACCATCATTTAATTGAATTCTATAAGTGGAATTTGGAAAATCACCGGCAATTATGGCATTAGAAAGTTTTGTGGATATAGCTGCCCGGTCATCTTTATGTATATAACTTATATAGGTTTCAAAATTTAGAGGTTTGTTTTTGTCGTGACCATATATAGCGTGTAAATTATCTGACCAATACACTTCATTAGAGGCGGTATTCCAATGCCAATAACCAATTTTGGCCATTTTTTCGGCACTGTTCAGCTGATGGTTTTTTTGAGCAAGTTCCAATTCTTTGGTTTGGTTTTCTGTAATGTCTAAGCAGGCGCCTAAAAGCTCTTGTAAACCATCTTGTGCATTATAAGTGGCTTTACCTAAGATTTGAACGGTCTTAATGATGTTATTGTCCGTAATAATTCTATGGGTATAATCGTGGAACTTATGTTCGCTAATAGATTGGTCTATTTTTGTTTTTATAATGTCTTTGTCCGCTGGATGAATTTTATCAAAATAAGTATCAAAAGTTATCTTTTTCTCTTTTGGAATATCAAATATGGTGTATAAGTTGTCTGACCAAAACACATCATCTGTTTCCGGTTTGTATTTCCAATAACCCATGGTTGTCAAATTCTCGGCAAAATCTAACAGCTGATTTTTTTCCTTTAATTCTTTTTCAACATCCAATCTCTTGGTTATATCTTGTGTGGTTCCTATTAACTCTACAACCTCGCCTTTATCATTAGTTAAGGCATCTGAGACTACCCTAACTGTTTTAATTGTATTATTTTTTAAAATAATACGATGTGTAAAAGTGTGAGATTTCTTTTCCTTGATTGTTTCTTCAAGTTTTTCTTTAATAAGTCCTATGTCTTCTGGATGGATGAATTTTTTTAATTTTTCAAAATTCATTTTTTCACCTATACCCAGGTTGAAAATAGTATACAGATTGTCTGACCATTTAAATTCTCCATTTGCTATTGTAAATTGCCATGAACCTGCTTTATTAATGCTTTCAGAAAGCTCTAATTGTTGTTTTTTTTCAGATAATTCTTGTTCTTTAGCTACCTGTTCTGTAATATCTTGACAGGTGCCCATTAAGGAAACAACATCGCCTTTTTCATTAATTATGACCTTCCCTGAAGAGTTAAGGGTCTTTATGGTGCCATCTGCTAATTGAATACGGTATATAGATTCTGGAAATATTTTATTCTTTAATGCACGTTTAAACTTGGCGGAAATTTTTTTTCTGTCTTCTTTGTGAACATAATTCAAGTAGACATCATATGATATTGGAGTATCTCTTTTGTGGTCAAAAATAGTATAGAAATTATCGGACCAAATTAATTCATCTGTGATAATGTTCCATTTCCACGATCCTGAATTTGCTAGAATTTCCGCGGTATTTAATTGCTCTGTATATTGAACCGTTTCAATATTTGAATTTTCAAATTGAGAAACCTCTACCGTTGTTCCGTGAAGATTAGTGCAACGCCCAGCTTTGAAAATAGGTTGAACAGTAGTGCGCAAATTGCGCTTTTGGCCTTGTTTTGTTAGAATTTCATAAGATATTTCAAATGGTATGCCTTCATTAATAGCTTCTTTATGCAAATTGAAAAAGAGTTCTTTTTGAAATACGTTGGTACAATTTCCATATGATTCCTCTAATGATGGAGAAAAGCTAAGAGGGACTTGGTGAATTTCTTTTAAATCATCGTTCCAATAAACGGAATTGGATGTTAAGTCTAGCTGAAATATACCAATTTGAGCAACTTTTTTGGTTGCTGAAAATAGTTGGTTCTTTTCTAAAAGAGTGTTCTCTTTCTCCATTTCAAAAAGTGTTTAATAATGGCCGACTAAGACTTATGGTATAAACGGTAGTTGTAAAATCTGGTATTGATACTTACAATATAATGCTTAAATATTTGAAAAAGAGTATGTTTTTATAATTATTAGGTCTTTTTAGAAGGCTGTAGGCCTTAATGCACATATATTTTACAGTACATGTTTTCAAGCCTACTACATGCACATGTTGGTAAAAGAACAGCTATTAAAATATATGTTGATTATATATTTTAATAGCTGTTATAAAGTGTTTCAGTATGTTAATTGGTAAGTAGGCCGGCACGTTCTAATAATGCCTCAACTTTAGGTTCAGCACCTCTAAATCTTTTGTAAAGCACCATTGGATTTTCTGTGCCTCCTTGTGAAAGCACATGGTCTTTAAACTTGGTGGCAACCTCTTTATTGAAAATTCCCTCTTCCTTAAAATAGGCAAATGCATCTGCATCTAACACTTCTGCCCATTTGTAACTATAGTAGCCAGATGAATATCCGCCTTGAAAAATGTGGGAGAAAGCTGTGCTCATGCAAGTCTCAGGGGTGTCTGGGTATAGACTGGTATCTTTAAATGCTTCATCTTCATGAGCCTTTACATTGGTAATGCTTGTTGGGTTTATTCCGTGCCAAGACATATCCAATAACCCAAAACTCAACTGACGTAGCGTCTGCATACCTTCTTGGAAAGTTGCGGATTCTTTTATTTTTTCAACCAGTTCCATCGGTATAGTCTCACCAGTTTCGTAATGCTTGGCAAATAGTTCTAAAGCTTCTTTTTCATAGCACCAGTTTTCTAAAACCTGACTAGGTAATTCTACGAAATCCCAAAATACAGATGTTCCTGATAGGCTAGGGTAGGTAGTGTTCGCCAACATGCCGTGTAAGCCATGTCCAAATTCATGGAATAAGGTAGTAACCTCGTTAAAAGTCAGTAACGAAGGCTTGCTTTTTGTTGAGGGTGTAAAATTGCACACGTTGGATATATGCGGACGCACATTTTCTCCGTTACGCTTCCATTGGCTTTTAAATGAAGTCATCCAAGCACCACCACGTTTTCCTGCTCTGGGGTGGAAGTCGGCATAGAATAATGAAATGAAGTTCTTGTTGGCATCATAAACTTTAAAGGTTTTAACCTCGTCATGATACTTCTCAATGTCGTTTACTTCTTCAAACTGAAGGTCAAATAGGTTTTCAGCTACTTTGAAAACGCCATTGATGACATTCTCCAATTTAAAATATGGCTTTAGTTTCTCGTCGTCTAAATTAAAAAGCTCTTGTTTCAATTTTTCGGAATAATAACTACTGTCCCATTTTTCAAGTCGGTCAATTCCGTCTAATTTTTTGGCGAAATCCTCTAATTGTTTAAACTCCCGTTCTGCGGCTGGATTCGCTTTTACTAACAATTCATTTAAAAAAGAATGTACTTTTTCTGGCGTCTCTGCCATACGTTCTTCCAGTACAAAATCGGCATGGGTCTTATAGCCTAAGAGATTGGCTCTTTCAAAGCGTAGTTTGGCTATTTCCAGCACGTTTTCTTGATTATCCAATTCATCTTTATGAAAACCTTTACTACCAAAAGCCAATGAAAGTTCTTTTCGTAATGCGCGGTTTTTGGCGTACTTCATAAACGGAATATAGCTAGGGTAATCTAAGGTGATCAACCAACCATCTTCTTTGCCTTTTGAAGTTGCCAATTGTGCAGCAGCTTCTTTTGCCCCTTCCGGTAAACCATCTAAATCAGACTCATCTGTCAGGTGTAACTGATACTTATTGGTTTCGGCAAGTACATTTTCGCCAAATGTCAATTTCAATTTCGCTAGTTTGGCATCTATTTCACGTAAACGTTTCTTTTTATCTTCAGATAAGTTGGCGCCGTTTCTACTGAAACTTTTATATTTCTTATCTAAAAGTGTGTTTTGCTCAACAGTAAGTTCCAGATTATCCTTTTGATCGTACACGGCTTTAACTCTTTTAAAAAGTGCTTCGTTCAAAGTAATGTCATTGCCAAACTCAGATAAAAGCGGAGAAATTTCTTGAGCTATTTTTTGAATCTCTTCATTAGTTTCTGCGGAATTCAAATTGAAAAATACACTTGAAATGCGATCTAATTGCTGACCCGAAAATTCTAGGGCTTCAATGGTGTTTTCAAATGTTGGTGCATCTGTATTTTCTGTAATGGCATCTATTTCCGCTCTTGCTTCTTCTATAGATTGTAAAAATGCGGGCTTAAAATGCTCGTTTTTTATTTTTGAAAATGGAGCGGTGTCAAATTGGGATAATAATGGATTCATTGCCGTATGTTAAGTTTTTTTGTTTCTCAGAAGTTTGATGAGAAAATCGATTAATAAAATTACGAATGATATCGTAAATGAAAAAACAGCTCCTGTAAGAAAAGCAAAATTTCTAGCAGTATCATTACTTGTGTTTGATGGAACAAAATATTCCCAACGAATAAAAACTAAAAATTGAATAAGTAAGTATAAGAGTAGAAATGTACTAAAAAAGCGAAATAACAGTTTTAAGTATTTAGTGTGAAATCTACGTTTATAAATAAAAAGAATGAGCGTTAATAAAATAGCTATAGAAATACAAACAATGGTTGGTTTGTTCATATGTTTTGTTTTGTGAAATGTTGGCTAATTAATAACGATGCTAGTGCATTCCTAATATTTTAAGTATTGCCATTTACAGCTTTAGCGCCATCTATTACTTTCTGCTTTAAACCTTCCTTGTAAAGAATTATTTTATCCAATACACATTTGTCTGAGCTGCCAATGATCTGGGCAGCTAAAATTCCTGCATTCTTTGCTCCGTTCAATGCTACGGTAGCAACTGGTACACCGCTTGGCATTTGAAGTATAGAAAGTACAGAGTCCCAACCATCAATAGAATTGCTGCTTTTAACAGGTACGCCTATAACGGGTAACGGGGACATTGATGCTACCATCCCGGGTAAATGTGCAGCACCACCGGCACCTGCAATAATTACCGAATAGCCATTGGTATGTGCGTTTTTACTAAAATCGAACAATTTTTCGGGTGTTCTGTGGGCAGATACAATGTCTACGTCTACCTCTATATCAAAACCTTTTAAAATATCTATGGCATCTTGCATTACGGGCATATCACTTGTGCTGCCCATTACTACGGCTACTTTACTCATGTTATCTATTTTGAAATCACTTGAATTGTTTCCTTTACTTTTTCGGCAATAGCTCTTGCCTTATTGAGATCACTATTTACTATGGTTACATGACCCATTTTACGAAATGGTCTTGTTTGTGCTTTTCCGTAAATATGCGGGATAACACCTTCCATAGCTAAAATTTCGTTTATATTTTTGTAGACGACATTACCCGTGTGGCCCTCGGCACCTACTAAGTTTACCATAACCCCGGCTACTTTACTATCTGTATTCCCTAATGGAAGACCAAGAATGCTTCTTATGTGCTGCTCAAATTGATTGGTATAACTTGCTTCAATACTGTAATGTCCACTATTGTGAGGTCTTGGGGCTACTTCGTTCACCAAAATTTCATCATCTTCGGTTTGGAACATTTCAACGGCAAGTAATCCTGTCAAGCCTATTTTGTCGGCTACTTTAAGTGCTAAAGCCCTTGCCTTATCTGCAACTTTATCATCAATACGTGCAGGGCAAATTACATATTCCACTTGGTTGGCTTCTGGGTGAAACTCCATTTCTACCACAGGGTAGGTTTTTATTTCTCCTTCCGCATTTCTAGAAACAATTACGGCTAATTCGTTTTTAAACGGCACCATGGTTTCTGCAATACATTCGCCGGTAGGTAAGCCTTCTATATCGGCTAAACTTCTAACTACTTTAACACCTTGTCCGTCATATCCAAATTGAGCTACTTTCCAAACAAAAGGAAATTTTAATCCTCCGTTCCCAACACTATCCTCAATTTCGCTCAAATAGGCAAACCGCTGAAAATCTGCGGTAGGTATATTGTTATCCACATAAAACAATTTTTGTTTTGCTTTATTTTGAATAATACGCAAAGCCTTAGGCTGTGGGTATACCTTTACACCTTCATCTTCTAATTTTTCTAAGGCATCTAAATTTACATTTTCAATTTCTATCGTTAGTATGTCTACATCTTTTCCAAAATTATAGACCGTATCAAAATCTAAAAGACTGCCCTGTACAAATTCATTGCATGACATTCTGCTTGGGGCATCTGCCGATGCATCTAAAACTTTTGTGAACACATCCCATTTTCGGGTTTCGTAAAGCATCATTTTACCAAGTTGACCACCTCCTAAAATGCCTAATTTGAAATCTGAAGAAAAATAATTCATATAATTGTGCTTTTGGCAAGTAATAAAATGCCTTAAGTGTTACAAAAATACGGTTAAATCTTAGAAACCAATTCCTTTCTAATTAAAAACACAAGGCAATACCTTATCTTTGCAAACCTTGATAATCTATGAAAATTGATACAAATTCACGATAAGTTTTTCAAACCTTTTCTAAGCGAGTCTGAAATTTTGCAGGCCGTTAAATCTGTGGCAGATCAAATAGCGGCAGACTATAAAGATGAGGTGCCTATTTTTGTTGGTGTTCTAAACGGGTCTTTTATGTTCGTTTCTGACCTTTTAAAGGCTTATGAGCATCCATGTGAAGTATCTTTTGTAAGATTGAGCTCCTACCAAGGCTTAACTTCAACGGGTATAGTGGAAACTTTATTAGATGTGCCCGATAATATTGAAGGACGAAGTGTTATCATTTTAGAGGATATTATTGATACCGGGCGTACCTTGCAGCAACTTGTGCATTTGTTCTCGAAGACGAAGGTAAAAGAGTTTAAAATCGCCAGTCTTTTTTATAAACCAGATGTTTACAAAGGGGAGTACGCCATAGATTATTTCGGACTGGCCATACCAGATAGTTTTATTGTAGGATATGGGCTAGATTACAACGAGCAAGGAAGAAACTTAAAAGAAGTATACCAATTAAACCAAAAACATATGATCAATCTTGTACTCTTTGGTAAGCCAGGAGCCGGCAAGGGCACACAAGCACAATTCTTAAAGGAAAAATACAATTTAAAGCACATCTCTACTGGAGATGTATTTAGATTCAATATCAAAAATGGAACGGAGTTAGGTACTTTGGCCAAATCATATATTGATAAAGGTGAGTTGGTGCCAGATGAGGTTACTATTAAAATGCTACAGGACGAAGTGGAGAAAAACCCAGATGCCGATGGTTTTATTTTTGACGGTTTCCCAAGAACTGCTGCACAGGCCGAAGCACTTGATAATTTCTTAGAGTCTAAAGATATGGGCATTAACGCTACTATTGCTTTAGAGGCAAATGATGAAATTTTAATAGAGCGCCTTTTGGAAAGGGGTAAAGTAAGCGGTCGTAGTGATGATCAAGATGTTACCAAGATTAGAAATCGTTTTGATGAATACAACGAAAAAACCACGCCTGTAAAAGAGTTTTATGAAGCGCAGGGTAAATTTCATAGTGTAAACGGAATAGGTTCAATTGCAGAAATTACCGAACGTTTAACCAAAGTGATAGAGGATATAAAATAATAAGAATCTTGTCTTAATGTAATCGGCAAGGATTTTGAACTGAAAAGATACTAATGACCGAAGGTAATTTTGTAGACTATGTTAAGGTAAGTTTGGCTTCTGGTAAAGGAGGCAAGGGATCTGTGCATTTGCACCGTGAAAAATTTATTACCAAAGGTGGTCCAGATGGTGGTGATGGTGGTCGTGGAGGTCACATTATTGTTCGCGGTAATGAAAACCTTTGGACATTGGTGAATTTTAAATACAAAAAGCATTTTAAGGCAGGTCATGGGGCACATGGTAGTAAGAGCAGAAGTACCGGTGCAGATGGGGAAGATGTTTATTTAGATGTGCCGTTAGGTACTGTAATAAAGGATTTTGAAACCAAAGAAATCCTTTTTGAGATTACGGAACATGGCGAAGAAAAAATACTTTTGGAAGGTGGTATGGGCGGTAGAGGTAACTGGCACTTTAGAACGGCCACCAACCAAACACCAAGATATGCACAGCCAGGTGTAGATGGTTTAGAAGGCGAATTTTTACTTGAGCTTAAGGTATTGGCAGATGTTGGTTTGGTAGGTTTTCCAAATGCGGGGAAATCAACTTTATTATCTGTAATTACCTCTGCAAAACCAAAAATTGCAGACTATGAGTTTACAACCTTAAAACCAAACTTGGGTATAGTGGAGTACCGTGATTTTAAAAGTTTTGTAATGGCAGATATTCCTGGTATTATTGAAGGTGCCGCAGAAGGTAAAGGTTTGGGCCATTATTTTTTAAGACATATAGAACGTAATGCTAATTTATTGTTTTTAATTCCTGCAGACAGTAAAGATATCAGTAAGGAATATGAAATTTTGTTGGATGAATTGCGCCGCTATAATCCAGAATTGTTAGATAAGGAGCGACTTATCTGTATTTCTAAAAGTGATATGTTGGACGATGAATTAATGAGCGAAATGAAGGCAGAGCTCAATACCGAGTTTGGCGATACACCTTTTATGTTCATATCTTCAGTTGCCCAAATGGGTATAGTGGAATTAAAAGATAAACTTTGGGCTATGCTTAACGCAGAATAATTATTGATGAAACAGTATCTAAAAAATATTGTTGAAATTAATGATAATAGAAAAAGTAGGGTGTTTGCCTATTTTATTCAGGCTTTGATTTTTATTTCCATTATCTCTTTTTCTTATGAAACCATTCCGGATTTAGATGTAACTACCCGGAAAGTGTTAAGAGCAATAGAAGTTTTTTGTGTAATAATCTTTTCAATAGAATATTTACTGAGAATTTATGTGGCCGATCATAAATTAAACTTTGTATTCAGTTTTTATGGCGTTATTGATTTTTTGGCCATACTCCCGTTTTATTTAGCGTTGGGTATTGATTTAAGATCGTTAAGAGCACTTAGGTTTTTAAGATTATTCCGTATTTTAAAGTTGATGCGATACAATAGAGCTATCAAACACTTTACAAAAGCTATAGCATTGGCAAAAGAAGAAATATTGCTTTTCCTAATAGTTACGTTGATTTTGATTTATTTTTCTGCTGTTGGTATTTACTATTTTGAAAATGAAGTGCAACCAGAAAATTTTTCCTCAATTTTTGACAGTCTTTGGTGGGCAATTATAACTCTTACAACCGTGGGATATGGAGATGTTTACCCTGTTACAGTTGGAGGTAAGGTATTTACATTTTTTATTCTTATGATCGGTCTAGGTATCGTAGCTATTCCAACGGGAATTATTTCTTCAGCCTTAACTAAATCTGTAGATAAAAAGGAAGACGAATAGCGGTTTTGGAATAGAGTACTAGAACGGTTATATTTTTAGAAAGCACATTTAATCGAATACATGTGTGAAATCACATAATAATCTTTTAATTTCTTTAATTTTAAGAAAATACCTTGTTATGAGAACAATTTTAATTGGTGCTTTATTGGTTGTTTTGACTTCTTGCGGTGTGGCAAGGGTTAATTATGATTATGATAGCCAAACCGATTTTTCTTCCTATTCTACTTATAACTACTTTGGTGATATGGAAACCGGCTTAAGCGAATTGGACGAAAAAAGACTCATGGATGCCCTAGATGCCACTCTCGGTGAAAAAGGTTACATGTTTGCGGAAGAGCCAGATGTTTTTATCAATATTAAAAGTAGTGTTTTTAGATCTCAATCTGGGAACAACGTTGGTGTAGGCCTTGGTGGCGGAGGCGGTAGAGTAGGTGGTGGTGTTTCCATTGGCATACCCGTAGGTGGACCTAAACTTACCCGCGAACTGCAAATTGATTTTGTTGATGCGAACAAGGATATTCTTATTTGGCAGGCAATAAGTGAAAGTCCGTTTCGTGAGGGGGATTCGCCTCAAGAAAAATCAGAAAAATTACAAGCGGTAGTAGATAAGATATTTAGTAAGTATCCACCGGAGTAATTTTATTGGCGTCGCCAAAGGGTATAATACCCCTAGGCTTGGCTCAAATTTAAAAGCTTGTTTTCTTTGATTGCCTCATGGGCTTGCCCTAAGGTGCTTTATTTTACTTTGATTACATAGGTTGCTACAAGATAGTCTTTGGTAGATATATGTACATCATAGCTTCCTTTTTTATCAAACGTATGTTGTAAAATGATTTCGCGTTCCTCTTTGGTAATGGTGGGTTCTATAACTTTTTGACCACCTCCTTTATTTAACAGAAGATGTATATTTTCATTGAAATCATCGGGGACTTTCAATTTGAACGATACACTGGTTCCCTTGGTAATTTGGTTATGCATGTTCTTTGGTGCAATTGAAATTATGGGCTCTATAAAAGTTTCTTTATACACAACTGGTGCTTTTATAAATGATTTGAACGTTTCAGTATTTATAGTGTCTTTCTTAGCTGTATTTATAGGGAAATGGTTTTTAGAGAATAATTCTGGTTCCGCAAAAAAATATCCATCAAAGTAATCTGGGTTAAACATAGGTTCACCGTTAAGAATAATAGTTTCCCCTGCTGACCAAGTTGCATCGCACCAATACCATTTATTATTCACTTTTATCCTATTCCATGAATGATTAGGGGCGCTATCTTCTTCTAAAAGTAAGGTAGGGGTTCGTCCGTAGCCATCAATAATATCACATTCAAATCCTGCCAGGTTCGTCATTTCCTTAACCAAATAAGCGTAACCTGTACAGGCAGTTTTTTTATGTTCCAATAAGGCTTTGAATATTTTTGGTGTAATACCAGTGTTCCAATTTAGAAAGGCTTGCCTGTCTTTAGCAAGCCTTTTTCTTTTGTGGCTTATTTTTAGGTATGACGAATAATCATTTTCAATATTGGTTCCTATCCACGTATAGATTGCCCTGATCTTTTCTACATCGGTTTGTAAAGAAGAGGTTAGATTGTGGGTAAGTACAGGAATGTTTTTTAGGCTTGCACCTTTGTATTTCAACGCAATACTATCGGCTTTAGTAAAATCGATTTCCTGAAAATCCGATCGTTGGGCAATGCTCGTTATAGTGCATAGCAACATGAATAGCAATTGGCTAATTCTCATTTTCTGAAGATATCTCCAATTTTCTGAAAAATATTTCTTTTGCTGGAATATGCACCGCCTATAACCACTTCGCCCATTAGTTCAACATCATAAGTGTCAAAAGATATGTTCAGATTAATATTAGCGTTTTCATTAGCCTTTACTTTGTAAGTTTTGGTTTCGTAACCAATAAAACTAAAGACCAATACATCATTCTCCACCAGCTGTTGCGGAAATTCAAAATTACCATCAAAATCTGTTTGTGTACCAATTGCTGTACCCTTTAGAACAACATTTACACCCGGTAACGGCTCATTGGCTTCATCTACTATGGTACCGGTCACTGTATGTTTTTCTTGTATTGTCTCAACGTATGAAATATCGCCCATTATATCTGTGGAAACCACTTCTGTTGGGGACTGAATACTCGCAGATTCTTGACCTTTAACTTCTGTTGCGCAAAGAGCTAATAATGAAAAACCCATCATAGCTATGCCTTTATGTATCATTGAACTGTTCATAACGTGTAAAGAATTGGTTTCATAGGTTTTCAGTTGAGAGGCTTTGAACATTCCACAAGTTTTCTTTTTTCCAGTACTTAGGTAACGTACAAGTTCTTTATCTGAAAACTTGGTGAAGTCTATAACTTCTTTTTCACAGCTTTGGCAAAAGCCTCCTTTTTCAGTTGTACTAAAATTACTAAATTTTTCTTTGCAGGGTTCTTTTACGGTAATTGTTAATGTGCTTTTCATAATGCGGTTGTTTTAATTATACTTCTAAAGTATGTTTAAGGGTGTTCTTATAAAACACCTAATGAGTAAAGTGGTGTTTTCAGTTAGTTAAGAAGATTTGCTCGTAATTTTTAATGCTTTTTTCTTCAAGATAAATTGCTAGAAGTCAAATGTTAATGTTGTGAATTGGTAGTTATTATTTCTATGTAAAAATAAAATCGTGTTATTTTTGTAACAAAACTCAAAACGTACGTCTTATACATCGACACGTTTAAAAACTAACTCACAAAATGAAAAAAGTTTATTTATTTGCTGCCGGTCTGGTAGCATTGGCTTCTTGTAAAGAAGAGGCTAAACCAACTGCAGAGGCAGAAAAAATTCCTGGTATTGTTCTTGCCAATATGGATACTACCCAAAACCCTAAATCAGATTTCTATAATTACGTCAACGGAAATTGGATGAAGTTTACTGAAATTCCTGATGATAGAACAAGTTGGGGAGGCTTCAGTGTACTTCGTAAATCTACAGATGACGATGTGTTGAAAATATTGGCTATAGCTAAAGAGAGTGGTAACTACGCTGCAGATACCGATCAAGCTAAGGCTTTGGCCATTTTTGATACAAAGTTGGATACCGCAGCCAGAAACAAGGCAGGTATTTCTCCTTTGGAACCTGCTTTTAAGGAAATTGAATCGATAAAAAATCTAAAAGATCTACAGACCGTTTTGGCTACCAATGCCGCGGTGTCTTCTCCTTTCCTTAATATTGGCGCTGGTGCAGATTTAAATAATAGTAGCATGAATGCCGTTTATTTAGGAGCTAATGGATTAGGGTTGCCGGATCGTGATTTCTATTTGGAGGAAGATGAAAAATCTATTGAAATTCGTGAAGAGTACAAAAAACACGTTTCTAAAATGTTGCAGAAATTGGGTGACTCTGAAGCAGATGCTAATAAAGCAGCGGATAAGATCTTAGCATTGGAGACACAATTGGCAGAACCTCGCTTAAATAAAGTAGAGCGTAGAGATGCTAGAAACTACAATAATCTAAGAACTGTTGCTGAAGTTGACGAGATGATGTCGACAATTGATATGAAAAAGATGATTTCCGATTTAGGAATCACCAAAAAATTCGATACCCTTTTGGTAACCCAGTTGAGGTATACCGAAGCTTTGGACAAGTTTTTGAAAACAACACCTATTGAAGATATTAAGACATTGATTAGATGGGATACGTTCAACAGCGCAGCCGGTAAATTGACGACCGAAATTGAAACCGCCAATTGGGAATTTTATAGCAAATACCTAAGAGGGGCTAAGGAACAACGCCCAGCAGATGAGCGTGCATTGGCAACCGTAAATGGTACTGTTGGTGAAGCTTTGGGTCAGTTGTACGTGGATGCTAAATTTCCGCCAGAAGCAAAAGCGAAGGCAGAGTTAATGATAGCCAACGTGATCGATGCTTTCAAAGAGCGTATTGCTGTTTTGGATTGGATGAGCGATTCTACAAAAACAAAGGCTATAGAAAAGTTGGATAAATTCACCGTTAAGATTGCTTACCCAGATAAATGGGAAGATTATTCTACAATGGAAGTTTCTGCCGATAAGTCTTATTTTGAGAATATGACCGCTGTTAATAAATGGGGAGAATTAAAGAACTACTCAGAAATTGGTGAGCCAGTGGATAAAACGGAATGGGGAATGTCTCCACAGACGGTAAATGCATATTTTAATCCGCTGAATAACGAGATTGTTTTTCCTGCAGCAATTTTACAGCCTCCTTTCTATAACTATACTGCAGATGAAGCCGTAAACTATGGTGGTATTGGTGCTGTTATAGGACATGAGATTTCTCATGCATTTGATGATAGCGGCTCTCGTTTTGATGCCGATGGAAATCTTAAGAATTGGTGGACAGAAGCTGATTTGGCAGCTTTTACAGAAAGAGCCGATGCTTTGGCGGTGCAGTATGACAGTGTTATGGTTTTACCAGATGTATATGTAAACGGTAAGTTTACCTTAGGTGAGAACATTGGAGATTTAGGTGGTTTGTTAGGTGCTTATGATGGTTTACAGAAATACTACGCTGAAAATGGGCGTCCTGAAGATATTGATGGTTTTACGGCAGAGCAGCGTTTCTTTATGTCATGGGCTACGGTTTGGAGAACTAAGAGTAGAGATGAAGCGTTAAGAACGCAGATCAAAACGGATCCACACTCTCCTGGTCTGGTTAGAGCTACTCAACCATTGTTGAACATTCAGGCATTTTACGATGCTTTTGATATCAAAGAGGGTGATGACATGTACCTAGCTCCAGAGAAAAGAGTAAGTATTTGGTAATTTTTCAATAATTTATAAGATAAAAGGGCGCTACATAATAGCGCCCTTTTTTGTTTCGATACATCATTGCGAGGAGTTTTTCGCGACGAAGCAATCTGTCTGTTAATGGTCACGAATAAGTTTTAGTCAGCCGGCAAGCAGATTACTTCACTACGATCGTAATGAGGTTAATCTTCAACAGAAACCCGAACACCTTCACTATGACTGCTAAACTCTGGTGCATACATACTCTCTATGGTGGTTATGCCATTACTGAAGTTACCTGCATTGTTGACCCTTATATCATACTCAAATACATAAACCCCTTTAGGTAAATAGTCAAAAAAGAAGTTGGTGCTGGCATCTTTGGTGCTTTCATAATAACCCAACCCATCTTGCCACTTGTATCTAGATATTACGTTCACCGGTTCAAAACCTGCTGCCCTCATATCTTTCATGTGAATAAATTCCATGTCTCGGTCAGATTTTAGTTCAATACGTATACGTACCAAATCGCCCACCTGTAATGAGGTTTTATCGGTAATTTCAGAGAGTACTTCTCCAGAATTGGTATTCTTTTTCAAAAAGATTTTTTTCTTCAAATGCAACGGCGTTTTTGCGCTTGTTATTTGATCTAAATCTTCAAAGTACTGCCAGTACAATGAGCCCCAAGCAATACCATTTCCTTTTTTAGTTATTTGGACTTCGCCCATTTTTGGTGCAACTTCATTACCGTTCCAAGCGGTTTTAAAATACCCTGTGCCAGCTTCTACTTTGACATCTTCCAAAGTGGTAGGCTTTAGTTTTTCTCCGCCAATAATTACATCTACGGCATCGGTGACGGATAACCAATCGCTGCCTTGTAATAATAAAGCATAAACAGCTTCGGTAGTAGCTTTGGTGGTACTCCATTGATTGGTTTGCTTATTTTTTAATAGCCAAATTTTTAGATTGTCAATGGTTTCAACATCTGTTGGTTTAATTTCTGAAAATGCTTCTATGAGTAATGATTGGGTCTCAATAGGTGCTTGGTACCAAAACCATGAACTGGTGTTACTTTTCCAATACATACCCAACTCATCATTGGTTATACTGTTTTCCTCTAAAGCACGTATTATTTTATTAGCTGTATAGGTATCGTTCATACGATGTAAGGTCAATGCTAACATGCCTTGAGCGTATAACCCTCTAGAAGTCCAATATTGCTGTGCTTGTTTTGTATAGTAAGCTGTAATTTCCTGCACCTTTTTAGAAGTTTCTATTTCAGGGAAAAAACTACGCATATATAAATAATGTACTTGGTGGGTACTTAAATGGTCGTCATCAATATTGGAGGTATATTTCTTCATTTGTTCGTATTCAGCTACGAATTCGTCATCAAGATATTCAATAGCTTTTTCAATCATTTCTGATTTGGAATTGAATAAAATTGATAAATCATTGGTGTCGTTGGCTTCTGAGTCTGTCAATTTGTTCAAATGCCCCATGCCTGTGATGATATGCAGAGTAATATACCTGTTGTCCGGACCGCCTTGAAACCATGACCAAGCTCCGTTAGAATTCTGATTCTGTACAAGTTTGTTCAATGCTGATTGTTGCTCATTTTTCATTTTGTTCAAATTGAACAACAACCCTATTCTTTTCTTTTGTTCGGTTTCAGATTGTGCATCTCTGAGCCATGGGGTTTCTTGAATTAAAAGCGATTTCAATTCTTGATTTTTCTCTAGGTTGCTCAATAATGCATCTGAATTTGCCCATTGATCGAATACTTCACGAATTCTAGGGTTGCTGTTGGCAATGTGGCTTGCCAATGTATTTGCATAATATCTAGAGAAGGTCTGCTCGTTGCAATCATACGGATACTCCATTAAATACGGTAGCGCTTGTACTGCGTACCAAGCAGGATTTGACGTCATTTCTAAAGTTAACTTATGATGTTCTAAAGTTGCTGAAGACGTGTTTTTCAATTTGTCAAAGGTAAAGGTTTTCGTTTGGTTGCTACGAACCCACATAGGTAAAGTTTCGGTAACTAGGGTTCTGTTGGATAGTACCGGTAACATGTTTTGTTCACCATCTGAATAATCACCTGCTTTTGCAATGATTCTATATTGAACCGTTTGTAGCCCTTCAGGAATTTTTAGGTTCCATGATACTTGAGTGTTACCAAGAGAATCTATAGAAAATGAATTTTGTTGCTGAGCGTTGGTTAACAACTGCGCTGTGATATCTGTACCTGTCAACGCATCGGTTAAATCTAATTGTACTATTCCTTTAAGGTTCTTATTGGTTAAGTTAGATATTTTACTGCTTATGGTAATGGTATCCCCTTCACGTAAAAAGCGTGGTGCATTTGGTGTTACCATTAGTTCCTTTTGAGTAACGGTGGTTAAATTGATAATGCTGCTCTCTAAAGCTTTAGTGTGTGCCAATAATTGAATATTCCAACGTGTTAGCGCTTCGGGAGTGGTAAACGTGAACGAAATATTACCATCTTTATCCGTTAATAATTTTGGGAAGAAAAATGCCGTTTCTTGAAGGTTTTTTCTAACGGATATTGCATCTAAATCCGTTTCTTTTGTTGGTTCCAATATCTCTGTTTCTACGCCGGCAACTTCTCCAGATAATTCCGATGCTACAGCTGAGCCCGTAACCACCATTTCATCTAAACCTGCGTCACTAGCCATTTGAGCCTTTCTCATTGGAGATTTTGAGTATGCCAATGCGGTAGACCGTGTTTCATAGAACATGCCGCCAGTGACAAAATTTAGCCCAAACCAGTCAAAGGAATCATATGACAAGTTAGGATAGCTTACACCTTCATAATTTAATTGGGTATAGAAACTACTTGTGGCAAAACTATGTTGTGCATTGGTTCTGCTTTCTGAATAATAGTTTGGTTTGCTTAACGGATTAAAATTCCAATAATGTGGTCTGAATTGATTTAAAGAAACATCGAACATGTTGGCTAAAAGTTCAGCACTTACCTTTTCGCCCTTTGGTCCTTTGATTTTAAATGACCATGTTTCTTCTGTACCAGGGGCTAACTTATCTCTAAAAGTAATGGTTTCTATTTGAAGATCTGTAGTTGGGTAGGGTACTGAGATGGTCTGCTTGTTCGTGGTAAAGTCATTGGCAAAAGCGTAGCTGTAATTTACGTTGAATCCGCCTAAATTATCCTTTGTTACGGGTATGGAAATGGTTTTGGAATCGTTGTTCAGCGCAAGGATTTTTACATCTGTAATTTTCTGGTCCTTTTCTATAACAACGGTTACGTTCAAATTCTTTGCACTTGAAAGAAAAGTGACCTTTGCGGTATCTCCTATATCATATTGATGTTTATCGGTTTTGACCTGAAACAATTGGTTGTCTGCCAATACATTTTCCTCACCAGAAAATGTAATAATGGCAACATCTTTTACTAGTTGTCCAAATTTATCTTTTGCACTTAGCTCTAGTCTGTATTTGCCTGATTTCCAATTTTTTGTTTTGCCAAAAGCTATTTCTTTTGATTCTGCCGTGTTGAAATTGGATGACCAGATTACCTTTTCTTTATCCCATTGACTGGGGTCGTTTTCATTTTCAAAGGCGTCATGTGGGTAAAGTTCTTTAAATTCCTTTTTGGTAAAACCGCTATAATCAGGTGCAGCCCAGGGTCTTGGTCTTAAAACATGATCAGGTGCTTGTAGTTTGTATAATGTTACTTCGCCCGTTGTAGCTGCAAATTCACCATTTAAATTAGTGCTGGCGATGTTGATCTTGTTATCTTTTTTTGTTTTGTCAAAGAATTCCGGTACTTGTATAGTAACGTTTAGGGAATGGTATCCAACGGCAACATGGGTAGTCGTACTTCTTGTTTCACCATTAATATCAGTGACATCTGCAGTAACTTCAAAATTAAATGTTGGTAGATTAGAACTGTCAATACTATTGTCTGGAGCAGCAATAAATGGTATTTCATAGTTGCCATTTAAATCTGTAATGGTTTCACCATGGGTTATTTCTTGAGGTGCGATATTAAAATAAGGTCTTGACCAGTAATACCATCTAGGTAAGTTCACTACTCGCTTTACCCGATACACTACTTTTGCGCCAGAAATAACGCTGCCTGCATACGCTTTTGCTTCACCTTTTACTACTACGCTGTCATTTACTTTATAGGTTTCTGTAACAGGTTTAAAATTGGTTTCAAACTTAGGGCGTTTGTATTCCTCTACAGAAATACTAGCGTAGCCCGATAGATCAAATTCATCTGAATAGGTGTGTAGGGAGTAGCCGCCAGTAAGACCGGAGTTTGGTAAAATGAATTCTCCTGAGACAGAACCATATTCATTGGTTGTTAGCTTTAATGTCTCTAAATTTTGTCCGTTTACATCATGAAGTTCTACTTCAATCTCTTTGTTGGGTAAAACCTGAGAAACTCCGTTTTCTTGTTGTATGGCAATACCTTTGAAGTACACAGGCTGTCCTGGTCTATAAATGCTTCTATCGGTAAATAAAAAACAAGAATGCCTAGTGCTAGACTTGTTTTGGCTATAATACCTATTTAAATAGTAATTCTTAAAATAGGCAGTTTCATTATTTTTTTTGACAGTAAGATCAATCTGGCTCCAACTGTCTTTACCTTTTGCTACTATAATTTTACCGTATTTATCTGTATGGTAGGTTTTGGAGTTTATATTGTCTCTATAATTCTTTTTATACGCGAGCACAACCACTGCGTTATAGATCGGTTTTCCGTTGCTGCGATCAATAACTTGATAATGGTTATGGGTACCTGTCTGTGTTTCAACTATAGCTAAGTCGGTAACTTGTACGGTTGTGAAACTAAAGAAATTACCCAGTTCATCTTTAGATGTTGCAGTAATTACGTAATTGCCATTCGTTAATGATGGTAAAGAAATTTCAATGGCGTGCATTTGAAAATCATGTTCCGTTTTTATGGGAGCAGTCCATGATTTGTCTATAGGTAAAGCATTGATGAATTTTTGTTTGTTGGCAGTGTCATAAAGCTCATCTAATTTGTTTAATTGCTTTTGGGTGATTTTCCGAGCTGTAAGGTCTAATTCTTCTACATTTTTATAGTTGACTAGAATACGACCTACAGTATTCTTGGATAAATATTTTTCGGTAGTTAATTGAATGTTGGGTTTTTGGATTTCAGATTTTAAGGCAATGCATTTTTGTTCGGCAAAGGTGTTTGGGAACTTGGCAATTACACCATCTAACAAATCTACAGCTTGCTTTAGTTTCCATTGGTGATCAGTACTGGTAGATGGATTGTATGTTTGCCCTATTTCTTGGTAATGTTTTGCTATTTCATAGGAGTATAACCCTGAAAGCGGACTATGTTTAATATTCTCTGCAGAGTTTTGAAGTACCTCTAGAAACAAATTGTCCTTGTTGGTGAAAACGGCATTTTTATGAATGAACAACAGGCGCGCAATATCTACCATTACCAAGGGATTAATATCGGGGTTACCAAAGTGAAACGCTACTAGTTCCTGATAAATGCCTAAAGCTTTGGCTTGTAACGATGTATTTTTGAGGTCGCTGAACTTCAAAAAACTAGAAGTATATGCCTCACACAAAATTTTAGGGTCATCTATTTCAAATGTATTAAGTGGCCTGTTAATGCTATTTTCATTTGATGTATAAAAATTTAAGGCGGTATGTGCCAATACATCAAAAAGTGTAGGTCTATATATTCTGGTTTTTTCTTGAATATGTAGTATTTCGTCGAAATCTGAAATAGGTAAACTTTGGGTTTTTTCTGCACTCATTAACGAGGCCGAAAAATGTTCGTCTATTTCCTTAAAAAGGGTGTTTAGGTCCCATGTTCTAAAATCTATAGGGTCAACCTTGCTTTCGGTGGTTGTTCTATTGTAAAATTTGTATCGGTTGTATTGAAAATACTGCCAGTATAAGTTAGCCAAATGACTATGCAGTATTTGTTTGGTAGGGGCATCTGCTAGTTCAATTTCAGATTTAAACTCATTTACAATGTTCAGTTCAGCATCTTCCTCAAGTGTCATTACATAAGCAGACTTATGCAATAATGCCTTAATGGTTTGCGTATAATTGTTTTCTTCTTTTGCCTTTGAAAAAATCGTTTCTACAACTTGTAGTGCAGATTTGGTCCTGTTCTCCAACTCATGTTTGTCTACCTGTTGCCAAAGTTGATTGTACGAGTTATTTGCCTGGGCATTACCAAATTGTGAAAACATGAATACAGTTAAGATTAAATATAGTTTTTTCATCATAGTAAAATTACAATACAAAACTGTGCCAAGGTAATTTTAAATGCAATGAAAAATGAGTGAACTGTCGCTTTCGATTAGTTATGTTCGAAAATGTTATGAGGAAGTATTTCTGAAGATTAGCTTGTTGTATTATGGTATTACTGCAAACACCCTGCTCAAAAAAAATGAGACAGGGTGTTATTTATATAAGGTGAAAGTTTAAACTTTGTGAATTTTTAATGTAATTGAAACTTTTGATGAGTTGTCTCAGCTTTTGGTTGCATATTTTCAGCCACCAAATCTTTTATAAATTCATCAATTTGAGACTTGGTTACATTGGGCATGCAAATTACATGTGTAATATCATCTGTAGCCAATTGCCATTTCTTTTTGATGGTCTCGGACACCTTAGGCAGTACAACGGTAATGGCACCTTTATTGGTCCAGGCGTTAATTCCTATTTTTTGTAATTCTTCCTTGCAATATTCGGCGGTCTCTAAACTATGTCGGTACCGTGCTTCTAACCCTTTTACGCCCATTTTTTTAATGGCGTACCATAAGAATAATGGACTATGGCCATTTCTAGAACCGGTTATGGTAGTGTCTAAAGAACCAATGTATGAAATGCCCCTTGCAATACGATCTCTTAATGAACGCTTTGCAATGATTACTCCAGAAGGGAACGGGGAGCCAATAAACTTGTGACCACTAATTGAAATGCTGTCTGCACCGTCTTGAAAATCAAACGGAATGCGGGGTTCAATAAATGGACCGTAAGAACCGGCCAAGGCGGCATCGCAATGTATATAATGATTTTGAATAGCCAGTTTTTTCAGTATTCTCTTTACTTCAGATACATCATCTTTGGCTTCTGTCATTGTGGTGCCAAAGGTGGTAAGGATAATGGCAGGTTTATCTCTGTTCAGCTGTAACGTATTCTCAAGATCTTCGTAATCTAATTCACCGTTTTCTTGAGCTCTAATGGTAATACTTGGTAAGTTAAGCAAGTGTATGTTTTTCTTTACACTGTAGTGGGTAGATTCAGAAAAATAAACCATGGCTTTTGGGTGAGATTCCCTTGCTAAGTATAAACCATATAAATTACTCTCGGATCCTCCATTGGTAACATAGCCCCAAAAATCGGTTGGGTCTGCCCTAAAAAGTTGGGCAAAAAAGTCTACTACTTCTCGTTCCATTTCATGGGTTTGTACTTTGTATGTATTGTCCTCATAGGGATCGCCAACATTGTTTATGGGGTGTTTTAAAAATTCATATAGCCTAGAATAATCAAAGTCCTTTGCAACCGGGTAACCAATAACTCTATCTTTTTCTTGAATTAACTTGGTCAACAGCTCATCTATCTTTTGTTCGTTATTCATTTATTTATATTTTTTAAATATGGATTTTTATCACTGTAAAATTACAATTAATGGTATTGTGATTCTTTATATTATCAAATATTAGCATATATATCTTTTTATTTGATATTTTTAGATTTTTAATACTGCTTAACCTTGGATTATCTTGTTAGATAGAATAATAAACTACTATGGATGTTACAGATAGAAAAATTTTAATGCAACTGCAGCAAAATGCTAAGCAAAACACCAAAGAAATAGCCTCTAAAATAGGTTTGAGTGTTACGCCAACTTATGAAAGGATCAAAAAGCTGGAACAGCAAGAGATTATAAAATCATATGTAGCCTTAGTGGATAGAAACAAAATAGGAAAAGAACTTATAGCGTATTGCCAAGTAACCCTTTCCAAGCAGCAAAAGAAACTTGCAGATAACTTTAAAAGGGAAATATTGTTGCTGCCAGATATTATGGAGTGCCACCAAGTATCTGGTAATTTTGATTATTTATTAAAGATAGCAGTAAATGATATTTCTTCATTTCATAGCTTTATTAATGAAAAGCTCTCCATTATAGATGGTATTTCTACCATACATAGTTCTTTTGTTCTTGATTCTGTTAAAGATACTTCTGCCTTTAATCTGTAAGAATTATATAAGACTATTATAACGTACAGGCGTAGCAGATTTTTAAAGTCATTTAAAAGATGTTTTGGGTTAGCATGATATCAGTCAATATCTAACTTTGAATTCTGGTAAACTAAATCAAAAATTCTACAGTTTAGATGGTATTCGATGGTATTTTAAATCATCTTTTCCTTTTTTTGGATATTTTCTATTTGGTCTGAGATGAACATCATCAAAACCGAAACTTTGTAGAATGCTAACAAACCTTGGTATACATGCGTTCACTATTGTTATTTTCCTCCATTATATGTTGCTTTTCCTATTCGTTCTCGCAATGGACAGAACCTGAGAATTCTAATTCAAAAAAAGAGGTTTCGCATTCTTTTTATATCACCTCGAATGTTGGAAATGTACCTTTTAACGAAGCTCAAAAAATTCTGGAACAAATCAATAACGCCTCGGTAAATGATAACGAAGCTACCTTGTTGTTAATTGGTAATGTATTGGATAAGGAAGGGTTTTCTTCTCATGATGATGAACAAAATGAAGTTAAAAATAATCTGCAACCATTGATGAACTTATGGGATAATTTTAATGGAAACGTAATCCTGACCCCTGGGGAAAATGAATGGTTGAAAGATGCGCCGCAGAGTATAGATGACCTAGAATCTTTTTTACAAGATAATAGTAAGGCTAAATTTTGGCCCAATGATGGTTGCCCATTGGAAAAGGAAACAATTAATAATGAGGTGGTGCTAGAAATGGTAGATTCTCAATGGTTTTTGGAAGATTGGGACGATCACCCATATATTAATGAAAAATGTGAGCATAAGACAAGAGATCAATTCTTGGCAGAATTTAAAGATGATTTAAAAGATAGTCAGGGTAAAACGGTAATTGTAGCGGTCTACCAACCTGTGATGAGCAATACAAAGGTTTCGGTTATTGATAAAATGGGTGGTTTTACTCCAGAGTCATATCAAAATAGTCAAAACAGACAACTGCGTGGTAGAATGGAAACCATTGCTAGTCAATTCGAAGATGTTATTTTCGTTTCTGGTAAAGACCGTAATCTACAGTACTTGGAAGATGATGGTATTCCACAGATCATTAGTGGTGCAATAGGTAAAACAGATAGGGCTAGAGCCCCAAAAGAAGAGCATTTTGAGAGTGAAAAGCAAGGATATGCAAAATTGACGGTCTTTAAAGATGGTAGTTCTCAAGTAGAATTTTTTAAAGTAACGCATAATACTTCTCAATCAATCTTTACAAAAACCATTAAAAGGGAGCGACTTTCCGTAGATGAGATATCCTATCCGAAGAAAGCATATGGTGCAACTACAAAAGCATCGATTTATACAAAAGAGGAAACCGATAAAACAGGGTTCTATAAATTTCTGTGGGGAGATCATTTTAGAAATCTTTACAGCAAAGAAATTTCAGCTCCGGTATTGGATATTGAAGAACTACCAGGTAATGTAAAACCTATTTCAGAAGGAGGCGGTACACAATCTAGGTCATTACGATTGATCGATGATAATGAACATGAGTACACGCTAAGGGCTTTACGTAAAAGTGCTGTTCGTTTTCTGCAGACAACCGCCATAGATAACCATTATGTTGAAGACTACCTTAAAAACACTATTGCTGAGCGTTATTTACTAGATTTTTATACCACTGCCCACCCTTATGCACAGTTTTCCATGAATGAACTTTCTGAGTCTTTGGGCGTGCTACATGCAAATCCAAAAATCTATTATGTACCCAAACAAAAAGGCTTGGGTATTTATAATGAAGATTATGGCGATGCACTTTTTATGTTAGAGGAGCATGTAGGCGATGAGAATAAAACCTTTGAAACCTTTGGGAAGCCCAATGATATTTTAAGTACTACGGATTTACGTATGGAACTAAGGGAGTCAAAAAACGCTTTTGTTGATGAATCTAGTTTTATACGTGCGCGATTATTTGACATGCTGGTAGGTAACTGGGATCGCCATCAAGATCAATGGCGTTGGGCAGAATTTAAAACGGCCGATGGCAAAAAAAGATATGAGGCAATACCCCGCGATTGGGATCAAGCTTTCCCAAAGTATGACGGACCAATAATTTCTTTGTTAAAGTTTAGTTTTCCACTACTGCGAAAAATGGAAAGCTACGATGCTGATATCAAAAATGCGAAGTGGTTCAATTTTTCAGGATATCCTTTGGATAAAACTTTTATAAAAAAAGCAAATTGGGAAGATTGGAAATCTCAGGTAGATTTTATTCAAGAGAACCTGTCTGATGCGGACATAGAATCGGCATTTGAAACTTTGCCCGTAGAAGCTCAAGATGAAAGTATAGAAACGATTAAAAAGAATTTAAGGTTACGCCGAGACGGACTAGAATCTATTGCCAAATCATATTACGATTATTTAAGCAATTTTGAGGTAGTTCTTGGTACCGAAGATGATGATGAATTCTTGATTACCCGTAAGCCAGGCGGCATTACCGAAATAGGTATAGCAAAAGATTCGGTGGTTTTTCAAAATTCATATAACAATAAGCAAACCAATGAGATTTGGGTCTATGGTCTTGATGGTAATGATACGTTTACTGTAGAAGGTAATGGTAAAAAGCCTATAGATATTAAGATAATGGGAGGGAAGAAAAATGATACTTATGATTTTAAGAATACCAAAAAGGTAAAACTCTATGATTATAAAAGTAAGAACAACACTATAGTAAATTCAAAATCTAGAAAGTGGCTTACAGATTCTTATGACGTTAATAATTATGATTACCAAAAGAGAAAGTATCATGAAAATATTGTGTTTCCAAGTATAGGTTATGATGCCGATACCGGATTCAGATTCGGATTAAAAAATCGTTTTACAACATATGGGTTGGTCAATAATCCTTTTGAGGCGCAACATACCATAGGTGCCGAGTATTTTTTTGCTACAGATGGTTTTGCGATCGATTATAATGTTGAATTTGGTCATGTACTTTACAATTGGAATTTAGGTTTCGATCTTCGCTATGCCAGTCCCAATTTTACAATGAACTATTTTGGAGAAGGAAATAATTCTGCATTTGATGGTGACCTTGATAGAGATTTCAATAGGGTGCGCATGCGCCAGTGGAAGTTTTCTCCTTATTTAGTGCATAAACATAGGGGTAACAGTTTTTATGTGAGGACCGCATTAGAATCTTTTGATGTGTCAAATGATGATGATCGTTTTGTAGGGCAGGCTTTTACATCTGATAATGATGTATATGAAGATCAATTATATGTCACCACTGAGTTAGGTTATAATTATAAAAACCAAAACGATCCGGCGTTTCCAAATAGGGCTATGGAGGCAGATGTTATTACTGGTTACAGATCTAGTATTAATGGTTTTGATAATCGTTTTGGTTATATGAAACCTACATTGAAATTAACATATCCGCTACATCCCAGTGGTATTGCTGTAATAGCAACTAAAATTGCGGGCGAAACGGTAATAGGTGAGAATTATGAGTTTTATCACGGTGCTGTTTTAGGAGGTAACCAGAGTTTAAGGGCTTATAGAAATGAGCGGTTTAATGGTAAAACGGCTTTTTATCAAAGTACGGATGTAAGGGTGGGTTTAACTAGATTTAAGACCAATTTTATTCCGCTTCAATTAGGTGTAAGTGCAGGCTTTGATTATGGACGAGTGTGGACGGATAACGATACTTCTTCAAAATGGCATAATGACTACGGTGGCTCTGTGTGGGTTTCGGGCTTTAGTGCACTAACCGGTAACTTAGGTTTTTATCATGGGGAAGATGGTAACCGTGTCATATTCAGTGTAGGTTTTAATTTCTAAACACCGTTGCTACCATGAATTTTACAAAGTAAAAGTGCTTGTTTACATGAATTTAATGTGTTCATAATAATTATTTCCGCCTCAGTTAACTCGAACTTTACATTGATCTTTTTGTTTTGATACTTAAAACCAAACTGTATTAAAATGAAAAATGTATTACGACCTTTTTGTGTAGCAATTCTTGGAATTTCTATTTTATTTACCTCATGTGCCGATGATGGTATGGACGGTGTTGACGGAGTAGATGGTGTTGATGGCGTAGATGGTGCTGATGGTGCCGACGGGGAAGATGGAGCTGACGGAATGGATGCCGAATTTCCAATCACGATCGATCAACTGAGCTTTTCTAAAATAGGAACTTTCACCAATGGAAATGATGAAGCTTTTGCAGAAATCTCCGCTTTTGATGCCGCTACAAATAAATTGTTCATTGTTAACCCTGAAGAAAATGAGGTTTCGGTGTTAGATTTGACAGATGCTTCAAATCCGGTTAAAGGGACTTCAATTGCACTGGCTGGAAATCCAAATTCAGTGGCGGTTCATAATGGAGTATTAGCTGTTGCTGTTGAGAATATGGATAAGCAAGCCGATGGAACTATTGAAACCTACGCTACAGATACGCAATCTTTATTAGTGTCTTACCCGGCGGGTGCATTGCCAGATATGGTTGCTTTTTCTCCTGATGGTGAATATATTGTTTCAGCTAATGAGGGCGAACCAAATGATGATTATACGGTAGATCCAGAAGGCTCCATCACAATTGTTGAGGTAGCTACCGAAACGGTAACTCAAGTTTATTTTACCGGACAAACAGATCCCGGAAACGGATTCAGAGTTTTTGGTAATAACGGTATGTCAACATTTGTACAAGATATAGAGCCGGAGTATGTTGCCATTTCAGATGATTCTGCCACAGCTTACATTAGTTTGCAAGAAAACAATGGTATGGCCATTGTAGATTTAGCTTCAAAGACCATTATCGGTCTTGTAGGTTTAGGTACAAAAAATCACATTGTTTCAGGGAATGAAATAGATGCCTCTAATGATGATGGTATTCCTGGGAATTTACAGAACTGGAATGTTCTAGGTTTTTATATGCCAGATGCTATAGATTATTTCACGGCAAATGGAAATGGTTATGTGGTTTCTGCGAATGAAGGAGATGCAAGGGATTATGATGGATACTCTGAAGAGGTGCGTGTAAAGGACCTAGAATTAGACCCTGCTTTTTATCCAGATTTTGATATGTTGCAAGAAGATGAAAATTTGGGTCGTCTAAAAACTACTACTGCAAACGGAGATGAAGATAATGATGGGTTGTACGAGCAAATTTATGCCTATGGTGCCCGTTCCTTCTCTATTTGGGATGCAAATGGTCAGTTAGTGTATGACTCTGGTTCTGAAATTGCCAGAAGGACATTGGCATTGGCGCCTTCAATATTCAATCAAGATGAGGGCGAGGTAGATGAACGATCAGATGATAAAGGGGCGGAGCCCGAAGCGGTAGTAACCTTAAAAGTAGGTGATGAAACTTTGTTGTTCGTAGGATTGGAAAGAACCAGCGGAATTTTGGCTTACAACATTACAAATCCATTCAATCCTGTTTTTGTTACTTGGATTTATGATGGTACTGATATTTCGCCAGAAGGTATAATCGTAGTTGATAAAGATGATAGCCCTACAGGTAACTATTTAATGATAGCAACTCATGAGGTATCTAGCACTATAGCTATTTATGAATTAAAATAACGTTTTTGAATTTGCTCCTTGAGCAATACTCCAAAATTAAAACGCCAAATAGAAATGTTTGGCGTTTTTTTTATGATTTAATATGGATGTTAAGAGGTTAATATTCTTTTTAGCTCAGCAATAGTATGTTCTTTTTCCAATTGAAACCCAATATGGGGCAATGCCGTAAATATGACTAAAATAGCCAATGGAATCAAAGCAATATATGGCTCACTACCTTTGGTGGTTACCATATAAAGTGTAACAAGAAACACACAGAAAATTACTGTAATGAACAAGTAAAGAAATATAGTTATAAATGAATCTACCTTTAGATTGATTTTTACGTTCGTCCCTTGGGGTAGAAATGAATTTCGTTGGTACGTAAATTTTTTACAGCTAAATCCATTAGGGTAAACGTGACCAATAAAATAACCACTCTTGGTATCTTCTTTATTATAGCTGACTTTATAGCTTTTATGCTCCCTAATGTTTTCCAAAAGAAGTTTCTCTATTTCAGCTGTAGTAAATGCCGTAGTTAGCTCAATTTTTTCTGATGGAATAAGTTTCATGACCTTCGTTTTTAAACGATAGTAAGTTCTACACCTAATTTGATGAGTCTTGCTTTTGTCTTTTCGTCAATACCGGCATCCGTAATAATGTGGTCAACTTCATCTATTCCACAAATTCTACCAAATCCTTTTTTATTGAATTTAGATGAATCTGCCAGTACAATAATTTTTTGTGCAGCTTTTATCATTTGTTTGTTCAAAGACGCTTCCATAGAGCTTGTAGTGGTAAGCCCAAATTCAAGGTCAATACCATCAACTCCCAAAAATAATTTGGTAAAGGTGAACTCCGTAAGCATTTTCTCTGCTATTGGGCCCACTACCGAAGATGAACTGGACCTTATGTTGCCGCCAAGTTGCATAACATCTATTTCATTGTGTTCCCCCAATATTAATGCCGTGTTTAAAGATGCGGTTAAAACGGTAAGGCCTTCAATTGGTTTTATATGCCTGGCAAATTCTATTACTGATGTGCCTGAGGCTATTATAATACAATCATTAGATTCAAGGTTAGAAGCTGCGGCGATCGCAATTTTATTTTTTTCCTCCTGATGAAATTTCTCTTTAATATTAACCGAATTTTCAACAATATATGGGTTGGCAGGTATGGCTTTGCCGTGAGATCTAAAAAGTAATTTTCGATCTTCTAATAATTTAAGATCTTTTCTAATGGTCACTAGAGATACGTTGAATTCCTTGCTAAGGTCATTCACCTTTACAAAACCTTGCTCTTCTAGTTTGCTTAAAATTAATTTATGGCGGTCTACAATATTCAACGTAAGTGGGTTTCGGTTTATACAAATATATAAGCTTTTATGTAAAAGGGTGGCTATGAACAAGATTCATAATAGTAACAAAACGAAACTTTATTTCAAAAATAGCGTAGAGGATTAAGAGTCTATACTTGTATTATCTGAATCAAGAAATAATTAAATAGTTCGTAATTTTTATACTTCATAATTGTTTAAATGAGTTGTTTTATGATGTTTCTAGTAACATTTAAATAATATTTTATTTTGAATTGTTTCTGTTTATTGTATTTTTAGCGTCAATTTTGATATAAAACGTAATAAAAGGAAATTTTGTGAAAAGAAAAGAAATGATTAGTAAGTTGAAGGTTACACCTAATACTTATGACTTTATTATAATTGGTGGCGGTGCTACGGGAATTGGAATAGCATTAGAGGCATCGGCTAGAGGGTATTCGGTCGCTTTGTTGGAGAAATCGGATTTTACTAAATCAACATCCAGTAAAGCAACAAAATTGGTGCATGGCGGAGTGCGATATTTGGCTCAAGGAAACATAGGCTTGGTGCGGGAGGCGGTTGTAGAAAGAGGTCTTTTGTTAAAAAATGCCCCTCACATAACCAAAACCCAATCTTTTGTGATACCAACACATGGCCTATATGATGAAATTCTATATACTATTGGCTTAACATTCTATGATTTGTTAGCGGGTAGATTAAGTCTTGGCAGGTCTAAACGTTTATCCAAAACAAAGACCTTAGAGCGAATCTCTTTAATAAATCCTGATAAAATATCGGCAGGTGTGCTATATTATGATGGTCAGTTTGACGACTCTCGTTTGGCGGTCAATACCTTGCAAAGTGCTGTGGAATTAGGCGCTGTTGTGGCTAATTATTGTGCTGTTGAAGGTTTGTTGAAAGATGCCAACGGTAAAATTACCGGAGTTAAGGTCTTTGATGAGGAAGGCAAAGAATCCTTTGAAATCAAGGGAAAACAGGTGGTGAACGCTACTGGGGTATTTGCTGATGATGTGTTGCAAATGGATGCTCCCGGGTCTAAAAAAACAATTGCTCCAAGCCAGGGTGTTCATCTCATGTTGGATAAGTCTTTTTTACCTGGTGACGATGCCATTACTATTCCTAAAACAGATGATGGTAGGGTGTTGTTCTTAGTGCCTTGGCATAATAAGGTCATTGTTGGTACTACCGATACTCCCGTGAAAAAAGAATCTTTGGAACCTATAGCTTTAGAAGATGAAATAGGATTTATTTTAAACACTGCAACCAGGTATTTGACAAAAGCCCCAAAACGAAGCGATGTCTTAAGTGTTTTTGCGGGGTTAAGACCATTAGCGGCACCAAGCGAGGACGGAAATAAAACAAAAGAGATTTCGCGCAGCCATAAAATCTTTTCATCAGATTCCGGTCTGTTGACCATTGTTGGCGGAAAATGGACCACATTTAGAAAAATGGGCGAAGATTTGGTTGATAAAGCGGAAAAGAACCAGCAATGGACACATATTGCTACTAAAACCAAAAACCTTAAAATTCATGGTTATAAAAAAGATGTAGACTTAAATAACCCCCTATACTTTTATGGTAGTGATGAAGAACCTTTGTTAAAACTTTCCAAGGAAAAGGGGTGGAACACTACTCTTAGCAATTCATTAGGTGTAATAGAAGGACAGGTTGTGTGGGCCGTTCAAAATGAAATGGCTCTTAATGTAGAAGATTTTCTTGCCCGTAGAACCCGTTGCCAGTTATTGGATGCCAAGGAAAGTGTTAGGATGGCCCCAAGAGTGGCAGAAATTATGGCAAGCGAACTAGGTAAAGACTCCGAATGGCAAGCCAAACAAGTAGAAGATTACAAGAAGGTAACTTCCAACTATATTATTTAAAATAACTATTCAATTGATGTCAACTTACAATTGAATTAACTTAAAATTAACAACTCAATGAATACCAAATTAATTTTAGCATTAGATCAGGGTACAACTTCTTCACGTGCCATTTTGTTTAATCATGCCGGTGAAATTGTAAAGGTTTCTCAAAAACCATTTGAGCAGATATTTCCAAAACCAGGATGGGTTGAACATGATCCTAATGAAATTTGGTCCTCACAAATATCTGTAGCGGCGGAGGTAATTGCAAAACAAGGTATCACCGGTGATAACATAGCAGCAATAGGAATTACCAATCAACGAGAAACAGTTGTAGTTTGGGATCGTGAAACCAGTGAACCAATTTATAATGCCATTGTTTGGCAAGATAGAAGAACTGCCAAGTATTGCGATGAACTTAAGGATAATGGTCATGTAGATTTAATTAAAAAGAAAACAGGTCTGGTCATTGATGCTTATTTTTCGGCAACAAAAATTAAATGGATTCTTGACAATGTAGAGGGTGCTAGGGAAAAAGCTGAAGCAGGAAAACTCTGTTTTGGTACTGTAGATACTTGGTTGATTTGGAAGTTGACCAGAGGTAAAATGTTCATTACAGATGTGTCTAACGCAAGTAGAACCATGTTGTTCAATATTCACACGTTAGAGTGGGATCAAGAACTTCTTACCCTTTTGAACATTCCCAAATCAGTACTGCCCGAAGTGAAACAAAGTAGTGAGGTTTATGGAACAACGGCTACAACATTGTTTTCAACAAAAATTCCTATAGCAGGTATTGCGGGCGATCAGCAGGCAGCTTTGTTCGGTCAAATGTGTACTAAACCGGGTATGGTCAAAAATACCTATGGTACAGGCTGCTTTTTGTTGATGAATACTGGCGATAAAGCGGTGTACTCTAAAAATAATTTACTTACTACCATAGGTTGGAAGATTAACGGAGAAATTACATATGCCCTAGAAGGGAGTGTTTTTGTTGGTGGGGCTGCAATACAATGGTTAAGAGACGGTGCTAAAATGGTTAAAACTGCACCTGGAATCAATCATTTGGCAGAAACGGTTGAAGATAATGGTGGAGTGTATTTTGTGCCGGCCTTAACTGGATTGGGCGCTCCGCACTGGGACCAATATGCCAGAGGAGCCATGATGGGAATTACAAGGGGTACAACAGATGCACATATTGCACGTGCAACCATTGAAGGTATTGCATTTCAAGTTTATGATATCGTAAAGGCCATGGAGGCAGATTCAGGTGAGGAAAGTGTTGAACTTCGTGTAGATGGTGGGGCAAGTGCCAGTAACCTATTAATGCAGATACAATCAGATTTGTTCGGCTTTAAAATTATTAGACCAAAAACTTTAGAGACGACGGCAATGGGTGCAGCGTACCTTGCAGGTTTGGCCGTTGGGTATTGGGACAGTATAGACGATATACAATCGCAATGGAGCATTGATAAAGAGTTTTTTCCAGAAGCTCCAAAAGAAAAAATAGAGAATATGCTCTATTACTGGAACAAAGCTGTAAAATGCGCACAACATTGGATTGAAGAATAAAAACTGACCATTAACCAACTTTTTAGATATGTCAATTTTAATAGCGGAAATTATAGGCAATATGTTACTTATTCTTTTAGGTAACGGAGTGGTAGCGAATGTGGTTTTGAACGGTACTAAAGGCAATGGCTCTGGTTGGATAGTTATTACCACGGGTTGGGCACTGGCGGTGTTTGTTGGTGTTGTTGTTGCAGGTCCATACAGTGGGGCGCACTTAAACCCCGCGGTAACCATTGCTTTGGCCGTAGCCGGCAAAGTATCATGGGACCTTGTTCCTGAATATTTAGTAGGAGAACTGATCGGCGCCATGTTGGGGGCGTTTTTGGTTTGGGTGTTTTATAAAGATCATTTTAAAATTACAGATGATGAAGGTGGTAAGTTGGCTTGTTTTAGTACGGGACCAGCTATTAAAAATACTTTTTCCAATTTAATAAGTGAGGCGATCGGAACTTTTGTTCTGGTATTTGTAATATTCTATTTTGCGGGTCCTGAATTAGATATTATTGGTGATGTAGACTCACGCGCAATTATCGGATTGGGCTCTATAGGAGCGCTGCCCGTTGCTTTTTTGGTTTGGGTTATAGGTTTGTCCCTAGGTGGTACTACAGGTTATGCCATAAACCCTGCTAGAGATCTTGGACCACGTATTGTTCATTCATTGTTACCCATTAAAGGTAGTAGTGATTGGGGCTATGCTTGGGTGCCAATAGTAGGTCCGTTACTTGGCTGTTTACTCGCTGCTTTCCTGTATTTGATCCTTCTGTAACTAATTCATGGTTTATTTTGATTTACGCTTTTATACTGTTCAAGTACTTTTCTTAATTGAACCCCAAATTCTTTGTTTAAAAATTTCCCATGGTACGTTAGATTATGCTGTTGGCAATAAGCTATAAATTCTTGGTATTTGACAGCGTTAAATTTTATGATACTTTGATGCCCGCTCAAAGTATCAATACTTTGATTCTTTATTTTACCATTTAAAAAGCTATAGGTAATTTTGAATTTTCTAGGTTTCCTCTGTAGTGCCACGTCAAGAAAATTGGTGTTCTCTTCAATGGTGATAATTGTGTCCTTGTTAACGCTAATGTCCAATAATGATATATGCGAATCAAGTTCTTTGCCCCATAAAATTATGTCCATCAATTGTTCTTTACTTTCTATTTCTTTACTTCCATCCATAAAAAGTTCATAATAATGATCTTGGATCAAAGTGTTCACCTTTTCAACATCATAATTATTTCTAGCCTCAATAAACGATATTACTAGGTCTTGGTTCTTTAAAGTTTGATTACCAAACATGCCCATAAAGATCATGATAAATAGGGAAAGAATAGGGTGGTGGTATAAGTTGTGCGTAATCATTTAGTTTCTTTGAAATGTTGGTTGAAATAAAATGGTCATTCTAAATTAGTAAATATGTTACAGCTTTCGCTATCGTTGATTTTGTTTATGGTATTTGAAGTTTTATAAAAGGGATTTTAGCTAGAACTGCATTAATACAACACCATTATTTAAAATTTAATTGTACTACAATATGTCCAGAAAATAAACAGAATTTGTAGCGGAATTCTAAACCATAAATATGAAAGACCGTGACCATCAAAAGTTCCATTTTGATAGTTAATATTGTGCATAGCTGCATAAATATTGGCAGGTAATAATACAATGAAAAATATAATCAATACCCACGCACCTAATGAGGAATACTTGGGTATTAAAATTCCTATGGCAAGTGAAATCTCAACAAAACCCGTGGCATACACGATCAATTCTTTGTAGTGGATAATTTCCGGTATCATCATGCTCATCCCTTTTGTAAATACAAAATGACCAATTGCCGTAAAAAGGAGCATTAAGCTCATAGCAATTCTAGCTGCTAGTTTATAGTCATAAGTTTTTGTAATGATTTTAATCGCAACTAATGAAATGGCAAAACCTATTAGAAGGACAAGTAGTGGTTTCATGATTCTTTATATTTATTAAAACACAAAGGTCATGAAAGCGTATTTGGAATTAATGAACCTAGGTTAAGTAATACGTTTTCTTATTCTGCTCAGTGCTTGCGGACTAACACCAATATAGGAAGCTATATATTTTAAAGGTATGTGTTGCAGCAGATTTGGTCTTTCATTAAATAAATCCAAATAACGCTCTTCTGCTGTTTTGCTTAAAAGGGAAAGTTCTCTTTTAGACTTTATCAAATACATGTTTTCTGCCATTTTTCTACCTATAATGTTGCCAACTGATGTATGAGCATAGACTTCTTGTAAATCCATGTTATTAATTTGCCACATTTCCGTTTCCGTCAAAGTTTCTATTTCATATGCTGATGGCGTTTCTGTTAAAAGTGAATCATAACCTGTAACGAACTCATTTTCAAACAAAAAACCAAAGGTGATGTCAGCATCTTCTTTAGGTATATAGAGGCGAATAATTCCTTTAGTAATAAAATATAAATGCCTTTCTATTTTTCCTAATTCTAAAATCTTTGTGTTTTTGCTGTACTTGACTTTTTTTAGTTTAGAAGAAAAAAAAGCCCAGTCAGTATTGTTCATTTTAGAAATCTTATCAATAAAATCTCTGATTTCATTCATATAATAGGTTTAATAGTATAGCCTATTTTAAAAGTAGTGAATTTTAGATGGGAATTTAGGTAGTTCTTTTTTATGATGAAATGAAAGTATACAAAAAGGGAAATACAGGTTATTATCTAAAAGTAATAACCTGTATTTTGTAGTTCTTTATAATAGCAATATGACCATTCATTTAAATCTGCTTCTGTGATCTAAGCAAATATGGTACATGTATTTATTTTGACAGTATGGGAGCTTTTTTACTTCTGCCCCAAGCTATGAATAAGGCAATGCCCATGATTAAGATGTTTGTGATTATAGCAGAATATTCACCTTTAGATGCGTGAAATATAGCAGCTAAAACCATAATTATAGCCAAACCTAAAGCTGCCCAAATAGTTAGAAATGGTTTAAAACGAAAAATACCGGGAATCAATAACCCTAATCCACCTAGGAGTTCACTTATACCAATAAAACGAATTAGACTTACGGGTGATGAGGCAACCCATGGTAATGATACAGCTAATTCTTCTATTGGCTGGGTGGCTTTCATAACACCTGCCATTATAAACATAACAGCTAATAATCCTTGGGCAATCCATAATCCTATATTCAATGCCTTGTTGTTCTTTTGTTGGGTCATTTTAATTTCTGTATTGGTTTTCAGCAAATGTCATAGGTTTTAATAGCCTATGCATTGATGTACATCAAGAAATTATATTAGCCGTTTTTTTGGGAAAGTTGATGCCTAACACGACTTAAAGCTTCAGGTGTAATACCTAAGTATGAGGCAATCATTTTTAAAGGAACTCTTTGTGTAACATTTGGATAGGTTGTAATAAAATGCTCATATCTTTCTTTTGCATTGGAACTCATTAACATGATAATTCTATTTTGCATTACCCTTAATCGTTTAGCCAAAGCTTTTAAATCGGGACTTGATTTTAGCAACTCTTCTTTGGTGGTTATGTTGATTATTGAGTTTTCAATGGCATCTATAAATAGTTGGCAAGGTTCATTTAGTTGACAATTGTCCGCTACTATCCAATTCTCTGGTCCAAACATGTAAATATGCTCTTTTCCTTTACCATCAATAGTGTAGCTGCGTAGTAAACCGCTCTCAACTAGATATACTTTAGAGCTTAAATCCCCTTTACGCTGTAGAACTGTTCCTTTTTTTACGTGTACTTTCTTCAATTCTTAAAGTTTATTCAAAGAGGATATGTAAAACCACGAGTACTGAAGTAATTAAATTTCTTTGCGCTAAAAATTAAATGCTACAACTGAAATCTAATCTAAACTATTATTCTTTTATTTCTGTATATCCTGGTAATCCGTGTAGGCATTTTATAATTTGATTTCCACCTGGTTCACCTGCATGATAATGATATCCTCTAATATCATCAAAATGTCCGCCGCATTCATCCAAATCGTTGGGCTTATTTCCTTTTTCATCCTCTAGCGCATAAATACCGAAACCGTCAATTGCATAACCCAACAGGGGTGCGTGAATATCTGTTTGTTCAACTTCCTTAGTTGATCCCGTGACGGCATGATAGTGGTAACCGCCATGCGGATTTACATGCCCGCCATGATCATCTAAAGGTGCAATGGTATGTGCTGCCAATATAGCGTGAGTAGGTGCAGGTGGATCATAGTTTACGCCGTTAAAAGCTATTCCTATTCCTCCTCGACCAAAATTCTGAACCGATTTTAAATAAGTTGGTGTTACGGGTATAACAAAAGTTGTCACTTGGTCTTTAAAGTACTCCGGTAAGCACTCCACACAATAGTTGTGGTAATCTTCATCTACTTCTGGTTTGGCGGCGGCTAAGCAAGCTTCTTCAGTTTCAGTAACTTTTATGGTGCCGTCTTCTCTGTAAAGCAACCATTTGTCATCACTATAAAATTCGTCTAGATTGGCAATAAAGTGTCCTGATACATCGTAAACTTTATCATCTTTGAACCAAATTCCAGCTTTCTCCATTCCATCGCTTATATGCCTTGGGCACCAAGGACCCATTTGATGCTCCGTTGCCTGAGAGTGGGTTTTAATGATATAGCATAAGGTTTCAATACCATTAAGTTCTACTGTTTTCTCTTGAATTTCGCCAATAATATTTTCGGTTATAAAATAATTTGTGTTAACAGGTACTACCTTTGCGGAAGTTTCAATTTCATTTGATAAATCAGCAATGCTTTCTTCTTGCCTAGGAGGTCTGTTCTCTCGGGTTTTTTCTGCTTTGTCAAGTTCTTCAAGCGAGATGAAATTATCGTTATCACTGTCTATGTTTTCAAAGTCATTGGCAATTGGTCCTTTAACTTCATCCATAGATAATTTTCCATCTTTATCGGCATCCATTTCTGAAATTAACTGAGAAGAAGTTGGTCTTTCGCCATCCGGTTGCTGTCGTTCTTTATTTTCTTGATTTGTTTTGCAAGAAAATATGAGAGTAAGGGCGAACATTGTAAGTACTATTTTCTTCATCTATTTGCTTAATTTAATGTATGTATTTAGAGGTCACAATACGTATTACCTAGTAGGAAGATAAGGTTTTTTAATGTGCTACAATATGGGTGAGGTGTTTTAAAGAAAATAGCTATGCTAACAAGTATGATGTTTAGATAAAAATCTTCTAAATGCTACCTATATAATATTTACAGGGATTTTAAAAGTCCGCCATCTATAGGGATATTGGTACCGGTAATATATGCCGCCTCATTAGATGCTAAAAATGCTACCAGATAACCATATTCTTCTGGTTCTCCAATTCGTTTTACGGCTACCCTTGATTCCATTTCTTTAAGAACTTCAATTTGATCAATACCAAGTTGCTCCGCTTTTTTAGCGTTTAACTGTGCAATCCGTTTGGTATTGAAGTATCCTGTTAATACACTATTTACCGTAATATGATGTTTGCCAACATCTGTAGCCAAGGTTTTTGCCCAAGTGACAACCGCTGCTCTTATGGAGTTGGACAATGCCAGGTATGCCAAAGGTTCCTTTACAGAAACTGAAGCCACATTGATAACCCGCCCCCAATTATTGCTCCTCATTGATTTCAAAGCCAATTCCGTTGTATAAACGACGGTTTTGAACAATAGGTCAAAGGCATTTTGGTAATCGTCAATGTTTTTTTCGGTAGCACTTCCGGAGGCAGGTCCTTGGGTATTGTTTACCAATATATCAACCGTATTGTTCTCAAAATATGTACCGATTACTTTCTTGTAATCTTTAAAATTATTGAAGTCTACCGCAAGATATTGGTGCTGTTGTCCTTGGTCTGCAGGTAGTTGTGTAACTATGTGGTGTAATTTTTCTTCGCTGTGAGACATTAAGGTAACACTCGCGCCGCTAGCTGCCAATTGTTGTGCAATAGCTTTGCCTATACCAGCACTGCTACCACCAACTAAAGCTTTTTTATGTTTTAAGGATATGTTCATTGGAATTCAAAAATGAGTGGATTATCAACGATATTCTTCTCTTGTGGGGCAAAAAATATCCATTAATTTACAGTCTGTCAATGCCTTGCCACTGTGGAGTTTATTTGGGGGTATTATTACGATATCGCCTGGTTGGCAGACTTTTGTATCTCCCTCTAATGTAAACTGAAATTCACCTTCCATAACATGCATAATTTGCTCGTTCATATGAGAATGACTGGTTACTTCGGCTCCTTTTTTAACCTCCCAAAATGCCATGCTTATTTGGTCTGTATGAATTAATTTACCATGAAATCCTGGCATTATTTCTACAGGTTTGATATCTGCAAGGTTTAGATTCATAATTTAAGTTTTAGCACTTAAAGATACATGAATCAATTTCAATTGTAAATGTTGGAATTGAAAAATTGGATCAGATTTTAATTATGACTATTGGGTATAGTCCCATCCTATAACCACAAATTCGCATCTTCGGTTCCATTCATGATCTTCTTCTGAGCACGCGCTTTCAGTGGCGCAAACCACAATGGGTTTTGATTCGCCGTAACCTTTAGATACTATCCTGGCAGATGCAATACCATTTTTAACTAAATAATCCCTTGCAGAATCTGCGCGTTTTTGAGATAGGTCTTTATTGTATATGCTATTTCCCCTAATATCTGTATGCGTGCCAATTTCAATTATAATGCCTGGGTTTTCTTTCATTACTTCAATCACCGTCTGTAAGCGTTCTCGAGATTCTCTTCTTAAATACCAAAGACTATAATCAAAATGAATTTCTTCTGTTTTTATAATTGTTCGGTCGGTTTCTTTGACCAAAGCTTCTTCGGTCTTTATGGCATCTTCAATTTTCTTCACCAAGGCTTTTTCTGTTTTTGCTTTTTCAATGATTCTCTCTTGCTCCAAGCGTTCAGCTTTTTCCTTGGCTTGTTTTTCTGCCATTAATTGGGCTTTTTTCTCATCTTCTAATTTTTTGATTGCCAATTGTTCCGCACGTAATTTTTCAGCTTCTTGTTTCTTTTGCAGAGCCAAAGCGGCTGCCTTTTGCTTTTCATGAACGGAGTAAAGATCCATTGATGCATCATGTTCGGCATTTCTTTTCTTTGAACTACCAATATTTTTTGAATTACCTTCATATTCAGCTTTTGAAGCTTTTACGGTATACATAGCCTCACAGTCAATATTGAATTTGAACGCACCGTCCTCTGCTGTAATGCGGGATTCAATGATCTGATTTTCGCTATCCAATAAATCAACGGTAACATCTATTAAAGGCTGTAGGGTAGTGCGGTCGGTTATAATGCCCGTAATAAATTGCTGGCAGTCCTCTATCTTTAATTCTTTGGTTTCTTTAAAACTATAGATGTCATCGCTTCCTTTACCTGTAGGTCTATTGCTCGCAAAATAGCCAGAATTGCCATCACCATTTAGAATATATGCAAAATCATCATAACCACTATTTACGGGTAAGCCTAAGTTGTCAGGTTTTTGAAAAATACCCTTTTCGTTTATAGATATAAATACATCTAAAAGCCCAAAACCCGGGTGCCCGTTAGATGAAAAGTAGAGGGTGCCATCACTGGCAATAAAGGGAAACTGTTCTTTCTTATCCGTATTAATAATACTGCCTAAATTAACTGGTGTGCTAAATGAATTATCATCCTGCAGATTCACAACGTAAATATCAAAAGAACCATAACCGCCAGGTCTGTCCGAAGAGAAAAATAACTTGGAACCTTCTTTATTAATAGCAGGGTGTTCATTTGAAAAGTCATCACTGTTAAAAGGTAATTCAGTAATATTTTTCCATTCCCCGTCCAATAATTGAGCACTGTAAATCTTTAAATTTGAAACCTTTTCATCATTTGTCTTTCGTTTTCCATTCTTATAATTGTTGCGGGTAAAGTACATGGTTTTTCCATCAGGATTGACAGTAAAAGATCCTTCATGTAATTTGGTATTTATCGTATTGGATAAACTTATACTAATGCTATCCCCTAAATGTTCCTTGTCAATGGCATGGGTGTAGATATCCAAATAATTTTGATTATTCCACCTATAGGTTTTTTGATTGTTTTTTTTCTGTGTTGCGGTATACCAAATAGCATTGCCAATTTGCATTGCCCCAAATTCTGATGTCGTAGTATTTAAATTACTGTTTTCAATGGTAAAGCGATCACCAATGGCACTTACATTTTCTAGATATGCAATATCTTGTTTTAACTTCTCTAGATGTTCTAGCTTGCTTTCCTTGGTGTAAAAATCGGTCAGAACATTATTTGCTTCTTCATATTCGCCAATAGCTTTTAATGACTGGCTTAGCTTAAAATAATACTGCTCGTTAACCTTTTCACCATAATTTGAAATTAAGTAACGGTACCAACGTGCAGCAGCCTTAAGGTCAAAGGTATGGTAGTAGCTATCTGCCAAATTTTTAATAACCTCACTATTTTTATTATTGGGCAGGGCAGCTTCGTACAAGGAAATGGCATCTGCGTAGTGGGCTTTGGTAAACAGATCATTGGCACGTTTTAAGTCTTGTTGAGACCAAGCTGTTTGAAAAATGCCGATACAAATGATGAAGTATAATTGTATTTTTTTCATATTAGTAGAATCTAGGAGATTTATCATAGCCCTTTTTAAGTCCCCAAAGGTCTAAGTTGAACAATACAAATATTTCATGTGAGCCATTATTGAATGCCCCTAAATTTGATAAGGTATAGTCATAAGCATAACCTATACGTAGTGAGGGTATTATGGAAATATTGAACATGACACTTACTGAGTCATCTGTTCTATAAGAAATTCCTCCTTCTAAACGGTGATTGAACAGCGCGTTGAACGAAAAATCTGCTGTTACAGGTGCGCCGGATACCATTTTTGTTAAAATAGATGGTTTAAATTTTAAATTGGAATTTGCGTCAAACACATAACCGGCCATTCCAAAAAGATGAATCGCTTCTGCGCCCAAACGTGTAATACCATCTTTATTTTCAATATGTTTAGATGTTAGTAAATTGGGTATGGACAGACCGGCATAAAACTTGTCACGATTATAAAAAGCTCCAATGCCAATATTAGGGTAGGTATTATTAAGGTTTTCATTGAATGCTGGATCATCTTGTACTTCTGGTAACCTAAAACCATTGAAATTGGTTTCAAATGTGGTAATACCTCCTTTTAATCCTAAGCTTAAATTGCTCTTTTCATCGAGTTTCAAAATGTAGGCAAAATCTACATAGATATTGTTTTCCTTTAAAGATCCGTCTCCTATATCATCTGATATTATAGAGGTGCCCATTTCAATTTTTTTAGATAGCGGTGCATGGGCAAAGAAGGTTAGGGTTTTTGGTGCGCCTACCGCATTTTCCCATTGGGTCCTGTATAACGTACCAAAATTCAGCATTCCTGGTTCATTGGTGGTATATGCAGGGTTTACCACGTTCATGTTGTACATGTATTGGGTATATTGCGGATCTTGTTGACCTTGCAGTTTTATTAAAAACAGAAGCATAACTATGCAGATGCCCCAAGTTGTGTTTGTAATTTTTTTGTGCATGGGTTATCTGTTTAAGTATAGACGCCCTTGAATAGGTGCGGCATTACCTTTGTTATAGTTAATAATGTAGAAATATACCCCGTTAGGTGCTGTTGACGATCTGTTGCTACCATCCCAGGCAGGATTGGAAATATCACCTTTAAATAATGTGGAGCCGTACCTGTTCAATATTTCTAATGTGAAATTGGGGAATATGGTTTCTATATTAGGAATAAAGAAAGTATCGTTTTTGCCATCGGCATTCGGTGAGAATCCGTCCGGGATGAAAAAATCATAATTTTCGGGGTCACAATCACTGAAATCTATGGTAACTGGAACCCTTGTTGCAGCAGAGCATCCGGTAAGTGGATCATAATTTTCTGCGTAGTACGTGGTATTTTCTAGTAACGAGTCGTCATCTTGTAGTGGCGAACCGCCGTTTTCGGTAATAAACCAACGTACTTCATAGTCGGCTTCATTTTCTAATGATCTTAAGTCTGTTACGGTCGGATTATCCAGTCCACAGACCTGTAACATATCTGAAGTTAAAGATGTTGGGGTAACAGTAATCACTGTAGGGATTATTTCTAAACGATCGGAACTGTTACAACCGTTACTGTTAGTGGCTGCAAAGTAAGATTGATTGTCAACCAAAATAGTTGATGTTGCTAATTCACTTCCACCGGTAGCGGCATCAAACCAAGCAATAGAACTACCTGCGGTAATATCAATAGATATGTTGGAAAGGGTCGCATTCGTTTCCGCACAAAATAGCGGATTAACCGTACTTGCCGTTGGGGCATCGGGATTACTAAAGCTTACCGTAATTTGAACCCGATCGGTACCTTCGCAATTGGTGAGTGGATCACTATTGGTCACATAATAATCTTCACCATCTACCAGTGCCGTGGAAATGGGCAGAATGTTATTGTCCGTTTCGGTATCATAGAACAATACATCTCCATCTGCTGTAACCTCAATATCTATTAATGTGGCTCCATCAGGATATTCGCTAGTACAGAATATCTGGTTGGCAATGGCTTGTGGGGCATCTGGAACACCTCCGCGGGAAAAATTTTCGGTCTCTTCGAACTCAAAGTCCAATCGGCAAGGGGTGGTATCGTTTTGAATACTGCGTACACTTGCGGTATAATTACCGGTAGGTAAGGCATCAACGTCTATTTGATAGGCGGCAGTACCACCTGTAAAGTTGATCGTATTCGTGGTTAGTACGGTGTTGGAACCTAATTCGGTAACATCATAGGTTATCGTATATGTGCCATTGGGTAGCGTTGGTGCATCTACCAAAACATCTATTTGTGTTGCATCACAACTGTTATCTACAATGAGGTCCAGTTGAATGGCGTTGGGTAAAGGGGTAACTGTAAAAGTATCTACCAATGGGCAACTTGTTGCGTAAATGCCTGAAATAGTAGGTCTAATAGTGTATTCCCCGTCCAAAGTGAAATTACTCTCAGGCACTATAAATGAGGCATTACCATTGGTGAATTCAAGCTCAAATGTTGGAGAACTTGTGGTACTTCCATCAGGAGTTGTCAATGCGTACGTCGTAGAGAAGTTGCCAGTTGCAAAATTGCCGTCTGCATCAAGAATTTCAATAATTTGAATGGTATTTTCTGTCTGTATGCATATATTTTCAGCAGTAATATCTGAACTTGTTACTAAAAAAGTGGTAGGTGGTACTATAACTCTTGGGCAAACATCTCGGGGAGGCGTTACACTTCTTATACCAATAACTTCTAAGGAAACCTCTTCATTTAGAGGCACCAAACCTTGGTCAATTACAAAACTTCCATTGCCGTCAATCAAAGTTGTTGGCGATTCACCTACGTCATTGTTAACGAGATACTGTAGTATAAAATCGCCATTGTGTAAAAGCGTATTGTCATAAGCTAGTTCAACAACATAGCTTTCCCCTACACAGATATCATCGGCAGCAATTGTGCCATCTAATATTGGTAATATTCTTATGCTTACTTCAGACACTCTTTTTTCACAAACCGGATGGCTGGGGAAAACGGTGTAATTGAAGGTAAAATCTCCATATCCAAAATTGTTATATATTTCTTCAATATTAATGATAGTATCATTAAGGTCACTTAATTGGTTGGTTCCATTTTCTGTCCAGGTGCCGTTAGGGTCTTCGCCTATTAAATGTTCGCTAAGATCAAATGCGGTGTAAGCCGATAGATCATCTCCTGCACAAAAGGTTAGAACGGGAGCCGTACCTGCATTTGGTGGTGGATGCACCTCTAATATTACTGTTGAGGTTCTTCCTGAACAACCATTTACATCAGGTACCGTATACGTAAAATTGTATATTCCGGGTCCTGCTTCTCTTGCATTGAATAAATTTTCATTTAATTGACCGGTAAAAGTTGCAGGGTCTTCTTCCCACAAGCCATTAAAATCTTGTACTTTACCGTCTACATTACTGCCTAGAAAACCATGTAAGTTTACACTACTGTCATCACCACACGCATTAGCGCTACCATCTATATTATCTTCGCCGGGGTATCCTCCAAGAACAATGGTTAGCGTTGCACTTTGGTTACAATCCGCATTGGTGTAAACAAAAGAATGGGTGCCATAATTATTAATTCGCCAAAGGTCTACGATACCCGTATTTTGGTTTAGGGCATAAAAATTTTCGGGGTTGTTGGTTGCCCATGTACCACCAGAAGTAGGTGTGCCACCTAATCTAGAAAATAAATCAAAATTACGATTAGCAACGTCAGCGTCTTTCTCACAAACTTCAACAGTTGCATTTTCACCGGCGCATTGAGCTTGAACTTGGCTTAGAATGCCGGTCAAGAAAAACAGAAATGTTAAGAGCTTGAATTTTAGGTTATTCATTCACAGGGGGTTGGTTGCTGAATATGTTTTTGATAACTGCTAAGGTATTTTTGTTCATATATGTAGGAAATTATTTGTTGTAAAACACTTAAAATGTAAGGTGAATACTACTAAAATTGTTAGAAAGTGTTAAAATTATGTGTATTTCATCGATATGCAATCACACTTTTCACATGTAACCGTTGACCTTAGCTTGTAGGTATTCCATAGATTTAATTGGACAATACGTATCTTTGCCACCTAAAATTTTGGAATGCGAATACATTTTATTGCGATAGGAGGAAGTGCCATGCATAACTTAGCGTTGGCCTTGGAACATAAAGGATACATTATTACAGGAAGTGATGATGTCATTTTTGAACCTTCTAAATCTAGATTGGATGCCAAGGGATTATTACCTGATGAATTTGGTTGGTTTCCTGAAAAAATCAAAACGGATCTAGATGCAATTGTACTTGGTATGCATGCAAAAGCAGATAATCCTGAATTGTTGAAAGCCCAAGATTTAGGAATTACCATTTATTCTTATCCTGAATTTTTATATGAACAATCTAAAAATAAAACTAGGGTAGTAATTGGTGGTAGTCATGGTAAAACCACTATTACCTCAATGATCTTGCATGTACTTAATTTTCATGATATTGATGTGGATTATATGGTAGGTGCACAATTAGATGGTTTTGATCGCATGGTGCATTTAACAGAGGATAATGATTTTATCGTTTTAGAAGGCGATGAATACCTGTCATCTCCAATAGATAGGCGACCTAAATTTCATCTGTATCAACCTAATATTGCTTTACTAAGTGGAATTGCCTGGGATCATATTAATGTATTTCCAACTTTTGAAAATTATGTAGAGCAGTTTAAAATATTTGTAGATAGTATTGTAAACGGTGGTTCTATTACTTATAATGTTGAAGATGATACTGTAACAGATGTAGTAGAGTCCTCTGAAAATGCCATTAGAAAATTACCATATTCCACACCAGAATATACTGTAGAAGACGGAGAAACCCTTTTAGAAACTAATGAGGGACCAATGCCAATTGAGGTTTTTGGTAAACATAATTTAAGCAACTTAGCGGGGGCAAAATGGATTTGCCAGAATATGGGAGTAGATGAGGAAGATTTTTATGAGGCCATAGCTACTTTTAAAGGCGCATCTAAAAGATTGGAGAAAATTGCAGAAGGAGCAACCAGTATAGCGTATAAAGATTTTGCACATTCACCAAGTAAAGTTGCGGCAACTACCAGAGCAGTTAAAGAACAATACCCAAATAGAAAACTGACAGCTTGTTTGGAATTACATACTTACAGCAGTTTTAATCCAGAATTTTTAAAGGAATATAAGGGCGCCTTAGATGCTGCAGATGAAGCGGTCATTTTCTTCTTGCCAGAATCTGTGGCCATAAAGAAATTAGAGGCGGTGACCGCTGATCAAATATCAGAAGCATTTCAACGCAACGATTTAAAAATCTTTACGGACGCCAAATCATTTCATGATTATTTAGAAACACAATCTTACAAGGATAATACGCTGTTATTAATGAGTTCAGGTAATTATGGCGGATTCGATTTAAACAAATTGCACGGGTTGTTGAGTTAAGGTGGAAGTACAAAGTTGGAATAGAGTAAAGGGTAAAGGGTAAAGAGAACAAAGTATGAAGTCTTTTTGAACTTGATTTTGTTTCTATTCAACAACCAAGTTATACTCCAAACTGCTTTAAATGATGGTCAAGGTGTTTGTATTGAACTTGACCCCACTGTTCTTTTGTAAAAGTACCAAAAGCTGGGTGTGGGTGCCATTCTTCTCTGTCTCTTACGGCATAAAAATCGCTCACTAATTTTTTTAATAGTTTATGCTCCGTTTCAAAGTCTTTATCTTCCTTAGCTTTTAATTGTGGAGCTGTAGGCATATTTTTTCTCCACGGTTTGTCATTGTACAATGATTTTTTGAAGAAAGTCTTTATGAACCAATTTCCTTTTGAATTGTTAGGTTTGTTTTTTATAGCCAGTTGCAGTGGGTATTGACAGTGCCAACACATTTGACCAACGCTCATTTTACCCCATCCTTTTTCTGAGTTTTGGGTTAGAAGATCAATTCTTTGATTAATTTCTTCGTAAGCTTCTTTTGTTAATAAGGATTTCATGATTTTAATTTGATGTATAAATTTAGCATAAAATAATTTGTTCTGTATCTTTAGCCAATGCAGGATAAATCCGTTTCGTTCTCCATAAAAAATTGGTCAGATGATGATAAGCCAAGAGAAAAGCTGGTCAACAAAGGCCGTGCTGTTTTGTCCGATGCAGAATTGATCGCTATTTTGATAGGTTCGGGTAGTAGATCAGAAAGCGCAGTTGAGCTTTCAAAACGTATTTTGGCATCGGTGGATAACAATTTAAATGAATTGGGTAGATTGTCCATAAAGCAGTTAATGGCTTTCAAAGGTATTGGCGAAGCCAAAGCAGTAAGCATTGCGGCAGCTTTAGAGGTAGGTAGAAGAAGAAGGGGTGAAGATGCTCCTAAAATTGAGAAAATAGGTAGTAGTAAAGACGCTTACCATATTTTACATCCCATGTTGGGAGAATTGGAACATGAAGAATTCTGGATTCTTTTTCTCAACAATTCCAATAAAGTGTTACATAAGGCTCAATTGAGTAAAGGTGGTATAACAGGTACCCTAGTAGATGTGAGAATTGTAATGAAACAGGCGTTAGAGTTAGGTGCGGTTGCTATAATATTAGCGCATAACCACCCATCGGGCACTTTGAGACCTAGCGCAGCAGATAAACAGATTACCCAAAAGATTAAAACGGCCAGTGAAACTTTAGATATTAAAGTGTTGGACCATTTGATCATTACCCAAAAAAGTTACTATAGCTTTGCAGATGAAAATATGCTATAAATGTTATTGATCTACACACATAAAATAACACCGCGCCTTACCTATGTTATGAGGCATATCTTTGTGGGTATTTTGGGTATTGAGATTGATTTCACCACCAAAGTCGAAGATTTTATTAAACATACGGGGGCAAAAATCACGTATACAAAACAGCCCTTACAGAATGAATTTTTTGTTCGTAGTAATGAACTGTTGTTTGAGCAAGGCATTAACGATGTTCAATTGAACATTGGTGATTGGGAAGGTACACCTTGCTTTTTTCAGACGGGTGATAAAAGTACTTTACCTTTCGATATTTTTGCTGCCAGTTTTTTTATGCTTTCTAGGTATGAAGAGTATTTGCCACACGTAAAGGATATTCATGGCAGATTTTCTCCAAAAGATAGTGTAGCCTACCAGAATGGTTTTCTTTTAAAACCAGTTGTTGATATTTGGGCTTATAAATTATTAGAAGCACTAAAGGAACGTTTTGAAGATTTGGAATTTAAACACAAATCTTATGACTTTATATCCGTTATAGATGTAGCTACATCGCATTGTTATGCAAACCGGGGCGTTGTACGTGGTTTGGTGGGTATGTTGATGGATTTGGGGACGTTGAAATTTAAACGTGTTTACGAGCGTATTGCGGTAGGATTGAACAGACAAAAAGATCCTTATGACAATTATGCAGAGCTCATAGATTTACATAAAAGATATAAGGTAAAATGTAATTTCTTTTTTCAATTTGCAGATTATTCCAAGTACGATAAAAATGTTTCTACCAATAGTATGAAATTTAAGTCGCTTATAAAGTATGTGGCAGATTATGTGCCCGTTTCCATGGCGGCGAGTTATAGTTCATTTTCGGATTTAGAGCTGTTGAAGAAAGAAAAGGCAAATTTGGAAGAGGTCATAAATAGACCAGTTAACAATTCTAAAATGAGATATAATAGGGTAGATGTGCCACAAACCTATCGTAATTTAATTGCAGCCGAGTTTACAAATGATTATACCATGGGATATACCTTTGAACTTGGGTTTAGGGCCGGAACGTGCACGGCATTTCAGTTTTACGATATACCATTAGAGGTAAAGCAGCCAATAAAAATACATCCGTTTGCTATACATGATATTTCATTATCAAAAATTAAAAAGGACAACGATATTTTAAGTCAGGTAAAAGCTTTGACTAATGAGGTACGTAAAGTAAATGGTACGCTTATAACAATGTTCTCTAATGAGGTCTTAGGCAATAAAGAAGATAGGGATTGGATGTCTTTATATGCCGAAATAATCAAACAACAATATGTTCCACAATAAGGTTACCAATGTTTTCTTTGATCTAGATCATACCCTTTGGGATTTTGACAAGAACTCTGCAAATACATTTCAGAAAATTTTTAACGAGCAAAATATCGATATAGAACTGCATGATTTTTTAGCAGTTTATGTACCTGCTAATCTCAAGTTTTGGAGACTTTTCCGTGAAGAGAAGATAACCAAAGCAGAATTACGCTACCAAAGATTAAAATCTGTTTTCGATGAATTGGATTACCCGGCTTCTGATGAGGTCATTCATTTATTATCCGAAGAATACATTAATCACCTGTCTTCATTTAATGCTTTGTTTCCTAATACTATTGAGGTATTGAACTATTTACGACCTAAGTATAAGCTACATATCATTACCAATGGCTTTCAAGAGGTACAAGAAAGGAAACTAAGAAATTCTGGGATTTATGATTTTTTTGATCAAATTATAGATTCTGAGATGGCGGGAGTCAAAAAACCAAATCCTATCATTTTCAATTTAGCTTTAAAAAAGGCAGGTGCCACACCTGAATGTTCAATTATGATCGGAGATAGTCTAGAGGCGGATATCATGGGGGCAAAAACTTTAGGTTTTTATACCATTCATTTTAATGCGCATAAAGAAAAAAAGCATGATCTGTCACCTATTATTTATGATTTGGAAGAAATAAAATCGTTTTTATAGAGTTACTAATAGTACAGATTTCTGTCTTATTTTAAACTTCGTAGGGTCGATGAAAGGGTTACGCACTATTTATATGCTATTATTAGGTTTCCTGATATTAACCTCTTGTTCTGAAAATCAAGACTTTGATCAAATAGATGAGCTGGCCATTGTTCCTAGTTATGAAGCTAGTATTTTTTACGTTAAGGCTCAAGAGACTTTGATCAATAGAGTATCCGGACTCAATTTTTTTACCCAAGATTTTAATTTTGATGCATTTGAAGAACCTTTTTTTACTGAGAGGGTAATATCCGGTGTGTTAACCTATGAGCTGGAAAATACAACAAGTAAACCTATTGAAATAAGACTCGAATTTTTAGATGTAAATGAAAATGTTATAGATACCGAAGTGTTTAGTATGGATCCGGCACCAACTTCTGTTTTAAGCAGAGATGTGGCATACGGCCCAACAGGTAAAAGTTTGGATATCATTAGAACAACATCTAAAATAAGATTGACCGCTGTTAATTTAGGGGATAATAACAGTGAATCCGATATTCCGGACTCGGCAATAGAGCTTCGTTCTAGTGCACAATTTACATTAGAACTGCAATGAGATTCAACCATTGCCTTTTTGTTATTGCTATTTGTTTTGTAGTGGGTGTCAGAGCTCAAAATAAACAACTGCTCTATGATTTTAACGAAATACCTCAATCACTTTCCTTAAACCCTGGTGTTGAATCAGATTTTAAATGGTTTGCAGGTGTACCCTTGCTATCCGGTATTTCCGGTAATTTTGGGTCTAACGGTATTTCTGTTCATGACCTCTTTGCAGATGATGGTTTGGACATTAATGTAAAATTTAGGGAGCGTGCCTTAAATAGTCTTGGTCCAAGAGATGAGTTTAGCACAACAGTTCAATTAGAATATCTTACGGGCGGTTTTAGAGGTAGAAATCCTAATTACTTCTATTCTTTTGGAGGGTATTTGGAAATGGATAATATTACTTACTGGCCCCAAGACTACGCTTTTTTAGTTTTTGACGGCAATGCAGGGCAGCTAGGGAGACGTTATAATTTAGGAGACCTAAAAACCCGTGGGTCTTTGGTAAACGTTTTACATTTTGGGATAAACAAAAAGGTAGACCGTTATTTAACCATAGGTGCTAGGGGAAAAATTTATTCTGGTATTGTGGATTACAGTTCAACGCATAACAGTGGGTCCTTAAGAAACATAGAAGGTCAGAATAATATTATATCATCAACCTTAAATGCCGATCTGCTTTTACAGACCTCTGGTTTTCAAGATTTGGATAATGCAAGCGATGATGATTTACTTACCAATGAAATTATAAATAGGGCGCTTTTTGGTGGAGACTTAGGTGTAGGAATTGATGTTGGGTTTACTTACCATTTGAGTGAAAGAACTACGGTAACAGGCAGTTTGTTGGATTTAGGTTTTATATACCATTCTAGTGATCCTAAAAGTTACAGTTTAGAAGGAAATACCACTGTTGAAGGTATAGAGATAGATATTTTAGAAAATTTTGCCAGTCTGGATAGGGATTTTTGGCAAGATTTGGTAGATGAAGTTGAAGCTGCTGTGCCATTTGATACAAATACTAAAAACTATATCAATTTTAGACCAACAAAGCTATATGCTTCTATTAGAAATGATTTTGGAGAACCTGTTGGCAATAGTGGACTGCAGAATTGTGATTGTACGGCGGGATCTTCTGGTGGAGGAGAATTGAGAACAAAGTATAGAAATTCTTTTGGGGGACAATTCTATATGATCAATAGGCCAAGGGGACCACAAATGGCTTTAACTGGGTTTTATACACGTAGAATAGGTAATATTTTGGCATTTAAGGGTACTTATACTGTAGATAAATTTAGTTATACCAATTTAGGCTTAGGGATGAATCTACAGGCCGGACCCGTTAATTTTTACATAATGGCAGACAACTTATTATCTTATAATAATATAGCCGATAGTAACTATGCCTCTTTTCAGTTCGGTTTAAATATAATTTCATGGGGTAGTGGAAAATAGTACATCTTCTTAGCTCTATTTTATTTTTTTGGCATGCTTTTTTCATATATTACATTGAATTTAAATTTTATGTCGTTTTGAAAACAGTTATTACAATTCTTCTTACATTCATTGGGTATGCAACTTTTGCCCAAGCAAACTTGGACGATTACAAGTATATTATTGTTCCAAAAAAGTTTGATGCTTTCAAGAACATGAACGAGCATCAAACAAGTACATTGATAAAATATCTTTTTTCGGGTAAAGGCTTTACTACGGTATATGACGATCAATTACCGGAAGATTTAAAATTCAACAGATGTTTAGGTGTTATTGCTGATCTGCAAGATGACAGCACTATGTTTTCTACCAAAACGATCATCAATTTGATTGATTGTAATGATAACATTGTGTACAGTAGTATGCAGGGCATTAGTAAAGAAAAGCAATATAAAGTAGCCTACAATGAAGCTATTAGGGAATCTATGCGTTCATTTAATGGAATGAATTATTCATACAGTGGTAAAAATGAAAAGAATGAGGCTATTACGGTTAGTTATAAAAATGATGTTAAGAAGTTGGACCCATCTTCTGCCAAAAAGGTAATAGATGCAGAAAAAGAAATGGCAGATATGCCGGTTAAAAAAGAAGCTACCGTTGTTTCAGAAGAAACTGAGAAAACACAGTATTATAAAGATAGTACTCCCGTAGCATCTAATATTAAAAAGGCGGAAATGGATAAGCCGGCTCTTAACGGTTTAGAGGTTAATAAGTCTGCAATTAAAGATATTTGGTATGCACAAGCTACTGAAACCGGATATCAATTGGTAGATAGTTCGCCTAAAGTGAGAATGAATTTAATGAACAGTTCTACGGAAAATGTATTTATGGCAAAGACCGATTCTAAGAATGGTATGGTTTACCAAAAAGATGGTACTTGGGTTTTTGAATATTATGAAAACGATACTTTGGTTAAAGAAGAACTGAATATTAAGTTCTAAAAATCATACTTGTCTTTCCATCTGTTCTTTAGAAAATCGCTAAGGTTTTTTTCTCTCGCATTGTTACCAGGTTTGTAAAATGTAGTACCGGTAATTTCATCCGGTAAAAATTCTGCATTCACAAAGTTGTTCTGGTAATCATGGGCATATTTATATTCTTGACCATAACCAAGATCTTTCATTAGCTTTGTAGGTGCATTTCTTAAAGGTAGAGGAACAGATAGGTTACCTGTTTGCTTAACTGCCTGTTGAGCTTTGCCTATTGCCATATAACTGGCATTACTCTTTGCCGACGTAGCTAAATAGATAGCACATTGGCTAAGTATTATACGTGCTTCTGGATAACCTATAGTTGTAACCGCCTGAAAAGTGGTGTTCGCCATGACCAAAGCCGTAGGGTTTGCCAAACCAATATCCTCAGAGGCAGAGATGAGCATTCTACGCGCAATGAATTTAATATCTTCACCACCTTCTATCATACGAGCCAACCAATATACTGCTCCATTAGGGTCACTACCGCGTATAGATTTAATAAATGCAGAAACAATATCATAATGCTGCTCTCCTGTCTTATCGTATAATACGGTGTTTTTCTGAACCTTGGAAAGTACCAATTCATCAGTGATAACAACGGTGTCGCTTTCTTCAGAATTAACTACCAATTCAAAAACATTTAATAGTTTTCTGCCATCGCCTCCAGATATTCGCAATAAAGCTTCGGTTTCCTTAAGGTCTATTTTTTTAGACTTTAATATCGAATCCTTCTCCATTGCCCTTTTGATGAGGTTTTCCAAGTCGGTTTTTCCAAAGGCATTTAAAATATATACTTGGCAACGAGAGAGTAAAGCCGGTATTACTTCAAAACTAGGATTTTCGGTAGTGGCACCAATTAATGTGACCCAACCTTTTTCTACGGCCGCTAAAAGTGAATCCTGTTGAGACTTACTAAAACGGTGTATCTCATCAATAAACAAAATCGGATTTTTTGCAGTGAATAGACCACCGGCTTGTTTAGCTTTATCTATAACTTCGCGTATGTCCTTAACTCCGCTATTAATAGCACTAAGAACATAAAAAGGTCTTTTGCTTTCTTCCGCTATAATATTGGCCAAAGTTGTTTTTCCTGTGCCAGGAGGTCCCCATAAAATTAAAGAGGGAATAATACCCTTCTTAATTTGATGCGTAAGCGAGCCTTTCTCACCCACCAAATGGTGTTGACTAATATATTCGTCTAATGTTTTAGGGCGTACACGTTCAGCTAAAGGTTCGTTCATATTACAAAAATATGATAATCTTAAAAGAGATTATAAAGTTAATAGCCAATTGATCATTAAGTAAGTATTGAAATGACAATATGACCAATTAGTATAGATTGGTAGTATAATTGTAATTTATATAATAAAAAGTAGCTTATGTCAGAAATGGCACATTTTAAGTTTTCCAATAATGTTGTTGCCGTACCACTTTTGGCAATGATTATGATATGGGCGGTATACTGGGTAGAACTTTCCTTAGGTGTTAATTTTAATGAACTTGGGGTAATGCCAAGAACATTAACCGGTTTACGTGGCATAGTATTTAGTCCGTTCATTCACGGGTCTCTAGAACACTTGTACAACAATACTATACCCTTGGCAATATTGCTCTCGGCATTAATGTATTTTTATAGAAGTGTGGCTTGGAAAGTCATATTTTATGGAATTCTTTTATCTGGCTTTATGACCTGGGTCATAGGTAGAACATCTTATCATATTGGTGCAAGCGGACTAATTTATGTTATAGCCAGTTTTATATTCTTTAAAGGAATTTTTAGCTCATACTTTAGACTTGTAGCACTTTCTTTAATTGTAGTCTTTATTTATGGTAGTATGCTTTGGTATATATTCCCGGTTAAAGAAGGTATGTCATGGGAAGGGCATTTAGCCGGTTTTATAACCGGTTTGTTTTTAGCGAAAGTAGTTAAAGCACATATTCCTAAAACAACTAAGTTTGATTGGGAAAAAGATGATTACAATGAAGATGACGACCTTTTTTTACAACATTTTGATGAAAATGGAAATTTTAGGGAATTGCCAAAAGACGATGCTGAAGTCAATGAAGAAACATTGAAAATCAACTACATCTATAAAGATAACGGTGATAATAAAAGTAGTGAAGTATGAAAATTATAGACGCTGGCGAACAGCTTCATATAAAAATACTGCACATGCCACGGATACATTTAGTGATTCAATTTCCCCTAATAAGGGAAGTTTGGCTCTGTAATCTGAAGCTTTTAAAATTGATGGTGTAATACCACGGTCTTCCGCTCCCATTACTATGGCAATAGAATCTTTGAAGGGTACATCATATACGGAGTCATCTGTTTTTTCTGTAGCCGATACAACTTTTATTCCCGATGCTTGTAAATAAAACACAGCATCTTTTAAGTGGTCAACCTTTGCAATGGGAACTTTATAGGCAGCCCCGGCACTGGTCTTTATAGTATCTGCCGTAACAGGAGCAGCACCTTTCTTTTGAACGATAATACCATCAACACCGGTACATTCCGCTGTTCTAATAATAGCACCAAAATTGCGAACATCAGAAAGTTGGTCTAACAATAGAAATAGGGCAGGCCCTTCTTTTTCGCTTGCTTTTTCTACTAAATCTTCAAGGGTATGAAATGAAATAGGGGAGATATTGGCAACGGCACCTTGGTGATTGTTTTTGGTAAGTCTATTTAATTTTTCAACAGGTACGTATACCATATTGATTTCATTACGTCGCAATAAACCTTCCAATTCTTTCATAAGATCTCCTTTAAGACCTTTTTGTAGAAATACCTTATCTATTTCCTCATTGGAGTTAACGGCTTCTATGATGGCTCTTAAGCCATAAATTTGAGTGGTTTTTTGCATGGAGCAAAGGTAAATAAAAACCGCCCAACTATTGTTGGGCGGTCATTAATCTTAAGATTTAAATTTTAACTGTTTAAATAGTCAAAAACTTTTGCTAAATCTTGCTCGTTCTTAATATTTAGATTGTTCTCCTTTAAAAAGATTTTTAAATCTTCTCTTTTAGAGGCATCTATTAATTTTAAAAGCTTTTTATTTTTTTGAGGTATCTGATCAATTCTATTTACCCCATCTTTTTGAAAATAATATTCTGTAAATTTAGTAAACCTACTAGGAACTGCTGCTACAAATGAATTTTGTGCAGGTTGACCTTCGGTAAATTTAACAAGTGTTCTTTGGTACAAATCGTATGTATTTCCTTTTTGTAGCAAGGTTAAATAGCCATTTATAGTTTCATTTTTTTCAGTAACAAAAGTTTTGAAACTTAAAGGTTTTGCATTGATAAGTAAACTAACTTCCTTGTCCTTAACTAAGGCTTTGTACGGTTCGTCTTCAGAAGAGGTTTTTTTAATTTCTATTTCTTCGTTCAAAGCATTGTACCTGTAATAAATATTACCAACAACTTCGTCATTATATTTTAAGATGGTTGGGGCAAACGTATTGGATGTGTAGGGTGAGCCTTGAAATTTATCCAAGTCTATTTCTCTTCTTTTTTGGTAGGCTTCATTAACTGGCCCTAAGAAGTTGGCTATAGCAGCACCAGCGGCCGCATTTTGACTAGCTCCTCCCATATTTGTTGGTACTTGGCCAGAATATTGAGCTTGTAAAGTTGTACTAACTATTGCTGTAATAGCTAACATTAAAATTTTTCTCATGGTATGGTTGTTTAAGATGTTTAATTTAGATATTTTTTTTAAACATCTTATAGTCAGTATGTTTAATTTTTTGTTAATTCGAAAGTTCTCAATTTATCGTTGTTTAAACCTGCAACAACTATCGTCTTTTCGTTGAATTTTAATGATTCCATACTTTTTACATTTCCTCTAAGATACATACCTGTTTTTCCTATGGAGGTGGTAGTATATCCATCTTTTCCGTTGGAAATTAATGCCAAACCGGTTATGGCATCAAGCCTTGGAGTTTCAACCTCTGTTTCATAGATGTTACCAGATAGTACGCAATCTTCAAAACCATCGTTGTTCAGGTCAAACAATAAAATTGCTAAAGTGGGAAATAATTGAGATTCATTAGGTAAGGTAACTTTTTCAAAAGTATTATTTCCTTGGTTCACCAATATTATGGAGTTAAAGTCTGTAGCTTCGCTTGTGTACGCATCTTTAAGTTTTTCTCCATAAATATCCTCCATAGTTGCATGTGCGAAATCATTATAGGTTGAAAATTTTTCTTTGATAAAAGGCATTTGCTGAGATGAACATTCTCTACCTCTAACAGGAACATAAGTTTCATGGTATTTCTTACTTAACACAACGTCGTTTATTCCGTTATTATCAAAATCGGTTGCAAATATTTTAAATGGTTTTTCTTCACTGGCAGTAAACTTTATATTTCTACCTACATTACCTACTATATAATCTTTGTTACCGTCATTGTTAATATCGGTTTCTTTTATTTTAAACCACCATCCTTTAGTATTTAGCACTGAGTTTTCTGATGCTAGACGTTGAAATTTTCCATTTTTGTTCTCAAAAATACCAATTGGCGTCCATTCCCCCACGGCAATAAAATCCTGCCATCCGTCATTGTTGAAGTCTGTTGTGATAATACTATTGATCAGTCCAAAATTCTCTAATTCCGGGGCAATAGTATTTGTAACATTTTTTAAAACACCGTTATCGTTTTCATATAATATGGATGCACTGAATTTTGGATAGTTGTGTGGTATGATTCTATTACCTACTAAAATATCGTTATCGCCATCTTTATCAAAATCCAATATGGTTACAGATTTACCACTTTTTGGAAAAGATTGTAAAATTGGTGTGTCACGTTTTTCAAAATTTCCTTTTCCGTCGTTTATATATAGTCTATCTGCATAATATGAGGAGCTTTCTCCATATTCGTTACCACCACTAACTACATATAGGTCCAGATCGTCATCATTATCAAAATCAAAAAATACGGATTCGGCATCCTCTTTTTCCTTGTCTAATTCAAAAGATTGCTGTGGGTTCTTGACAAAACCATTTTCAGTTTGTAAAAATAAGGTACCTGTTTGCCTAGAGCCTCCACCAACATAAATATCTTCTTTACCATCACCATTGACATCCGCTTTAGCTATAAATGGACCAGTGTTAGACTGTTTGTAGGGTAGTAGAATTTCTTGCTCAAAATCGTCGTATGTTGTTTCTTGGTGACTGTAATTCAAGTTAAAATCAGTAGCGTTTTTTTGAGAAAAAAATGAGTTAAACGCTAGTGAAGATTTCACGTTTGGTACTACTGCTTTATCTTCAGAGAACGTTAAAAATGAGTTGGCTTTTATATTGTATTTGTATGATATTTTTCCACTAAGCCATTCTACCTTAACTGTGTCAATGACGGTTGTTGTACCAATACCAAAATGGGCAGCGTTTTCTTGTGAGGACATGTACCCTCTAACTCTTTTTATCTCATTAAACTGCTGTTTTTCAGCATATGAAATGGTTACTTTGGCAAAAGATTCGGGTGTAGAAGCCGAAGTGGTAACTTTCAAGAAATTGCCTAATTGGTTTTCAACCGTGTTATTTTTGTATACCAACGCTTCTTGGTCAATATTGTTGATCACTAGGTCTAAATCACCGTCGTTGTCAAAATCAGCTTGTGCGGCACCATTGCTAAAGGTAAGTTCATTTAATCCCCACTCAGTACTTACTTCTTGAAATTCTAAGTTTCCGTTATTTTGATACATTAAATTGCTAAGACTTTCAGAAGGCATTTCATTGTAAAGTTGTTGCTTTAAATTAATGGGTATGTTTCCTCTATATTTTATTTTGGCGTTATATACTTTGTTCTGAAAATCATTATCTAATGCATACTTGCGGTAACCGTTGGTAATGAATACATCTTTTGTGCCATCGTTATTATAGTCTGACATTAAAACAGACCAGCTCCAATCAGAGCTCGCCATACCGGTTAATTGTGAGATGTTGGAATAATGGTTTTTACCTTGATTAAGCTGTAAGGAGTTAAACATGTATTGATGTTGAAATCCGGCTGTTTTTGTTAAGAAGTCGAATCTCTCTGTACTCATAGATGCCATAAGGGTTTTAGCCCTAAAATGGTCGTTCGAAGCCATATCTAATACAAATATATCTTGTAAGTTGTCATTGTTGATATCGCCAATGTCCAAGCCCATACCGTAAAATGAAATTTGTTGTGTTAATTGATTGACTTGGTTTGTGAATTTGCCTTTTTGATTATTGATGTATATAGCATCGGGCAGGTAGTAGTCACTTGAAAGGTAAATGTCTAAATAGCCATCGGAATTTATATCGGATACACAAAGACCTAGACCGAATATCGGGTTTTCTAGTCCTATTTCTTTTGTGACATCCACATATTTGCCATTGACATTTTTGTAAAAATGGCTGCTATTGAAATACTTAGATTCTTTGGTGGTATTTACTGTTTTTAATAAGGATATTGGGTCTAAACCATATAATTCATTTTCGTTCATGACTATGCAATCTAAGTCACCGTCGTTGTCAAAATCGAAAAATGCAGTTTGTGTAGAAATTCCAGGATCGTTTAAACCATACTCTGTGGCACTTTCTGTAAATGTTAAGTCTTGGTTATTAATATATAAGAGGTTGTTTCTATTACTTCTATTGTTAGGGCCGCCCTGTGATACATATATATCTTGCCACCCATCATTGTTAATGTCTACGAAAGTAACACCGTTGCACCATTTTTTATTAATGTTGATACCTGCGGTAGAGGAGATGTCTTCAAACTTAAAATTCCCTTTATTTAGATATAATTTATTGTCAACTTGATTGCCGGAAAAGAAAATATCTAATAAACCGTCATTATTAATATCTTCCACGCCTACTCCAGCCCCATTGTAGAAATAATCAAAATTAAAAACGTTTTCATAAGTTTCAACATTCTCAATTAAGTTATTGCTAAAGTCTATAGCACTATGTTCACTGGTAATTTTTTCAAAAATTTTTGTTGTTTCTTTTTTATTAACAGCAATTTCTTTTGAGTTGCTACTTGTTTGTTCAGAGCACGAGTGCATTATTGGGAGTAATGACAAAATTAGAATTTTCGTCATTTTCTTTATTCTATTGAACTCTAATACAAATTTCATAAGGGGAAGTTATATGTTGTTGTAAACAAAATAGCTGCCTTAATTTTTAAATAAGGCAGCTATATTAATGAATGAAATATTATTTAAGACTACCCTCCACAGATATTCAATGTTTGAACACCTACAGCTGGCGTTGGGCCGTCAGAAAGGGCTAATTCTCCAGTTGGCGCAATAATTTCATAAGTAATTTCACCATCCCAGTCCCCCGAAGAAAATGCTAAAGTAAATTCAGCTGTTCCCTCTGGTACTGTAAATGTTTGAGAACCGGCAGCACCACTATCAAGAGTGTAAGATGTTTCAACACCATCAATAACAACATCAATAGAAGCTCCGTTCCATCCATCACCATAACTATCTTCCATTTCAATAGTGTACTCACCTGCAACTGGTGCTGGAGGAATACATTTTATGATAGGTGCATAGAAATAAGGTGCATTAAAGAAAGAACCTGTGATTGTACCTGTACTATCATCATTGGTAAAGGTTCTTCCGTCAGTTAAAGTTAAAATTAAACGGAATTGAATAGCATCTCCACCGTCAAAATCACCTTCAACTAAACCTAGTTGAGAAAGTGCGTTAGCTAAAGTGGTTTCATAACTAGCTCTAGGTAAACCAAATTCACCATCTGTAAAATCTGCAGGTAAGAAAGTTTCAATTAGAATTTCGTCTACAGTGGAATCACCATTAGCTTCAGTATTATCTTCAAAGCTAATATATAGATCTACTTTCTCTAAAAGATCACCATCTTCGTAATCTTGCTCTTCAAATGTAAACCCATAGGTAGTTGAAGTATCAAAACGATCAAAAATACCGTCTGCTTCAATTGTTCTAAGAATTGCACCTCTAGTTGTTTCGTCAAAAACAGTGTCAATAACTTTGTCACCATCATCACATGATGATATTAGTAGCGTAGAAACACCTAGAATAGCGCCTAATATTTTATTGTTTATTTTCATTTTCTTATTTTTTAGTTAGCAGATGGGAATGCTGGTCCGGCTGGATTTGTATCCCAAAATACTTGAGTTGATAAATCTGATTTCTGCGATACATTTGAGTTTGTAATAACCTCTGTCTGAGGATACAAAAATGATCTTGGGAAAGCACCTGGATTTAACTCCCAGTTTGGAGCCAATGTAGTAGGGAAGCCAGTTCTTCTATAATAGTTATATGCTTCAACACCACCACCGTAAAGTGCTATCCAGTATTGTTCAGATAAAATATTCATTTGATCATCTCCTGTTGCCGCTAGGTAATCAGCAACTGTATCTTCAATGTAAGTAGTTACTTCATCATCAGAAGGGGCTACAGATAAATCTGCACCAGAATCCAATGATCCAAAACTTTGAACTTTAGCTATAGACTTGGTCATTGCAGACTCTAAGAAAGTTGCTTTTTCAGCTGCAGATGAAGCCATTTCAGCTTGCCAGAAATCAACATAAGATGCTAAGATGATCGGCTCTATACCGCCACCTCCGCCACCAAGGCCAAGACCTACAACATCAAAGCTGCTATCGTCAAAACGACCTCCTGCAGGGTAAACACCTACAGCCGTTCTTTGGAAACCATCTGGAGGAGTACCTTCATTGTTACCATGAGATCTACCCCAGTATCCGTTAGGTACGGAACAATAGATGAAACCGTCATAATGTGCCGGTGGTGTAGCTAAAGAACAAGCTAATAGCTCTTCATTGGCTGGTTCACCCGCTGCACCAGGAGTAGCGCTTTCTTGACGATAGAAATAATATCTGATTCTAGGATCGTTTCGTACCATCATGTTGTTCATTAACCAATTATTTTGGTAAATGTTTGCACCACTTGTAGTATAATCATTCTGATAATCTGGGTGACGTGTATCTGGTTGTAATTCTCTAGTGCCATATTGCCATTGAAAATCATCTGCAGAATCAGCAATATATTCACCTCCAGCAATTATAGAATTAAATGTACTTGTGTCACCGGTAGTAACAGCCGCTTTTAATCTAATGGTGTTAATTAATTTAATCCAATTTTCAGTATCACCACCGTAAAAGAAATCTTCTCCACCTTGAGTAGCTGGGTCAGCTGCAAATAATGCTTCTGCTTCGCTTAAAAGGGCTAACGCTCCAGTATAAACATCTTGACCGTCATCTAACATAGGAGCAGGGAAATCAACTGGATTGCCAGCTTCGCTCAACGTCGCTTTTCCAAGATAATCAACTAACAATAAAAGCATGTGAGCTTTTAATGTTTGACCTACGGCAATATGGAAAGAGTAATCAATATCACTTTCAGCATCTATAGTTTGCAAGTTGTCAACGTTAGGGAATATACCTAAATCTACAGTTGAGCTATAAACAGCGCCATTACCATCTGTACTACTGTACAAACGTTCCCAGATGTCATCAAACGTATCACCAGGGTATGTATTAAAGTAGTTACGACCAAGCATGTAATCAATTCTAGTTAATTCAGAACCAATATCATTTATTGTATACATGTTAGCAACATACGCTAATTGAATTGAATTCAATAATAGGTTAGGATCTGCTTGATCAGCAGCAAGATCATTAGGGCTAGTCCTAAGATCTAGATCTGTTGTTTCACAAGAGTTGAATAACACTCCAGCTGCAAAAACAACGGTTATATATTTAATTATTTTTTTCATAATATTTCTATTAATTAAGATTAGCAATTTTTAAAAGGTTGCTTTAATACTAACTCCATATCTTCTAGAACTTGGACCGTTGATAAAGTCAAAACCTTGAGAGTTACCAACACCAGCACCTTGAATGTTTGGATCGAAGTTAGCTCCATCTGGTGTGTTGTAAGCATCATACCAAAGGTTAAATCCTTGGGCAGTGATTGTCAATGAACCGAAAGGAGTTCTTTCTAATGCTTTTGCAGGGAAAGTGTATCCTAAAGAAAGTTCTTGTAAACGTACTACAGAAGCATCATAAACTTTTAATTCTGTAGGTCCGAATAAGATGTTGTTGAAGTAGTAAGTAGAGTTATTGATCTGCTTATTGTTTACTTCTCCAGTGCTCTGAGATACACCAGGTAAAATATAAGTGTTCTCTCTATCTAAAGTTTCAGTAATTAAACCTCTACCTAATAATGTACCAATAGTGTTAGAAACTATGTCACCACCTTTAGTATGACTAAATTGAAAACCTAAATTCCAATTCTTGTAAGAAAGAGAGTTTATGATGTTCATAATATAGTCTGGGTTAGGATTACCAATAATTGGAACATTACCATTAGCATCTACCTCTGTAGTTACGTAATCACCACCATCATCAATTAAGAAGTTGCCATCCGCATCTCTTGCAATTGCATCACCTACAATAACACCTAACTGCTCACCTTTAATTGCGGCGTTACCACCAACTGATAAAGTTGAACTACCAGCATAGATAATAATGTCTTGCTCTTGCTCAGTTACTATAAATTTGTTTTTAGTGAAGTTAGCTCTTGTGTTCCAGTTGAAGTTGTCACTTCTTACCCAGTCAACACCTAAATCTATTTCAATACCATCACCTTCTATTTTACCAACGTTACTTTGCGTGAAAGTAAAACCGGTTGAAGGAGAAAGAGGCTCTCTTACGATCAAGTCTTTTGTAGTTCTGTCAAAATATGTGAAATCTAAAGAAACTCTATTGTTAAAGAATTTAGATTCAAATCCTACTTCAAATTCTGATAATAGCTCAGGTTTTAAGTCTGGATTAGCTTTAAAAGCTGCAACTTGGTTGGTTGTAACTTCACCGCCTTCACCATATACTTGCGTATTTTGCTCAACAACACTTACCGTTGGATAAGCAGTTGGGAAAGTCGCAGACTGTCCTAAACCAGCTCTTAATTTCAAGAAGTTAAGACCTTTTTCAGATTTAATACCAGGCCAAGCAGCAGTAGGCAAGAAAGATGCACTAGCACTTGGATATGTTTGACTGTTGTTTTCTGTAGTTAAGTTAGAAACCCAGTCAGTTCTAGTAGATGCTGTAAGGAATAACATGTTGTCGTAGTCCAAAGTAACCTGTCCTAATAAACCAGCAATATTTCTTTTTTCAGAATATTGAATAGGGGATTGGTTAGAGTAGTTAAAATGTCTCTGTATGTCAAATACAATTTGACCTGTACTAGCAACACCCTGCTGATCAAAAGTTGTAGATCTTGTTGTAGCACCTGCGTTGAATGACAAACCTAATTTTTCAGATAAATCATAATTACCGTTAAGGGCTAAGTAGTGATCCCAAATCGTATTATTGTTATCATAGGTATTCAAGAAACCAAATATTGCACTTGTAAATGCAACACCACCCTTATTAGAGTATTGTTCATTTCTTTCGTTATAATAATCTAAACCTGCTCTATAGGTCATGTTTAGGTTATCATTGATGTCATATTGTACAGAAGCATTCCAGAAAACACGTGTTGTTAACTGAGAGTATTTTACGTTATTTTCAGTCCAACGTGGGTTAATGATATCGTTACCATTTCTATAGTATACACTAGAACCATCAATTGGGTTTTGGTAAGGTAATCCTAATAAATCAACACTACGAGGTGTGAAGTAAATGTTTCCAAAAATTGAAAGACCTGTAGTACCATTACCTTCACTCGCTGCAATTGGAGGTGAACTGTAATCTGTTCTAGAGTAGTTCATAGCTCCTGAAACTGTGAATTTATTCGATAATTTAGATCTACCACCTAAAGAAATGTTAGCTCTTGTTAAACCGTTTCCAGGTACAAAAGATTCATCATCTAAGTAACCAAAGTTTGCATTAAAGGTTGTATTTCCATCTTCTGATGCACCGTTAATGTTTACAGAAGTAGAGCTTACAGAACCTGGTTTGAAGTAATCTTCTACAGAATCGTAAGGTTTCCAGTCATATCTTGTTCCTTGTAATTCAGGAAAAGCTTCACGAGTAGCAGCAACTGCAGTACTACTATAAGGGTGCTCTAAAGTACCATTTTCGTCAATCGCAGATTGTCTTCCCCAACCTGAAAGGCCGCTTTCTTCAAAACTTGGCCCCCAGTTACTGAAGAACCATCCAAATGCTTGATCAAAACCATTACCATATTCATCTTGATAGTCAGGTAAAGAAGCAAACTCATTAACAAAGTAAGATTGGTTTACTGTGATTTCAGTTTTCTTTTTACCACCTACAGAAGAACCTGCCTTAGTGGTAATCAAAATAACACCATTTTTACCTTGTGAACCATAAAGTGTTGCTGCCGCAAGACCTTTTAATACCTCAATTTTTGCAATGTTGTTTGGGTCTAAATCTAAAAATCTTGAAGAACCAGTGTTACCGGTTAAGAAGTTAGAACCACCACCATTTGTGTCTTGTGCATTAGTATCACTACTAAATGGTACACCATCAACAACAAAAAGGGCCTGGTTACTTCCACTAAAGGAGCTTAATCCCCTAACAACAACATTCGTTGCAGAACCAGACATACCACCAGCGGAAGTAATCTGTACACCAGATGCTTTACCTGATAATACACGGGCAACATCACCTTCAGCACGTGATTCCAAATCTTCTTCGTCTACAGATGATACTGCGAAACCTAAAGCTTTCTTCTCACGCTTAATACCTTGAGCGGTTACAACTACTTCTTCCAGCGCTTGTGCATCTTCTTCCATTTGCACATTTACTGTACTGCCAGCACCAACCGATTTTCTAACGGCTTTCTGACCAATGTAAGTAAATAATAATGTTTCGCCTTGTGAGGCCATAATGGAATAGTTACCATCGAAATCTGTTTGAGTACCTGTTGTGGTGCCTTCAACTACAATGTTAACCCCGGGCAAAGGAAGCCCTCCCTGATCAGTAACCGTACCGGATACTGTTTTTTGCTGTGCAAAAGAAATATGCACAACTAACGCCAATAGTAGCGTTAACAATCCATTTAGTTTTGTTCTCATTTTTAAATTATTTGAATTAGCTAGCGACAAACTTCACAATAATGTGTTAATAATGCAAGATAATTTTAATAAAACTTTAAGAACTTGTTATAAAATTCGGAGTTACATATTAAACACGATCCATATTTAAAGTTATATAATTCAACACCGTTTTTTTTATCATATTCATAATTCTTCAGAAAAAGTCTAAAAAACCTGCATTTAATTTAAAGTGAAAATTGTATGGGTTTTTACTTGAAGTTTTTAAAATATTAAGACAGTTTTAACCAATGAATTTTGTGTTGATTTCTGTTGAATTGAAAAAAAATAAAAATAAATTCATAATGATTTGAATTTTACCGAAATATGACTACATTTGCCGACCCTTAAAGTAGGGGTAATTTTTATATATTATTATAGTATGCCAACAATATCACAATTAGTACGAATAGGAAGAGAGACGATTACTAAGAAGAGTAAATCGGCTGCTTTGGATTCGTGTCCTCAGAGAAGAGGTGTTTGTACGCGTGTTTATACTACCACGCCAAAGAAACCAAATTCAGCTATGAGAAAAGTAGCAAGGGTTAGGTTGACCAATGGTAAGGAAGTAAATGCTTACATACCTGGTGAGGGTCACAATTTGCAAGAGCACTCGATAGTATTAGTAAGAGGCGGAAGAGTTAAGGATTTACCAGGAGTTAGGTATCATATTGTACGTGGTGCATTGGACACAGCAGGTGTGGCCGGTAGAACACAACGTAGATCTAAATATGGTGCAAAACGCCCTAAGAAGTAATTAAACTTGTTTAAAACGAAGTAATGAGAAAAAGACAGGCAAAGAAAAGACCACTTTTACCAGATCCAAGATTTAATGATCAGTTGGTGACGCGTTTCGTCAATATGATGATGTGGGATGGTAAGAAATCAGTTGCTTTTGGTGTTTTTTACGATGCAATAGATATCGTAGATGCTAAAAAGACCGATGAAGAAAAAACAGCTTTAGAGCTTTGGAAGGATGCATTAAGTAATGTTATGCCCCATGTTGAGGTGAGAAGTAGAAGAGTTGGTGGTGCAACATTTCAAATTCCAATGCAGATTAGACCGGACCGTAAGATATCAACTGCTATGAAATGGTTGATTAGTTATGCAAGAAAGCGTAATGAGAAAGGTATGGCGCAAAAGCTAGCTGGAGAAATTTTAGCGGCGGCAAAAGAAGAAGGTGCTGCTGTTAAGAAAAGAGTCGATACGCACAAGATGGCTGAGGCAAACAAAGCATTTTCGCACTTTAGATTCTAAATAGACATGGCAAGAGATTTAAAATTTACAAGAAATATTGGTATTGCAGCTCATATTGATGCTGGAAAAACTACTACTACAGAACGTATTCTTTTTTATACGGGTGTTAGTCATAAGATAGGTGAGGTACATGATGGTGCTGCAACTATGGACTGGATGGAGCAGGAACAAGAAAGAGGTATTACAATTACTTCTGCTGCAACAACCTGTACATGGAAGTTTCCATTGGAAAATGCCAAGGAATTGGCTGATACCAAAGATTATCACTTTAATATTATTGATACTCCAGGACACGTTGATTTTACCGTTGAGGTAAATCGTTCTTTACGTGTGTTGGATGGTTTGGTTTTCCTTTTTAGTGCTGTTGATGGTGTTGAGCCTCAATCAGAGACTAACTGGAGATTGGCAGATAATTACAAAGTTCCAAGAATTGGTTTTGTAAACAAAATGGACCGTCAGGGTTCTAACTTCCTTATGGTTTGTAAGCAAGTTAAGGAAATGTTGGGTTCAAATGCAGTTCCTATTGTTTTGCCAATTGGAGAAGAGGCTGATTTTAAAGGAATTGTAGATTTAGCAAAGAATAGGGCTATTGTTTGGCATGATGACAACTTTGGTTCTACTTTCGATGTTATTGATATTCCTGAAGATATGAAAGCAGAGGTTAAGGAGTATAGAGCTGCCTTGATTGAAGCTGTTGCTGAGTATGATGAGGAGTTAATGGAGAAATTCTTCGAGGATGAAGATTCTATTACTGAAGAAGAAGTACATGCTGCTTTAAGAGCTGCTGTTATGGATCGTGCAATTATACCTATGATCTGTGGTTCTTCATTTAAGAATAAAGGTGTTCAGTTTTTGTTGGATGCGGTATGTAGATATTTGCCTTCTCCTGTAGATAAGGATGATATTGCTGGTACTAATCCGGATACTGGGGTTGTTGAAAAGCGTAAGCCAAGTGTAAAGGAGCCTTTTTCTGCACTTGCATTTAAAATTGCTACCGATCCTTTTGTGGGTAGATTGGCGTTTTTTAGAACATATTCAGGTCGTCTAGATGCTGGTTCGTATATATTGAATAATAGATCAGGTAAGAAAGAGCGTATCTCTCGTATTTACCAGATGCATTCCAATAAGCAAAATGCTATCGATTTTATCGAAGCGGGAGATATTGGAGCGGCTGTAGGTTTTAAGGATATTAAAACCGGTGATACAATGTCAGATGAGAAGCATCCTATTGTTTTGGAGAGTATGGACTTCCCAGAGCCTGTAATCGGTATTGCTGTGGAGCCTAAAACTAAGGCGGATGTTGATAAGTTAGGCATGGCTTTGGCTAAATTGGCTGAAGAGGATCCAACTTTCCAGGTTAAGACGGACGAAGCTTCAGGTCAAACTATTATATCTGGTATGGGTGAGCTTCACTTGGATATTATTGTTGACCGTTTAAGAAGAGAGTTTAAGGTAGAGGTTAGTCAAGGTGAGCCTCAAGTTGAATATAAAGAAGCGTTAACAAAAACCGCTGCACATAGAGAAACTTATAAAAAGCAATCTGGTGGTCGTGGTAAGTTTGGTGATATTGTATTTGAAATGGGACCTGCTGATGATGATTTCGAAGGTGATGGTTTACAGTTTGTTGATGAAATTAAAGGTGGTCGTATTCCTAAAGAATTCATACCATCTGTAGAGAAAGGTTTCCAGATTGCTATGCAAAATGGTCCTTTAGCTGGATATGAAATGGATTCAATGAAAGTTGTACTTAAGGATGGTTCTTTCCACCCTGTGGATTCAGATGCACTTTCGTTTGAATTGGCTGCTAAAATGGGTTACAAAGCTGCTGGTAAAGCTGCCGGTGCTGTAATTATGGAGCCTATAATGAAATTGGAAGTTATTACTCCTGAAGAAAATATGGGTGATATCGTTGGAGATTTGAATAGACGTAGAGGTACTATTGGCGATATGAGTGATAGAGCTGGAGCAAAAGTGGTTAAAGGAACTGTTCCTTTATCTGAAATGTTCGGTTATGTTACTTCATTGAGAACTTTATCTTCAGGTCGTGCAACTTCAACAATGGAATTTTCACATTATGCGGAAACTCCTTCTAATATCTCGGAGGAAGTTATTAAAGCAGCAAAAGGTATAACAGCATAAATTTAGGACATGAGTCAGAAAATTAGAATAAAACTAAAATCTTACGATCATAATTTGGTGGACAAATCTGCTGAGAAGATTGTAAAAACGGTAAAGACTACCGGTGCTGTTGTAACAGGACCAATTCCTTTACCAACGCATAAAAAGATATTTACGGTTTTACGTTCACCTCACGTGAACAAAAAATCTAGAGAGCAATTCCAATTAAGTTCTTACAAGAGATTGTTGGATATTTATAGCTCTTCATCTAAGACTATTGATGCACTTATGAAGTTAGAGCTTCCAAGTGGTGTTGAGGTTGAGATTAAGGTATAATCACCGTCCATCTCTTTTATAGAGTTGGGCTACATGTCCTAAGCTGCGTGCGAGGGAAAAACGGATAAAAATAATTTAGGGTTAAATTATTTTGACCCTATTTTTTTGAAAAGAATTTAATAAGTAATAATTAATATAAATAAGTATGTCTGGGTTAATAGGAAAGAAAGTAGGCATGACTAGTATTTTTGACGAGAACGGAAAGAACATTCCTTGTACCGTTATTGAGGCTGGACCATGTGTAGTTACCCAAGTCAGAACCGAAGAGGTAGACGGGTATAGTGCCCTTCAACTTGGTTTCGATGACAAGGCAGAAAATCGTGCTAATAAGGCTGAATTAGGCCATTTTAAAAAAGCAGGTGCTTCTCCTAAGAAAAAAGTCGTTGAGTTTCAAGATTTTGAAGGTGATTTTAAATTAGGTGACACCGTTGGTGTTGATGTTTTTGCTGAAGGACAGTTCGTAGATGTTATAGGTACATCTAAAGGTAAGGGTTTTCAGGGTGTTGTAAAACGTCACGGTTTTGGTGGTGTTGGTCAAGCAACGCACGGTCAGCATAACAGACTTAGAGCTCCAGGTTCTATTGGTGCTGCATCATATCCCGCAAGAGTATTCAAGGGTATGAAAATGGCCGGTAGAATGGGTACGGATCGTGTTACGGTTCAAAACCTTAGAGTTTTAAAAGTAGTTCCAGAAAAGAATCTTTTAGTAGTTAAAGGTTGTGTTCCGGGCCATAAGAATGCTTATGTAACTATACAAAGGTAGATGTAATGAAAGTAGCAGTTTTAGATATTAAAGGAAAAGACACAGGTAGAAAGGCAAACCTTTCTGATGATGTTTTCGCTATAGAGCCTAACGAGCATGCAGTATACCTTGATGTTAAGCAGTATTTGGCACATCAAAGACAAGGTACGCATAAAGCTAAGGAAAGAGCAGAGATAGCTGGTAGTACAAGAAAGATTAAAAAACAAAAAGGTACAGGTACTGCAAGAGCAGGTAGTATTAAATCGCCGGTATTTAGAGGTGGTGGTAGAATATTTGGTCCTAGACCTAAGGATTATAGCCAAAAGTTGAATAAAAACTTAAAGCGTTTGGCAAGAAAATCTGCATTGACTTTAAAGTCTAAAGAAAATGCAATTTTAGTAGTCGAAGACTTCGATTTTGATACTCCAAAAACTAAAGATTTTGTTGGTGTTTTAAAGACCTTAGGTCTTGAGAATAAAAAGTCTTTAATAGTGTTGGGTGATTCAAATAAAGGTGTATATTTGTCTTCGCGTAATTTTAAAGGGTCGGAAGTTATAACTAACTCAGAATTAAGTACTTACAAAATTCTTCACGCTAATAGTGTGGTATTGTTAGAGAGCTCTTTAGAGGGAATTGAATCGAATTTAAATAAACAATAATATCATGAGTGTGTTGATAAAACCAATTATAACGGAAAAAATGACTGCTGATAGCGAGTTGAACAACCGTTATGGATTCGTAGTTGACCCTAAGGCTAACAAATTGCAGATTAAAGATGCGGTTGAAGCTACTTATGGTGTTTCTGTGAAGAAGGTTCGTACTATGAATTACGGTCCTTCAAGAAAATCCAGATATACAAAAACTGGTGTGCAACATGGTAAGACGAATGCAATTAAAAAAGCGATCGTTGATGTTGTAGAAGGTGATATTATCGATTTTTACAGTAATCTATAAAGACAAGAAATGTCAGTTAGAAAATTAAAACCAATCACTCCAGGGCAGCGTTTTAGAGTAGTAAACGGATTTGACGCCATTACTGCTGATAAGCCGGAAAAAAGCTTGCTTGCTCCGTTAAAAAAGTCCGGAGGTAGAAACAGTCAAGGAAAAATGACCATGCGCCAAAAAGGTGGCGGTCATAAAAGAAGGTATCGTGTAATAGATTTTAAGAGAGATAAGCAGGATGTTGCTGCCACTGTTAAAACTATTGAGTACGATCCAAACAGAACTGCATTTATTGCTCTTTTGGAATATGCAGATGGAGAAAAGCGTTATGTTATCGCTCAAAATGGTTTACAAGTAGGTCAGCAGGTTTCTGCGGGTGCTACTGTAGCTCCTGAGATCGGAAATGCTCTTCCATTAAGCGAGATTCCTTTGGGAACTATAATTTCATGTATTGAGTTAAGACCTGGTCAAGGTGCTGTTATGGCGCGTAGTGCTGGTACTTTTGCTCAATTAATGGCAAAGGATGGTAAGTTTGTTACTGTAAAAATGCCATCTGGTGAAACAAGATTAATTCTTTCTGGTTGTGTTGCGACCATTGGGGCTATTTCAAACTCTGATCATCAATTACTGGTATCTGGTAAAGCAGGTAGAAGTAGATGGTTGGGTAGAAGGCCAAGAACAAGACCAGTAGCTATGAACCCTGTTGATCATCCAATGGGTGGTGGTGAAGGTAGGGCTTCAGGTGGTCATCCAAGATCGAGAAACGGAATACCTGCTAAAGGTTTCAGAACTCGTACGAAGACCAAGAGCACCAATAAGTATATAATAGAACGTAGAAAGAAATAAAAAAGTAGAAAGAAATGGCACGTTCACTAAAAAAAGGACCATACGTACATTATAGCTTGGAGAAGAAAATCCAGCAAAGTGTATCATCCGGTAAGAAATCGGTAATAAAAACTTGGTCAAGAGCTTCTATGATTACTCCTGATTTTGTTGGAATGACTATAGCGGTTCATAATGGAAAACAATTTGTACCTGTTTTTGTAACAGAAAACATGGTAGGACATAAACTTGGGGAATTTTCGCCAACTAGATCTTTTAGAGGTCATGCTGGTGCAAAAAACAAAGGAAAAAAGTAAGCTATGGGAGTTCGTAAAAAACAGATGGCCGAAAGAATTAAGGCCGAGAAGAAAAAAGTAGCTTTCGCTAAGTTGAACAATTGTCCTACTTCACCTAGAAAAATGCGCTTAGTTGCTGATTTAATTCGTGGTGTAAAGGTAGAGCAGGCATTAGCTATATTAAGATTCAATCCAAAAGAAGCTTCAAGAAAGTTAGAGAAATTATTACTTTCTGCTTTGGCTAATTGGCAAGCAAAAAACGAAGATGCAAATTTAGAGGATGCTGATTTGGTAGTTGCTGAGATTAGAGTTGATAGTGGTGCTATGCTTAAGAGATTGCGTCCTGCTCCACAAGGTAGAGCGCATAGAATTAGAAAACGTTCAAACCATGTTACATTGGTTTTGGGGTCAAAAAATATAACAGAAAACTAGAATGGGACAGAAAACAAATCCAATAGGAAATCGTCTAGGAATCATCAGAGGTTGGGAGTCTAACTGGTACGGTGGAAACGATTACGGAGATAAATTGGCTGAGGATGATAAAATACGTAAGTATATTCATGCGAGACTTTCTAAAGCTAGTGTTTCAAGAGTTATAATTGAACGTACCTTAAAACTTATAACTGTAACAGTAACAACTGCAAGACCTGGTATCATAATTGGTAAAGGTGGTCAAGAAGTTGATAAGTTAAAAGAAGAGTTGAAAAAAATCACCAATAAGGAGGTTCAAATCAACATTTTTGAAATAAAAAGACCAGAACTTGATGCTAATTTAGTTGCAGCAAGTGTAGCTCGTCAAATAGAAAGTAGAATTTCTTTTAGAAGAGCGATAAAGATGGCAATCGCTGCAGCAATGCGTATGAATGCCGAAGGTATTAAGATTCAGATCTCAGGTAGATTAAACGGTGCTGAAATGGCACGTTCTGAATCATATAAAGATGGTAGAATTCCATTATCGACCTTTAGAGCTGATATTGATTATGCTTTACAGGAAGCTCAAACAACATATGGTAAACTTGGTATTAAAGTTTGGATTATGAAGGGTGAGGTTTACGGTAAAAGAGAATTATCTCCGTTAGTTGGAATGCAAAAGGATTCTTCTAAAGGTGGTAAACAAGAAGGTGGAAGAAAACAACGTCGTAGAAAGTAATTTTTTAAAGAACTAAAGTAATGTTACAACCGAAAAGAACAAAGTTCCGTAAGATGCAGAAAGGCCGTATGAAAGGTCTTGCTGGAAGAGGACACCAACTTTCAAATGGTATGTTCGGTATAAAGAATGTTGATGATGCTGCATTTTTAACTTCACGTCAAATAGAAGCTGCACGTATTGCTGCTACTAGATATATGAAAAGGGAAGGGCAATTGTGGATTAAAATATTTCCGGATAAGCCGATTACCAAAAAACCATTAGAAGTACGTATGGGTAAAGGTAAAGGTGCTCCAGAATATTTCGTAGCCGTGGTAAAACCAGGTAGAATTATGTTCGAAGTGGCCGGAGTTCCTATGGAAGTAGCAAAAGAAGCTTTAAGATTGGCGGCTCAAAAACTTCCTGTTAAAACTAAATTTATTGTAGCTCGTGATTACGAGGCTGGAAATTAAACGTAAGGAATAATGAAAAAACAAGAGATTAAAGAAATGTCTGTGGAAGGACTTACGGAGAAACTGGCCGAGTACAAGAAGCAACATTCAGATTTGAAAATTGCGCATTTTGTAACTCCGTTAGAAAATCCACTTCAGATTAGAAAAGTAAGGAGAACGGTGGCAAGAATAGCAACTGAATTAACTAATAGGGAAAACCAATAATTGGTGGGCTTTATGGAAAAAAGAAACTTAAGAAAAGAGAGAGTAGGAGTTGTCACTAGTAATAAGATGGAGAAATCCATAGTTATTTCTGAGGTGAAAAGAGTAAAACATCCTATGTACGGTAAATTCGTTTTGAAGACAAAGAAGTATGTTGCGCATGACGAAAAGAACGATTGTAACATTGGTGATACTGTAAAGATCATGGAAACTCGTCCTATGAGTAAAACCAAATGTTGGAGATTAGTAGAAATCTTAGAAAGAGCTAAATAAGTTATGTTACAGCAAGAATCTAGACTAAAAGTAGCGGATAACACCGGAGCAAAGGAAGTTTTAACTATTCGTGTTCTTGGTGGTACCAAAAGAAGATATGCTTCTATAGGTGACAAAATTGTTGTTACCGTTAAAGAAGCAACTCCAAATGGAGGTATCAAGAAAGGTGCGGTGTCAACAGCTGTTGTAGTTCGTACAAAGAAAGAGGTTAGAAGACCTGATGGGTCTTATATCAGATTTGATGATAACGCTTGTGTGTTATTGAATCCTGCCGGAGAAATGAGAGGAACACGTGTTTTCGGACCTGTTGCAAGAGAGCTTAGGGATAAGCAGTTCATGAAGATTGTATCATTGGCCCCAGAGGTATTATAATATAACGGACAAGATGAAAAAGTTAAAAATCAAAACAGGAGACACGGTAAGAATCATTGCTGGAGACCATAAAGGGACTGAAGGTAAGGTTATGCGTGTTGATCTTGAGAAAAATAAAGCCATCGTTGAAGGTGCCAATATGGTATCTAAACATGAGAAGCCTAGTGCTAAGAATCCTCAAGGTGGTATTGTAAAAAAAGAAGCTTTAATCCATATTTCTAACTTAGGGTTAATCGACAGTAAAACTGGAGATGTAACTAGAGTAGGTTACGAAGTAAGGGATGGTAAAAAAGTTAGGGTTTCCAAAAAATCCAATGAAGTAATTTAGTTATGGCATACGTTGCAAGATTAAAGAAAGAGTATAAGGAGCGAATTATAGCTGCCCTTACCGAAGAGTTTGGTTACAGTAATGTAATGCAGGTTCCTAAGTTAGAGAAGATAGTAATGAGTAGAGGTGTAGGTGCTGCCGTTGCTGACAAGAAACTTATAGACCATGCAATAGATGAAATGACTATGATTACTGGTCAGAAAGCTGTTGCTACAATGTCTAAAAAGGATGTTGCTGCCTTTAAATTAAGAAAAGGTATGCCGATAGGTGCAAAAGTTACCTTAAGAGGTGAGCGTATGTACGAATTTTTGGATCGTTTGGTTACTTCTGCTTTACCACGTGTTAGAGATTTTCAAGGTATTAAAGCAACAGGTTTTGATGGTCGTGGAAATTACAACTTAGGTATTACGGAACAAATTATATTTCCTGAAGTTAATATTGATAAAATCAATAGAATTAACGGTATGGATATTACATTTGTAACTTCTGCCAATACGGATAAGGAAGCAAAATCATTATTAACAGAATTAGGATTACCTTTTAAAAAGAATTAGTATGGCTAAGGAATCAATGAAAGCCCGTGAGAGAAAAAGGGAAAGAACTGTAGCAAATTATGCTGAAAAGCGCAAAGCTTTGAAAGAAGCTGGTGATTATGAAGCGTTGCAGAGATTACCTAAAAATGCATCTCCGGTACGTTTGCATAACAGATGTAAATTAACTGGTAGACCAAAAGGTTACATGAGAACTTTTGGTATTTCAAGGGTAATGTTCAGAGAGATGGCTAACGCTGGATTAATTCCAGGGGTTAAGAAAGCTAGCTGGTAAATAAAAGATTATTAATGGGTTCAGGTTTAGCCTATTGCTGAAAACCGTTCCCGAATTATATATACATGGTAACAGATACTATTGCAGATTACCTAACGAGAGTTAGAAACGCTAGTAGAGCGGGACATAGGGTTGTTGAAATCCCTGCGTCAAATCTAAAGAAAGAGATAACTAAAATATTGTTCGATCAAGGATATATTTTAAGTTATAAGTTTGAAGAAGACAAGGTTCAAGGTTCTATTAAAATAGCTTTGAAATATGATAAGCTTACAAAAGAGCCTGTTATCAAGAAAATACAGCGTATAAGTAAGCCTGGTCTTAGAAAATATGCCGGCAGTGAAGAATTGCCACGTGTATTGAATGGTTTAGGTATTGCAATTGTTTCTACATCTCATGGTGTAATGACTAGCAAGCAGGCCAAGGCAGAGAAAGTTGGTGGTGAAGTTTTGTGCTACGTTTATTAATTGATTAAAGATTTAGAAAATGTCTAGAATAGGTAATAATCCAGTCGCAATTCCAGAAGGAGTTACAATTGAAATCAATGACAATATAATTTCTGTAAAAGGAAAATTAGGTGAATTGACTCAAGAATTCTCTGGTGTAGCGATTAAAGTAGAAGATGGTCAGGCTTGGGTAACAAGACCTTCAGATTCTAAAGAGCATAAAGCTAAGCACGGTTTGTATAGATCACTTATCACTAATATGGTTGAAGGTGTTTCTAAAGGTTGGACTAAAGAATTGGAATTAGTTGGTGTAGGATATAGAGCAAGTAATCAAGGGCAAAAACTTGATTTGGCTTTAGGTTTTTCACACAACATTGTTTTTGACTTGGCCCCAGAGGTAAAAGTTGAAACTATATCAGAAAAGGGTAAGAATCCTATCGTAAAGCTGACTTCACATGACAAACAACTAGTTGGTCATATAGCAGCGAAAATCAGATCTTTCCGTAAGCCAGAGCCATACAAAGGGAAAGGTATCAAGTTTGTAGGTGAAATATTAAGAAGAAAAGCTGGTAAGTCAGCTTAATAATAGGATATTATGGGATTATCAAAAACACAAAGAAAATTAAGAATCCGTCGTAGAATTCGTAAGGTTTCTTCTGGGACTGCAGCTAGACCAAGGTTATCTGTATTTAGAAGTAATAGCGAAATTTACGCTCAAGTTATAGACGACGTTAAAGGAGTCACTTTAGTATCTGCTTCTTCAAGAGATAAGGATATTGCAAAAGTAAAAGGAAATAAAACCGAGATTGCTGCTTTGGTTGGTAAAACAATCGCTGAGAAATCTGTAAAAGCTGGTTTAGATAAAGTAGCTTTTGATAGAGGGGGTAATTTGTATCATGGTAGAGTTAAGTCTCTAGCTGAAGGTGCAAGAGAAGCAGGTCTAAAATTCTAATATACTAGTATGTTCCAAAAATATAAAAACGTAGAAACTGTTAAGCCAGGTGGTTTAGATTTAAAAGATAAATTAGTTGGTATTCAGCGTGTAACTAAGGTAACAAAAGGTGGTAGAGCATTCGGTTTTTCTGCAATTGTTGTTGTAGGTGATGAAAATGGTGTTGTAGGTCACGGTTTAGGTAAATCTAAAGAAGTTGCTACTGCAATTGCCAAAGCAATTGAAGATGGTAAAAAGAATTTAGTGCGTATACCTTTGAACAAAGGTACTTTACCACATGAGCAAAAAGGTAAATTCGGTGGGGCTAGAGTATATATTCAGCCTGCATCTCATGGTACCGGTGTTATTGCTGGTGGTGCTGTAAGATCAGTACTTGAATCAGTTGGTGTACATGATGTATTGTCTAAGTCTCAAGGTTCTTCAAACCCACATAATGTTGTAAAAGCTACTTTTGATGCTTTATTGCAACTTAGAGATGCAAAAACCATTGCAACACAAAGAGGTGTTTCTTTAGAAAAAGTATTTAAAGGCTAAGAGGAAAATTATGGCAAAGATTAAAGTTACACAGGTAAAAAGTGGAATTAAGAAACCTCAAAATCAAAAAAGAACTTTAGAGGCTCTTGGTTTAAAGAGAATTGGTCAGGTAGTTGAGCATGATGATACTCCTAACATTCTTGGAATGATAAATAAAGTTAAACATTTAGTTTCCACTGAGGAAGCTTAAATTTAGAATAAAATGGGTTTACATAGTCTACAGCCTGCAGAAGGTTCAGTAAATAGAGACGGAAAACGCCTTGGTAGAGGTCAGGGTTCTGGTAAGGGAGGAACTGCTGCAAGAGGGCATAAAGGAGCGAAATCAAGATCTGGTTATTCTAAGAAAATTGGTTTTGAAGGTGGTCAAATGCCTTTGCAACGTCGTGTACCTAAATTTGGTTTTACGAATATTAACCGTAAGAATTACCAAGGTATCAACTTAGAAAAGTTACAAGAACTTGTAGATAATAAAGTTATTACCAATGAGGTGTCTTTAGACATTTTAATTGAGAATGGTTTAGTTGGTAAAAATGATTTAGTGAAAATTTTAGGAAATGGCGAGTTAAAAGCTACTCTTAAAGTTTCAGTACATAAATTTACAGCATCTGCCAAAGCAGCAATTGAAGCAGCAGGTGGTGAAGCAATAAGTTTGTAAGCATAGACGAGAGCATGAAGAATTTTATTGATACAATATCCAATATTTGGAAAATAGAAGAGCTAAGAAATAGAATTCTTATTACACTAGGTCTTTTGTTGGTTTATCGTTTTGGTTGTCAAATCGTACTTCCAGGTATAGATTCAACGCAATTAGGTGGGTTGACAGATGGTACTGACCAAGGAATTTTTGGTCTTTTAAATGCATTTACAGGAGGGGCGTTTGCTAATGCTTCTGTTTTTGCATTAGGTATTATGCCATATATCTCTGCTTCTATTGTAGTTCAGTTAATGGGTATTGCAATTCCTTATCTTCAAAAATTGCAAAAAGAAGGAGAAAGTGGTCGTAAGACCATCAATCAAATCACTAGATGGTTGACTATCGGTATTTGTATTGTTCAAGCTCCTGCTTATTTGTATGGTTTAGAAGCCTTTGGTGTTAGGGATAGTGCTTTCTTATTAGGAAAGGGACTTGATTTTATGGTGCCAGCTGTTATTATATTGGTAACAGGTACTGTTTTTGCAATGTGGTTAGGTGAGAAAATTACCGATAAAGGTATTGGTAACGGTATTTCGTTATTGATAATGATTGGTATTATAGCTACTATGCCACAGTCTTTTGTTCAAGAATTTATTTCAAGGACAACAAATAATAATGGTGGACTAATGTTCATTTTAATTGAAGTTATTATTTGGTTCTTGGTTATTTTGGCTTGTATTCTTTTAGTAATGGCTACAAGACAGATTCCTGTACAATATGCAAGACGAACTGCTTCTGGTGGTTATGAGAAGAACATCATGGGGTCTAGACAATATATACCATTGAAGTTAAATGCTTCTGGTGTAATGCCTATAATATTTGCTCAGGCAATCATGTTCGTACCTGGTATGATAGGTGGTGCTTTTGATGATACATCTTTTGGACAGTGGATGCAAGTTCAGTTCAGTGATATATTCGGTTGGGCTTATAATTTACTTTTTGCAATATTGATTATAATCTTCACATATTTTTATACTGCTATTACGGTTCCTACCAATAAGATGGCAGATGACTTAAAAAGAAGTGGTGGTTTTATACCTGGAATTCGTCCTGGGAAAGAAACTGGAGATTATTTAGATAAGATTATGTCTTTAATAACGTTACCTGGATCTATTTTCTTAGCTTTGCTGGCTATTTTACCAGCGGTTGTGGTAAAGTTGATGGATGTTCAAGCTGGATGGGCGTTATTTTATGGTGGTACCTCCCTGTTAATTATGGTTGGTGTTGCTATCGATACGGTACAACAGGTAAATTCATATTTGTTGAACAGACATTATGATGGTTTAATGAAAACCGGTAAAAATAGAAAAGTAGCATAATTTATGGCTAAACAGGCAGCAATAGAACAAGATGGATCTATCATTGAAGCATTATCAAATGCAATGTTTCGTGTAGAATTGGAGAACGGACATGTGGTAACAGCGCATATATCAGGTAAGATGCGTATGCACTATATTAAACTATTACCTGGAGATAAGGTTAAATTGGAGATGAGTCCGTATGACCTTACAAAAGCAAGAATTACATATAGATACTAAGATACAAGATGAAAGTAAGAGCATCAGTTAAAAAGAGAAGTGCCGACTGCAAGATTGTTCGCAGAAAAGGCAGGTTGTACGTAATCAACAAAAAGAATCCTAGATTTAAACAAAGACAAGGGTAATTATGGCAAGAATCGCAGGTATAGATATACCAAAACAAAAGAGAGGTGTTATCGCCTTAACCTACATTTTTGGAATTGGAAGAAGTAGGTCACAAGAAATATTGAGTAAAGCCCAAGTTAGCGAAGATACTAAGGTTTCTGATTGGAATGATGATGAAATAGGACGTATCAGGGAAGCTGTTTCTGAATTTACAATTGAAGGTGAATTACGTTCTGAAACTCAATTGAACATTAAGCGTTTAATGGATATTGGGTGTTATAGAGGAATTCGTCATAGATCAGGTTTACCTTTAAGAGGTCAGCGAACTAAGAACAACTCTAGAACTAGAAAAGGAAAGCGTAAAACAGTTGCTAACAAGAAGAAAGCAACTAAATAATAATTAGGTATGGCAAAGGCAAGTACTAAAGTTACCAAGAAACGTAAAGTTATAGTTGATTCTGTTGGTGAAGCACACATTAGCGCTTCTTTCAATAATATCATTATCTCTTTGACAAATAAAAAAGGAGATGTTATTTCTTGGTCATCTGCTGGTAAGTTAGGTTTTAGAGGGTCTAAGAAAAATACTCCTTATGCTGCTCAAGTAGCTGCTGAGGATTGTTCAAAAGTTGCTCATGAAGCAGGTTTGAGAAAAGTTAAGGTTTATGTAAAAGGTCCAGGTAATGGTAGAGAATCTGCTATTAGGTCTTTACATAATGCAGGTATCGAAGTAACTGAAATCATTGATGTTACACCAATGCCTCACAACGGGTGTAGACCTCCAAAAAGAAGAAGAGTTTAATTAATTACAAATAATTTCACCGAAAGTGTAATTACGATTATCGAAGGATAAGCCTTAATTCATAATCTCACTTTCAAATTTTTAGAAAATGGCAAGATATACAGGACCAAAATCAAAGATCGCTCGTAAATTCGGCGAAGCAATTTTCGGAGACGACAAATCTTTCGAAAAGAAAAATTACCCTCCAGGACAACACGGTAATAACAGAAGAAGAGGTAAAAAATCTGAGTACTCTGTTCAATTGATGGAGAAACAAAAAGCTAAATATACTTACGGTATTTTAGAGAAACAATTTAGAAACTTATTCCAGACTGCTAAGAGAAAAGAAGGTGTTGCTGGTGAGATTTTACTTCAATTATGTGAGTCACGTTTAGATAACGTAGTTTATAGAATGGGTATATCTCCAACTAGAAGCGGTGCAAGACAATTAGTATCTCATAGACACATTACGGTTAATGGTGAGTTGGTAAACATACCTTCTTATTCATTAAAAGCGGGAGATGTTGTTGGTGTTAGAGAGAAATCTAAATCATTACAAAGTATTCAAGATTCATTAGCTGCTAGTAGTGCAGTATATGAGTGGATTTCTTGGAATAGCGAAAAGAAGGAAGGGACTTACGTTTCTATTCCTGAAAGAATGCAAATTCCAGAAAATATCAAAGAACAATTAATCGTGGAGTTATACTCTAAATAAACAACAACGATCCAATTATGGCATTATTTAATTTTCAGAAACCCGATAAAGTAATAATGATCGATTCCTCTGATTTCGAAGGGAAGTTTGAATTTCGCCCTTTGGAACCTGGTTATGGATTAACTGTTGGGAATGCATTAAGACGAGTATTGCTGTCTTCGTTAGAAGGTCATGCAATTACTTCGGTTAGGATAGATAAAGTAGAGCATGAGTTCTCTATGATTCCTGGCGTTGTTGAAGATGTAACAGAGATTATATTAAACTTGAAACAAGTTCGTTTCAAGAAGCAAATAGAAGATTCTGAAGCTGAAGTTGTTTCAATTTCTGTAAGTGGAAAGAATCAATTGACTGCCGGTGATTTTCAAAAATTTATTTCTGGTTATCAAGTATTAAATCCAGATTTGGTTATCTGTAATATGGATGCAAAAGTTAGCATCAATATGGAGATTACTATTGAAAAGGGTAGAGGATATGTTCCTGCGGAAGAAAATAGAAAGTCTGGTGCTCCATTAGGTACTATTGCTGTTGATTCTATTTTTACACCTATTAAAAATGTAAAATATAGTATTGAAAACTTTCGTGTAGAGCAAAAAACCGATTACGAAAAATTAGTTTTTGAAATTTCTTCGGATGGTTCTATTCATCCTAAGGATGCTTTAACAGAAGCCGCAAAAGTTCTTATTCATCACTTCATGTTATTCTCTGATGAGCGTATCACTTTAGAAGCGGATGAAATTGCTCAAACGGAGACTTATGATGAAGAGTCTCTACACATGAGACAATTGTTAAAAACTAAATTAGTAGACATGGATCTTTCTGTTCGTGCTCTAAACTGTTTAAAAGCAGCTGAAGTTGATACTTTAGGAGATTTAGTTTCTTTCAATAAGAACGATTTAATGAAGTTTAGAAACTTCGGTAAAAAATCTTTAACAGAACTTGAAGAACTTGTGATCAACAAGGGATTAAGTTTTGGTATGGATTTATCAAAATATAAATTAGACAAAGATTAAATAATCATATTTTGCTCCTCGTTCTATCGAGTTTGGTAGCAAGATGATAAAACAAAAACATGAGACACGGTAAAAAAGTTAATCACTTAGGTAGAAAAACAGCGCATAGAAAAGCTATGTTGGCAAACATGGCTTGTTCATTGATTGAACACAAAAGAATCAATACTACTGTAGCGAAAGCGAAAGCTTTAAAACAGTTTGTTGAGCCTTTGATTACTAAATCAAAAGCTGAGAACAATGTAAGTGCTGAAAAGGGTACCCATAATAGACGTATAGTTTTCAAAAACTTACGTGATAAGAATGCTGTAACTGAATTATTCAGTGTGGTTTCTGAGAAGGTAGCCGATAGACCAGGTGGTTATACAAGGATCATTAAACTTGGTAATCGTTTAGGTGATAATGCTGATATGGCAATGATAGAATTGGTTGATTTCAACGAATTATACAATGCTGGTAAGCCTAAGAAAAAATCTACTAGAAGAAGTAGAAGATCTGGCTCTGCTGCTACTGAAGCTCCTGCAGCTGAAAAGGAAGCTAAGGTAGTTGAAGAGACTAAGCCTGAAGCTGAAGCACAAACCGATACAGAAGCTAAGACAGATGATTCAAAGGAATAACATTGTCAATAAATATTAATAATGAAAAAGGATAAGCTATCTAGCTTATCCTTTTTTTTATGTTTTTTTGTTAACGAATAAATTATAAGTACAAGATGAAATATCAAGCAAAAAGAAAAGCATTAATACTACTTGCAGACGGAACTATTTTTTACGGTAAATCTGTTGGTGATAAAGAGGGTACTGCTTTTGGTGAGGTATGTTTTAATACGGGCATGACCGGATATCAAGAAATATTCACAGATCCTTCATATTTTGGGCAAATAATGGTAACTACTAATGCCCATATTGGTAACTATGGTGTTAATAAAGACGAAATAGAATCTGAATCAATAAAAATCTCTGGATTAGTTTGTAGAAATTTCAGTTATGAATATTCTAGACCTTTAGCAGATGATAGCCTTCAAGGATTTCTAGAACAGAATGATCTTTTTGCAATTTCAGATGTCGATACTCGTGCATTGGTAAGTTATATACGTGATAACGGAGCTATGAATGCGGTTATATCTACAGATGTTGATAATATTGAAGATCTTAAGAAACGTTTAAGTGAGGTCCCAAGTATGGAGGGTCTTGAACTTGCATCTAAAGTATCTACAAAAGAAGCATATTTTGTTGGTGATGAAAATGCAACTTTTAAAATTGCAGCTTTAGATATTGGGATAAAGAAGAATATTTTAAGAAATCTTGTTAAAAGAGGGGCGTATATAAAAGTCTTTCCATACAACAGTAGTTTTGAGGAAATGTCTTCGTGGAATCCTGATGCTTTCTTTATATCTAATGGACCTGGAGATCCAGAACCATTAGTAGATGCTATAGCAGCTGTAAAAAAGATGATTGAAACGGACAAGCCTCTTTTTGGGATTTGTTTAGGTCATCAAGTTTTGGCATTGGCAAATGGTGTTTCTACATACAAAATGCACAATGGCCATAGAGGAATTAATCATCCAATATTGAACTTGGTTACAGGTAAAGGTGAAATAACCTCTCAAAACCATGGTTTTGCAATTAATAGGGAAGAGACGGAAGCAAATTCTAATTTGGAAATCACCCATACGCATCTAAATGATAAAACAGTAGCTGGTATAAAAATGAAGGATAAGGATGTATTTTCTGTACAATATCATCCTGAAGCAAGTCCAGGACCACATGATGCAGATTACCTTTTTGATGATTTTTTCAAATTAATTGAGAAAAGTTCAAAACATAACGAAATAGTTTAAATAAACATTAAATTATTGGGAAATCAGGGGTGTAAACAAACTCATTGATTTCCCTGTTTCGTATCTTTACTTTTTAATACAAACAACAAATAAAAAGATTAAAAATGAGTATTATATTAAATGTTCACGCAAGGCAGATATTAGATTCTAGAGGAAATCCAACTGTTGAAGTAGATGTAGTTACAGAAAATGGTGTAATGGGTAGAGCAGCGGTTCCTTCTGGTGCTTCTACAGGTGAGCATGAAGCTGTTGAGTTGCGTGATGGAGGGGAGACTTTCATGGGTAAAGGTGTAATGAAAGCTGTTGATAACGTAAATAGTGTTATTGCTGAAGAAATTTTAGGTATGAATGTGTTTGATCAAAATTTATTAGATCAAACAATGATAGATTTAGATGGTACTCCAAATAAATCTAAATTAGGAGCTAATGCTATTTTGGGTGTTTCTCTTGCTGCTGCTAAAGCTGCTGCCAATGAATTAGGTCTTTCACTCTTTAGATATATTGGTGGTGTTAGCGCTAACACATTACCGGTTCCAATGATGAATATTATTAATGGTGGTTCTCACTCAGATGCACCAATCGCATTTCAGGAATTTATGGTAATGCCTGTTAAAGCAAAAAGCTTTTCACACGCTATGCAGATGGGTACGGAGATATTCCATAATCTTAAAAAGGTGTTACATGACCGTGGACTTAGTACTGCAGTAGGTGATGAAGGTGGTTTTGCGCCAAACCTAGCAGGTGGTACTGAAGATGCTTTGGATACCATTGCAAAAGCGGTTAAAAACGCAGGTTATACCTTAGGTGATGATGTAATGATTGCATTGGATTGTGCTGCAGCGGAATTCTTTTTAGATGGAAAATATGACTACACTAAATTTGAAGGTGAATCTGGTGTTGTTAGAACTTCAGAAGAACAGGCTCAGTATTTAGCTGATCTAAGTGCAAAGTATCCTATTATCTCTATTGAGGACGGTATGGATGAAAACGATTGGGATGGTTGGAAATCTTTAACTGACAAAATTGGAGATAAAGTTCAATTAGTTGGTGATGATTTGTTTGTAACCAATGTTGAGCGTTTGTCTACAGGTATAGAAAAAGGAATCGCAAATTCCATCTTGATCAAAGTAAACCAGATTGGTACATTGACAGAAACTATAGCGGCGGTTAATATGGCTAAAAATGCAGGTTATACTTCAGTAATGTCTCACCGTTCTGGAGAGACTGAAGATAATACTATCGCTGATTTAGCGGTTGCATTGAATACAGGTCAAATTAAAACAGGATCAGCATCAAGGTCTGATCGTATGGCTAAATATAACCAACTACTTAGAATAGAAGAAGAATTGGGGAGTACAGCTTACTACCCTCAAGAAAAAGCCTTTAAATTAGGTTAATTTCTGTGCTAAAATTATAATTAAGCCTTTCTTATTAGAAAGGCTTTTTTTTTTGGCGTACTTCAAAACTTTAACTACCTTTTGAGAATAAACCACATTTAATACCATTTTATTGGCGTATGAATAATTTTCTTTTTGTTTCAGCAGAAAACGATGCTATTCCAGATTGTAAAGCTGGTGGAATGGGTGATGTTGTTAGAGATGTGCCTAGGGAAATTTCGAAACGAGAAGATAAAGTTCACGTTGTCGTACCAGCTTATTCTAGATTACATAAAAACGGAATTTTTAAGACCAAACTAGAATTTAGCTTACGTGGAGTTCCGTATACGGCAGAATTATATGAGGTAATTCCAAAAAGAGTAGATAAAAATATTACACATTATGTAATTCATCATCCAGAAATTTTAGAAGGTGGAATTGCTCATATTTATCATGATGATCCTACCGAGCCATTTTTTAATGATTTTGTAAAATTCATTATTTTTTGCACTGCTACCGCAGAGGCTATTAAAATTGGAGCTTTTGGTGATCTAGATATTGTGCATATGCATGATTGGCATTCAGCGGCACTTTTGTTTATAAAGACCTATCATCCAAGTTATAATGATCTAAAAAAGATGAGATATGTCTATACCATTCATAATTTGGCTATACAGGGTATTCGTCCCTTTTATAATAATTATGCTTCGGTTAACAATTGGTTTCCAGAAATACAATTGGATCATAATGCCTTAAAGGATTTAAGATATCAAGACTGTATAAATTTAATGGCTGTGGGCATACGCTTGGCAGATGCCGTTCATACAGTATCGCCTTCTTATAAAGAAGATGTTCTACTACCTAGTAGAAGACCAGAGTTTATTGGCGGTGAAAGTTTGGAAAATGATTTGTTGAAGGCAGATAATGAAGGTCGTTTATTTGGAATTTTGAATGCGAGTAATTACGGTAATATTAGAGTTGCGGAAAAAGGTCTTTTGTACAGGAATACGGTAAAAGCACTTTTTAGATGGTTGCAAGAAAACTCCAAGAAATACAAAGCTGATTTTTTAGCCCATACTGGTGAAAAAATAATGCAGTATGTAGGCAATAGACCTAAATTTATTGTGTCTAGTGTGGCAAGGCTTACAGAGCAGAAATTTTATTTTTTAAAACGTTCACCAGAGGCGTTTGAAAAGATGCTGGTTAGGCTAAGTGAAGTGGATGGTATTTTTATGCTTTTGGGGACTGGTGATCCTGATTATGAGGAATTCTTTCGTCATATGAGCTATCATCATAAGAATTTTGTTTTTACGAACGGTCAATCAGAAGATTTAATAGATTCTATGTACTTGGAAACCGATCTTTATTTTATGCCAAGTTTGTTTGAGCCTTGTGGTATAAGTCAAATGTTAGCAATGAGAAATGGAAATCCTTGCCTAGTTCATCATACAGGCGGTCTAAAAGATACGGTAGAGCATTTAAAAACTGGTTTTGCTTTTAGCGGAAATACCTATGATGAACAGATTAGTAATATGGTGAAGAGCTTTGATGAAGCATTGACTATTTGGGAGCATGATAAAGACACTTGGAAAAAAATTAAATCCAATGCTAAAAAAGTGAGATTTACTTGGGAGAAATCCTTAAATGAGTATTATGATAAACTATATCTGTTGTAATGAAAGCTATTCATAGTACTTATTGTTAATTTTACCCAAAACAGATTTATGAAATTGGTAGACCAATCCTGTTTTGTTAACTTTACGAGGAGTATTTAAAACGTAAAAATTAAAAATGTCAGACAAAGCTATTTTAGAATATAATGGTGAAAAATATGAGTTTCCGGTAATTAAGGGAACCGAAGATGAACTTGCAATAGATATCAAATCATTGCGTTCAGCAACCAAAGGAATGATAACCATTGATCCGGGTTTTAAAAATACAGGATCATGTGAAAGTGCTATTACTTTTTTAGATGGCGAAAAAGGTATTTTACGTTATAGAGGGTATTCAATTGAAGAATTAGCCGAGAAAGCTGATTTCTTAGAAGTTGCCTATGCTTTAATATTTGGAGACTTACCTAACAAGGAGGAACTGGCAAAGTTCCACAAGGATATTAAAGATGAATCTCACGTAGATGAAGAGATGAAGAAGATATTGGATGGTTTTCCAAAGTCCGCACATCCAATGGGTGTTCTATCATCTTTAACAAGTGCACTAATTGCATTTAATCCTTCTACTGTTGATGTAAGTTCAGATGAGGATATGTACCACGCAATTGTACGTATACTTGCAAAATTTCCAGTTCTTGTAGCTTGGACTTTACGTAAAAAGAAAGGTCTTCCATTAGATTATGGAGATGATAGTTTAGGGTATGTTGAGAACATTCATAAAATGATGTTCAAGCGTCCTAACCAAGATTATAAAAAGAATAAAGTTGTCATTGAAGCCTTAGATAAGTTGTTGATATTACATGCAGACCATGAACAAAACTGTTCTACAAGTACTGTTCGTATCGTAGGTTCTTCACATGCTGGATTATTTGCATCATTATCTGCTGGTATTTCAGCTCTTTGGGGGCCACTACACGGTGGTGCGAACCAAGCTGTTTTAGAAATGCTTGAAGCAATTGAAGCGGATGGTGGTGACACCAAAAAATATATGGCCAAGGCTAAAGATAAATCTGATCCTTTCAGATTAATGGGCTTTGGACATAGAGTATATAAGAACTTTGACCCTCGTGCAAAAATCATTAAAGTTGCAGCTGACGAGGTGTTGGCAGATTTAGGTATTAATGACCCTATTCTTGATATAGCCAAAGGCTTAGAAAAAGAGGCTTTGGAAGATCAGTACTTTGTGGATAGAAAATTATACCCTAATGTAGATTTCTACTCAGGTATTATTTATAGAGCTTTGGGTATACCAACAGAAATGTTTACAGTTATGTTCGCATTAGGTAGATTGCCAGGGTGGATTGCACAATGGAGAGAAATGAGATTAAATGGTGAGCCAATTGGTAGACCAAGACAAGTATATACTGGTGAAAATTTAAGATCTTTTGTCGAACTTGACAAAAGGTAGATTGCTACCGTTAATAAAAAAACAAAAGCTCTTTTATTTTTAAAGGAGCTTTTTTTTGTGCCAAATTTTAATTTTTATTTAAATAAACACATATGTTACAATTAAATATCAATGATGAGATTTCACCTTTAAAGGCAGTGGTATTAGGTATTGCTAAAAGCTCAGGACCTACACCCACTTTAGAGGAAGCTTATGATCCAAAATCCAAGGAGCATATAAAGGCTGGGACTTATCCGTTAGAAGCTGACATGATTAAAGAAATGGAAGCTTTTAGAGAAGTCTTTGAAAAATATGGTGTAAAGGTTTTTAGACCAGAGGTTCTAGAAGATTGTAATCAGATTTTTACTAGAGATATCGCTTTTGTAATAGAAAATAAGTTGATAAAAGCCAACATCTTACCTGATCGTGAACAAGAGGTTGAGGCTATTTTACATGTACTTGATAAAATAGAGGATGACAACATTCTTACACCGCCTGAGGACGTGCATGTTGAAGGTGGTGACGTAATGCCATGGAACGATTATATATTTGTTGGTACCTATACAGCGTATGATTATCCATCATATATTACTGCAAGAACAAATAAGGCCGCGGTAGAATATTTAGCTAAACAGTTTCCGCATAAAACTATAAAGTCGTTTGAGCTTCGCAAGTCCAATACAGTAGCTAAAGACAACGCTTTGCATTTAGATTGTTGTTTTCAGCCTTTGGGTAAAGGGAAAGCTATTATTCATAAAAACGGATTTTTGGTTGAGGAAGAATACCAATGGTTAGTTGATTTTTTTGGAAAAGAAAATGTTTTTGAAATAGATGCCTTAGAAATGTACCATATGTATAGCAATGTATTTTCTATATCACCAGATGTTGTAGTATCTGAAGGCAACTTCACCCGTTTGAATAATTGGTTAAGAGAACAAGGCTTTACGGTAGAGGAGATTCCGTATGGCGAAATATCAAAACAAGAGGGTTTATTGCGCTGTAGTACTTTACCCTTAATTAGAGTATAATTTAAATAAATGTACCCCTATGCAAATTACTAACACAATACTAATGATTCGTCCTGTGTCATTTAGAATGAATGAGCAAACGGCTGTCAATAACTACTTTATGGAGGATATTGACTTGAAGAACCAAGAAATTAACAAGAAGGCCCAAGAGGAGTTTGATGCTTTTGTGGTAGAATTAAGAAATAAAGGAGTAAACGTAATCGTTGTTCAAGATACTAAAGAGCCTGATACTCCAGACAGTATTTTTCCAAATAATTGGATATCATTTCACGCAAATGGTACCGTTGGTGTCTACCCAATGTTCGCAGAGAACAGAAGAAATGAAAGGCGCGATGATATTTTTGATATTCTAGAATCTAACGGTTTTAAGATCAATGATGTTGTTGATTATACTTCTGCTGAAGAGGAAGAGTTGTTTCTTGAAGGCACAGGTAGTATTCTTATAGATCGTGTAAACAAAAAAGCTTATTGCGCATTGTCTGAACGTGCAGATGAAGAATTGTTTATTGAGTTTTGTGAAGATTTCGATTTTTTTCCGGTAATATTTACCGCAAACCAGTCTGTAGACGGTAAAAGATTACCAATTTACCATACTAACGTAATGATGGCATTGGCAGAAAATTTTGTAATTATCTGTGCAGATTCTATTGATGATAAGAAGGAAAAAAAGAACGTATTAGATCATCTAAAAAAAGATGGTAAAGAGATTATTACGATTACCGAGCAGCAAATGCATCATTTTGCTGGTAATATGTTGCAGGTTTTAGGTAGCGAAGATAAAAGATATATGGTGATGAGCTCAGCTGCATTTCATAGTTTGACCAAAGAGCAGATTACTAAAATAGAAAACCATTGTTCAATTTTACATAGTTCTTTACATACTATTGAAACCTGTGGTGGTGGTAGTGCCCGTTGTATGATGGCTGAAGTTTTTCTTCCAAAAGAATAATGATACTTGTTACCCTATTAAAATAATTAAACTTAATGGGGTAACATTTTTAAACTGTATTAACTATCTTCATAGAGATTGAAGCTATTTGGAATTCAAAGTCTATATGAGGTTAAAAGCAATTTATATTTTATTGGCATTCTCTTCTGCAGGATTTATTTTTGTGTGGGCAAGTTCACCTATAATTACTGATTATGAAATTATAGAAGAAAAGGCTCTTTCTAATCAAAATGATCATGACTTCAATACAATGATGGATGTACTTACCCATCAACGTTGTGTAAACTGTCACCCAAATGATCATATTCCCAAACAAGGAGACGATAGTCATCCACATTATTTTGATATGGCAAGAGGTGAAGACGATCATGGTTTTGAGGCTACCAATTGCAATACTTGTCATCAGTCAGAAAATAATGTGAATTCAGGTGTGCCAGGTGCACCACATTGGGCGTTGGCTCCTGCATCAATGGCTTGGGAAGGACTCACTAGAACTGAACTAGCTGAGCGTTTGTTAGATAAAACCACCAATGGCAATAGAAGTCACGCAGCGCTTGTAAAGCATATGACAGAAGATGAGTTGGTACTGTGGGCTTGGGAACCCGGGGTAGATGCGGATGGTGATCCACGTACTTTGCCACCGGTTTCAAAAGAAGATTTTAAAAAAGCGGTAGAAAATTGGTTTGCCAACGGGGCGGTTATTCCTGTAAAATAATATATCTATATGAAAATTTCCTTAACTGTTAACGGAGCTGTAAGATCAATTGATATTGCAGATGATAATACGCCATTGCTTTGGGTCATAAGAGATACGTTAAATTTGAAAGGAACAAAATTTGGCTGTGGAAAAGCGGCTTGCGGTGCATGTACATTACATGTAGATGGAGAGGCAGTGCGTTCTTGTTCGTATCCGGTGAAATTTGCAAATGGTAAAAATGTAACTACCATAGAGGGTTTAGGAAATAGAGATCGTCCACACCCCGTACAGCAAGCTTGGATTGAAGAAATTGTACCTCAATGTGGCTATTGTCAACCCGGTTTTATGATGGCAACGGCGGCACTTTTAAATAAGGTTCCCAATCCGTCAGATGAAGATATCGATAATAATATTATTAACGTATGCCGTTGCGGTACGTATTATAGAATGCGAAAAGCAATACATAAGGCAGCTAAGTTGCAAGCAAACATGGATATTGAATCAGTTAAAGAGGAGAAGTAAATGTCTGACAAAAAAAATGGTTCAAAAAAAGTATCTAGACGTAAATTTTTAATCAAGGGCGGTCTAGGTGCTATTGGTGTGGTTGCCATTGGTGCCTACATCTTTAGAAACCCGATAAGGCGACAAATTTTAGGTGTGGTAAATTCATTGGAAGCACCTTATACCGACAATACAGACCAGCCTATGGTTTGGTTTGAGGTAAATTCAGATAATACAATAGTATTACACTCTCCTAAAATGGAAATGGGTCAAGGAACTTTTACGGGTATTGCTCAAATGGCAGCGGAAGAACTTATGGTTGGTATTGAGCAAATACATGTGGTTCACGCTGCTTCGGCGACAGGTAATGTAGATAGCTTTGCTACTGGCGGAAGTACTTCCATATCTGGATTGTGGCAACCGCTTAGAGAGTTGGCTGCAATGTTACGGGTAATGCTTTTAAATGAAGCTGCTCGCAAAATGAATATAATTGTTGAAGAACTTACCATAGATAAAGGAATCATTTCTGGTGGAGGTGATAAAATGACCTACGCCCAAGTTGCGGAGGGGGTTGTAGATTGGGAGATTCCAGATGTTCCCGTTTTAAAGGATGCTAAGGATTACAAGTATATTGGTAAGCCTATTTCTAGAGTGGATTTAGATGCTAAGGTATACGGAGATCCTATTTTTGGAATGGATGCAGAAATGCAGGGAATGCTCTATGGAGCGGTGGTAAGACCAACTAAAATAGGAGCAACATTTGTAAGTGCGGACATTAAAGAGGCAGAGGGTATGCCCGGTGTCGTTAAGATTATTGTTGAAAATGATTTTGTAGGTGTAATTGCAAATTCTATCATTGAAGCTGAACATGCGAAAGAGGCTATTAAGGTTGTTTGGGAAAGTTATGAGGATTTAAGCACGGCAGATATTATAGGAATGATGACCGTTGGTAATGGTAATTCCATGGTCATACAAAAGAACGGTCAATCACTGGTCGAAGATGATGATTTTGAAACTTTGGAGTTTAGAAGTCCGATCGGTGCTCACGCACAAATTGAACCAAACGGAGTTGTTGCCTATGTAGAAGGAGATAAGGCTACCGTTAAAATTTCAACCCAAGTGGTAAGTATTACCAGAAAAGAGGTTGCCAAACGTTTAGATATAGATGTTGAAAACGTCAATATCATACCTACTTATTTAGGAGGTGGTTTTGGTAGAAGATTACATACTCCACATGCGGTGCAAGCTGCTTTGATGTCAAAAGCAGTAGGTAAACCTGTAAAATATTTTTTTAGTAGAAAAGAAGAGTTTCAGCATGATATGTTCCGCCCTCCCACGCACCATGTGATTAAGGGTAAGCTGAATGCGGAAGGGTTTTTAGAAGCTCTTGAACATGATTTCGTAAGTGGTGATGTTGCAACTGATTCTGCTTTAATTCCTAATGCACTAACTAATTTTTTAGGTGCCGATGTAGGTGCTATACGTGGTGGTTTTATACAATATACGGCTGTTCCAAATTTTAAGGCGGTTCATTGGCATGTTACCTTACCATTTGCGACCAGTTGGTGGCGCAGTCTTGGGTTATTGGCGAATACCTTTGCCATGGAGAGTTTTATGGATGAAATGGCTATTAAGGCAAAGAAAAATGCAGTAGATTTTAGGTTGGCACTAATTGGGGATGATGCCATTGATGTTCGTTTAAAAAACGTTATTCGGGCGGCAGCTGAAAAAGCGAATTATACAGAAGATATTATTGATGGTAGGGCTATGGGTTTTGCAGCTTCTATAGATGCAAATACGCCTTGTGCACAGGTTGCTGAGGTTTCAGTGGTTGGCAATGAAATAATTGTGCATAAAGTCACTGTGGCCATGGACCCTGGGTTAGCGGTTAATCCTGATCAGATTCGTGCTCAGTGTGAAGGTTCTGTAATTATGGGTATGAGTGCTGTTTTGTACGAGAAAATGGAAGTGGAAAATGGCGAATTAACACCTACGATCTATGGTCCTTATCAAATGGCTTTAATGAAAAATGCTCCAAAAGAAATAGATGTAGTTTTGTTGCAAGGAAAAGATACGCCGGGGGCAGTGGGCGAACCTCCATTAGGACCAATTGGTGCAGCTATAGCAAATGCGGTTAGAAGATTGACCGGAGAAAGGCTGACCGAATTGCCCCTTAAAATTTCTAAAAATAACCTGAGCTAATAGGTAATACCATCTCTTTTCCACCTTTTGTGGGTCCACAAATATAGTTCTGGATACTTTTGTATGACCTCTTCTAATTTATGGGCATAGGTTTCTATAATATTTTGTTCGTCTAAATTAGATGCGGAATTAACGATTGTCTCAAAGAATAGTTCATACGTGCCACGCTTTATTTTCTTCAAATAAGGGAGGAATATTATGGAATCTGTCTTTTTGGCAATTTTTGCGGCTCCAGTAAAAAAAGAAGTTTGCTGATTAAAAAATTGGGTTTGGGATTTACCGGATTTTCCTAAAGGACTTTGATCTCCAATTACACAATTCATAGAGACTACGTTATTGTTTTTTAAGTGTAATAAGTGTCGGTATCCTTTATTGCTTGGAATACAATGCACATTAAATCGTTCTCGCATTAAAATGAATAAGTCGTTGAAATATGTGTTTGATAAGGGTTTGTATAAAGTATTGCAGTTTACTTCTAGAAATAAAGGAACCGTAGTAAGCCATTCCCAATTGCCTTGATGTGCAGTGTACAGCATTATATTTTCATTATTTTTAAGATGATCGGTCAATTGGGATAGGTTATTGATCTTAAATCTGTTTTCAATCTCACTTGGTTTTATCGTTAATAATTTTATTGATTCAAAGAACATATCACAAAAATGCTTGTAGAATTTTTTTGCAATGCTGTTTATTTCTTTCTCTGATTTGTGGGGAAAAGCAAGATGCAAGTTTTTACACACTACTTTTTTTCTGTAGCCAAGTATATAATACGTTAAAAAGTAAGTAATGTCAGATATCATATATAATATCCAAAAAGGTAGAATGGACAATACATAAAAAGGGAAAAAACGTAAATATTTCATCTTCAAAATATTAAAAGCATTGATCAATACAGCTTAAATAGGTGTACAATACTAGTCGTAAAATTGAAATGAATATTACCTTAAAAAATAAAAAAATAACGCTTTAGCATGTGGAATTTAGTTGTGGTCCGTTTTTGCAATATTACTGATCATGCCGCCAAAAATAAAATAATGAAAGGGTACAATGCTGTACCAGTATAACCTGCCTCGTAATCCTCTAGGTCTAAAGGTTGCGGTTTGGTGCAATATGTTGTTCTCGTCAATCTTAAACTCTAGCCAAGCCTCTCCGGGCAGCTTCATTTCTGCAAACAAAAGTAGTCTTTTTGCGTTTTTATCGGCCAATAGAACTCTCCAGAAATCCAATGCGTCTCCAGCGAATATTTTGTCTGGGTGTGTTCTTCCTCTTCGTAATCCTACGCCGCCCCAAAGCTTATCTAAAAAACCCCTGATTTTCCATAGCCAATTTCCGTAATACCAACCGGTTTCGCCACCAATTCTCCAAATACGTTCTAAGACTTCTTCTGGATTTTTTACCTTAATCTGTTTGTAATCTTTGAGTACGCCATATTTTGGAACTTGAATATGTTTTTCAAGGTTTTCTAAAAAACGACCACTGATCATACTGTCTTTCCAACTGCTGATCACTAAATTTTGTTCTATCTTTTTAAAGGCAAGGTCAATGGCCTCTTTGTAGGTATGTGGTTCAATACCAAGTATTTCTTGCAATCTTGTGTCTTTTGCTATGACTTCAATTTTCATGCTGTCCACTAGGTTCAACGCTAATTTATATGAAGTTGAGGTTACAAAATAGAGCCAATAGGATGACAATTTTGGAGTCATCACAGGTACTGTCCAAATCCAGTTTTTGAATCCTCGTACTTCGGCATATTTATGCAACATATCTTTATAGGTAAGTACATTTGGACCCGCTATATCAAATGAGTCGTTATAGGTTTTTTCATGTCCTAGTACTCCGGTTAAAAAGGCTATAACATCTCTTATGGCAATGGGTTGCGTTTTTGTCAACACCCATTTTGGCGTAATCATAACGGGCAGTTTTTCACATAGGTCACGTATAATTTCAAAAGAAGAACTTCCTGATCCTACAATGATACCTGCCCTTAAAACCGTTAAATTATATTTTCCTTGATACAGAATGTCCTCCACATTTTTGCGTGATTGTAAATGTTTTGAGAGTTTTTCATCATTGACAATACCGCTTAAATAAATAACTTGCTTAATATTTGTGTTGTTTACGTACTTATTGAAGTTAATGGCGGTTTTTGCTTCCATGTCATCAAAATCTTGGGTAGATGAGCTCATGGAGTGTATAAGGAAGTACGCGGCGTCTATATCCTTTGGTACAATATTTTCTTTAGGTTCTTCTAAAAAATCAATCTCTATGATTTGAATATTACTTCTAATTTCTTTGTCTACAGATAGTCTGCTTTCATCACGAACCGCACAAACAATTTCATGTCCCATTTCTAAGAGCTGCGGTAGTAAGCGCATGCCTATATAACCATTGGCACCTGTGAGCAGTATTTTCATAAATCTTCAATTGATGTAGGCGCGTTATCCGCTTTGTAGTCCATGATTTTTTTAAAGAATTTCTGTACCGCCTTGGTATCAGAGGCCACTTTTATAAAATATTGATCGCGGTAAATGGAGTAAACCGAAGCTTGACCTTTGTATATAGATAGTTTATAGTAGGGTATGATCAATGCATATGTTTCTAAAAGTGATCTAAACCCTATAATAATTCCATTTGGCCTCATCTCTATATTACAAACATCCCTATTGCTGTCTAATATGAGAAGATTTCTAATTTTAATGCTTGTCTCCGTAATGATCAGTTTTGGCGACCCAATGCCGTTCATGGCCCATCTTTCTTTTAAGGTAAAAGGCTTGCCTACTTCTTCCTCAATTTTTTTAGTGACGGCTTTATTATTGTATGATACGTTTAACAGCATGCAATTTTTTGTACAGTTTTACTAAAGTTAACGAAATACCGCATGAATGCCACATCTGTTTACCCTTAAAGCATAAAAAATCATTAATTTTGCAGGCTTAATTAAACGTTTTGATGAATATTCAAGAGGTACTATCAGTTAAAGTAAAAGAAGCGGTAAAATCTATTTTTGATAAGGATTTGCCAAATGTGGAATTTCAACCTACCCGCAAGGATTTTGAGGGAGATATTACTATTGTGGTTTTTCCAATGTTACGTGTAGTGAAAGGAAACCCAGTGCAAATTGGGGAGCAAATTGGTGCATATTTAGAAGAACACATAGATGAAGTTGCCGGCTTTAATGTGATTAAAGGATTCTTGAACATTGTTATAAACGATTCTTTCTACTTGAATTTTTTCAACTCGATCTCAACCATACCCAATTATGGTTATGTGGAAGAGTCGGATGATGCCGTTATGGTAGAGTACTCTTCGCCAAACACTAATAAGCCGTTACACTTGGGGCATATTAGAAATAACTTATTAGGATATTCCGTTGCGGAAATTTTAAAGGCATCGGGTAAAAAAGTATATAAAACTCAAATTATCAATGACCGTGGTATTCATATCTGTAAAAGTATGGTGGCTTGGCAAAAGTTCGGAAATGGGGAGACACCCGTATCAACCGGACTAAAAGGCGATAAGCTGGTTGGTAATTACTATGTGGCTTTTGATAAAGCTTATAAAGAACAAATAGCGGATTTAGTTGCTAAGGGAATTGATAAAAAGGTTGCTGAAAAAGAAGCTCCTATTTTGTTAGAAGCTCAAGAAATGCTTTTAAAATGGGAAGCTGGTGATCCTGAAACCGTAACCTTATGGAAAACCATGAACGGTTGGGTATATAAAGGTTTTGAAGTTACCTATAAGAATTTAGGAGTAGATTTTGATACGCTATATTATGAAAGTGATACCTACCTTTTAGGTAAGGATGTTGTTGCGGAAGGATTAAAGAAAGGAATATTCTTTAAGAAAGAAGATGGTAGTGTTTGGATTGATTTGACCGAAGATGGATTGGATGAGAAAATTGTTCTTCGTTCAGATGGCACTGCGGTTTATATGACCCAGGATATTGGTACCGCCATACAACGTGTTAAAGATCATCCAGATGTTAATGGTATGGTTTATACTGTTGGTAATGAGCAAGATTATCACTTTAAGGTTTTGTTTTTAATTCTGCAAAAACTTGGTTTTTCTTGGTCAAAAAAACTGCATCACTTAAGTTATGGTATGGTAGATTTGCCTAGTGGAAAAATGAAGAGTAGGGAAGGCACCGTTGTAGATGCCGATGATCTTATGGCCGATATGACCCAGACCGCTGCTAATATTTCTGAGGAACTTGGTAAGCTAGAGGACTATAACGAAGAAGAAAAGCAGACGCTTTACCAAATGATAGGTTTGGGCGCTTTAAAGTACTATATTCTTAAAGTAGATCCTAAAAAGAGAATCTTGTTCGACCCAGAAGAGTCGGTAGATTTTCAAGGTAATACAGGACCTTTTATTCAGTATACCTATGCTCGTATTCAATCTATTTTGAGAAAGGCAGAAAGTATGGGTATCAATATTTCTGAAGATGCCAAAGTTTCTGAGTTACATTCAAAAGAAAAGGAATTGATCAAACAGCTTCAACTATTTCCAGAGACCATTCAATTGGCTGCAGATAATTTTAGTCCGGCATTGATTGCTAATTTCACCTATGATCTGGTAAAGGAATTTAATTCTTTCTATCAACAGGTTTCCATATTGGGAGAGGTAGATGAAGCTAAGAAAGTATTACGAGTTCAATTATCTAAAAAGGTTGCCCAGGTTATACAAGATGCATTCAAATTATTAGGTATAGAGGTTCCTGAGCGTATGTAATTTTAAAAATTGATTCGTACGCTGGCATTAGGGGTTATACCTAATGAGATACGCTCAATAGTTTCAATGGTATTATCGTCTTGTAGTCTGTAATAGGTGTTTAATGTATTGCGTCTATTGGTGAAATTTAATACGGATACTCCAAAGACTATATTCATTTTATCATCAAGTTTTAGGGTGTAATTTGCTGATGCATCTGTCCTAAAGTATTCTGATAATCTACTGCTATTTGGTTCTTCGTAATTTATTTCGGCAGGAAAAACGGTTTGATTTATTGGGTCGTTTTCGTCTGGTCGGGTAAAAGGTTTTCCCGATTTGTAATTAATGCCCATTCCTATTTTTAAATTACCAACGGTGTAGTTTCCTGCAAGTGTAATAGCGTGTCTAACATCTAAATTGTTGGGAAATGTTGCAGGATCTAAAACATTGAAGGTGTAGTCGTTTTTGTTGAAGGTGTAACTAAGCCAAGCACTATAATCGTTATTCTTGGTGTTGATCAGAAATTCAGCTCCTTTAACTGTATAAGATCCAATTTCACCATTAAATTGATTCTGATTTTGAAAACCTTGTGTGTATACGTTGATACCATTTACTTCCTTGTAAAAAGCATCTATGCCCACATATAATTTATTGATATCATAATTGAAACCAATAGACCCCTGTTTACTTCTTGTAATGGGCAGCGCATCGCCATCAGATAAAATCCACCTTCTTTTTTCAATACCTAAAAAGTTTTGTTCTAAATCTATGATCTGATTGGTAACCTGACTTTTGTATTCCCCTAATATTTCCGTTTTAAAATTCGGTAGTAGCTTATAACTGATATTTATGCGAGGTTCAAAAATGAATTCTTGAAACGTATCTAGGTTTTCTATATAGTTCAAACGACCACCAATGAATCCGTTAAGTCTCTCATCTTTTGAACTATAGTTTATTTCAGTGAATATACCATGTTTACGGATAACCCCTTTTATGTTACTTGCAAATGGAGGCTGATTAACATTTGTAGTGTTTTCAATTCCCGTTTCGGTAAATTCATAACCGTTTGTCCATTTGAGATTTTGTCTTAATAGGTAATTGGTTACAAGTTTTATGTTAGATTCTTTTACTAAATTATTTTGGATTAGTCGTTGTGCGTCATTGTTTGATATAGATAGGGCATCCAGATCATATTGAGTGTAATAGGCACTTAATTGTGATGTAAGATTACCTGTCCATTCGCTTTGTAATTCACTACCAATTGAAAAATTATCTTGATTTAGATTACTTCGGTTTGGTGCAGTGCTGTTTTCAACCGATTCAAAATAGTTTAGATTATTACTCATGGTAATCATACTGGTGCTCACCTTGTGGTATGGGTTTATTTCATAGATGAATTTGGTGGTGAAATCATAAAAATAAAATTCACTCTCTTGATTTACTTCTGAATCTTGAAAGGCTTTTTCTGAGAAGATAGTGTAGGTTGGAGTGTTGAGAAAATCGGTATATGATCTACGGGCAGAAACTTGTAATGCTGATTTTTTACTAATTGGAAATTCACCAAAAGCATCACCCGAGATTAAATTTATACCAGCTCCGCCATTGAAATTTAAAGGTAATTTTCCCATAGATGTCATACTCAAGGTGCCACTTACGCCATCACTAAATATGGCTGAGGTTCCATTTTTTATGATCGTTACATTTTCTGTAACATAAGGGTTGAATGCAGATATTAAGCCAAAGAAATGTCCGGTTTGATACATTTTTATCCCGTCCCACAGAATAAGGTTCTGGTCATTGGTGCCTCCTCTTATATTAATATCTGAAACAGTTTCATCAACACTTTTAATACCTGGTAAAGCCTGTACCGTTTGTAAAATATCTGGTTCACTAACACCTGGTAGAATGCCAAATTTTGATGGATTAAGTTCAATACTGGAGTTGTCAAGCTTCTGTAAACCTGTAGTCAAAAATTGTGTCACAATGACTTCATCTAACTCTTGGTAACTCAGCGGCAAGGCAACAATGTTGCATTCTACAGGGTTAATGAATTCTTTTGCTTTTAAGAAAGTAGGTTTGTAACCTAAATGTTTGATCTGAATTATTGCATTAATAGGAACATTATCAAAACTGAACGAGCCATTTTCTTTTGTGATACCAGATAAGTTGGTCCCATAAATTTCAATAGTGGCACCAGGTATGGTATTCTCTTCGAAATTATCGAAAACAAAACCGCATATAGAAACAGTGGTGGCTTTGGTTAAGGTATAATAGCGATCATTAAGCTTATTAATGGTGATCCCAGTTGTATTGTTAATTTCTTTTATGATGGCTTCAAGTGAATTAGAATCAGGTGGCGGTATTTGTACGGTATCAACATCACTGTCGGCAAAAGAGAATTTTACATCATAGGTCTTTTCTAGTTCAGTAAGCACATTGCGCAATTGCACCAATTTTTTTGGTAAATTCTGTGCATAGCTATTTAAGCCGAATATCAGCACAAAAAATAAATAAGAAAGAGTTTTAAGGTGCTTCTTCTGCATAGAACAGCACTTTGTTCCCATCTAAGTTAAACTTAATTTGTAAAGGAACACTTATACTTTGAAGGGCAAGTTCTAGATTTTTGTTGCTAAAAGTACCCGTAAAAAGTTGAGTGGTATCAATATGTTCTGTGCTAATCTCAATATCATATTGTCTTTGAAGTTCATCTAAAACATAATGTAACGGTATACTTTGAAAAGAACTCTCCTTTGACAACCATGAAGGTTCGCCATTTACGGTAGCTTTAGATTTTCTGCTATTACCGGCAATTGTCAAAATCGAATTGCCTGCAGGTAATTTTGTTTCATTGCCATTAATGGTAACGCTAACCAAACCCTCAAAACAGGTTACTTCAAAATAATCTTTTCTATTTTCTACATTGAACTGGGTGCCTAAAACGGTAACCAGACCTTGGGAGGTATGAACAGTAAATTTTTCTCCCTTGGCAACTTTAAAATACGCTTCGCCATCAAGGTCTACGTTTCTGTTAGAGTCCCATTTTTTTTCGTTAAAAGATAGTTCAGAGGCTGCATTCAAAATAACCTCAGAATTATCTGGTAGGGTTATGAATTTGTTTTCTGCATATGTTGTCGTAAAAGACTTGTTCAAAGTACTAAGGTAAAAGAAAGACCCGGCCAATAATACCGCAATGACCGCAGCAACACGTAGAAATGTCTTGAACGGAGTTAAAACAAAAACTTTAGGTGTTTCTGTAGTTTTACGTTGTTCAATAGTATTCCATGCTTTTTCTTTATCAAATTCAGGTGATTCTAATTTTGATGCGGACTCCTTTATTTTTCTATATGTTTCGTATGCTTCAGATTTCTTGAACTCTGCCAACTCGGCATCGGTCAGTTCATCATTAAGCCATTTTGCTAAGTAATTGTCTTGCATATTTTTAGCTTTGTTTTAGTATAACAACTAAGTTTTTGAAAACCCTACTTTTATGTTACGTATCAAGTACTAAGTACTAAGTAATAAGTAATAAGTACGAAGTACTTTGTCTATTATTTTAAATTTTCACTTAATACTTTATACTCCTTACTTAATACTATTTTTTTTCCTAACTCCTAACTTATATCCCATCTATCTGCTCCCTTAAACTTTTTAGAGCCAAGTGCATTCTTTTTTCGATTGCCTTTACGCTCACTTTTTCCATTTCGGCAATTTCCGCATATTTTTTACCGTCTATTCTATTCAATAAAAAAGTAGTGCGTTGATTGTCTGGTAAGCTGTTCAACGCGTTGTCCAATTTTTCCTTAAATTGATTCTCCTCCATGATGAACTCCGGAGATTCATTAGTAGTCTTTAAGGTTTGGTCTGCGTACTTTAATCGTACTTTTTCGGCTTTAATAACATTCAAGTATAAATTATTGGCTACCGTGTATAGGTAAGATTTTGCTTTTTCTGGGGCAACTTTAGCACAATTTTCCCAAAGTTTCACAAATGCCTCTTGAACGGCATCATGAGCTTTTTCTTCATTGCCAAATTTGTAATAAATATAATTGAAGATGGTTTTAGACGTTTCATTAAAAACGCTCTTATACACTAACTCTTCGCAAACGTTCAAATGTTTTTCAGTGTTCAATTCATAACTTTTTATCAAAGATATCCGAAAAAAACAAAAAAGAAGGTAGGGTATTTTTTAAGTCGGTTGTTTTAGAAACATAATAACAAACAATACCAAGTCATTATGAAAAAGATTTTTAATTATGCAATGTATGTTAGCCTACTAACTATTGCACTTAGTTTTACTGCATGTCAAGATGAATTTGAAGAAATCAATACGGGTGAAGAGCCACAAGCAATAACCGCAAGTTCTTCCACTGCAGATTTAATACAACGTACCAGTTCTAATGATGGTTCTGGTGATAATATTGTAGATGGTACCAGTTGCTTTGAAATCAATTTTCCGTACGCTGTTGAGGTAAACGGAATTCAATTGACTATTGATTCTGAGGAAGATATAGAACAAATAGAAGATATATTCGATAGTATAGACGATGATGAAAATCTATTGGACATCATTTTTCCTATTACGGTAACATCAGGTGATTTTACCGAGATCACAATTAATGGTTTAGAAGATCTACGTGATTTAGCGGCCGACTGTAAAGAAGGTGGCGACGATGATGATATAGAATGTATAGATTTTGTGTATCCAATGACCATGTTCACTTTTAATGTCAACTTAGAACAAACAAATACCGTAGAAGTATCTAGTGATCGTGAGTTACGTTTGTTCTTTAAAGATTTGGATGACGATAGTTTGGTAAGTTTTGATTTTCCTGTGACACTTAAGTTACATGATGAAACAACCATTGTTGTTGAAAGCAATCAAGAATTGGCTATTGCTATTGAAAATGCAAAAGACGATTGTGATGAAGACGACGATGATGATTACAATGACGATGACTTTGATGAAGATGAGTTTAAAGAAGAACTTGTTGAATGTGTTTGGTTCGTAACAGATTTTATACGAAACGATGTAGATCAGACGCCTCAATATGTAAATTATATATTAAACTTTAAAGAAGATGGTACCGTAGTAACCGGTTTTAGAGGAGCTACAACGGTAGAAGGTACTTGGAGCAGTACGGTGGGCGATGATGGCGCTAAATTAACCATTGATTTTGAGTCTAATACTGATTTTAATTTAGAGTGGACGGTATATGACTTAGGTGATGATCAAATTAAGTTATATAATGATGCCGGTAACAGAATTATAATGAAACAATTCTGTGAGGAAGACTTGCTGGAAATAACGGTTGAAGATCTTAGAGAGACTTTAAGAGATTGTTCTTGGGTTATTAAAAGAGTTAAAAATAACGGAGATCATATCAATAGGTTACTAGGTGGTGAATTTGAATTTCAAGCGGAAGGTGTAATTACGTTGACCAACAATGCAACCGTTACTGAGGGTACTTGGGAAATTACTACAAATGCGGAAGGTCGTTTTGTGGTTGCCATTACTATGGGTGATGAAGGTGCCGTGAGTTTTGAATGGTTGTTAACAGATTTAAAAGACCGAATAATTAAGTTCAACGTTGAAGAAACTTTTTATGAATTGGTCATCGTTAAAAAATGTTTGGTGGATGACGATGTGGAAGAAGATATCACTTTCATTAAGAACATTTTTGATAATGCTGCTTGGGAGGTAGCTTACTTCGCAGAAAATAACGATGAGTCCACAGCACTTTATGCAGATGTAAAGTTATATATGGAGAATGATGGTACCTTAGAGGTAAGAGACCTAAACGGAGACGTTTTCAGTACTGGAAACTGGTTTGTGTATAGAAACGCCTTTACCGGTAAACTTGAAATGATTATTTCTTTTGAAACAGGCAGTAATTACTTGCCATTGGCAAATGATTATCAAATTCTTGAGATCGAGGAAACTAGGATTGAGTTGAAGCATGAAAATGAGACAGGTTTTTATGATCAACTGGTCTTAGAAAGAGAGTAAGATTAAAACATCCAGAAATATACCGTCAACAGTAAAGAGTTGGGCCTCGTTGGCGGTATTGATGGAGGTTTTATTTTGGGAATTTTTGAAAATGTAATTCCTTTTTTGCCCCACAACTAAGTTAAGAGCATCCATTTTAGTATGGGTGCTCTTTTTGTTTTGTATATTTTGTGGTACTTGCTACCGAATTAGCATTGATATTATTAAATTTGTAGCCCCTTAAAAAAGAAAAGAATGTTCGATAATTTAAGCGATAAGCTAGATAAGGCTTTACATGTACTAAAAGGTCATGGTCAAATTACAGAAATAAATGTTGCGGAGACTACCAAAGAAGTACGCCGTGCCTTATTAGATGCCGATGTAAACTTTAAAATTGCCAAGGAATTTACCAATAGGGTTAAAGAGAAGGCATTGGGGCAAAACGTATTAACGACCTTACAACCAGGTCAGTTAATGGTGAAAATTGTTAAAGATGAACTTACCCAGTTAATGGGTGGTGAGTCAGAGGGTATAAATTTATCGGGTAAACCGTCGGTAATATTAATGTCCGGTTTGCAGGGTTCTGGTAAAACTACGTTTTCTGGAAAGCTTGCAAATTTTCTTAAGACCAAAAAATCAAAGAACCCATTATTGGTGGCCTGTGATGTGTATCGCCCGGCGGCAATAGATCAATTGCATGTAGTAGGTGAGCAAATAGGGGTTCCGGTATATTCGGATAGGGATAATACCGATCCTGTAGCTATCGCAAAAGCTGGTATTGCAAAGGCAAAAGCGGACGGTAACAATGTTGTTATAATCGATACCGCAGGTCGTTTGGCGGTAGATGATAAAATGATGGCAGAGATATCTGACATACATAAAGCCATTGAACCTCAAGAAACATTGTTCGTTGTAGATTCTATGACAGGGCAAGATGCTGTGAATACGGCAAAAGCTTTCAACGATATCTTGAACTTTGATGGGGTTATATTAACAAAATTAGATGGTGATACCCGTGGTGGTGCGGCTATATCCATTAAGTCCGTAGTTGATAAACCAATTAAGTTTATTGGTACTGGTGAGAAGATGGAAGCAATTGATGTTTTTCATCCATCACGTATGGCGGACCGTATTTTGGGTATGGGTGATGTAATATCACTTGTAGAAAGAGCTCAAGAACAGTTCGATGAAGAAGAGGCTCGAAAGATCCAAAAGAAAATTGCAAAGAATAAATTCGGTTTCGATGATTTCCTGAGCCAAATTCAGCAAATCAAGAAAATGGGTAATATGAAAGACCTTATGGGGATGATACCTGGTGCAGGTAAAGCCCTTAAAGGTTTGGATATTGATGATGATGCCTTTAAACATATTGAGGCGATCATATATTCAATGACACCAGATGAACGTTCTACACCGTCTAAATTAAATGCCAGTAGAAAAAAACGTATTGCAAAAGGTTCCGGTAGGGAAGTTCAAGAGATCAATCAATTGTTAAAGCAATTTGATCAAATGAGCAAGATGATGAAAATGATGCAAGGCGGTGGCGGTAAAAAGATGATGCAGATGATGGGCGCCATGAAAGGAATGAAATAATAAGCGAACAACACAACTAAAAAAGAGACGGATATGGAATTATTGGATGGTAAAAAAGTATCCAATCAAATAAAGGAAGAAATCAAGGCTGAGGTTGCCAAGATGAAAGAGCGTGGTGAAAAAGTACCACATTTAGCGGCAATAATTGTTGGTAGTGACGGTGCCAGTTTAACCTATGTGGGTAGTAAAGTGCGTTCTTGTGAGCGTATTGGTTTTGAATCAACGTTAATTCAAATGCCCAGTACCACTTCTGAACAAGAATTATTGAACAAGATCAAGGAATTGAACGTTGATGATGATATCGATGGTTTTATTGTTCAATTGCCTTTACCGGAACAAATAGATACCCAAAAGGTAATTATGGCCGTTGATCCAGATAAGGATGTTGACGGATTTCACCCTACCAACTTCGGTAAAATGGCTTTGGATATGAGTACGTTCATACCCGCAACACCATTTGGTATTCTAGAATTATTGGAGCGTTATAAAGTTGATACCAAGGGTAAGCATACCGTAGTTATTGGTCGTAGTCATATTGTAGGTAGACCAATGAGTATTTTAATGGGTAGAAAAGGTTGGCCCGGTAACTCTACAGTGACCTTAACTCATAGTCACACTAAAAATATTACCCAGATTATTTCTCAAGCGGATATTGTAATTTCAGCTCTAGGTGTACCTAATTTTTTAAAGGCGGAAATGGTAAAAGATGATGCCGTAGTTATAGACGTAGGTATTACAAGAGTTCCAGATGATACAAAAGAAAAAGGATACTATATAACCGGTGATGTTGATTTTGAAAACGTTAGTAAAAAAGCATCATATATTACACCTGTACCAGGTGGGGTTGGTCCTATGACGATTGCCATGTTGTTGAAAAACACTTTACTGGCTCGTGAGAGACATAGAAGTAGAAACTAGTATCTAATAAAATGATGAAATCAGCCTTGCGGAACAATCGCAGGGCTTTTTTTATGCAGGTAGTTTTTTAATCACTGCTCCGGTTTCTGTAGTGTCATTTGGGGTTAAAATATCAATATCGTTGCTGTCATCATAATCGCAGCTTGCCATGATGGTTATAGAACAACTTAATATAATCGCGTAAATTACTTTTTTCATAACAACTACGTTTAATGTTAACACCCAATGTTTAACTAAAACGTTCTTATCTTTAATATGGTATGTTTTCAAACCCAAATAATTAATGCATAAGAGATCGTTAGGTTGTTAAATTTTCATAAGTATTTATTAGGCTGACAGATATTTGTCTATGTTTAGCAGAGGTTTAGGTGATTAGCAATCGCTTAGGCTTCTTTTTTACACTTCTAGACTATGAAATTGAACCATTTTTTTGATGCATCCATAGATATGCTTTGTATAGCTAATTATGATGGATACTTTGAAGATGTAAATCCGGCATTTATCAAACTACTAGGGTATGATAAAGAAGAATTAATGTCCAGAAAAATTAATGATTTTGTCTTTGAAGAGGATAAAGAGGTAACGCAACAGACAAGGGCTAGCTTGCACGAAAACAAAAAATTAATCAGTTTTCAAAATAGGTATGTGACCAAGAGCGGCGGTGTGGTCTGGTTATCTTGGAGCGCAGTACCGGTAGATAGTGAAAAACTTGTTTATGCTATAGCCAAGGACATTACCCATGAAATGAATTTAAAGAATGCTAGAATTCTTGAATTTGCAAAAATGAAAACGGTCAACGATGATCTGGTAAGGCTAAATTATACTACTTCACATGATTTAAGGGCGCCATTAAATAACTTAATTTCCCTTTTTGATGTTCTAGATTACAATGTCCTAGATGATGATACGCTGCAGATTTTGAGATACATGGAGATTTCCGCCAAGGGGGTGAAAGAGTCTTTGGAGAATTATTTAAAATTAATTGAAAATGCACGTAAAGGGCTAAACACATTAACGGAGATTTATTTTGATCATGTACTTGCCAAAACCCAAAACGTATTAAGTTCGATTATCAAGAATTCTAAAACCTCAATTTCTTATGATTTTACACTTTGCAAAAGTGTTTTGTTCGATAATTCTTATATGGAAAGTATCTTCTTAAACTTAATTACCAATGCTATTAAGTATACTATTCCTGGTGAAGCACCAAGAATTGAAATTAAAACGGAATTTGTAGATGGTAAGATAGTTCAATATTTCAAAGATTACGGTCAAGGCTTTGATATGATTAAAAATGGCAGCAAGATTTTTGGTTTAAATGAACGTTTTAATACCGAACAAGATGGCAAAGGCATAGGTCTTTATTTAATACATAATCAAATTAATAGTCTAGGCGGTACGATCACGGTAGATAGCGAGCTAAATAAAGGGGCTTTGTTTACCATTGTTTTTCCTACGCAATAATTTTTACTATCCGGTATTATTATCTTGGTAAATATGGCATAATAATGTTTCTGAATATCCACTTGAGTGGTTTCATTAATTATCTTTAAGCATGTAAATTTATTTGCCATGATAAAACAAGTAATAGCAGTAGCATTGGTATTAGGTCTTTTTATAAGTTGTGAAAAGGTTGTAGAGCCTGTTCAAACTATACAAGTATCTTTTAGTAATGATATTGGTCAAGAATCTGTAGATGGTCGTTTATTGCTAATGTTATCGTCTGATGATAGTGATGAACCTCGATTTCAAATTAATGACGGACTTAATACTCAACTCATTTTCGGTATGAATGTAGAGAATTGGGTTCAAGATTCTATTTTGACCTTTGATGAATCTGTGTTTGGTTACCCTTATGAAAGTTTAAAAGATGTACCGCCAGGGGAGTATAATGTGCAGGCACTTCTTAATGTGTATGAAACGTTTAACCTTTCTACCGGCCATACCGTAAAGTTGCCTATGGATAATGGCGAGGGACAACAATGGAATAAATCACCAGGTAATTTATATAGCAAGCCTTTTAAGATAAGGGTTGCTAGCAACGGGTTTGAGAATGTGTCTGTAGAACTAGATCAGGTGATTCCGCCCATTGAAGAACCAAAAGATACCGAGTGGATCAAGCATATAAAGGTGAAATCTGAAAAATTATCCGAGTTTTGGGGGAGGGATATCTATTTAGGAGCTCATGTATTGTTGCCTAAGGGATTTAACGAGCATCCGGAGGCCAAGTACCCACTGATGGTTTTTCACGGTCATTTTCCTTCGGATTTTGGCGGATTTAGAACTACACCACCAGACCCTAATTTAAAGCCAGAGTATTCTGAGCGTTTTAGTTTAGAAGGGTATAATATTATTCAACAGCAAGAAGCCTACGATTTTTACAAACGATGGAACGAGCCCGATTTTCCCCGCTTTTTAATTATTGAAATTCAACACCCAACCCCATATTATGATGATTCATATGCAGTAAATTCTGCTAGTCAAGGTCCTTATGGAGATGCTATTACCTATGAACTTATTCCTGAAATTGAAAAACAGTTCAGGGGCATGGGAGAGGGGTGGTCTCGTTTTCTTTACGGCGGCTCTACCGGCGGTTGGGAAGCTTTAGCGGTACAGGTCAAATATCCGGAAGAGTATAATGGGTGTTTTGCGGCATGCCCCGACCCTATAGATTTTAGGGCGTATACCTTGACCAATATTTATGAAGATGAAAATGCATATTATTATCCAAGCGCGCATAAAAAATTAGAAGTGCCCTCACATAGAAATTACTTAGGGCAAATTCAATCTACCTTACGACAGGGAAATCACTTAGAATTGGTGTTGGGGGATAAATCTAGGTCAGGGCAACAATGGGATATTTGGGAAGCAACTTATTCCCCACAGGGTAAAGATGGCTATCCTGAAAGAATTTGGGATAAAATGACAGGAGATATTGACCATGAGGTTGCCGAGTATTGGAAAGAGAATTTTGATCTAAGACATATTCTTGAGCGTGATTGGGATAAACTGGGCGATAACTTAAAAGGGAAAATTCATATTTATTGTGGTGATATGGATAATTACTACTTAAATAATGCTGTCTACCTAATGGAGGATTTTCTTGAAAATACAACAGATCCTTATTATGAAGGCGAAGTAAAATACGGCGACCGTGATGAACATTGCTGGAACGGTGATCCTGATCAACCTAATGCCATAACACGCCTACGTTACAATAGTATGTATGTGCCAAAGATTATGGAGCGTATTGAGAAAAGTGCTCCAAAAGATGCCGATTTAACAAGTTGGAGGTATAAGTAATGCTAGTTGTGCAGTCAAAATAAGGATGTCACTTCGAGTGAATTTTGAGGCACGAAAAATTAGTATCGAGAAGCGTTTAAGTATACAAAGATGCTTGTCGCTATTTAATGTGTATATAATAATTAGAGCATAAAATGTGATGAAATACAGAAGATTCGGAAGAACAGATTGGCAAGTAAGCGAAGTTGGATACGGAATGTGGGGAATGGCCGGTTGGACGGCAAGTGATGACGCGCAATCTGCAAAATCGTTGGATTTGGCAGTTGAAAACGGCGTCAATTTCTTTGATACCGCTTGGGGATACGGAGAAGGTCATAGTGAGGAGCTGTTGGGCGAGTTGGTAAAAAGACACCCTTCCAAGAAATTATACACGGCTAGTAAAATTCCACCTAAAAATTTTCAGTGGCCAGCAAAGCCAGAATATGCTTTTGAGGAATCTTATCCTACGGAGCATATTATGGAATACACCCATAAGACTTTAAAGAATTTAGGGTTGGAGCAAATAGACCTTATGCAATTTCATACCTGGGATGACGGTTGGAGCAACAGAGAAGAATGGCAACGTGCTATTGAAGATTTAAAAACTTCAGGTAAAGTTGCTGCAATGGGCATTAGTATGAATCGTTGGGAACCGGAAAATGGAATAAAAGCCTTAAAAACAGGAATGTTAGATGCCGTTCAGGTCATTTATAACATATTCGATCAAGCGCCAGTAGATAATTTATTTCCACTTTGTAAAGCGTTGGATATCGCAACCATTGCACGCGTACCTTTTGATGAAGGAACTTTGACAGGAACTATGACGAAGGAAACTACGTTCCCTGAAGGGGATTGGCGTGGTACCTACTTCGTGCCTGAGAATTTAATTTCTTCGGTAGAGCATGCCGATGCTTTAAGACCGCTAATTCCTGAAGGTATGACCATGGCAGAAATGGCATTGCGTTTTATACTAATGAACGATAATGTTGGTACTACCATACCCGGTATGCGTAAACAACGCAATGTTTTGGCGAATACGGCCACTAGTGATGGCAAATTGTTATCTAACGAATTGTACGAAGAATTGAAAAAGCACCGTTGGGATAGAGTGCCTACTTCTTGGTCGCAGTAGTTATTTTTTTAATAGATATTCGCTACATCTAGAAAGCCATCAACATAATATATAGTTGATGGCTTTCTAAATATTGTTATGCTGTTAAATCACTTCGCAAACAACTGTCCCATATCTTTAAAAGCTTTAAATTCCAAAGCATTACCCGCTGGGTCATAAAAAAACATGGTAGCTTGCTCTCCTGTTTTACCTGCAAAACGCACATAAGGCTCTATGACGAATTGTACACCTTTGGATTTTAGCTCTTCTGAAAAGCTTTGAAATGTATCCCAAGGTAAAACAACTCCGTAATGCGGTACGGGTACATCATGACCGTCAACAGGGTTGTGATGTACGGTTTCGGTTTCAGATTTAGGCTTGTAGTGTATCACCAATTGATGTCCGAATAAATTAAAATCCACCCAGTGGTCGCTACTACGGCCTTCTTCGCAATTCAATATTTCTCTGTAAAAAGTTCTACATTCCGCTAAGTTGTGTACAGGAATGGCAATGTGAAAAGGTGTAACGTTTTGCATATTCAGTTGTTTCTTAATGCTGAAATTAACTCTTTTTTATTCATTTTAGAACGTCCTTCAATACCAATTTTCTTCGCTTGTTCGTAAAGCTCATCTTTTGTTCTGTCTTCATAAGTAGATGCTTTACCACCTTTTTTGCCCGCATTTTCAGTATTGGCGATTCTAGCTGCTTTTTCCTTGCTATAGCCCTTGTCTACCAATGCTTCATATTGCTCTTCGTTTTTAATTTGCGGTATGTTATTTGATTTTGCCATTTTTTATTTTAAAAATAAATAATTAATGGTCTGTGAACGTGCTGTATACAACAAGAAATTACTCCGCTAAAAAGGAAATTATTTTGTCGTTGACCTCATCTTGGTGCATGGAGTGTCCAAATCCCTCAGTGCTTATAAATTCACTCCCTTTCCAATGTTTATGTACATCAACAGATGCATGGTAAGGTGCAATTTTATCAAATCGATCATGAAAGAGCAATCCTTTTTTAGTATTGTTCTCAACAAATTTGGCACTTGAAAATTCATCTGTTGTAAAATTGAATTTTTTATGTACAAATTTTTTGAGAGCGTTAACGACCTTACTGTTTAGACCAAGAAGGTTTTTGTAATGCGTTAGTATTTCATGAAATTCAGAAGGTGAACCTATGGTTACCATTTTTTCTAAAACTAAATTTGGATTTTGATACTCATTGTACAAAATGGTCATACCTCCCATAGAATGCCCTATAGCAATTGTGGGCTTGTATTTTTGTAACATGACCTGTACAAATTCAGCGTATAATGGGGCATGAAGTATTTTCCCTGTAGAATATCCATGTGCAGGGGCATCAAATGCAATGATATTGTAATTTTCCTTTTGTAGTTTTTCAATAAGTTTATGCCATCGCCATGTATTGCTTTCCCAGCCATGTACCAATAATACTGTTTCATTATTTCCAGGCCAGTTATAAACTTGTATTTTGTGATCACCCGTGGTAACGACTTCTAATTTGGCATTGTCCAAGTATTGTTTTTGATTTGGCAAGACCCTGCCTTTTCGTACGGTTGCAAATACCGTAAAAGCTTTGTAGGCAGTTTTCTTTGGAGCAAACCAAACTAGAATATTAAAGTATAGACCGTATAGTTTAGGAATAAGTTTTTGAAGAAATAAGGGCACCTATGAGTTTTTTGAAATTAGTAAGTATTGATGTGGTAATCACTGTTTATTTGTAGGGTATACTGTTAGTCCCAGCCAATCATCATATATTTTACTTTTGCGTTATCAGGTATTTGTACTTCCTCAATATTATTATTGGCATTATATCTAAGGCTTTCGGGCAACTCTTTTTTATCTATGGTAAAATAAAGGTCATTGTCTTTTAACAATACCACTACATTGTTAAGAGAAGTAATAATCTTTTTTATGGAATAGTTTTCGCGAATCTCTTTAAATGTGCTCATTTTAGAGATGCCCTTGTCGGTTTCAAATCTTTCATCGTTAACAAGTACGTTTTGTATAGTGGCTATACTATCGTTATTAGGTGTTAAGGTCAATAGCAAAGCCCCACCTTTTTCATAGATTTTGATTTTACTGGCGCCATTGCCAAAATTTAGTTTAACGGTATCTTGAACTACAGAGTCTTTTTCAAAAATTAACTCTATATCTCTTGCCAAGCTTTCTTTTGATAATTTGCCAACTTGGTTGCCGGTAATTTTAAAATCATTATTCTGTTGATCGGCACAACTAGTTGCTAGTATGCAACAAATAATCAATATAAGGGTATATCTAAACTTCATAGGTTATCTCATCACTTTTTTTAATACTCCAAGTACACCTCTTATAAACGTAGCGCTGGTTAACACCTTTATTACGGGGTTCTGTCTGGTACTGGCTCTTTTGGTGGTCTTGCGCGCAGCCGGTTTACTTTTTTCTTTTACTGCTAACTTTTCGGCAGTTTCAATTTTTTCGTTCAAAATTTCATAGGCACTTTCCCTATCGATTATTTCACCGTATTTCTTAACCAATGAAGAGCTGTTGACTACTTCGTCCAATTCTTTTTTTGTTAAAACATCCATACGGCTCATTGGTGCACGTAGTAAGGTTGCGGCAAGTGGGGTAGGTCTACCTTTTTCATCTAAAGCTGAAATTAATGCTTCGCCTATACCAAGGGAAGTCAACACTTCTTTAGTATCGTAATGGTCAGATTCCGGGTAGTTCTCTGCCGTTAGCTTGATAGCCTTTCTGTCCCTGGCGGTAAACGCTCTTAACGCATGCTGAACTTTTAGCCCTAATTGAGATAAGACATCATTTGGTACATCTGTAGGGTTTTGGGTTACAAAATATAAACCTATTCCTTTTGAACGAATTAGTTTTACAATACTCTCTATTTGATCTAACAGTGCTTTTGAAGCTTCCTTGAAAATAAGGTGGGCTTCATCTATGAACAAAATTAATTCTGGTTTGTCACTATCACCTTGTTCAGGGAAGGTATCGTAGATTTCTGCAAGTAAGCTCAACATAAAAGTAGAGAAAAGCTTAGGTCTATCTTGAATATCGGTCAGTCGTAAAATATTGATATAGCCTCGTCCTTCATCATCTATTCGGGTAAGGTCGTTTACATCAAAAGATTTTTCACCAAAGAACAATTCAGCACCTTGCTGTTCCAGCTCAATGATTTTTCTAAGAATTGCACCGGTAGAGCTTGTGGATATTCTACCATATTCCTTGGTGAATTCTGCTTTGCCAGTACCCGTTGCGTATTGTAATACCTTTTTAAAATCTTTTAGGTCCAATAGGGGCATTTTTTGGTCATCGCAATATTTGAATACCACGGACACAATACCAGATTGCGTTTCGGAAAGGTCTAGTATTCTTGATAACAGCACAGGACCAAATTCGGAAACTGTGGCTCTCAATTTTACGCCATCTTGCTCTGATAACGAAAGTATTTCTACGGGAAAACTATTGGACTCAAAAGGGAAGCCTATTTTTTCATGGCGCTCGTCTATTTTTGCATGACCGGGACTAGGTTGTGCCAATCCACTTAAATCACCTTTAAGGTCCATCAACATTACCGGAATACCCTTGTCAGATAAATTTTCTGCCAAAACCTGTAATGTTTTTGTTTTTCCTGTACCGGTAGCTCCGGCAATAAGCCCGTGCCTATTCAAGGTTTTTAAAGGTATTTTTACGAAGGCATTTTTTACGGCTTCACCATTTAACATGGCAGCGCCCATATTTATATAATCGCCCTTTGTGGCATATCCTTTTTCTATATGGTCAAAAAAATCTTCGGTACCGGCCATTTTCTATATTTTCGATAAAAATAGGGCATTTTTCACCAAACCAAAAAACAACATCACCCTTAAATATCACTACTTTTTAACATTGTACGCGCCTATAGTACTAGTCTAAGGCAGAATTAACCATCATGTTCTTCTTATATAAATTGTGAACTAAAGCGTATCTTTGCCGAATGAAAAATGAGGAGGTACTGGAGAAAGTGAATAAAGGGGTGTATTTACCCTTAATGGAAGAGTTTTATACCATACAGGGTGAAGGATTCCATAAGGGAACTGCAGCTTATTTTATTCGTGTTGGCGGATGCGATGTAGGCTGCCATTGGTGTGATGTGAAAGAAAGCTGGAATGCAGAAACACATCCGCCTACGGCCATTGAGCATATTGTGGATAATGCTGCCAAATATTCAGATACCATTGTCATTACCGGAGGAGAGCCATTAATGTGGGATATGAACCCCATTACCAAGGCCTTAAGGGAAAAGGGGCTAAAGACCCATATTGAAACTTCGGGTGCATATACCTTATCGGGTGAGTGGGATTGGATCTGCCTGTCACCAAAGAAAAATAAATTACCGGAAGGTCGTATCTATGACGAAGCGCATGAGCTTAAAGTAATTGTCTATAACAAACACGATTTAATTTTTGCCGAGGAGCAAGCAGCCAAAACCAATGCAAATTGTATTTTGTACTTACAGCCCGAATGGAGTGTTAGAGACAAGGTGGTTCCAATGATTGTAGATTATGTAATGAACAATCCTAAATGGAAAGTGTCTTTACAGACCCATAAATACCTTAATATTCCTTAACTGATTTTTTGCTTATTGGCGACCGCCATTTGCTTGTATATCTAACAAACATTCTGGGTCTAAACCTACTGTGGCAACACCTTTTGCAGTGTTTTGCTGTAAAAGATGTAATACGGTGGCTCCAGATAAAGTACAACCGGATGTTATACCGGCCTCATACTTGGCCAAAGCATTTGAGGATAAAGATTTTCCTGATGAACCTCCAAATTGTAATTCTGCTCGCATAAGGCATCCCTCTTGATTACAATGGTTATCACCCACTAATTGACCATCTTCGTTTTCAGATTGAGATTGGTGGTCATTGACCATTTCAGTACCTAAATCCACTAACCCGAACAAATGCCCAAATTCATGGTTTAGGGTAGTTGTCTCCACATCGCTCTCGTTGATCGACGAACTTAAACTTGCCAATTCCCTAACGGTTACCTCATGAATGATCATTGAAGTGTTTCTATATACCGAACCTAGGGTTACTAAACCTCCATCAAGATCATCACCTTCCGCAGGGGCATCGGCAAAATAAATATAAATTGCCAAAGTGCTGCCCGTATTGAATACGGTTCTGTTAGAAGTTTCTAAATCTGCAATTTCTTGAAGGGTAAGTTCGTCTTCTGACGGACTGGATAGTTCATTGTAAACCAATTCAATATCTTCTTTGAACGTATGCTGTTTCAAGTAATCGGTGAATTGGGTCATAGCTGACTCCGTTGGTCTGAAACCACTTACGTAAGCTATCTCTATTAAAAGTTTGTCAAAATTGTCATTTGAAAGTATATCAAAGGCAGAATCTCCTGTTGCCAAAAGATTACCGCTCTTATCCACTTGTGTTGTAGCGTTAACATCTTCAGAATCAGAAGAGCTTTTAGAGCAAGAAAAGGTAAATAGTAGAATACCTAACAGCAATAAACCTTTGTATTTGGTCATAATAATATATGTATGCATAGGATAACGAAAAAAAAGTTGACCTATTACTTCATATGGGTCAATCTTGCTAAATAGTCGTAATGTTCGCCTTCCATTACAAGATTACATGTTAAATTGCTATAATTTGCAGCCCTTTGTAGCGTGTTGTAATCAACATAGAGCCAAGGGAAAGTAGCGCTTTTTTCGTTTTTATATTCCATACTAAAGTTCACTTCACCGTAGTAATTAACATTATCGGGTATCCAATATCCACCATCTTCGTCATTTTCGAACATGTAGATAATATCGCTGGAGTCTAAAAGAATTTGTCCGTTCTCATTAAGTAGTGACTTTAACTTATTGAAAAAGGGTTCTAAGCCGTTTAAAGTACCTGCTAAACCAACGCCATTCATCAAAATGAGAATAGTATCGTACTTATCTCCTTCGTATTTTAAAAGTTCTGAATGTGCGGTGCTTTTAAGTCCACGTTGCTTGCTTACGGATATTGCACCTTCCGATGCATCTAAACCAGTGACCAATAGACCTTTTTCCTGTAAATATAGACCGTGGCTACCTGCGCCACAACCAACGTCCAGAACCTTGCCTTTACATAATTTCAGAGCTTTTTGTTCAATTTTAGGCATTTCCCCAAAATTTCTGAACATATAGGGTAATGGTAATATATCTTCTTCTTCAAGCGAAGAATAGGTGATGATATCTTCTGAATAATTACCTTGTTGATAATCTAAGAGCGCTGTTCCTAAAATGTCCTTGTCCAAAATTCTAGTATTTCTGTCTGCAAAAGTCTCGCTTTTTGGTACTACTTTCCTAGTTTTGAAGAATTAATTTGATACATGGAAGAGGTTTTACGTCTATTGCCCAAAAAGGCAAGGGAAAAACATAATGAAAATAAAAAGTTCTTTGCCAAACTAAGGAAAAAACCGCCAAAGGATTTGGACTATACCATGCAAGAACTGCATGAGGCGGAGTTTGAACGTACCGATTGCCTAACCTGTGCCAATTGCTGTAAAACTACAGGGCCATTGTTTACCAACGCAGATGTGGAACGAATTTCAAAATCTTTCCGAATGAAACCACAGAAGTTCATTGAAAGCTATTTGCGAATAGATGAGGAGAACGATTATGTGTTACAGCAAGTACCATGTACTTTTTTGGGAGCGGATAATTATTGTTCTATCTATGATGTACGCCCAAAAGCATGTCGAGAATTTCCGCATACGGATAGAAAGAAGTTTCAGCAAATTAGTAATCTTACCTTAAAAAATGTGGCTATTTGTCCTGCTGCTTATAATATTGTAGAGGAGATGAAGAAGTTGATGAAGTAAGTAGAATATTGAAAATAAATTAAGATTGCTAGTTGATATAAATAATCCAAGAGTAAAATGTTACCAATGCATGAGACCTTCAAGTACCTGTATTTGTGAACATATTAGTGCCGTAAAAACTAAAACACGTTTCATTATTTTAATGCACCCTAAGGAGTATAAAAAGGAAAGGAACGGTACAGGCTACATGACGAATCTTCAACTTGAAAATTCTGAAATAATAGTGGGCGTAGATTTTAGTGATAATACTCGTGTAAATGAATTACTGGACAGTAATGAAAATTCATTTTTACTTTACCCGGGTAAAAACAGTTTTAACCTATCTCAAAGAAGTAGTGCTGAAATGCATAATTTTATAGGCAAAGGTGCAAATATCTTCATTCTCGATGGTACCTGGCCCTGTGCCAGAAAGATGCTTAAATTGAGTAAGAACTTGCAAAAGTTAAATAGGGTTAGTTTTGATAATAGCATAGCATCAAAATTCATCATCAAACAACAACCAGAAGCACTTTGTCTTAGCACCATAGAATCGGTCTATACCGTTTTAAACTTGTTGAATAAAGGAACGATTGAGCAATGTGAAACGGCGGACTTCCTAGTCCCGTTTGAAAAAATGATTGAACATCAACTTGATTATATGCTAAACCCAAATAGTAAAAATTATCGCTATGGTGCTAGTTTAGAGATTGCTCCCAAAATCAGGTATAAGACAAATACCGAAAGAAATGTTGTTTTTGAATTAGATTAGCTAATAGTTTTTTATTTACCTCAGATATACTATTCAACCAAAACTTTATTGATGAAACGTACCCTTTATTTTTCTTTATTGATGATTTCCTTATTGGCAACCTATACTTCCGTTGCACAAGAAAATTTTAGAAATACTGAGCTTGTAAATTCTGTTTTTAATGCCCTGAAAACTCAGAGTGAAAAAGAATTTTTAAAAATCTTACCTACTAAAAACGAAGTGGAATATTTGATTACAATGGTCAAAAATGCTCAACCTAATGAAAATATTCCTTCAGTAGATACCATAATTTCAAGCTTTGAGATTAAAGCTATCGAGAATTTTAAATACATTAGTAAAAGAGGAAACTCTTTCGGGGTATTGTGGAAAGATATATTTTTAGAAAAAGTAAGTTATAAAAGTAACCCTGACCATAACGTACCTATTGAAAGAGGAAGTATTACTATGGAATGTTCAAGTAACGATAAGAAGTTTCTGATCGTTTTAAAAAAGTCATATAAAATACAAGATACTTGGCGGGTAATGGACCCAATAAAGTTTACCCTGTTGTAAAATTCTAATTTTTTAATGTCATTAATTCAAGGATGACATGGTATACGTATCCTGTATTTGTAGCGGGTTAAATCAATAAAACTTTATTATATTACGTAATTAATTGCAAAATCATTAGAATTTGAATATTTTACTGATGATACTATAATTGAGTTACAGGTTGATTTCTGCAGTTTATAATTTAACTACTTACTTATTTAATGGAACAATTAATAACCTATTTTGAATCGATACCTGCTGCACACCGCTCTTTAATTTTGGTGGGTGGTATTACTTTTTTCTGGATACTGGAAGGTATTGTCCCCTTATTCAATGGTGCTTATAATAAGTGGAAACATTCCGTACCCAATTTCTTTTTTACCTTGACCACCATAATCGTAAACTTTCCGTTGGCATTCTTTCTTTTGAAAACGTCTGACTGGGCGGTTGCCAATGAATTCGGTATCATTAATTGGTTGCCAGAAATGCCATTATGGGCGTATGTGTTTTTAGGTGTTGCCTTGCTTGACCTTATAGGGGCATATTTGGCGCACTTGGTAGAGCACCGTGTAAAACCGTTGTGGATGGTTCATTTGGTGCATCATACAGATCATAATGTGGATACTACTACAGCAAATAGACATCACCCTTTAGAAAGTTTGATCAGGTATATGTTTACCCTTGTTGGGGTTTTTATCGTTGGTGCGCCTATAGGGATTATAATGTTGTACCAAAGTTTATCTGTAGTATTGTCGCAATTTAACCATGCGAACATAAAATTGCCAAAAAGTGTGGACAAAGCAATTAGCTGGGTGTTGATTTCGCCAGATATGCATAAAGTACATCACCACTACGTGTTACCATATACAGATTCTAATTACGGTAATATTTTTTCTTGGTGGGATCGTTTGTTCGGTACGTACATGCATTTAGATCGAGAGAAAATTATCTACGGCGTTGACACTTTTCCTGATGAGGTTGCCAATGGTAAAATTGGACCATTGCTAAAGTATCCTTTTGTTGGGTATAGAAAACCTACCACAGATGGTAGTAACCTAGCAGACGTTGTAAATGAACAGCCTTTAGTAAAGTAGATATTTTGCCCTTATTTTTTTAAACTTTTCAATGTCTTTTTGCCAAGTCGCTTTAATTTCGGCATTGGTAGCACCGGCTTCAATTTGTTTTTGAAGTCTATTGTTGCCTGCGTGTTTGGTAAATCCGCTCGTTAAAAAGAATTTACTTTTGTCCAAGGTATTGGTATAGGCGTCAATAATAAAATCCATCGTTACTTGGTTCATTCGTTCGGTTCTCGATAAATCTTTGCCATAACAAAGTTTTCCCTCTTCCTTTGGGTATTTAGAACCAAAATTTGGTTTGGGAGTATAGGTGAAATCATACATTTTTGAATCTAAAAATGACGCTCCATAACGTTGAAACTGAAACTCCGTTCCACGCCCGGAATTGATATTGGTGCCTTCAAACATTCCTAAACTTGGGTATAGGGTAATTGAAGTATCGTTAGGCAAGTTTGGCGAAGGTCTAATTGGTAAACTGTAGAACATGTCATGCGCCCAGTTTTCAAGAGGAATTACAGTTAGATTTACTTTTTTATTTCCTTCAAGCCACATTTCTTCATTGATCATATTTGCATATTCACCAATGGTCATACCATACACCAAAGGTATTTGTGTCATGCCAAGAAAAGAAGTGTGTTCTGCTTCCATCGTTGGGCCATCTACATAATGTGCGTTCGGGTTTGGTCTATCCAATACCAAAACGGGAATACCTTTTTCTGCACAAGCCTCCATCACTAATTGCATGGTAGAAATATAAGTGTAAAAACGAACGCCCACATCTTGTATATCGAACAGCACTAAGTCTAAACCCTCTAATTGATCCTGGTTTGGTTTTCTATTTTTTCCATGTAAGGATATCAGTTCTAGCCCTGTCTTTATGTCTTTACTATTGTTCACGTGTTCACCGGCATCAAAATTCCCCCTAAATCCGTGTTCTGGGGCAAAAACGTGTTTGATGTCCACACCTAAAGATAGTAGGCTATCAACCAAATGGGTGTGACCTTCAGGTTTAAAAATGACACTGGTCTGGTTGGCGACAACGGCTATTTTTTTTCCTTTTAAAATTGGTAGATAGGCTTCCGTACAGTTAGCGGCTACAACTATTTCTTTTTTCTCTTGTACTATTTGTGGCTCGGTTTGGCTTTGCGTGCGCTCGGCTACATTTTCGGAATCGTTTCCGCAAGTAGCCAATACCAAAAACCATAATAAAACTGTACTTTTGAAATTGGATAAAAATAACATCATTTGAATCTAGAATATTTTATCGCCAAACGGCTTATAAAGGGTAAGGAGCATAAAATTAGTATATCCGCACCAATAATAAAAATAGCTATTGCCGCAATTGCTATTGGGGTGGTTATGATGTTGATCGCTATTGCTACGGGGTTGGGTTTAAAAGAAAAAATCCGTGAAAAAGTGACCGCTTTTAACGGTCACGTACAAATCTACAATTACGATAATAATAATTCTGAAGTATCTGTGGTGCCTGTGAGTACGGAACAAGAGTTCTATCCGGATTTTAAAATGGTAGATGGGGTGCAGCACATTCAGGCGGTGGCCACCAAGGCAGGTATTATAAGAACGGAAGATACTTTTGAAGGTATTATTGCCAAAGGTGTTGGTAAGGATTACAATTGGAAACCGTTTGAAGAGTTTCTTATTGACGGGGTATTGCCAGATTATTCCGGGGAGTTGAATTCAGATGTGCTGATTTCCAGGATAATGGCAAATCGACTCAATTTTAAAGTGGGCGACTCGTTTTTCACCTTTTTTTTACGGGATGATGCAGCGGATAAAATTCCCAATCAACGTAAGTTCACCATTACGGGTATTTTTGATAGCGGATTTGAAGAGATTGACGGACTCTATATTTTCACCGACATAAGGCATATTCAACGCATGAATAAGTGGGAAGATACCGAAGTTGGTAATTTTGAGATATTCTTGAACAGTTTTGATGATATTGATCAAAAAGCAAATGAGATTTACGGAGAAACGGTTGCTAGTTTAGATACCAAGACCATAAAAGATAAGTACTATAAAATTTTTGAATGGATCGGACTTTTTGATTTTAATATTGCCCTGATCATAGGCATTATGATTATAGTTGGCGGTATTAATATGATTACTGCATTGTTGGTGCTTATTTTAGAACGAACGCCTATGATCGGTATATTAAAGGCATTAGGTACCACAAATTGGAGTATTAGAAAGGTTTTTTTATATAATGCAGCTTATTTGATTGCGGTAGGTTTGTTTTGGGGCAACCTTATTGGTTTGGGTATTATCATTATTCAGGATCAGTTTAGGGTATTTAAATTTCCAAATCCAAAGGAGTATTATATTGAATACATACCCGTAAGTATAGATCTGTGGACTATTCTTCTTTTAAATGCGGGTGTCTTGTTATTATGTTTATTGATGTTACTGATTCCATCATATATAATTACCAGAATTACACCGGTAAAGGCGATACGATTTGAGTAGTATATTATAATAAGCTTGTTCCATATTTAGTTTAGGTTAAATCCCTTTTTGGTAAATTTGGTGTAAAACAGACCACATGCATCAAAAGTTACTTTTTACACTATTTACATTGTTGTTATTGACCACTAGCAATGCGCAAAAGCTTTCTAGGAACGAAAAGAAGGTTGTAAAATCAATCGAAAAAAATAATGCCCAGGCAATTTCATTCTTAGAGAAAGTCGTCAATATCAATAGCGGAACTTTAAACCTTAAAGGGGTAGAAATGGTAGGAAAAGAGTTTGCTACTGCTTTTACTGAAATTGGTTTTGAAAGTACGTGGATTCCTATGCCCGAAGAAATGAATAGAGCGGGACACTTATTTGCAGAGATCAAAGGGACCAAAGGAAAGAAATTATTATTAATAGGTCATTTAGATACGGTTTTTGAAGAAGATAGTCCGTTTCAAACATTTAAATTGGTGAACGATTCTATTGCCCATGCGCCAGGAGGTAATGATATGAAAGGTGGCAATGTCATTGTGCTCTATGCATTAAAAGCATTACGGGAAAACGGATTGCTAGATGATGCCCAGATTATAGTAGCTTTTACCGGAGATGAAGAAAGTACTGGTAGTCCATTGGAAAAAAGTAGGCACGATTTAATTGAGGCAGCCAAACGAAGTGATATTGGTCTGGGTTTTGAAACTTCTACAGGTTTCAATTATGCTACCGTTGCCCGTAGAGGATCATCTGGCTGGAAAGTTGAAGTGGAAGGTAAAAGAGCGCATTCATCGGGTATTTTTAGTGAAGACACGGGTGCAGGTGCCATTTTTGAAATGTCAAGAATATTGAACGGTTTTTATACCGATGTTAAGGGAGAAGATTTATTGACCTTTAATCCTGGAACTTTAGTGGGAGGAACGTTTGTTGAATTTGATGAAATGACCAGTAAGGGTAGTGTGTTCGGTAAGACCAATGTAGTAGCGCAAAAAGCAGAGGTGCGTGGCGGATTGCGTTTTATATCCGAAGAACAAAAAGAACGTGCCCGTGACAATATAAGAGCGGTTGTTGCCAACAATTTACCACATACATCGGCAAAGGTGACTTTCAAAGATAGTTATCCGGCAATGCAGCCTACAGAAGGAAATAAGGCTTTGTTGGCAAAGCTAAATCAAGTAAGCCTTGATTTGAAACAAGGTGAGGTAATTGCATATGATCCCGGTAAAAGAGGTGCAGCAGATACTTCTTTTGTAGCGGAATATGTAGATTGTTTGGACGGGTTGGGTACTATGGGAAATGCAGCCCATACTCCTGAGGAAACCGTGAACTTGAAAACGATAGAAGCATTAACAAAAAGAACGGCATTATTAATTTATAGATTGATAAATGAGTAATATAACAACATTAAAAGTAGGAGAACATCAGGTTAAAATTGACGCTGGAGAATTGGTAGGCTACCAAGTTTCTGGTCATGAGTTTATGCATCAAAAAGGTAACCCTGGTTGGCGAAGTGTAGACACTGAAATGTTTCCGTTGATCGGTCCTACCAATGAAGCGGACTTTAAGGTAAATACTCCAAAAGGATTCGCTACCCAAGATCAACATGGTCTATTACGTGAAATGGAATATGTACTTACGGATAGCACTGATAGTAAAGTCATATTTTCTAAAACATATAGCGCGAATACGGAGATTTTAAACTCTAAATATCCAGCAAAATCAACTGCCGAAAAATTGAGTTGGCCTTATGATTTTGAGTTCGTAAAAACACTTGAATTGGTGAACAATACTTTAGAAGTTACGTTTTCTATTTCAGGAGAAGAAGGTATGCCTTTTATGTTGGGTTATCACCCGGCATTTATGCTACATTCAGAAAATGCCGTAATCTCAACGGGCAATCAAGATATAACTATTCCAGAGGTAATGGCAGTGGGTAGTAGGGCACTACAAGTGCCTAAAACGGATACCATTATTTTAAAAGATGAGAAATCCATTCAAATAACATCTGAAGGATTTAGCCATTTTATGCTTTGGACAGAGGTGCCAAATATGGTTTGCATAGAGCCGATTACCTTTTATCCATATGCCGTGGCACAACAGAATTTAGCGGAAGGATTTATGGTGATAAAAGATGAGCCTGCCATTTTTAAGGTAAGCTTAAAACCATTGTAGTCAAAAATTACCGTTAAGAATAGATGTATGTGTTATGATGTGAAAACCAGTTTGGAAGCGCAGCTAAAAAGAGCGAAACGTAATCAAGATTTAAAGGCAATTGAAGAAATTGTTGAAAAATTAGGGCCGTTGACCGATCTACCGCTTCATCATGCATCGGGGTTTTCACATCCAGATGTGTTGATCTACACTAATCAAGATCGTTTTTATCCCATAGTAGCTACTTGGGGGTTAATTCCGCATTGGGTAAATAATGTGGATCAACAAAAGAAAATTTGGAACAGTACATTAAATGCTCGGGTAGAAACCATTTTTGAGAAACCTGCTTTTAGAGATGCCGCCAAGGAGAAACGTTGTGTACTTTATGTGGACGGATTTTATGAGCATCATCATTTTAAAAATAACACCTATCCATTTTTCATCCACCGAAAAAACAGTGAACCATTAGCTTTGGCTGCATTATGGTCTGAATGGATACACCCTGAACATGGTGGTACTATACATTCTTTTTCAATTGTAACCACTGTTGGTAATGGCATGATGGCTAAAATTCACAATAACCCTAAATTAAAAGAACCCCGCATGCCATTAATACTATCCGATGATTTGGAAGAGCAATGGCTTTCCTCACATTCGGATTTTGAAAAGGAGTTGAAAGAATTATTGAACAGAAATGACAAGGTGGAATTAGAGGCACATACCGTGGGCAAGCTTCGAGGTAAAAATTATGCAGGCAATACCGCTTCAATTGCCGATGAGGTAAAATACATGGAACTTGAAACTAACGGATTGGACTTTTAGAAAATGGCATACAGTGAATATTTGGCAGATAGGGTAAGGCCAAGATTAAAGGGCAAGGGGTTTGTAGAGGAGAAGAAAATGATGGGCGGATTCATTTTTATGGTCAATGGAAAAATGTGCATAGGTATTATGTTCGATAAAAAAACCGAAGAAGACAAGCTAATGGTAAGAGTAGGGAAACTCAATTATGAAGAACTGCTAAATAAACCGGGCAGTAGCCCAATGGATTTTACGGGAAAGCCTTCACGTGGTTTTTTGTTTGTTGGTCCTGATGGGTTCGATAGTGAAAATGACCTGGATTTTTGGGTGGCGAAAGCTTTGGAGTTTAATACGCTTTTAAATACATGATCTTGGTTGTCAAATAGGCTTTCATGCCCTATGAAATGATTAAATTTACGGCGTGAAAAACATTTTTCCTTTTTTGGATTGGATTTCATCCTATAAAAAAACCGACTTTGTAAAAGATTTGTTGGCGGGTATTACCGTAGGTATTGTATTGGTGCCACAAGGTATGGCATATGCAATGATAGCAGGTTTGCCACCCGTACATGGTCTTTATGCCTCTTTATTTCCTGTCCTTGTTTACGCACTTTTAGGCACCTCAAGAAAAATAGCGGTTGGTCCTGTGGCCATGGATTCGCTTTTGGTGGCTGTAGGTTTGGGTACCTTGGCTATAACCGGGGTAGAAAACTATATAAAAATGGTGGTGGTACTTGCCTTAATGGTAGGTGTTATTCAGTTTTTATTGGGGGTTTTGCGAATGGGCTTCTTGGTCAATTTTCTTTCAAAACCGGTAATAAGTGGGTTTACATCTGCCGCGGCTATTATAATTGTTTTTAGCCAAATGAAACATTTGTTGGGTATTTCCGTAGTAGGCAGCAACAGAATCTACAAGACCGTAATCAATATTTTTTATAAGCTAGGAGAAATAAATTATGTGGATTTCTCAATCGGTCTTGTTGGTATAGCTTTGTTGCTAGGGTTTAAAAAGTGGGCCAAGAATATTCCCGGTATATTAATTATCGTAGTGTTGGGGATTGTGGCGGTTTACTTTTTTCAGCTAGAAACTTACGGAATTAAATTGGTAGGAAACGTACCTAGTGGATTGCCATCTTTAATAATGCCTACATTGAATATTGAAGATGTAAAGCAACTTGCGCCAATTGCTATAGCATTGGCATTGGTGGGCTATTTAGAAGCTATTTCTATAGGTAAGGCCATTGAAGATAAAACAGGGGAAGACACCATAAAGGCAAATCAAGAATTAATAGCCTTAGGATCATCAAATATTGTGGGTTCTTTTTTTCAAGGGTATCCAGTGACAGCAAGTTTTTCTAGATCGGCAATTAGTTTTGATGCTGGTACAAAAACCAATTTAAGTGCTATTTTCAGTGTTATTTTGGTGGTGCTGACCCTACTTTTTTTAACACCGTTGTTTAAGTTTTTACCGAATGCTATTTTGGCTAGTATCATTATGGTATCCGTAGTAAAACTTATAGATATTAAGTACTTTAAATATTTATGGTCAAACAGAAAAGATGAATTTTTTGTGATGCTGGTGACTTTTTTGATCACTTTGTTCATCGGTATTACACAAGGTATATTAATAGGTGTTCTATGCTCTTTATTGCTAATGGTCTATAGGACTTCTAAACCCCATTTTGTAGAGATTGGTAATATTGGCAATTCCGACTATTATAAGAATGTAATTCGTTTTGCAGATGAGGTGGTGGTGCGTAATGATTTGTTAATCGTTAGGTTCGATTCTCAGTTGTATTTTGGTAATTCAGCTTATTTTAAAAAACAATTGCTTAAGCATATAAAGGCAAAAGGTCCGGCACTTAAAGGAATTATTTTGAATGCAGAATCCATAAATTACATTGACGCCACCGCTGCGGATATGTTGACTAAATTAATACATGATATTAGGGAACGTGAACTGCAATTTTACATTGCAGGTGCCATTGGACCAACAAGGGATATTATTTTTAGTACAGGTATTATCAAGGAATTACAGCGAGAATTTTTGTTCGTAAAAACAAAAGAAGCTGTCGATTTTTTTGATGACCCCAATGAGATATCCTTATTGGCCGCGAAAGTAGCCTATGAAAATAGTAGAATGGCCAAGGCCAAAAGAAATATAAATTAAAAAAATCTTGTACCTTAAAGGTGAAGTGATTGTTATAATATAAAGTAGTTTAGTATGAATATAGAACAGATATATACAGGTTGTTTGGCTCAAGGAGCATATTATATTGAGAGTGATGGGGAAGTTGCTATTATTGATCCGTTACGTGAGGTAACACCTTATATTCAAAGGGCTGAAAATGACAATGCCAAGATCAAGTACATATTTGAAACCCATTTTCATGCAGATTTTGTCAGCGGGCACGTAACGCTTTCAAAAGAAACAGGAGCTCCTATTATTTACGGTCCCACCGCTAACCCTACTTTTGACGCTATCATTGCCGAAGACGGTCAAGAATTTAAGTTGGGCAAACTCACTTTTAAAGTGCTTCATACACCGGGGCATACTATGGAAAGTACTACTTATTTGTTGCGTGATGAAAATGGTAAAGATCATGCAATTTTCTCTGGTGACACCTTGTTCTTAGGTGATGTGGGTAGACCTGATCTAGCGCAGAAATCTGCTGATATGACCCAAGAGCAATTGGCAGGTACGTTGTTTGATAGTTTGCGTACTAAAATAATGCCTTTGGCTGATGATGTTACCGTATATCCTGCACATGGTGCCGGCTCTGCATGTGGTAAGAACATGATGAAAGAAACGGTGGATACCTTGGGTAATCAGAAAAAAATGAATTACGCTCTTAGAGCGGATATGACCAAGGAAGAATTCATTAAAGAAGTAACCGATGGTCTTTTGCCTCCACCTAAATATTTTCCTTTAAACGTAAAAATGAATAAGGAGGGATATGAAGATATAGACGATGTGCTTAATCGTGGGAATGTTGAATTATCGCCGGATGCATTTGAAAAAGCAGCTAATGATACCGAGGCTTTGGTGTTAGATGTTAGACATCAAGATGAATTTGTAAAAGGTCATATACCAAGGTCCATATTTATAGGATTGAACGGTGATTTTGCTCCTTGGGTGGGCGATTTAATTGCGGATACCAAACAGCCATTACTATTGGTGATTCCTGAGGGTAAAGAAGAAGAGGCTATTACTAGATTGTCCCGTGTAGGATTTGATGCTGCCATCGGATATTTAAAAGGCGGAATAGAAGCTTGGAAAGCGGCAGGGAAGGAAGTGGATCAAATAACTTCTATTACGGCACCTGAAGCCAAAACTTTAATAGATAAAGGTAATGCCGTTTTTGATGTGCGTAAAGATGGTGAGTATTTAAGCGAACATTTGGTAGGTGCAGTTCATACTCCCTTAAGTGAATTGAACAAACATTTGTCCAAATTTCCTGAAAAGGGAGAATTTTTGGTGCATTGTGCAGGTGGTTACCGTTCTGTTATAGCATCTTCTATTTTAAAAAGTCGTGGTATTCATAATCTCATCGATGTTAAAGGTGGCTATGGAGCATTGAAGAAAGAAGATTTGGAGAAGACGGACTATGTGTGCCCTACTACGCTATAATTGAAAAATAGTGTTGGGGTGTTTCCTTAAATAGCTTTCTACGATACGCTGGGTTTCTAGCGTATTTTTTTGCGGTGTAATGAACATTTCTAGGTCTTCCATTTGTGAAATAGCCACTTCAGTAGGTGCAAAGCCGTAACCGGCGTAGTTATTTTCCTTAATGATTACAAAGCCGTTTTCGTCCAAAGTTCTGCCTTTGGTCTTAATAACCAAGGTGGAGGAAACATCTTTAATGTTTTGTATAGCATTATGAACGCGTTCGTTATACTCATCCACCATTTCTAGATCCGAGCAAATGCCAATGCACTGCTTAATTTTGTAATGGGAACAAACCGTCACGTTTTCTTGCAGATGGCAATATTTTGGGCAAAGCTCAAAAGTGCTACACAGGATTTCTAAATATTGTCTGGCCTCCGTTGGGCTATAACAAACGGCAATAGGGTTGGGAGTCATTTTTATCTTATTGAACGCCAAGTGGTAAATACCATTGCGGTCAACGTAAGTGAAAATACCATATTGTTGAATAGACCTTTTTTGAGCACTATTGTACTTTGGGTAATAGTGTTTAATTTCGGCAGATTCCTTTAAAAGTGCAATAAGTTCATTACCTGTTTCCTCATAATCTAAAGAAGCGGTTTCAGCGCAAAGAACCAATTCTTTCGTCTTTTTATCATAAAAATGCCCAAGCACTCTTTTTTTGATGTTTTTTGCCTTACCAACATAAATAATTTTTCCCTTTTGATCTTTAAAATAATAAACACCGGGGGTCGTAGGTAATTTTAAAAATTGTTCTTTTGGTAAGCCGGGTGGTAGTGTAGCTTCTTGAGATTTGGCATTGAGAAATTGCTTGAAAACAATTTCAGCATTTTCAGTTCTCAATAATTTATGAAATAAAAGTACGGTGGCATGAGCATCACCCCTGGCACGGTGCCTGTCAGTTAATGGTATGCCTAAGGCACTGGTTAATTTTCCTAAACTATAAGAATTGTAGCCGGGCAATAATTTTCTTGATAAGCGTACGGTGCATAATTTTTTTCTAGAAAAGTCATGCCCAAGCAGTTTAAATTCATTTTTTATGACATTATAATCAAAATTAACGCTGTGCGCTACAAAAATGGTGTCTTTGGTAATATCAATAATCTGTGGAATAATATCCTCTAACAGCGGAGCATTACGTACCATATCATTATCAATACCTGTAAGTCCGGTAATAAAAGCGGGAATCTCACATTCCGGATTTACTAGTGAAGTGAATTCGTCAACTACCTCATGACCATCATATTTAAAAATAGAAATTTCGGTAATTCTATTACCCTTAATACCGTTACCGGTAGTTTCTATGTCAATTATCGTGTACAAAAAAGTGAGGAATATCTAATCATTACAAAGTTAGTTGAAAATGAGTTAGAAAGGTAATTTGTTTTATGGTAAAGGAAACGTAGTAGGTAGAAAACTAAGTATTATTTAGTGGTATAAAAGTTAAAAAGCATTTAAGTACAGTGGCGCTTCTGACAAATATATACACTTAAATATAGATGTGAAGACATCTAGGGAAAAATCGGAGTCTAGTAGGATGAAGGAACCTATTATTTACCCTTATTGTTTTGGGCATCTATTGAGGTTACACTAGAATTTTGGGAATTCATGTTATCCTCTAAAATATTGGTTTCAACATTCTCACGTACTACGTAATCTGAAACTAGGTCGTAGTCTTTACCGCAAGAAGATAAACTTAATAAGAAAACAATGGCTGCAACAGGGACGAAAAAGGCTTTGGTAAGGTGGAATTTCATGTAAATGTTGGTAAAATTTATCTCGCTAAAAAATTAACGCAATCCGAAAATATTTAAACTTTATCCATTAACGACGAAAAGTTGAATTTATTCGATGAAATGCACACAAAATGTTATTAACACTAATTGTTAATAATTTATCAGGGTATGATATAAGGTGATTTGTTAATATAATCGGTGTAGGTTGCAGCTGTTTTCTTCATTAAAAATATAAAAACCAAGCCCTTCATTTTCGTTGCTTCTCTAGTTCCCCCGATTTCGATAGGCAATTTCCATGAAGGGCTTGGTCTAAAATATATTCAAGGTTTTAGCAAAATCTAATTCCTTTCTATTTCTGTATTTATAATGTAGTTTAATAATCGTTAAAAGCTCAGTTTCGGTTAATTCATAGCTATTCTTTAACGATTTTATCTTTCGTTCTCCTATTCTGGCTAAAATTTGAAGTTCTTCTTTTTGTCTTTGCATTTTACTTAGGTTAAATCCGTCCTCTTGTGGGGAGAACGGATTTTTACAACTAACAACCACGCTCTATTGAATCTGATTGATTACTGGGTAAAACTATTAGAAGTTAGGTGTCGGTACAATACCCAGTTACGGGTATTTCTCATGTATAAAGTTTTGAATTTTTAGAATTCAATCAAATAGATGAATAAAATGGTAAACGAAATATGAACTAGTGTAGCGGTGTAGTCGCTTTGAGTTAATAGAAAAGAGATTGGTTGTTCAATTTATTTCCATCGTAGAATACGTCAATGTAAAACGAATTTAAAGTTTCCTTGATGTTTACTTAAACTTGATCCTAATAAATGAATGCATCTTTGCAGCGAGTTTAGAATAAGTTTGAGTTAGTTGAAAAAACCGGCATATCCTCATAATGTGTCGGTTTTTTGTGTCTTGACTTTACCGCAGAAACTAAAAAATTGGTAGTCTTAAATTATCGGTTTTTAATTATGGACCTATTATTTTTATTGATTTCATACTTCTATGTCAATTCTTATTTATTATATCGGTGTTGGGCTTAAGCTATCATAATTAATCTTAGCTTTAAGGTGAACGTTGATATCCATCACCTTACTCATACTTTAATGAAGATTACTGAAAAACCTGCTGTTTCTAAGAAAATTGGAGTTTTTGCCATTTGGGCAATTGGTGTTGGGATGGTGATTTCAGGTGAATCTTTCGGCTGGAATTTAGGTTGGGCCATTACCGGACCATTATGGTTTTTTGTTCCTGTGACAGTTGCGGCTTCAATGTACTTTGGGCTAGTGCAAAATTTAATTGAATTGGCATGTGTACATCCTAATGCCAATGGTCCGCATTCTTATGTAGAAAAAGCTTTTGGTCAGAAATGGGGTTATTTTGTAGGGTTAGCAATTTTGTTTGAATTTTTATTTGCTACTCCTGCTATTGCCAGTTCTCTCGGTGAATATTTAGGGTTTTTAATAGATGATTTAACGATGTCTCCCTGGATAGCTACACTTTTTATATTATTTTTCTCTATCATAAACCTCTTTGAAATGCATGTTGGGGTGCGTCTGTTAGTGATTTTAACCTTATTGGCCATTGCGGAATTATTTTTGTACCAAGGTTCTGTCGTTAGTTCTTTTCAAGTGGAAAATCTCATGAATTCAGGAGTGGGGTCATTAGATGTTGAGCGTTTTGTTCAAGCCATACCATATGCTATTTGGTTGTTTTTAGCCATTGAAGGGATATCGCTTATGACCAAAACGATCGATAGAAAGGGGTTTAGAAAAACAATTACCAAGGGGTATAATCTCGCTTTTTTTACCTTATTGACTTTGGCGCTTTTGGTGTTATTCCTTGCCGCTGGAGGTATAGATTGGACATTGCCAGAAAGTATGGATATACTTACTGAAAATCATCCCATGCCTGCATCTATGGCATTGATATTGGGGAAAGAGAATTTTTTGGTGCAACTATTTACATTTATTGGGCTATTTGGACTCATAGCTTCCTTACAAGGAATTGCTTTTGCGGCAACTACGCAGCTAGAGCCCTTGCTGCCAGATTTAAAAATCAAAGGGGTTTCTAAAAGAGCCGTTGCTTCTGCGTTGGTTTTTATTATTAGCCTTGTCGCTATATGGAGTAGCCAAACCGGATTTTTAATTGAACTGTCGGTTTTTGGGGCGGTATGTATGTATTTGGCGGTAAGTGCATCTTTGTTAGTTTTAAGGAAAAGGGAAGGCTTTGGGTCTTCGGTATCTGAGTTCGATTGGTATCAACATTCAGATTTTAACCCTATTTTCTCAACCGTTAGCGCTATGACTGCTGTAATTATTTCGCTAATTTGTGTATTGGCTTTTGCATACCTTCAATTTACGGCGTTTGTTATTTTTATTGCTTGTAGCTTGGTGTATGTATTTTTAATCCGGAAAAAGTAGCATGGCTTATCAATTTACATTGGGAAAACAGAATTATCTTTTTGATGATTTGAAATCTGTTTTGGCAAAAGCGAGTCCGTTACGATCGGGCGATGCTTTGGCGGGTTTGGCAGCCGCTAGTAATACGGAAAGAATTGCAGCTCAGTATGTGTTGAGTGAATTGCCCCTAAAAGTTTTTTTAAATGAAGCAGTAGTTCCTTATGAATTAGATGAGGTTACTCGGTTAATAATCGATACCCATGATGTCAAAGCTTTTGATAATATTTCTCATTTTACGGTAGGTGACCTTAGGGATTGGTTACTAGAAAATACTACATCTGGGCAAAATATTTTAGAAGTTAGCAAAGCATTGACTCCAGAAATGGTAGCTGCCGTATGTAAGCTAATGCGTAATCAAGATTTGATTGCCGTCACTTCCAAAATTCAAGTAATTACCCGTTTTAGAAACACGGTCGGCTTAAAAGGTCATGTTTCGGTGCGCTTACAGCCCAATCATCCTACGGATGATATGAAAGGGATTTTAGCAAGTACGATAGACGGATTATTGTATGGTTGTGGAGATGCGGTTATTGGTATTAATCCCGCAACCGATAGTCCTAGTGTGACTATTAATCTATTGCAAATGCTTGATGATGTTCGTTTAAAATATGAAATACCTACCCAGAGTTGTGTCTTGTGCCATGTAACTACGGCTTTACAGATTATGGATAAAGCTCCGGTCGATTTAGTATTTCAATCCATTACCGGTTCGCAAAAGGCCAACAGTTCTTTTGGTATCGATCTACAAGTTTTAAAGGAAGCTCATGATGCTACTTTGGCTTTGGCGAGAGGTACGATTGGTAATCAGTGTATGTATTTTGAAACTGGTCAAGGGTCCGCTTTATCTGCAAATGCCCATCATGGTGTTGACCAGCAAACAATGGAGGCAAGGGCTTATGCGGTCGCTAGACACTTTGATCCTTTTTTAGTGAACTCTGTGGTTGGTTTTATTGGTCCGGAATATTTGTTCGATGGAAAACAGATTATCCGTGCGGGATTGGAAGATCACTTTTGTGCCAAAGTTATGGGCTTGCCTATGGGTATGGATGTATGTTATACCAACCATGCAGATGCCGATCAAGATGATATGGATAATTTATTGACTTTATTAGGAGTAGCCGGATGCAATTTTTTTATGGGTGTACCCGGTACAGATGATATAATGTTAAATTACCAATCGACTTCTTTTCATGATGCATTGTATTTACGTAAAGTTCTTGGTAAAAAGCCAGCACCGGAGTTTGAAGCTTGGTTGTTGAAAATGGGTATCATAGATGAAGCGGGTAATAAATGTAATATAGATGACGCGAATAAATTGCTGTTGAAATTATGAGTAAGGATTTAACCATAGCCAATAAATGGCAACAATTAAAAGAACACACTAAGGCGAGAGTAGCACTAGGCCATGTGGGTACTAGTTTGCCTTTGAGCGAAGTACTGGCATTAAAACATGCACATGCAATGGCAAAAGATGCTATTGTAACCAAGTTAGATGTAGAGGGGCTATCCCAAAAATGTAAAGCGCAGGAAATACCATATCAAACATTTAAAAGTAGAGCAAGCGACAGGCTTGAGTATTTGAAGAGACCTGATCTTGGCAGACAATTACTGTTTAATACTCATTTAACAAAGACTGAAAAAGTCGATATTGTTTTTGTCATTACTGACGGACTTTCGGCAAAAGCGGTAAATACTTATGCCTTTAAAGTTTTAAATCATCTTTTACCAAATTTGAACGAAAGCTATACTTTCGCAGTTACACTCGTGGAACATGGGAGAGTTGCAATTGGTGATGCTGTAGCGGAATTTTACCATGCAGATTTTGTAGCAGTATGTATTGGTGAAAGACCAGGTTTGTCATCACCTGAAAGTATGGGTATTTACACCACGTATCATCCAAAAATAGGCTTTACCGATGAGCGTAGAAATTGTATATCAAATATTCATGCCAACGGACTAAGTGGTAAACAAGGTGCTCAACTTTTGCAGTATTTAATTGAAAAATCATTCGCCTTAAAAATAAGCGGAGTAACATTAAAGCTTGAAGTTGGTGAAATATTAAAGAGCTAGTTTTTAGAGCTTCACTTTTATTTCCTTTATTCTAAAAGCTTGTGTTCTAAGTAGATTTTGAAAAATACGAACAATTCTTTCTTGGTTTTCCTCAGGTATACGCCCTCCTATAATCCAATTCTTCTTAGCGTATTTGGTACTTTCCAAGTTGAACTCGGCCATTAAGCATTCTAAAGCTTCTTCGCGAGTTTCGTCGTTCATTTTACTGAACATTTGTTTAATATTTTCGGTCATTGGTGGTTTTGGTAGTTTTCAAAAATAAATAAAAAAGTCTTTCAGCTGGCTAAAAAAAATAAATAGATATGAGCATTTTGATAACAACTTAATGTTTACTTGATATTAATTTAAAATAATTAAGAAATTTAGACCTCACTTTTGCAAACCATAGAAAATAGCTTAGGTATAATAATATCTAATGTTTGTTGACCAAATTTCTTCTTGATATAATTATTTATGAGACTTTTAAAATTACCAATAGTTTGCTTATTGTTCATTAGTGTATATGCGGGTTATACACAAGAATTTAAAGTGCATTCCCATAACGATTACAAGCAAAATATTCCTTTTTGGAAAGCTTTGGGAGCAGAGGTGCAATCTGTTGAAGTTGATGTGTTTTATAAGGACGGAAAACTGTTGGTAGCACATGAACAAAATGAAATTCAAGAAAACTCAACCTTAGCTCGACTTTATTTAAATCCCCTTCAAGAGGCTATAGCCTTAGGGTTGCTTAACAATAAATCTTTGCAATTATTGATAGATGTAAAGTCAAACGCACATAAAACGTTAAATGCTATAGTTGCTGAATTGAAAGAATACCCAGCAATCATTAACGCCGATAATGTAAAAATTGTTATCTCGGGTAACCGCCCAGATTTGAAAGAATATATTGATTATCCTGATTTTATTTTCTTTGATTATCAGAGTTTGCAGCCTGTAAACAATACTGAAGTGCTTAAAAAAATTGCGTTGATAAGTTTAAGTTTTAAAAACTATTCTGAATGGAACGGTAAAGGTAGACTTACTTCTCAGGACTTTATAAGTGTTACTGAAGCTATTGACAAGGCACATGCTTTAAATAAACCTTTTCGTTTTTGGGCAACACCAGATTCAAAATCTGCTTGGAAGGCTTTTGTAGACATGGGTGTAGATTATATAAATACGGATATGCCCAATGAATGTGTTACATATGTTACTTCCTTAAAAGACAGAGTAGTGCAAAATTCTGTTTTTTCTAAAGTGTATTATCCAAATTTTAAAGTAGATCAAGCAAAAAGGGTTCCAAAGAATATTATTCTAATGATAGGTGACGGTAATGGGTTAACGCAGATATCGTCTACTGTTTTAGCAAATAATGGAGAATTGTCTTTAACGCAATTAAAAAGTATAGGTTTTATTAAAACACAATCTGCAGATGATTTTACCACAGATTCTGCGGGTGCAGGTACAGCGATAGCTACAGGGCAAAAAACAAATAATAGGGCAATAGGTACTAATAAGAAAGGTGCGACTATTCTCAATCTCACAGAAATATTATCTGAAAAAGGTTTTTATACAGGGGTCATTACTACTGATGAAATTACTGGGGCAACACCTTCTTCTTTTTATGCGCATAGAACGGATAGGGGTATGGTGGCAGAAATAGCCTCTGACTTAAAAATCTCTAAATTAAAACTGTTTATCTCTCAGCCAACAAAAACGGTAAAGCATATTGAAGATGCCGGTTTTGTAATGAAAACCGATATAAACACTATAGGCGCAAGTGTAGATGAAAAAATAGGAGCTTGGTTTGATCATTCCAATGAAAACGTGACCGAATCAAATGTCCAAAAATTGGCTTTGGCCACCAAGAATGGAATTTCATATTTGAATAAAGAGAAGCCTTTTTTCTTAATGGTAGAAGGTGCAAAGATTGATAGTTATGGTCATGCCAATGATATAAAAGGTGTTGTTACGGAAAGTATCTCTTTTGATAGGGCGGTATCAGAGGCTATAAAGTTTGCAGATGAAGATGGTAACACCTTGGTAGTGGTTACAGCTGATCACGAAACTGGCGGGTTGACCATACCGCAAGGTAATGTTGTTAGGCATGAGATTGAGGCGGATTTTACCACTCATGACCATACCGGCACTATGGTTCCTGTTTTTGCTTACGGTCCCATGTCTCAGGAATTTCAAGGGGTGTACGAGAACAATGAAATTTTTGATAAATTATTAAAGGTGTTGAAAATTGCTGTTAAAAAGTAATTTGCAGAGCACTATCCGCTCATTAGGTTAAAGAGATCATTTTACCTAATGTTTACAATGTTATAATATCACTTCAATTAATTTATAGGAGATTTGTGAACTATGAAAGTGGAGGGAATAGATAACGGTAGTATTGAAAATTTGGTTTTGCGTGTAAAAAAGTCGGACCAAAAAGCATTCAATATATTGTTTACAGAGTTATGGGATCCAATGTATTCCTACGCTTGTTCTATACTCATGAATGACAGTCTAGCCCAAGATGTGGTGCAGGATATTTGGGTAGATTTTTGGCAACGAAGACAAGATTTGGATGTCAAGTTTTTAAAATCTTACCTATATAAATCTATTCGTAATAAATGTTACAATCATTTACGCAATCAAAAATTCAATAAGATTCAGTTAGAGGTTGCACATACATTGTCTGTAGCATCAGATGTGGATCAAAATGATGATGTCATTGAATTATCTACCAGAATAAATAGTGTCATCTCTCACCTTCCAAAAAGATGTCAGGTAATTTTTAGACTTAGTCGTATAAATAATATCGACAATAAGGAGATTGCCCATAAATTGGATATTTCCCAACGTTCCGTAGAGAACCAAATTTCTTTTGCCTTACGCCAATTGCGAAAAGAACTTGCCGTGGCAAAAACCTTGTTTTTCTTTCTTTAGTTTCCTTTTCATTATCTAAAAGTTAAGCACACCGTTGTTTTGTTAAGTAACCATTAAGCCTGCTTTTTGGAGTGTGCGTGCCCCTTAGGTTATGGTACTTGTGATTGTAACAATAGTATAATGACCGAAAAAGAAGTAAAAATACTCATGAACAAGTACCTAAATGGTACAATTACAACTACAGAAGAAAAACTTTTAGAAAAGTTTGATGCTTCTCTAATGCTTAATAAAGAAGGTCATGTATTTAAAAATGATGATCATAGAAAACAGGTAGGGAAAAAACTGCTGAAGAGAATACATGACAAGCAAAATAGAAAGTCGGATAAATCTTGGGTGAAAGTTGCTGCAGCTATTGCGATAATAATCAACCTAGGGGTTTTAACATATTTAGGGTTAAATACAGAAAATAAAAAGACGGTTACTGTATCACAAATAGTTGAAACTACAGAATGGGGTCAACGAAAAGATTTTGTGTTAGCTGATGGTACAGAGATAAAATTGAATTCGGGAAGTACAATTTCATTTCCAGAGAAATTTTTGGGCAACACCAGGGAGGTCACCTTAGTGGGCGAGGCCTTTTTTAATGTGGCAAAAGATAAGACCAAACCTTTTATCATAAAATCCGGAGATTTAAGCACTACGGTTTTGGGCACATCATTCAATATTAATGCCTACCCTAAAAGCAATGATATTTTGGTAACCGTTGCTACGGGTAAAGTGCAAATTGGAGCTAAGGATAATACGGTGTTCTTACTGCCCAATGAACAGGGCGTATTTCATAAAAATTCTGATAGTATTTCAAAAAACGATGTTGATACCAATAATTTGATCAATTGGCAAAAAGGACTTTTAACGCTGAATGATATAACAATGAAAGAGGCACTTGATGTTTTAGAGAAGTGGTACGGAGTAACTTTTGTAATTCATGATGATACGCCGTTAGATTGCCATATTACCGCTTCGTTCAATAATGAAAGTTTGTCCAATGTTTTAGAAAGTATCACTTATGTGAAAAAGGGTTTGTCTTTTCAACCCTTGAAGAACAGTACTATTCTGATCAAAGGAAAATGTAGAGATAATGACTAACAAACCAAAAACCAATTATGATGTAGACCTAAACCTAAAAAAGTAGACAGCCTGTAACACTTTGGCGAGCTAAACAGGCTGTCAATTATTCAAAGATTATTTATAAAAAACAACCATTAAACATTATGTGAAATTATGAATTTGCTAACTAATAAACAATTTATCAAGTTGACATTCAATACGTTTTGTCTCCTTATGATCATGGCGATGCTGAATCCCATACTTGCAGCTGACCTTAGGGGCCAAAAATTAGAAAATTACAAAGTGGATATCGCCGTTGAAGGCGCTACGGTATTGGATATTTTAACCAATATCGAAGATCAGACAAATTTTAATTTTGTGTACGATCGCAAAGTAGGTAAGCTTAAGAATACCTATAGTGTAGCTTATGAAAGCGTGTCTTTACGATCCGTTTTAGAGCTAATGGCCAAAGATGCCAATTTAACCTTTAGAAGGATTAATAACACTATTTCTATTACCGTAAAACCAAAGGTTTTCAAAAGAGTGGTAGAGGTTGAGTTTTTGACCGTTAATGGTACGGTTACCGATCAGGGTGGTGTTCCATTGGTTGGTGCTACGGTACTTGAAAAGGGAACTTTAAACGGGGTCACAACAGATTTTGATGGTAACTTCACAATTGATGTTAAGAGCGATGCTGTATTGGAGGTATCTTATTTGGGCTTTACAACGCAAGAAGTTGCCTTGCAGGGCCAAACCACAATAACTGTTCAATTGGTGGAAGATGCTACGCAATTGGATGATGTTGTTGTTGTGGGCTATGGTACGCAAAAAAGATCGGATGTTACGGGATCCATTGCATCGGTTAAAAGTGAAAACTTCAATAAAGGGGTAGTTGCCAATCCTGGTCAATTACTACAGGGTAAAGTTGCCGGTGTAAACATTACTTCGGTAAGTGGTGAGCCTGGCGCTTCACAAAATATTGTTATTCGTGGTATTGGTAGTTTTAGATCGGGTACTTCGCCTTTGTTCGTAATAGATGGTTTTGTCATAGATAATACTTCTACGGGTGTGGCATCTAATCCTTTAAATTTCATCAATCCTCAAGATATTGAATCCATGGATGTGTTGAAAGATGCATCTGCTGCCGCTATTTATGGGGCACGTGCTGCAAATGGGGTTATTGTGATCACTACTAAAAAAGGAAAAACCGGTAAAACGGAAATGAATGTTTCGGTTTCTACGGCTTTTGCAACATTGGCCAATAAAATAGATGTGTTTTCTGCAGATGAGTTCAGAAGACAGGTGCCAGCTGTTGGTGGTACTTTGGTAGATGGTGGCGCAAATACCAATTGGCAAGATGAGCTTACACAAACAGGTATTTCTAAAAACGTAAACTTTTCAATGAGTGGTGGGGCATCTGATAAATTCAATTATTATGCTTCTGTAGGGGTTGATGATCAAGAGGGTACGTTTGCCAATAGTTCTTTAAAAAGATATTCTGGCCGTTTGAACTTGAATCAAAAGGCTTTGGACGGTAAGTTGAATGTAGATTTCAATTTATCCGCTTCTAGAACTTTGAACAACAGACCAGATGCTGGTGCTACGGTTGCAGATATGTTAGAGCTGAACCCTACAATACCTTTATACACAAATGGTGAACCCACTTTGTTAGATGATAATAGGTTAAACCCATTGATACGTAATGAAATCTATGCCGATGAGTCTAATAGTAACCGTATTTTGGCGAATATTTCTCCATCTGTAGAGATTGTAAAAGGATTAACGTACAAACTTAATTTGGGTGTAGATTATTCCTCTACAAATAGAGATCAACAACGTGCACCGTATGCCTTGTTAGAAGATTTAAATCAAGGGTATTTAAATAGTTGGATCACTACCAACCAGAATACACAGGTAGATAACACGTTGACCTATACATTTGAAAAAGGAGATCATGGAGCAACAATTTTGGTTGGTCACTCTTACCAAGAAGTGTTCTTCCAACAAAAGAAATTTGAGTTGCAAAGTTTTGCGGATAATGGTATTGATCCAAGATATCAAGATCAGATCAGTAGCCAGGAATTTCCTACTAGTTTGTTCTCTACGGCAGAGAAAAATGAATTACAATCTTTCTTTGGTAGGGTAAATTATGATTTTCAAGATAAATATTTATTGACTGCCACCATGCGCGCAGATGGTTCTTCAAAATTTGGAGAGAACAATAAGTACGGTTATTTTCCTTCTGTAGCCTTAGGTTGGAATATAAGTAAAGAGAATTTCCTGTCAGAAAGTACCATTGTAAACAACCTAAAGCTACGTGCTAGTTGGGGTCAAACGGGTAGTCAAGAAGGTATAGATAATAAAGTGTCATTGGCAAGTTATATTGATAGTAAAAGTGATAATGACACCTATCCTTTAGATGATAGTGCTACTACATTAGATGGTTATCCATTTGGTACGGTACCTGCTCGTACTGCAAATCCTAATCTAAAATGGGAAGTTGCCACCCAGACCAATATTGGATTGGATTATGGTTTCTTGAATAATAAAATTACGGGTACGGTAGATTATTTTAATAAGGTAACTACAGATGTAGTATTGTTTGCCAATAGAGTGGATCCTATTCAACCAACCGAGAAAATATGGACCAATCTTGAAGATTTGGAAATACATAACTCCGGTGTAGAATTTGCGTTGGATTTTAGAACAATGATCGGTGAAGACTTCTCTCTTAATGTAGGTGGTAATGCTACCTTCATTAAAAATGAGGTTACAGACTCTCCTTTTGCCATTATTACCACCGGTGCCGCACAAGGTGGTGGGCAAACTGGCGCAACGATCAACGGTTATTTGAACAATGAGGCTATAGGTACCTTTTACATGAAAGAGTTTATTGGTATTGGTGATGACGGTTTAAATCAATTTAGAGATGTAAACGGTGACGGTGAAATTTTAGATGATGACCGTATTGCTGCAGGTAGTGCCCTGCCAGATTTTACCTATGCCTTCTATTTGAATTTTGATTATAAGAATTTTGATTTAGGATTTAATTTTAATGGGGTGTCCGGTAATAAAATTTACAACCACACCGCAATGTCCTCATTCTCAAAAGGACAATTGAGCAGAAATTTGAATACTACTGATTTCGCTATTCAGTTTCCAAACGAAGATGTTAATAATTCCAATGAGGTATCAACCAGATATTTGGAAGACGGTGCTTACCTAAAACTGAACAATGCTACATTGGGATACAACCTTTTGGCCAGTAAAATTGGATTAGATGATTATGTGAACGATATACGCTTTACGCTAACGGGTCAAAATTTATTCATCATTACGGATTATACGGGCTACAGTCCAGAAGTAAACACAGGTAGTGAAATAGATGGTATACAAACTTTTGGTATTGACCGGTATACTTACCCTAATTCAAGAACCATCTTGTTTGGTTTAAATGTATCCTTTTAACACAAAAAAAATCTATCAAAATGAAAAATAAACTAATTATATCATCACTGGTTCTGGTCTCTTTGTTGACATGGAGCTGTACTGATCTTGAAGAAGAATTATTAGATGAATCATTAACAGGTGCCCAGGCAGAAGTGATTAGTGGGGCTATTGCACCCGCTTACGGTTATATTTCTTGGACATGGAGGCATACCAATTATTATGGTCTACAGCTTATACCATCAGATGAGGCAATACTACCTTATAGAGGAGGAACGGATTGGTTTGACGGTGGTAAGTTCTTGGCGGCTCATAGCCATAATTTCACCCCTACTAATGATTTGGTCGCTAGTGGTTGGAATGAGCTTACCACGAATATTTCAAGAACCTTGGCCGCCATTGAAGTACTTGCTCCATTAGCGGATGAGGGAGATGCGGAAGCGGCAGGGGCATTGTATGAAATGAAAGCCTTAAGAGCGTATTTGAACATGTTATTGCTAGACAGTTGGGGTATTGTTCTTAAAAAAGAATCATCTGAAGAGCTTTCAGAGGTTTTAAGAACCCAAGATGCCATAGACTATATTGAGAGCGAGTTGTTGTCTGTTGTTGATGTGATCAATGATGATAAAGGGCCTGGTAGAATGTCGCGTTCTGCTGTATACGGTTTTTTGGCTAGATTGAACTTGAACGCTGCCGTATACCGTGATCCTTACGGTACGCCTAATTTCACGCAGGCAGATATGGACCAGGTAATCACATACACCAGTAATATTATAGATTCCGGAAACTTTTCTTTATCTCCAGAGTATTTTGAATTGTTCAATGATGAGAACCATTCTAACCCAGAATTGATATTTGCTTTAGATCAACGTGGTGTATTGACCCAGGAACATAGTCGTTGGGCATATTGGTCAATTGCGGGGTCAATGTTTCCAAGACCTGAGTGGCCTAGTGCCGATGGTACTGACGGACCTGCGGTTACTTCAGATTTTTATCAAACATGGGTAGATGCCTATGGAGATGTTGATCCTGCGGATGCAGATGCTCGTTTCTATCAAAAAAATACCTTGGTGCCAGATGCTCAACTGGCAGATTTGGAAGGGCGTGAAAAATTATTGGAAACTGAGACCGAAGATAGTTTTTACTGTGTACAAGATGTTGCTTTTGAAATGGATAGAGGTATTCTTCGTGGTATACAATGGGGACCTAGAAAAGGTGATGACGGCCAGTTTCTTACCTGTGAAGACGGTACTATTAAAATTTTACCGGTAAGACAGATAAAAGGAAATGGTCCTTCTCGGGATATAGGGTACGTAGATCATACTTTGGAAATAGATTTTACCAATGAAGGATCTTTGCATAATACGGGCTACAGGGCATCTAAGTATCAATTCAGCCGTACCTCACCTAATGGTAATGGTAACAGTAGTGTTGACTTAGTGTTGATGAGACTTGCCGAGGTGTATTTAATGCGAGCGGAAGCTAAACTAAGAAATGGCGATGCTGCCGGTGCATTGGCAGATGTAAATGTGGTAAGAACTTCTAGAACGGCACGCCCGGAACAAACGCCAGATCCTTTAACTGCAGTAGATACGGATATCTTATTTCGCGAGCGTGGTTTTGAACTGTATTGGGAAGGGTTTAGAAGAGGAGATCAAATTCGTTTTGGAAAGTATGAAGATACTTGGACGGAAAAAACGGATACCGATGTAAACCATAGATTGTTCCCAATTCCACAAAGTGCCGTTGATGGTGCTTCTGGTATAGATGGTTTCTTAGAGCAGAACCCTGGGTATTAATCAAAAATTAGCTTTAATAGGAAACGGTAAGAATGTGAATTCTTGCCGTTTTCTTTTAATATATAATTGTTCATGAAAATTAATTTTAAAAGTATGAAAGGTTATATGTCAGCTTTCTTTGTTCTATTATTTCATTTGGCGTGTACTTCTCAAACTATAAGGAACGAAGTTCAAATTGCCTTCATGGCCGATATTCATTTCGCAGATGTGTATCCTGAATTTGAAGATTTAAATCCTGATGTGTATACAGACACCGTGAATGGTAAAAATGTTTTAATACGGTCAATGGAATCACAATTACATTCTACCCGATTGTTCAATGAAAATTATTTCGCTTTTCAGGCAGCTTTAGATGATGCCGTCAGAAGAGGAATTAAAATTATTGCCATGCCTGGCGATTTTAGTGATGATGGTCAGCCTGTTCATATTAAGGGTTTAAAGAAAATAATGAATCATTATGCTGAGGAATACAATGTGTCTTTTTTTATGGTAAATGGTAATCATGATCCCACGAGACCTTTTGGAAAACAAAGTGGTGAACGTGATTTTCTTTCAAAACATGGTCGATTGCAACCTATTATGAGTACTAAAGGCTTATATACATCGAGCACTATAGCTGAGGAGCCTACAGTGATTGCTAAAGAAATTGCGGAGTGGGGGTATAAAGAGATTTTAGAAGAGTTAAAAGCGTATGGCTTTTTTCCGCAACAAAAGTTCAGATATTGGGAAACTCCTTTCTCTACTTATGATTATGAAGACTATACTTTTAAAAAAGCGGAATTGGCATCTAAACTGGATAATAGAATTTCGTCTAGCGCTACGTTAAAAACAATTCCAGACGTAAGTTATCTGGTAGAGCCGGTAGAAGGTGTTTGGCTTTTGGCTATAGATGCTAATGTGTACACGCCAAAATCAGATGGTAAAGGGTTTAACGGTTCTGGCATAGGTTATAATGAAGTATTGACATATAAACGATATCTGCTAGAGTGGACAGAAAAGGTGGTAGAAAACGCCAATCGGTTAGGTAAGACGTTAATTGCGTTTAGTCATTACCCTATGGTCGATTTCAATGATGGAGCAACTGATGATATGAAACAGTTATTCGGTGTCAATAGTTTTCAAGCGCATCGTGTGCCCGATGAGGTCGTAGGTGAAATTTTTGCCGATATGGGATTGAAAGTACATGTGGGTGGGCATATGCATTTAAACGATACGGGTATCATAACTACCAAGAATGGTAATACATTAACGAATATACAAACTCCTTCATTGGCTGCTTATCCGCCAGCTTATAAGTTAATGACCATAAAAAATACATCTAAGTTGGAAGTAGAGACTGTAGTTTTGGATTCGGTAGCTTCCTTCAATTCTTTTTTTGAAAATTATAAAAAAGAGCATGATTTCCTAAGAGATAATTTTCCTGATAGAATGTGGAACGACATTATTTTGGCATCATCCAATTACCTCGATTTTACAAATATACATTTACAGGAATTGGTGCGTTGGCGTTTATTGCCTAACAATTGGCCTGAACATTTAAAAAAGTCATTGTTAAATAAAAGTGGATGGCAATTGGTTCAAAAAGTTCTAGGCGAGGATTTTTCTGAAAAGGAATTATTGTTGAAAATGAACAATGCTGGTGTTTCAGAAACTGATTTTAAAAATTGGAGTGGTGGAGATTTAATTTTAGATTTTTATCGACTTAGAAATGCTGATGGAATTGCATTGATTGATATTGAACCTAATAGATTAAAAACGTATAGTTTTTTGTTTGATGTATTGCAACGGCAAACTGGAAATGAAGATATACTTTCATTACAATTATTTGCGCTAATTTTTCAAAAACAGATGAATGGGGAAGAGTCAATGAAATTTAAGGTCCATTTAGAATAATGTTTGTAACAATCTCCTCAATAATTCAGAGGTTTAACTTAATCTATCACTTTTTATAACCATCTAATAACATTTAAAAAGTTACTAATAGTAAATAAATATAGATTTTTGAGGTAATTATTTACTATTAGTAAACAAATGTTACGTGTTTAAGATTTCTAAAATAAATATGGCCGTACTGTTAAATGGAGCTTTAGCTTCGTTCGGACTTTACTTTTGTATGTATGCTTTTAGAAAGCCTTTTTCAGTAGCCACATTTGATGGTCAAATGTTGTTTGGTATCGACTACAAAATTTTGCTCATTTTGGCTCAGGTCGTAGGGTATATGCTTTCTAAATTTATTGGTATTCGGGTGGTTTCTGCATTGCAGGTACAACATAGGGTAGGCTATTTAACGGGCATGATCTTATTTGCAGAATTGACATTGGTGCTATTTGGTCTGTTGCCAAGTCCATATAATTTCATACTTTTTTTCCTTAACGGACTTTCCTTGGGTATGATCTGGGGCATTACGTTTTCTTTTTTGGAGGGTAGAAAAATGACCGAGATATTGAGTATTATTCTATGTTCTAGTTTTATAGTGTCTAGCGGTGCTGTAAAATCTGTTGGGTTGTGGTTAATGACCACCTATGCAATTTCTGAATTTTGGATGCCTGCGGTTACGGGAGCCCTGTTTCTTCTGCCGTTTTTCATTTGCCTTTATTTTTTAAACAAATTGCCTCCACCAACAGCAGAGGATATTAAACTCAGAAAGAAAAGAAAACCAATGTGTGCAGCGGATCGTAAAAAGGTCTTCAGCAAATTTTCTTTTCCGATTATAATTTTAGTGGTCTTTTATACTGCGCTTACCGCGTTACGGGATTTTAGGGATAATTTTTCTAGAGAATTATGGGACAGTGTGGGGTATGCCGGTGATGCTTCTATTTATACACTATCTGAACTTCCAATAGCATTTTTGGTGTTACTTGTATTGGGGTTGTTCGGGTTGATAAAAAATAACTTTAAGGCTTTTATGGGGTTTCATTTCTTGTTGATACTGGCAAGTGTGCTGGTAGGGGTTTCTACCTTTTTATTTCAACAAGGCGCCCTTCAGCCAGTGTATTGGATGGTGTTTATTGGTTTTGGACTTTATGCCTGCTATGTGCCGTTCAATTGTATCTTTTTTGATCGGATGATCGCCACTTTTTCTATTAAAGGTAATGCTGGTTACCTTATTTATATTGCAGATTCCTTTGGTTACTTGGGTAGTATGGCAGTACTACTTTATAAAAATTTTGGAAGCCCAAATAGTTCATGGCTACAGTTTTTCATGGGTGCTACCTACTGTATTGCCTTTTTGGGTGTAGGTGTTTCTATAGTATCTATGTTCTATTTTCAAAAGAAATACAAGCAAAATAATTCTAGTATCCATTTTAAAATCCCCATGGTTAATGGCAGATATTGAGTATGATTTAGTAGTAGTTGGTGGTGGTGTGTTAGGTACTTTTCATGCCTATCATGCCATGAAAAAAGGGTTAAAAGTAGCTTTGCTTGAAAAAGATGCTATGCCAAAAGGGGCTACAGTTCGCAATTTTGGACAGGTGGTGCCCTCTGGTATGAATACTAAATGGCAACAATATGGTCGTAAAAGCTTAAAGATATATAAGAAGATCCATGCTAAATTTGATATTTCCGTACGGCAAGAAGGATCTATTTATTTGGCTTCTAACGATGATGAAATTCAGCTAATTGAAGAGTTGAAAGAAATTAACCGAGCCAATGATTACACTTCTATTCTTTTTACAAAGACGGAATGTCTTAGAAAATACCCAGGATTAAATGAACGGTACGTAAAAGCTGGCTTATTCTTTCCTGAGGAAATTACTGTAGAACCTCGCACCATGATCGGTCGTGTACATAAGTATTTAAAGAAAAAAGGGGTAAGCATTTTTTATAAGGCTAAGGTAATTGAATGCAATGCGCTTAATAATGAAGTAAGCACTCAATTGGCAAACGGTAGAATGTTGATGTCTGCAAAGGTAATTATCTGTAACGGTAGCGATTTTAAAACGTTGTATCCAGAACTATTTTCCACTAGTGATTTAGAGGTTTCTAAGTTACAGATGATGAAGACCAAATCACAAGGTGATTTTAAAATTAGTGGATCTATTTTAACGGGACTTTCCATTAGAAGATATGAGGCTTTTGCTGAGTGTCCGTCTTATTTAAAAATCAAATCCAAAGAACCAATGGATAGTCTTGAGAAAAAATGGGGAGTACACATTCTATTTAAACAGGCTATGGATGGTGGAGTTATTCTTGGGGATTCTCATGAATATGCAGATGCGGACAATATTGATGATCTTGGGTTCGACTTAAATATGGATATTGATGATCTAATGCTAACAAGGGCCAAAGAAATTTTTAACCTGCCCACCTATGAAATTGAGCAGCGCTGGTTTGGCATGTATTCTCAATGCAAGAATTCTGATATTTATGAGCGCACCATTGATAGGAATATTCATATTGTTACCGGTATTGGAGGTAAGGGAATGACCGGTAGTGCAGGTTTTTCAAAACAGAACATTCAACAAATTTTTAATATTTAACATGCATACAATTAAATTGGCCGTATTTGATATGGCAGGTACTGTTGTCAATGAAGACAATGTAGTATATAAGACTTTACAAAAGGCGATCAATGAGAGAGGTTTTCAATTGACCTTGGATTTTGTGCTGGAACACGGTGCCGGTAAAGAAAAACATCAAGCAATAAAAGATATTATTATAGCGGACATCGGTAGTGTTGATAGTGATATGGCGGAATCTATTTTTAAAGATTTTAAGGTGTTGCTTAATGAAGCATACCATAAGCTAGACGTAGGTAGTTATGAGGGGGTAGAACAGATGTTACTGTCATTAAAAGAAAATGGCATTAAAGTAGCTTTGAATACAGGGTACGATAGTAAAACCGCCCAGTTATTATTAAATAAAATGAATTGGACCAAAGGCAAGCAGTATGATGTTTTAGTAACGGCAGATGATGTGGTTCTTGGTAGGCCTAATCCAGATATGATCGTTGAGGCAATGATGAAACTTAACGTTCATAATGAAGAACTAGTGCTAAAAGCAGGTGATTCCATAATCGATATTGAAGAGGGAAAAAATGCCAATTGTGGGGTTACGATCGGGGTGACCACTGGTGCACATACCAGACATCAGTTATTAAGTGCAAACCCAACCCATGTTCTTGATAGCTTAACCGAATTAAGGCAGCTGCTATTACCATCTTAAAAAGTAAAATAAAAAAAAAGCCACTGATCGTGGCTTTTTTTATTTGTATGTTCTGGTTGGTTATATAAAAAAGTAAAGTACCAGCATAGTTGCTGTATTGTTGCTCCTGTTTTCTGGGACATGGGCAATTCTACCATCAAAAAATATAGAATCTCCTTCTTTGATCAGTACCTCCTCTTCGTCTATAATATAGTAACATTCACCTGAAAGCATGTATTTGAACTCATAGGCATCGGTCTTTACCTTGTCTCTTTTAGAGTTGGGGTGAACGTGTAATAATACGGCTTCAAAACCTAGGCTATTAAGCTGTTTGCCAAAAATAAGCGAATAAGAAAATCCAATAGCATCGTCTTCTTTTTCAATAAAGGTATTATCCTCTTTTCTAGAAACAATAAAATTGGCTCCGTTAGATTGTGGTAGTCCGCTAAAAAAATCGGTCACTTCAATATCCAAGGAACTTATAATTTTTAATAGTACGGGTAAAGAGGGAATTGTTCTACCATTTTCTATTCTAGAAATAAGTCCTGCTGTTACTCCGGCGCGCATGGCAATTTCACTAATAGTCAAACTCCCGTTTTTACGAATTTCTTTGATCCGTTTGCCAATTCCAATAAGGTAATCATCCATTGATAAGTGTTCTCCTACAAACATAATGAAAAATAAAATGTATTGTTTTTTGGTAGGTGCTACAGCTGTAATCAGCCATTGTGCAGGGGCTTAACATAAAACTTACATTTTGCATATTTGTAAATAATGTTTAGCTAACTATAATCTAACTTTAGCCTTGTAATAGTTGCAATTGCTTAATGTGTAATAGGCTTTTCATTGAATTTTCATTTAGATATTTGCTAAACTAACAAACCAAAGTTTACAAATACGAACAAAATGAAAAAAACATTATTAATTACAATGCTTGTGTTTTTAGCAAGTTTTGTAGCACATGCCCAAACGGTATTTACGGGTAAGGTGTTAGACGAAAACCAAGTTCCTTTACCTGGTGCTACAGTAGTAGTGAAAGGAACAACGAATGGGGTGGCCACAGATTTTGATGGCAACTTCAGTATTGAACTGAACGGTTCAAATGACATTTTAGTGGTATCTTATATTGGGTATATTGCTCAGGAGTATAATACAGCGAATAAAATTACGGGCACCATAAACCTACAGCCCGATTCTCAACAACTAGATGAGGTTGTAGTTACCGCATTGGGAATAGAAAGAGAGAAAAAATCTTTGGGTTACGCCTCTCAGGAATTGGATAATGATGAGGTTGTTCAGGCACGGGAGCCAAACTTATTGAACAGTATGTCCGGTAAGGTGGCCGGTTTACAAATTACCAACAGCCCAACCGGATTGGGTGGCTCGGCAAGGGTTTCTATACGTGGTGATGCTTCTCTGAACATTAATGGTAACTCGCCATTGTTCATAGTAGATGGTACACCTATCAGTAATGAAATTGTTGGTTCTAGTGGATCAGGTACGCAGAGTGTAGATTATGGTAATGGTGCAGCTGAAATCAATCCGCAAGATATAGAATCGATCAACGTACTAAAAGGACCGGCTGCAGCAGCGCTTTATGGATCAAGAGCGGCAAACGGTGCTATCATCATAACAACTAAAAAAGGGAAATCCCAAAGTAGTAAGCTTGGTGTTTCTTTTAATACGGGAATTACCGTAGAAAATGTATTAATGCTGCCAGACTGGCAAAATGAGTACGGACAGGGGAATAACCAACAGTTTTCTTTTGTGGATGGTAGTGGTTCCGGTATTGCCGATGGTGTTGATGAAAGTTGGGGTCCAAGATTGGATACCGGACTTATGATCGCACAATTTGACTCGCCAAGAACAGATGGAACCAGAGGTGGTGACACCTCGGTGAGTAATGCTGATATTATTCCTACACCATGGGTGTCTCAACCTGATAATACAAAAGATTTCTTTGAAACTGGTATTACAAAAACCAATAGTATTGCCATTTCTAAAAGTGGTGAAATGGGAAACATGAGATTGTCATTTCAGAACTTAGATCAAGAAGGTACATTGCCAAATACTGATCTCAATAGAAATACCTTAAGTTTTTCCGGAACCATGAATGTATCGGATAAAGTAAAGGTAAATGCCAATCTTAATTACGTAAAGACAGATAGTGACAATAGACCTGCAGTAGGTTACGGTACGGAAAGTATCATGTACCTGTTCATTTGGTACGGGCGCCAATTGAATACCAATAACCTTAGAGATTATTGGCAACCTGGTTTAGAGGGTATACAGCAGTTTAACTACAACTACAACTATCATGACAACCCTTATTTTACTATGTATGAGAATACCAATGCGCAAGATAAAGATCGTATGTTCGGTAATGTAAGTCTTACTTATGACATTAGTGAAAACTGGAAGTTGTTGCTTCGTAGCGGTCGTGATTTCTATAGAGATTTTAGGGTTCGTAAAAGAGCATTCAGTACGCAGCGTTTTCCTTTTGGAACATACCAAGAAGATAATATTTTCTTTGAAGAAAGTAACTCTGATTTCTTGTTGAGCTATGATAAAACCTTTGGAGAAAAGTTTAATTTAAATATTTCCGCAGGTGGAAACCAATTACGTCAAAAGCAAGACTTCACTAAAAGTGTAGCTCCACAGTTGATCAATCCTGGAGTGTATTCATTTAATAATAGTAGACAGGCGGTGCAAGTGAGCTCTAACAACAGTGAAAAGCGCATCAATAGTTTATATGGTTATGCCAGATTTGGCTATGACAATGTGTTGTTTATGGACATTACAGGAAGAAATGACTGGTCTAGTACATTGCCAGAAGGTAATAATTCATATTTCTATCCGTCTGTTACATTAAGTGCCATTGCCAGTGATATGTTCAATATGCCAGACTGGGTAACGTTTGCCAAGGTAAGGGCTGCTTATGCTGAGGTAGGTAATGATACCGATGCGTATAGATTACGTAGTTTTTACCAAAATGAGACTCAATTTGATAGTTCCACACCTATACTGACAGAATCTTCGCTGATACCAAATGCAAATTTAAAACCAGAGATAACCGGCTCTTATGAATTTGGTCTGGACCTGCGTTTTCTGCAAAGTAGAATTAATTTGGATATGACCTATTATGATAGTGCTACCAAAAACCAGATCATAAATATTAGCACGGATATTGCCAGTGGTTATAGCAGTCAGTTGATCAATGCGGGCGAAGTTCGTAACTACGGTTTTGAGGCCATTGCCAACTTTGTTCCAGTGTTAACGGATAATTTTAAATGGAGCTCAACCTTCAATTTTGCCACTAATAAAAGTGAGGTGAAAGATTTGGGTGATGATATCCAATTTACGTTGACCGAGGCTAACGGTGCATATATACAAGCTCGTGAAGGAGGTTCTATCAGTGCTATTTATGGTAGAGGTTTTCAAAGAGTAGAAGATGAAACTAGTGAGTACTTTGGGCAAATGATCATTAATAATCAAGGTATTCCAGAACGTACAGATGATTTGGTATACCAAGGTGATTATGCACCAGACTTTACATTGGGTATACAAAATACCTTTAAATATAAGAATGTTGATCTAGGGTTTTTAATCGATACCAGACAGGGCGGTATCGTAGTATCTAGAACTAAGACTATTGGTAGTACTTCTGGGCAACTGCAAGAAACTTTAGAAGGAAGAGAAACCGGAATTGTTGCAGAAGGTGTTATAAATACGGGAACGGCAGAGAACCCTGTATATACTCCAAACACTATAAATGTAGATGCTAGAACATTCAATAACAGATATTATGAAAGGGATAATGTAGAAGCGGCAAAGTATGATGCTTCTTATACCAAACTTAGAGAGGTTTCATTAGGATATTCATTTCCGCAAAAAATGATCGATCAATTACCGATCACCAATGCTAGAATTTCTGTAACAGGTAGAAACCTGATTCTATGGACGGACAATCCTCATTTTGATCCAGAAACGGTTGGTGTTTCCGGGGGAACGTTGCAACCGGGTATAGAAAACATGAGTTACCCAAGTTCGCGTTCGTTCACCTTTAACCTACAGGTTAATTTCTAATTGACGAAAACTAAATAATATAAAGAAATCATGAAAAAAATACTATTACTTCTAATATCCTTGGTACTTGCGGTTAGCTGTACCGAAGATTTTGAAACGATCAATATAAATCCTAACTATCCGGCTTCTGCACAACCAGAACTTTTATTGCCGGGCGTACAACGAGAAATGGCCTATAATTGGGGAAACCAAGGTTGGGAAGAAGGTTTTACCGTGGTACAATATGGCGCTAGGTTACAGTTTACCAGTGGCGATACCTATAACTGGTCTCCGTCTGGTGATCCTTATGACAATGCATATGCGTCTTTACGCGATGTGGAAAATATCATTAGGGATACGGAGACCAATGAAGAAGCGCAAAATTACTATGGTGTTGCCTTGGTGATGAAATCTTGGATTTATTCTTACGTAACCGATGCCTATGGTGATGTGCCTTATTCTGAAGCTACCAGTGGTATTGAAGATGGTAACGTAACCCCTGCTTTTGACGCTCAAAGCTCTATTTATGCTGGTATTTTGGCAGATTTAGAAACTGCGAACACCGTTTTAACGGGAGCTGGCAATATATCTGGTGACATCATCTATAATGGTGATATTGAAAAATGGAGAAAGTTTGCCAATTCATTGAGGTTGCGTTTGCTAATGCGTATCAGTGATGTTGATAATGCTACCGCAGTTGCGGGTATGGCTCAAATAACGGGTAACCCATCTGCCTATCCTATTTTTGAAAGTAATGAAGATATGGCTTTTGTAGAGTGGAATTCTGATAACCCACAACCAAAATATGACGCCCGTAGCGGTAGTTTTGACGAGGTGAGATTAAGCCAAACTCTTGAAACCCGTTTAAAGGATCTGAACGATAATAGACTATATGTTTTTGCACAGCCAACCACAGATTCTGATAAAGGTATTTTCTCTGAAGATTTTAATGATTATGTAGGTATGCCCAATGGGTTGGATGATGAAGCGGCATTAGGATATAGTCCCTCTGGAAACCCAGATGAGTCCGGCTCAAATTTCATCTCTAGACTGGGTATTCTTTTAGCATGTAGGGCCTGTAACCCAGAGCAGGCTTCGGCTACGGCTTCACATACTATTATAATGAGCTACTCTGAACTTCAGTTTATTTTGGCAGAAGCTGCTGAAAGAGGATTTATTTCTTCTGGCGATGCAGCTATGTATTATGAAAACGGAATTAGAGCTTCATTTGCATATTATACAGAAAGAGTTGCAGCTGGCGGATGGTCAGATATTGCCAATGCTATGCAAGCAACGGATCTTGAGGCTTATGTTGGGCAAGATGCTGTAGCATTAACTGCGGCTACAGATGATAATTTGGCGAAAATTGCGCTTCAAAAATGGATATCGTTATTCTATACCGGTTTTGAAGGATGGTCAGATTGGAGAAGAACGGGAATGCCAGAAGTAATTCCAGGACCAGATGCTGTTAACGATGGTATGGTTCCGGTACGTTTTCAATATCCAAATTCCGTAAAATCTACCAATAGCGAAAACTACAATGCCGCTGTACAAAGTATGGGTGCCGATGATATTAATACCAAACTTTGGTGGGATGTTGATTAAGCATAGGGTTAAAAAATACACTTCAATTATAACACTGACCATAGGGATGACCTCCCTATGGTCTTGTGATTATGACAAGTTGGATAAAATGGATTCTGAAACCACCCATGTTGTGGTGATCGGTTTTGATGGGTTGAGTCCGGACGGACTCCAAAATGCTGATACGCCTACTTTTGATACTATGATAGAAGATGGTGCTTCAACCATGCACGCAAGGGCAGTTTTACCCACAAGTTCAAGTACCAATTGGGCTTCTATGATTATGGGTGCCGGACCGGAACAACACGGTATTACATCCAATGCTTGGGAAAGAGATAATCTTACCTTACCTGCGGTTACACAGAGCGAACCTTTTTTGTTTCCCAGTATTTTTCATTTGATTCGTGAGCAAAGAACATCGGAAAAAATTGGAGCTATTTATCATTGGGGTGGTTTTGGACGGTTATTTGAGAAAAATGCGGTAGACTTTGATGAAAATCCTGCTACCGAGGAAGAAACTGCTGTGAACGCCAGTAGTTATATCAAAGTAGAAAAACCCTTATTTACGTTTGTCCACTTTGATCATATTGATCATGCTGGTCATGAGTTTGGTCACGGTACAAAAGAGTATTACCATGCGGTTGAAAAGGCAGACTCATTATTGGCGGAAATTATGAAGGCCATTACGGAATCTGGTATGGCAGATAATACTATGGTAATCATTAGTTCTGATCATGGCGGTAAGGGCAAAGGCCATGGTGGCGAATCTATGGAAGAAATTGAAATACCTTTTATTCTTTGGGGCAAGGGTATAAAAAAAGATTATAGGATAAAATATCCGGTATACCAATATGACAATGCTGCAACTGTTGCACACGCCCTTCAAATTAAAACACCACGTGCATGGATCGGTAGACCTGTACTTGAGGCTTTTAAGGGTGAAAATGTGGAAGATGATTACCCTACTTTGGTACAGTTGAAAAAACCAAGATTAAATAGACCGGCAAAGGGCTATGCAGCAGATGGGGGCTTGTTCAATGATGAGACCCAGTTAGTATTAGAAAACCCAAATGCCTACGGTGAAATTAGGTATACGCTAAATGGTGCAATGCCAATGAAAGAATCCAACACCTTTACACAGTCCATAGTTCTAAAAGAAAATACGGTGGTAAAGAGTGCCATATTTGTTGCTGATAAGTTGAGCAGTGGGGTTTCCGAAGCATTTTTTAGGATAAAACCAGCATCGCTTAAAGCTCCTGTTTCTTATGAGGTTTTTCATTTGAACGACCTTTCCTTTGTTCCATCAATAGGGAATAGAAAACCGGATGCTAAGGGAACCGTTTTTGAATTTTCATCGGAAGAAGTTCGTCAGCATATACAAGCAAACACATTGTTCAGGTTTAAGAGTTTGCTCAAAATTGAACATGAAGACAGTTACAATTTTGCAGTAAGATCAGATGATGGTAGTAAGCTGTTCATAGATGGTCACTTGGTTGTCGATAATGACGGGGACCATGGCGTAAGAACAAAAACAGGAAGTATTGAAATGGACAAAGGTAGTCACACCGTTGAGGTGCTTTGGTTCAATGGCGGTGGTGACGGTTGGTTAGATGTTTATATTGAAGGTGATAAAACGCCTAATCAAATTTTATCTACGGATTTTTTAAAAGTGCGATAACGTTGAATGACCGTAAAATGAAACATGATCCATTGCAGAATAAACGTACCGAAGGAGATATAAATAACACCCATGCCAGAAATGAATGGATTGATGGTATTACCGATGTAAAGACTTTAAGGTTATTGGAAAAAGATGCCCGTTACTTTTTTCATCAAGCTTTGTCTACGCCTTGTTTAGATGTGCTTGGTAATTGTAGCGGTCCACATATAGAGAATATATCCGGTAAGCGATATTTAGATTTTCATGGTAACAATGTGCATCAACTGGGGTTCTCACATCCAAAATTGGTAAAGCGCTTAACGGAGCAGTTACAGGGGCTGTCTTTTTCTACCAGGAGATATACGAATGAACCTGCTATAAAATTTGCGGAGAAGCTGGCTTCATTGCTTCCATCGGATTTAAATAGGGTTTTAATGACTCCAAACGGGAGTTCGGCGGTAAGTATTGCTTTAAAATTGGCACGCGCCGTTACCGGTAAATTTAAAGTGGTATCGTTTTGGGACTCTTTTCATGGCGCATCTTTAGATGCTGTCAGTGTTGGTGGAGAAGCTGTTTTTAGGGAATATATGGGACCAATGATGCCAGGTGTAGAAAGAATACCTCCCCCAGTTACCTATAGGGGTATTTTTGAAGGCGATGAAGCTAAATGCTTGGAATATTTGGAATATGTATTTGCTAAAGAGGGTGATATAGGTGCTTTTATCGCAGAGACGGTTCGAAATACGGACGTTCAATTGCCTTCGGTCACATTTTGGAAAGCGGCTCGTGCATTATGCAATAAGTATGGGGTTGTTCTTATTTTAGATGAAATACCCATTGCTTTGGGCAGAACCGGAAAAATGTTCGCTTTTGAACATTACGGTATAGAACCGGATATTCTTTGCTTGGGCAAAGGTTTGGGCGGTGGTATTTTTCCACAGGCCTGTATGGTTACCCGAGATAGGTATAATACCTTCCCGGACATTTCATTGGGGCATTATACCCATGAAAAAAGTCCCTTAGGTGCTATGGCGGCATTGACGACCTTAGAAATTATAGAAGAGGAAAAAATACTGCATAAGGTTGCGGGAGATTCTTTGACAATGTGCACTTCAATGACCATTTTAAAGGAAAAGTACGAACTTATAGGCGATATACGTGGTCGTGGATTACTATGGGGCGTTGAGTTGGTAACCAATAGGGAGACGAAGGAGAAAGCAGTGGAAAAAGCTGAACAGGTTATGTACAATTGCCTTAAAAATGGTCTGAGTTTTAAGGTATCCGCAGGTAATGTGCTTCAATTGGCTCCGGCGTTGACCATTACTAGAACTGAATTAAAGAACGCAATACAAATTTTAGAACATGCGCTAGATAGCGTTAGTAATTAATGACATATGAAACTATTGAATTTTACTTTTTTGGCAACCTATTTTTGTGGTGTTGCCTTATATGCCCAAGAGACATCGGTATTTGTGGTTAAGCCTTATTTGCAAGATGCGAACCCTACCGAAATTACGGTAATGTGGGAGACTTCTTTAGGAGAAGAAAGCGTGGTTGAGTTTGGTACGTCACCTAAGTTGGGTAAAAAAGCGGTAGGTGGTGCTGAGGATATCAACTTTGGTCCATCTCGTATTCATGAGGTAAAACTAACGGGACTAAAAAGATTTACTACCTATTATTATCGCGTGAAAACAGATAAGTTGGTGTCAGATATTTATCAGTTTAAGACACCTCCATTTGCAAGTGATAATGAGTCGTTCAATTTTTTGGCTATGAGCGATATGCAGATTGATCACCAAAATCCGGATAAGTTCAATGAAATTGTAAATAAAGGTATACTGCCCTTCTTGAAGTCGGAATATGGCAATACTACGCCAGATGATTTGGCAATGGTTTTAATACCTGGAGATTTGGTGGAGAACGGTGCAAAGTACGAGCAGTGGCAAAACGACTTTTTTAAGCCTGCGCAAAAACTTTTTTCAGAAGTGCCTGTGTATCCTGTACTGGGTAATCATGAAAGAAACGCAAACTATTATTTTAAATATTTTAGTTTGCCTAAAAATGGTACACCCGCATATGCAGAGCATTGGTGGTACAAAGATTATGGCAATACCAGAATTATCGGTCTTAATTCAAATGAAGGATACCGTGATAGTCGTGAGCAATTTGCTTGGCTGAAATCATTGCTTGAAGAGACGGCTAAGAATGGGGAAATAGATTTTGTGTTCGCACAATTGCACCATCCGCACAAATCTGAATTATGGATTCCCGGTGAAGAAGAATCTTCAGGTAAGGTGGTAAAAATGTTAGAGGAATTTACCACCAAAACAGGTAAGCCTAGTTTGCATTTTTTTGGACATACCCATGGCTATTCTAGAGGGCAGTCAAAGGATCATAAACATCTTTGGATCAATGTGGCATCCGCAGGTGGCGCTATTGATAATTGGGGTGAGTTTGAGGGTAGGGACTATGATGAATTCAGTGTTACCCAAGATGAATACGGATTTGTCATGGTAGAGGTTGATGGTAATCATGAGAATCCAAAATTCACCATCAAAAGAATCAGTAGGGGAAATGAAGAGTTGTATAGGGACAATGAAAAAACAGATGAAATTGTCATTTATGCCAAATCACATCAACCGGAAACTCCAATAGCTATTGCATTTAATGGTGCGGTGGAGTATACTGGAGGAATGTTAAAGGCGCAACCTTTTAAAAGTTCCTTTAAAGGTGCCTATCATGCGGCATCACATTGGCAAATATCCACAACAGAGGATTTTGATGCATTGGTTCTGGATAGTTGGAAACAATCTGAAAATTGGTACTACGGCGAGAACAGGCAAAAAAACGATAACTTAACCGATGAACCCACTAAAAGATTAAAACCGAATACCAAATATTATTGGCGAGTACGCTATAGGGACCAACATTTAAATTGGAGCGATTGGTCAAAAACACAATCATTTAAAACGAATAATTAATTTGATGATGAAAATACGAACAAGAATACTACTGTTTGCCGTGCTATTTATGTGGGTAGGGGCAACAGCTCAAATTGATAAGACGGCTAATGTATTTTTAATTACGTTAGATGGTGTACGTTGGCAAGATGTATATCATGGTTTAGATACGGCATTGGTGCAGAGTAATTATACAGAGGGCAAAGAGCTATTGAATAAAATGTTTTCAGGTAGTTCACCTGAAGAAAGTAGGGAAAAAATCATGCCTTTTTTTTGGAATACCATTGCCAAAGATGGTCAATTGTACGGCAATAGGACCAAAGGCAGTAAAGTTGATCTCACTAATAAAATGTTATTTTCCTATCCTGGGTATAATGAGATTTTAACAGGTAAGGCAGATGATGCCCATATTGATAGTAACGACAAAAACTACAATAAGAATGTAACGGTTTTAGAATTGGCAAATAAACAAGAGCGGTATAAAGGTAAGGTTGCCGCTTTTGCCAGTTGGGACGTTTTTCCTTTTATTATTAATGATAAAAGGAGCGGAATCCCCGTAAATGCAGGGTATATGAATGCCCAAGGAGATTTGAGTGGTAGGGAGATATTCTTAAATGAAATACAACGTCAAGCGCCAATTATTTGGGAAAGTGTACGGTTAGATGTGTTTACCCACCATTATGCAAAAGAATATGTAAAAAAGAACCATCCTAAAGTTGTATACATATCCTATGGAGAAACGGATGATTTTGCACATGGCGGCAAGTTTGATTTCTACATGAAATCATTACATAATACTGACGCTTTAATAGCGGATTTATGGCAATACGTACAGCAAGACGATTTTTATAAGGATAATACCTATTTTATAATCACTACGGACCATGGTAGGGGATCTGGTATTCTTGAAGATTCTAAATGGACAAGTCATGGTAGCAATGTAAAAGGAGCCCAACATACATGGTTGGCTATTTTAGGTCCAAATGTAAAACCTGTTGGGGAAGTAGTTAATGGACAACTTTATACCGATCAACTTGCGCCAACCATAGCTAAAATTTTAGAAGTTGACGTAGATATACAAACTATGCCGGCAAAACCGATTAACTTAAAATAATATTGATGATTTCTTTAAATTAAAACTAAAGTTAATTGCGATTTTTACAGCGAGTTTAGAATAAATTAGAGTTGAAATAAGCCAATGCCAATGAATTTTGGTGTTGGTTTTTTTTTGTTGATAATCTAATAAAAAGAAGGCTGTTACACACAGTATAACAGCCCATTTGTACATTAAACACAAAAGTATTAATTCATACTATACACTACGTTGACCGTTAATTGCTCTTGGTAGTCAGCATAATAACTGGTCCAATCGTTATTATAATTAGAGTTACTGCTAATAGCGTTTATGTTGCCTAAATCAGTGTTTATTGTTTTACATAATTCCATAGCATATGTCTTGGCATTTTCCAATGCGGCATTGAGTGCAACTTTATTGTTATCAGGTGAAACATTTTGTTTTACTTGAAATTGTAATTGAACCCCTAACAAGTTTGTTTTCAGTAATTTCATGGCTAGCTCTTTAGAATCTGTTTCATAGTATAAAATGGTACCGTCGCGTTGATATCCTAAAGAAAAATACTCCATCTCTTTTTCTTGAAATTTAGAGGTGTCTATGTTCAATGCTTTCAATTCTTGATAATATTGTTTTCTTAATTGGTCTAGGTTTTCCACTCGTGTATCGGCATAGTAGACTTGATCCATACTTAAGGTAGCCTTAACCCTGTATTTAATAATTGTTTTTTCTAAAGGGGCGCTACCGGTTACGGTCACTGTCTTTTGTTCTAAATTAATTTGTGCCTGTAAAGCGTTGATTGCAAAAAGGCTAAATAAAAGGATGATGCTAATTTTTCTCATTTCAGTAGTAGTTTAAAAGATTAATATTAATTTTTTACAGGATGTATTTTCGGTTATTATTGCATTGTTTTTAGTTACATGGTTGTATTTCATAGTGATACAAGTATTTTTATCATATTTTAAATTTTTGCTTATGTTATTTATCGTTTCAAAAAAAATGTGTTAGTTTCTAGTTTTTTAACAAAATTTTAGCGTTTAATATTGAATAATTAATAATGGTAAAGTTTTGAAATGCTGTGGTTTATGCAATTTATTGTAGAAATTATTAGCAACTATCAAAATTTTATTGTAAGTTAAATCCTGTTAATTTTAAGAACTAAATTTCCCCAGGGATTAACGAATATTATTAGCTATGAAAATTGATACAGTTTGTATTATAGATGACGATCCAATTTGTGTTTATGGTACTAAAATTCTTTTGAACCACAATAATTTTGTGAGCGCTGACATTCTTGTATATGAGGATGGTGATGAAGCTTTAACCAATTTAACTTCCCAATTAAACAAAGGTCAACGAATGCCCGATATCATTTTATTGGACCTTAATATGCCTATTATGGATGGATGGGGATTCTTGGATAAATTCTCAAAATTACCGCTGGTAAACAAACCTCAGATTTTCATAGTAAGCTCACATTATGGAGACCATGAAATTAAGCGGGCAAAAAAATATGATTTAGTTCGCGATTTTATTTCAAAACCGTTGATTTCAAAAAATTTGAACGATATTTTAATGATGAGTAATATTGCAGTGTAAGCTGTTATTACTTTAGCTTAAATCTAGCTCGTTCAAAATAAAATCAATGTTGACCACATTTGCTTTATGATAGCTTAATAGTCTATTAAAAGACATCATATAACCCAAGCCGTTCAATGCCTTATTGTCGGTTTTTTTTAGGCTTATCTCATGTAAATTCTCGGTAATTTCATTTACTATTGAATCTACGGTATTGCCTGGGTTTACCTCTAATGAGCGTAAGATTTTGGTGACCAATTCCTCATTCTTAAGATTGGCATTTATGTAATTATTTACGGTTTGCTGTCTATGTTCGTCTAAAAAGCTCAGGTCACTATTTTTAAAATAATGGCTTACCTGTTTGTTAATTGCATACAGGTTACTCAATTCTTTGCCTAATAATTCTTGTTTGTCCATCGTAATCTAATTTATCATTTCTTCATAAGATAGTTTTTAAGGTTAATTTTCATTAATGTTATTACGTGATTTTATATCTCAAAAATGAGATTGTTCATTGTTCTTTAGATGTTCATTTTATCCAAGTTTAAATGGTTTTATTTTGTCATCATCATCAAAATATCTTAAGGTTATACCTTTGCCAACAAGAGGCTCGTATAGTTCAAACTTCATATTACTACCTGAAAATTTAGAGGTCCAATAAATGAGTTTTTTTAAATGTAGCTGTCTAAATTCCTCTGATAACCGCTCTTGAAAATCACAACCGGTGATACTCAATACTTCCAATTGGGTAAGTTTTGCCAATTCTTTAGGTAGTGTGTTTTGTGTAAAACTTTCTACCCCTAAAACACGAAGCGATTTCATAGTGCCGATCCAATGTGGTATTTTCCTTTTGCTGTATTTGCCGTTAATTAAAAGAGTGTCTAAAGTGAGATTGGCAATTGCAGTTGGGTAGGTTTTCATTTCTTTTGATATATGTTCTAGCCAAAGGTATTTTAGGGTTTTCCACTGCGTAATCGTTTCTAAGGCTTCTGAACCAAAATCATCACAAAAGTTTATTTTAAACGCTCTTATTTGGGGCACATTTAAGCCTGACATCGTTTGTACATCACAACTATATAGTTCAAGTATTTTTAACTTGTTCAGACTTACCTGTGGAAAATCACGAATTCCCGTGCAATCCCTTAGCTCTAGATGTTCAAGATTTGGGGCTTGCTCCAATACCGATTGTAAAGAAGCACTATCTCCCTTATAATTATTGAGTTGTAGAGATTTTAATTTTGAGTTTTTATATCCAGAAAGTCCCTCGTAGAATTCTGGTTTATCTTCCGGGAACTCAACAAACAGATATTCTAAATTCGGACAGGCTTTTAAAAGCTCTGCAATATTGTTAGCGGGACCGGTATACTCATATTTTTTAATGTTCTGCGGATTTTTAAGAAACGCGAATCCCGATTCGCCTGCTATATATGAGTTGTTTTTACCTAAGTCCATCTGTTGAGCATCCATCACATCATAAAATGCTTTTAAATCTGATACAGGCGTATGTTCAATATTTACCTGAGTTGCCGAGCGTTTTGTTTTTCCAGGAATAATCCTTTTTAAACCTTTTATGGTCAGCTGCTCTGTATGTTTGGGCAGTGCATCTGTGTTTAATTCCAAATGGTTCTCGAACTGAACGGTGAATTGCTTTAGTTTTTCAATTTTAGAAAGTGCCTTGGGTACTATTGCCGAATTAGGTGCTTCGCCTACAGGAGTAGCATAAGAAGTGTTTTTGTATAGGGTGACACTTTCTATTGTTTCCAATTCATTTATCCCATCAAAAATCCAATCTAAGTTGGGTACTAGTTTATAAGTAATGCTGGTTAGGTTTTTAAACGCTGCCAAGGTATTCTTGTGCTTTTTTTCCGGAGCTTCGCAATTAATTGAGATGGTTGTCAATTCTGGAAAAAACTCCGCATAGTCCAACACATAAGTTAGCAGTTTGGGTGTGTCTAAATTCAGTTCTTTTTGGCTACATTTCTCGGTCATTGGGGCAATGTCTACATTGCGGTTACCAATTTTTGTGATCAAATTTGGTCTGGACTCAAAACCAAAAAAGAAATTTGCAGAAATGGTTGTTATTTTGGGAGCTATAAGTTCAAACAGCTGCAACTCTGGCATTGCTTCAAATCCTGTAGGTAAGGTTTCCAAACGGTTAGAAGCTACTTTGAATTTCTCAAGTTTTGGTAGGTTTTTCATTTCCTTTGGCAGCGCCGTTAGCTCGTCTAAACCATACAAATCTATCTTGTTCAATGTGGGTGGAAATACAACTTTAGACAAATCTTCCACTCCTACATTTTGTAACTTTAATTCTTTTAAAAATTTAAGGTCAGCAAGCCAATTGAAATCTTTTAAATAAGTATTGTAATCATCGCCTCCAAAAGAGTAATCGCCTTTAAAGGTGAATTCTTCCAGTGATTTTAATTTACCTATTGAAGCAGGTACTTCCTTTAAAAATGGCATGGTAAGCTTTATTTTCTTTAAGTTGGTAAGGTTGCCTAATTCATCAGGCAATTGCTCAAAATCTGCCTGTATTTCTAGTGCCTCTAAAGAGGTGAGATGAGGTAGTGTTTCTAAAATGGTAGTATATGCATTACCCTCATTCTTTAGTGATATTTCTAGCTTTTGTATTCCGTTGAATCTACTCAGTATACTTGGGTGTTCTACCAAAAGGTCTAAAAAGTTTTTGGTGAAATTGAAGAGCCCTAATTCTGGTTCTTGGAATAATAACGAGTGTAGTTTAAAAAGATTTAATTCATCAGAAAGTAATCCGTATTCCAACATCGCAACCAATCTGGAATCAACCGATTTCACACCTCCTTTTTGACTTATCTTTTTACGGCTCTTAAATGCCGTTTGAAAGTACTCAGGTGCTTGTTTTTTGATAATATTGGTGCATTCCGTTCTAATTTCTTTGTTCGCAGTTGTTTTTGCTATCACAAAAATTTCATAGAAAAAATCTTCAGGGTAGTTTGTACAGCTTTTTATAGCTTCAAAAGAAGCATCGATCTCAAAAAAATCGAACAGGGGTGTTTTGTTAGTATTCGGCATAACAACACGTAATTTTTTAGATATACAAAGCTTTCCAAAAGCACTGGTGTTTTTGTCACTGCATTCAGTGATATTGAAGATTAAAAAAATCCTGTAGGTTGAAAAATCCCCAAATTCCGGTAGAAAGAAAAGTTACTTTCCGGCTAACTTGCCATAATTAATTGGAGACTGTAAAATAACATTGTACAGCATAAGTTAATATGTAGATACAATCCATAATATCCTCATTGCAGAATATAAAGCATAAAGAATAGAACCATATGATTCCAGCAGAAAAAGCGCAAAAATATATAGCCCAACACCAAAAACCGGAGGTAGATCGTTTTGAGTTTCGTTCATTTTCTCAACCTTACAGAAGGCTTGGGCAAATTCTAGGACGTATAAAGAAGGAGAAGTATGAATATTACAATAGTAACGATTTCATTAGCGAGTTTGATGATCCCTTGACCATAAACCCTTGGTTGACCGAAGAAGGTATGCGTTTGGGTATACAATTATTTGGCGTGGTACAAGCACCGTATTTATCTGCCATGTGGGATTTTATCAATACCATGCCTTACCAAAGAAGCTATGATCGCAAAGCCTTTAGATCACAACCAAGTGAAGATATTTTACAAAATAAGCTAACTATTTTTAGTCAATTTTTATACAATAGCCGTGTAGGTTTTTGTGGATTAAGCTTGCAAGAACATTTTCAATACAGTACATATTATCCACATGGCAACAGTGTTTTTTTCGCTATTGTTTTGCAAAATAGTGGTGATATGTTCAATGAGCTGTTGAACGATATTTTACAAGGTGAAGATGAAATTGGTGGTGTAAGTCAAGATATTATCAAAGCTTTATTACTGTCGGAAGATGAAAAACACTGGGACATGGTGGGTAAACTATTATTGGCTGCTCAACGTCAAGAAGGTTTGCGACAGTCCATTCTGGAATCTATGGATGAAGCAGGTCTCCAGTCTTTAAAATACATGATAAATGTAGTGTTAGAGAATGATATTACCCGTTTCAGCAGCGTTGTAAGGGCGGTAAATACCTGGTTTGGGTTAAACTGGGAGGCGCCTAAGAAATCGGTCATCAATCGTATTTTGGAACTGGCGCACTCTTTAATTCTTAACTTAAAGGAAGTGGATACGCTTTTGAAGAGCAAAGATAATATTGAGGTGTATGTGGCATTATGGGCTATAGGTATTTTGGATGTTGATAAAGCCAATGCCAAAGCCTTGGATATCGTGTATTCTTCAGCCGATAGAAACAAGAAAATTCTAGCGCTTTACTTTATGAGTAAAACGGATCGTACCAATGATTCTTTGGTTGCATATTTTATACAAGAATTAGGTAAAGATTATGCCCTAGATCATTGGATGGCGGTAAACTTACCGGAAATGCAGTTGGATAATGATACGTTTACCAAATTATTCGAGGTCGCAAAAACAGTTGAGGATAAGGGAAAAACTTATGAAAGCAAGATTTTCTCTTGGTGGAGTTTTACCCCTAATTCTCAATATTTCTATCAGTTTTTATTGCATGAGGCAACGGAACAGCAGCTGGAGCTTATGGCAAACGATTTAGATGAATTGCCGTCGGAATTTAGGGAGACTTACATTCGTAAAGTTTTTCCAATACATTATAGTTATGCGTTTCACCATTATAAGACAGATGAGAAAAAAGTAAAGCTAAACTATGATCAATACTCATGGCGCAGGACGTTGGCAAGAAAGGCTGTGTACAATAGAAATGAGTGTGTTATGGCAACGGGACTCAACATTTTCCGTAAAATGCATTTATACGATACCGATTTGGAGATTGCCGAAGATCTGTTGAAACGGAAGAACAAAAGTATGCGTACCGCCGTAATACAACTGCTGGTATCTTTACCTAATGATACCATTAAACAGAGTGCCGGCAACTTGGTTACGGCAAAAAGTATTGACCAACGATTGGCAGGTTTAGAAATACTTACCATTTTAGATGCAGAGAACAGATATCCAGATTTTGTAGAAGCTCAGGTGGCTACATTTAAAGAGCGACCCAAAATCTCCAAAAATGAACAAGTACTTTTAAATAAGTTCGTTAAAAATAAGGATGAATACAATTTCAGTAACGGTTTTGGGACTGTAGATTACAATAACTTAAGTGCCCTTTACCAGCCACAGCCTCGTTTTGAGGTTAAATCTAATTTCTTGGATAAGCTGGGTATTAAAACCTCTCAGTCTTCAGACTTTAAATTTAAGGATATCATTGACATTGATAAGATAATTACCACTGTCAATGCATTAATTGCTCTGGTTGCTGAAAATGGTAAGTATGAATATCAGATGGAGGGCTATCAAGGTGAGAACGACACCACCTTTATTAACCGAGGGCTTCATGATATGAAAAAACTAGATGAGCATGCCACGGCACAAGATCGTTTACATAATTTACCATTGTCCAATGTTTGGGTAGCCTGGTACGAACAAAGTAAGTTGAACGATTTTGAAATGAGTGCCGTATTGCGTTTTTTAAACCATAAGAGTTATCCTTTTGGACAGTATGAAGAACTGGTGCCTTATATAAAACAATTTTATCCAGATTTAACGGGGTTAAATATCAATAGCGAAGAAAACTATTATACCAAAATAAGAACGTACATTACTATAATCAGGCGCTTGTTCATAGTATATGCGGATAGGGAAACCATTGTTTCCTATAAGCTAGATGTTTTTGAAGACATGGTGGCTTCATTTCCCAAAAGGTTGCAAAATTATAAATTTCAATTAAGTGGGTACCATCATTCCATAACCGCTAACTGGGCAAATATTATTACATCGTATGCAGGTGATCTAAGTGTTGGCGAGATTAATTTATTAAGTAATGAAGATTTAAAAAGATTCTGGGACATTCAAATGTACTTGGTGGCACAGGATTTTGGACATCCTAATACGGTTACGGATATACAGGAAATTACCAGGGAAAAACGAAATTCTGGCAACCTTAATTTTCCAGATGTAGAAGTAACCTTAAGGCTCTTTAAAGCAGGATTGATAAATGATGACGACCTACTTTTCCAAGCATTGTATTCCAATGATCTAATGACCATTATAGATGGTGGCTATAATTATAGAATTCGCAGAGGTACGCTAACTGAAAATTTGGTTCCTAAACATGTGTTTTTACCCTTAAAAACGAACCTGTTGGAAACTGAGCTGGAACGGGGAGATTTGGTGACACCGGCAACGGAGTATATTTTTTCCATTAATACCGTTGAAGGGGTAGACTATGTTTTTAAAGTGTTGCAGCGTTTGGGTAAAGATACCTTTGAGCGTGGTTATAGCTATTATGGTAATAGTAAAAAATCACTTTTCAGCGCTATTTTAAAGAAGACGACATTTAAGGAAACCGAAAGTTATGCTGATTTTGTAGCACTTGCAGACGAGCATAAAATATCCAAAAAACGACTAATAGAAGTGGCGTGCTACGCTACCCAGTGGGCAGGTGTAATTGGTGAATATCTAGGATTGGAAAAACTGGAAGATGCCGTTTGGTGGTTTCAGGCGCACGCATCTGATTATATGAGTAGCGAGAAAGAAACCATTATCTCAAGGTATTCCAATATTCCAAAATCGGACTTTTCGTTGGGTGCCATTGATATAGATTGGTTCAATAAAGTATATGGCAGTTTGGGTAAAGCCAACTGGAAAATATTGCATGATGCCGCTAAATATATTACAGATGGTAATGCGCACAGACTGGTAAAATTATACTCCAGTGTAATGTTGGGCGAGGTGAAAATCACCGAGACATTAAAGAAGATAAAAGATAAGCGAGATAAAGATTATGTACGTGCCTTAGGGTTGATTCCGTTGAGCAAAACCGTACCTGAAAAAGATTTGTTGAAGCGTTATAACCTGTTGCAAGATTTTTTAAAGGAAAGCAGGCAGTTTGGGGCTCAGCGCCAAGAAAGTGAAAAGGCGGCAGTAGAAATTGCACTAGATAATTTGTCAAGGAATGCGGGTTATCTAGATCGCGTACGTTTTGGTTGGGCAATGGAGGCAAAGGCAACCCAGACTATAATGGAAAATGCGGTGTTGACTATTGATGATACCCAAATTACTCTGGTCATCAATGATCTTGGAAAAGCCGAAATTATAGTTGCAAAAGGTGATATACCTTTAAAATCCATACCGGCCAAGTTGCGAAAAGACAAGCAGGTAATCGCATTAAAAGAGAATAAAACCTACCTCTCAAGGCAATATAGTAGAACACGTTTATCGCTAGAAAATGCTATGGTAAATGAAGATAAGTTTACCGCTTTGGAGATTCATAAAATGATGCAGCATCCTATCGTGAAGGTGATGTTGAGCAAATTGGTACTGTTCGCTCCCAATAAGGAAATCTCCGGTTTCTATACCGATGGTAGCCTTACCGACGTTTCCGGAAAAACCCATCAATTGCAAGAAGAAGATGAGTTGGTCGTTGCCCACGCATCGCATTTATATACAGCGGTAGAATGGGATGTGTATCAGAAACACCTTTTTGCAGAGCGTTTGGTGCAGCCTTTTAAGCAAGTATTTAGAGAGTTGTATCTACTTACTGAAGATGAGCGCGAGCACAGCAATAGGTCTGAGCGTTACCAAGGGCATCAAATTCAGCCCAAGCAGACCGTAGCACTTTTAAGGGGTCGCGGCTGGACGGTGAGTAGGGAAGAAGGCTTACAGAAAGTATATCATAAACGAGGTTTCATTGCCACCATGTATGCTATGGCAGACTGGTATTCTCCGTCAGATGTAGAGGCGCCAACGCTAGAAGAAGTCTGTTTTCACTCCATTGAAACGCATGAGCGTATTCCGCTAACAGAAATTCCGGCTGTGGTTTTTAGTGAGATTATGAGAGATATGGATCTTGTGGTAAGTGTAGCCCATGTTGGTGGTGTAGATCCAGAAGCAAGCCACAGTACCATGCAAATGCGTGCTGCCTTGGCAGAAGAGTCGGCAAAATTGTTTAAGCTGAGCAATATAACGGTTAAAGAGCGTCACATATTTATACAGGGCACGTTGGGCGAGTACAGTATACATTTAGGTAGCGGTCAAGTAAGCAAAAAAGGCTTGTCGTTATCCATTATTCCAGTGCACAGTCAGCACAGGGGGCGTATGTTTTTACCCTTTGTGGATGACGACCCAAAATCTGCCGAGATCATTTCAAAAATGAAGTTACTATCAGAGGATAATAAAATACAAGATCCAACAATTTTGGCGCAGATAAATAGCTAAATAACAAGAATAATGGCGTTACCCCACTTAGGTGGGGTCGGGCTTTTGTTGCAAGTCCGCGTGCTATCGCACTGTGGGCTTTTCACGACAATCCCTAACGCTAAACAAAACAGAGATCAATGGAAATTACATTACAGCTAAAAAGACTCGGTAAGAAAAAGGTAAAGCAAGTGCCTTTCACCTTAGTGGAAACTCCAAAGAATCTTGAGGAACTTTTAATAGGTTGCGTAAAAAATCAAGTGGCGGCTTTCAACAAAAAGCGAATGGAAGTCAATGTGGTCGGTTTTTTAAGTCCCGCAGAAATTCAGGATCAGGCACAAAGCGGTAAAGTGGATTTTGGCGATTTGGCAAATAAGGACCTCGCCAATGAGCAAAAAGCAATTGATAATGTATTGCTTGCCTTTAAGGACGGACTCTTTGTGGTATTCATAGATGATGATGAGGTAACCGATTTAAAAGCACCAATAGCACTCAGCAACGAAAGTGTCATTGCCTTTATTCGAATGACATTTTTGGTGGGTACCTATTGGTAGTTACTTTAAATATCAGCGTAAAAAAACCATTATAGAGCACAAACAAACAACTAAAACACATACGATTTTGACATATTTAGACGAGAGTATCAATGATGAGGTACAGAATTTAATGATAGACGTTTTTGAAGCTATCAAAACATCACAAGAAGCAACACTTGGCGTAACCGAACTTCTAGCTACGCAAAGCATCCTTGAGAACATTTTTGAAAAGGTGAAGACCACCGGTTTTTACAATGACGATGAAAATTTTAAACTGGTAAAAGCCATGAATATGGACACCGATGGTGAAAATGCCGAAGAAGCTCTGTTCAACAGTTGGGGCAGTATGGTGAAAACCATAAACACGGCTGCATCGCAAGAAGAATTCAATGCTAAATTCGCTTTGTTCGTGCCTATTCTTCTAAAAAGAATGACGGCAATTAATCAAGTTTTGGATTAGCGTTTTAGGTGAATAAATAAAGCGCTTCACCTAAAATGAAATACCAATATGCATTAACTTTTATTGAAGATGCAATATCACTGAAAACGGGTACTAATTTCAGCGCAATACGTTCCATCTTTACTGTCTTAAATTAAAACAGAACTATGGATTTTAAGACAATGCTGCAGCTACCTGTACTAGAAATTTCCCAGGTACTCAAAACCCTTCAAGGAATAGCGGACGAAGAACGAAATAAAGAAAAACCCCAAATGCCTAACGTGTCTATTGGTACCGGTAGAGGTAATGTCTCTGGGTACTTCATTAATTATGATACGGAAAAAAGTATTGTTTTATTGGGGAATTGGTATGACCATAAACCAGATTTACAATATGTAGAGTTGCATACCATTGCTTCCATCTCGCTAGGTAATATTGAAAATTACCTATATCAATTTTCAGATGGTAACATTCCTTTTACGCCAAATGCAGACGATGTACCAACCGTACTTCAACTTAAAAAGGAAATCAGGGATGTAGAGCAATCGGTCGAGAAAATGTTGGGTAAGGCAATTGTCATTAATTATGACTATGCAGAAAAACCAGAAGATCTTGAAAAGTACTATGCAAAGAAAACAATAGTGTTATTGCAAGAAACATTAGCAGCAATAGCCGCGGACGCATTAGCCAAAGAAGCATTTGTAAACGCTGTAAAAGAGCTGTCGTTTCACTTGGGAGAGGAAAATACAGTAAACCTACAAAACAATATGCTTACTGTATGCTTAAACTTTTCTAAGGGATTAAAGAGTGTGGCGTCAAAAATGGTACTGCAGGATCGTATAGAGAAGTGTTTATAAGCTTAAAATAAGATTGATGAAAACAAAAAAGGAAAGCCAAGTTGGCTTTCCTTTTTTTGTAAAAACATAGTCTTTATAGACCAATACTCTTAAAGATTGTTCTCTAAGAATTCTCTTATGACCAAATCAGAGAAATACCCGCTGTGGTGACCTCCCCAACATGCAGTTAGTGAGAATACACCATCTGCTATTTTCAATTCTTTTTTGTCTTCTGCACCGTCATTGGCAATACAGAATACTTCAATGCTATTAATACTTTCTGCAATAGCTTCTTTACCTATATCATCTGAACATACTTCTTTAAAGGCATCTGTAACACGTTGTAAACATACACTTGGTACAAATTTTATATAATCCATTTCAAAGGTGTCCCAATTAATGTTAATAGGTAATTCTTTACCTACTATTTCATTGATTTCTTTTTGGTAATCCCCTACATATTGTTCTTCAATTGCTTTCGCGGCTCTTTTTTCTTGTAATCCCATTATGATTGTTTTTTAGATGTAATTTTGAATACTTCAAAGGTATTTTAGCACGTTAGTTTCTAAGCACCCCATTTAAGTGAAATGTAAAACTCACGGAATTCCGTGAGGTGCTTACAAGGCAATCACGGTAACTTCACTTTATAAAATTTCAGGTATGAAAACATTGATTGTTATAGGCGTTTTGTTAGTGCTGTTTTTCATTTTTGTAGGCAATTTTTCCCGTTTTATGGGTGGAATTTCAACCAATAAAGCTGCTCAGAATTTAGAACATTACTTAGAAAAAGAACACAAGGGCGAGTTAGGTTTTAGGGAACTGAATAGGTTCTTTAATGCCGCTACCATGAACCCGAATATGTTTACCGTAGTTATTTTTCATAAAGAAATACCCGAAATTGAGTTCTACTGCCATGTGAATCCAAAAGAGCTATTGGAGAATGACACCTTATCTTACTATGGAAAAGAAAACTTGAAAATTGCGGACCTCTACGAAAGAGAACGCAAGCGCTATGAAACACGACAAAACGTAAAAGCCGATTTTATAAATGATATACCTGAAATAAAATTTGAGAACGATAGGTTTGAGATTTTTGTTCCGGGGGAAATAGAAACGGCTGCTTTACATGAGGTAATTGAAAGGTTTGTTGCTAGGCTGAACAGTGTTTATGAGGAGTTGGATATTCCGTATACCATGTCTTTGTTCATTAAGACCGAAGCCCATCCTGAGGGGTTTATTGACATTCCGCTAGAGAATATTGAAAATCAATGGCACCCGCAGATGTTTATACTTTCGGCTACTATGAACAATTTTGATAACATCGAAAAGGACATAAAACAACGTATTCAGACCGATTTGGATGCCTCGTATCCTAATTATGAAATAGACGATAATTATCGGAAAATCATTTTAGATAAATTCAATTTGTCAAAAATTGCTTGGGTGCAATACCTAAAAGATAAAACCATAGACAATGATAAAAATGAGAAATGGCAAAACCCCTTAACGGGGCTGTATATTACGTACTACGATATACAAACGGGGCATTTGTATTTTGGTGAAATGCTAAGTCAAGAAAATGATAATATCTCCTATGATGAGACCTTAGCCCTTATCAAATTAAAAGTGGAAGCTGAGGGTGTTCAGATGTAATAATGCTCTAGTCTTAGTCGAACAAGCCAGATTCTATAGCATATTTTACAGCTCCTGTTGTGGTTTTTGAACCTGTTTTTAATAGGATATTCTTTCTGTGGGTTTCCACGGTATTAACCGAAATAAATAGTTTTTCCGATATTTCTTTCGATGTCAGCTCGTCTGCCAACAGGGACAATACTTCTTTCTCTCTGGGAGAAAGTTCAATATTCTTGTACTTTTTTCGCTCAAAAATACTTTCCATATAGCGTTGCTTAATAATTTCAGAAAAGTATTGTTCGCCATCTAAAACGGTACGTACCGCTTTCTGCAGTTCTTCTTTGCTTGTAAATTTGGGAACAAAACCATCTGCACCTTTTTGAATGACCTTATGTACCGTTCTATGATTGTCTAACATGCTCAGCATGATAATTTTTACGGTACCGTGTTTCTTTTTTATCTCGGTCAACAACTCAATACCATCCATTTTTGGCATATTGATGTCACTGATGATCAAACCGATGTCAAACTGGTTCAACAGCCGTATCACCTGTTTTCCTTCTGTGGCAAGGTGGACTTCTCCAATTTCTGGCATGTCACCTAAAATGGTGTTGATCCCTTCAAGAAACATTAAGTGATCGTCCGCTATTATGATGTTAATTTTCTTCACATGGTCTGTTTTAATGGAATATCTATGGTGATAGATGTTCCGCTACTGGCGCTACTGTCTATGTCTAAAGTACCTTTCATTTTAGAAAGACGCTCCTTAATATTTCGTAGACCTATTCCTTGTTTTTTATGTTCTTGAAAGCCTTTGCCATTATCATTGACCACAATGTTCAAATGGTCATAATGCTTGGTAAGTTGTACTTCCGCATTGGTGGCTTCGGCATGTTTTAGAATATTGTTGACCAATTCTTGTACAACACGGTACACATCTGCAAGCAGGGCATCTGGCAATTTGTTGATGTCTTCTTCCGGGTAAAAGAAGGTTTGAAAATCTATAGTATCACTTGCGGAGATTTGGTCAATAAAATCACCCAAGAAATTGGTAAACCCCAGTGCGGCAAAAGCCGGTGGATGTAACTGATGGGACAGTCCGCGAACATCTGTACACGCATTATTTATTGCCGTTAATATTCGCTTGGTCTGTGGCTTCTCTTGTTGGTCTTCCACATAATGCTCAAAAGCAATTTTAATTCCTGCCAAATCACTACCAATACCGTCATGGATTTCACGAGCCAAACGTGCACGCTCTTCATCTTGACCTTGTTGATACCGTTCAACGGCAGATAATCTATAATCTTTGATCATTTGGTTGATTTTCTGATCGGCATTTTCTTCGCGCTGTAAGCTTAATTCTTGCTGTACCTTTAAGCGTTTAACGTATTGATGACGCAGAATAAGCAATGACAATAAAACCAGGATAAAACCGGCAATAAATACATTTCTAATGAGGCGTTGTCTTTTTGCGGTAAGTTCTGCTTTTTGCAGTTCTGCTTCGCCCAGTTTTTGTTCTTTTTCAAGAAGGTTGATCCTGGTTTCTTTTAGTTGCGTTTCATACCGCTCTTGTAGTTCAGCAACATATTTTTCTTTGTCAAGAGAATTCTGCTGTGATAATGTACTCACCCCTTTTTCATAAAATGCCAGGGCCTTTTTATAATCGCCTTCATCTTGGTAAAGTTGGGAAAGGTTTTTATAGATGTCAGATTTATATTGTTTTATAGCTTGTTCTTCACCCATTTGCAGCGCTTGCTCAAAATAGGAGATGGCTTTTTTGGTATGTCCTAGTTTGCTTTCGCACAAGCCAAGGTCGTTTAAAATGATCACCATGTCAGACGTAAACTCAACTTCCTTTAAAAGGGACAAGGTTTTCTTTAAAGAAATTACGGCTTCATCATATTTTTCTTCTTTCACCAACATTTGGGAAAGATTCATGTTGATATATGCTATTACTGCTTTGTTTCCTTCTTTTTCACGATACTCTAACACTGTTTTAAAGTGTTCGCGAGCCTCATCATATTTACCTTGTTCTTTTAAAATACTTGCGAAATTGAATAAAGTAACCAGAACACCATCATCATCACCTAAAGCACGATATAGGTCCGCGGCACGGTCTAAATTTTCGGTTGCCTTTTTATACTCTTCTTGTAAAACATATAAGGTAGCTATGTTTTGGTAGGCATTGGCTTCTTGCTGGGTGTCATCCATTTTTTCTGCATACCGTAAACACTCCAAAAAGCTTTCCATTGCCTTTGGGTAGTTGCCAAGGTTTTTATAGCCCAATGCCAAAATATTATAGCTGGCCGCCAAACCATTTTCCATATTGAGCTCTTTAAGAAGGGCAATGGTTTTTTGAGTTTCGTTGACCGCGGTTTTATAATCGCCCGAAATATTTCCAAGATTCGCAAGTGCATAATGCGCTCTAATGGTATGGATTTTTAAGCCTTGTTTTTCACTTTCTTCCAACCATTTTTGCGCAGCTTCCTTGGCTAAAACAGGTTGTGAATACACGTTTTTTTGATAAACGTATGAAAGCGAGTCCATTAGCGGGTTTGCTTCTGATTTTTGTGACCAAATATTCGTGCAAACCCCTAAAAATAGGAAGACGATAAAGATTTTATGTAGTGTGCGTAGCTTCATTTAAGAACGGGCAAAATTACCACCTTTAAGCGAAATGGGCAGCCTTAATGCGCATTTTCATTTCCTTTAATTCTTCTTGTTCTTCTGGGTACAGTTCAAAATTATAGCGTACTAAATTTTCCATAAGGTTATGCTGTAATAAAAGGTCTTTTTCGCTTTGCAATTTCGATAATTCTTGCTGCTCCCTAAGTTGATTTTCTAAAGGAGTATCCCTACTTAAAAGCATGGATATATATTTATTATAGGCACTCATGTTCTCCATGGCTTTGACATTGTTTTTTAGAATATGCAAAAGGAAATTGTAATCTTTTGGGAATTCAAAAAACGAACGTTCAGGATAACTTTTTAAAACATCTAATAGGGCTTTGTAAGCTTCTTCATGGCGGTGTTCATCATTTAAAATCTGGGCGTACGTATAATCTGTTTTAAATTCACGAGCTTCTGGAACTTCTTTTCTTATGGTTTCACAAATGGTGAGGCTAAGCGAATTTTTAAAGCCTTCTTTTGCACATGTTAATGCTAGTTTTAGATAGATAGCTTTATTAACCGATTTTGATGCCGCTACCATTAACGATTCCGCAGCAGCCGTATGGTCGTCCAGCATCCAGTAAATCAAACCATTGTTTCTGAAATCTTCAAATGTTTCTGGTTGTTTGTTGATATTTGCTTCCGTTGGGTCTTGCAAATCATCTGGTTTCTCAAGTAGAAAATCGTAAAAACAAATCCATTGAAAAATGGGATATAGTTCTTCCGTTAGTTTCCCCTGTTCGTGATTGTAAATGGCATATTTATAACATTCTTCGTATTCACCCTGTTCAAAAATGGTTTCAACGGCAAGGTTGGTAGTATCAAAATAGTCGTCATCTCCATCAACGTAGTAATTAATTTCCGCTTGTTGGTCTAAAAAATATTGGGTATAGTTCCGTTTTCTTTTGTTGATGATCATACGATAGTGGTACATCCACGGTGCGTAGGATCGGGAGTGTAACGGAAAATCTTGAAGCGCTTCGTTCAGTACTGCCAATGCTTCATCATCTCGGTGGAATTTAAACAAAGCCCTTGCCTTAAAGAACATGGATTTTAATGTAGGCGTATGTCTTATGTGAAATTGCTTTACGGTGTCTAAAACACCTTGGTAACTTTCAATTCTGTTGTTCAGTTCAATTAAATATTGTAAATAATTATCCATGGTGAGCCCGTTTCTAAACGCCTCATGGTAGGTAGCCCCAGCTTCTTGATAGCTGCCTTCGCTTTTAAGGAACATTGCCTTTAGATTTAACAACAACGGATTTTTATCGTTGAGGGCCAATCCGTTTCTTAGACAAATTTTTACTGCATTCCCATTTTTAGAATGAAAATAGGCGGCATTACCAAGCAATAAATAATGATGTTGTACCAGTTGCCATCCTGCATTTGTAAATGCCTGTATAAAGGCTTTGTATTCCGTAAAATTGGTAAAATCAGCATCTGGAAAATCTGGATTTTGCGGTGCCTTTAATATTTGTGGAACAAGATCGTACATCATAAAAGCCTTGGCGTAATCTGCCAGTACATAACGACTTAGATCGGTTAGATCTAGCGTTTTCCACTCTTTCTTCCATAGTTCAATGACTTCTACCGATCGTAGCTCCCAAATTGCAACTTGAATAAAGGTGAGTAATTTGGTTTTCTTGTCTAAACGCGTATCTAATTGAAGACCTATTAAAACATCAAGATTGTGAGTCGCAGAGGCTAATTCTAACAGCTGGTAACAGTCGGCTTCCTCAGTAGATTTTACTTGGTCCTCTAACTGTGCCGATTGAATTTCCCAAAGTAAGAATCGTGCTTCGGTTGTGGCAGGGTAACATTCCAAAACGTATTTTAATATGGCAATTGCTTCCGTGTACCTTTTTTCTACCTGTAATTTCAAGGCGTAGTGTATGTGCAATGTTTCGTTGTACGGATACGCTTGTAGAGCTTTTTCATAAACCAACTCGGGACAAGCTTTGTAATAACTACAAATGTATTCATAGTCTGATGCCAAAACTTGTCCCACTTCTTCAAGTGCTTCTACATATGAATGCATGACTTCCATATTTACCTGTTCAAAAGCACCTATATACAACATAAAAAAGCGGTAGTAACGAGCATTATCCGACGGATAGGTGTAGCCCAAAACATTTAAATTATCTTGTATAATGGTAATAAGCGGATTTAGCTCAGCAAACTTTTTTGCGTTCAACAGGGCGTAAGCTTGTTCAATATGTGCTAAGACTTCTTTTCTTGTTAAGCTCATTTGTTCCATTCTTTAAAGCTGTTCGCTTGGTGAATATGTAATCTTTGATAGCATTCCCAAAGGGTTTCCGTGCCGGGGTATTTACTGATGTCCGGCTCTGCGGCTCCTCTTATAAATTCATCGCCAATACACACATTGCGGTGAAATTCGCCCCAACTGGAAAACGTGTTTTTTAATCTTGTATTTACGTCTTCTAAACGCATGGCTATTTCCTCGGGTTTTATAAAACCTAAGGCACCGCCTATACGCATGAGAAAAATGTAATACGCAAAATCATAGCCCTGCAGTTTTTCATTTTTAAGGCTAAAACGGTAGCGCCAAACTAGTTTGTAAACATTCTTGGTCATGGGGTTTTTCTGTGCATTATACTTTGTTTCATAAGTGTTGGTGGTATAATTGCGAAGTTCAGATGCCAATTTTTCAAAAGGGTTTGATGCCATAGCGCCAGTTTCGTAACGGTGTAAACTGTTGCGTAGATGAACGCCAGATTGTATGCCATGTAGCTTGGCAATACGCTCTACATTTTTCAGTTGCAAGTGGTCTTCAATATCAAATCCGTACCAAGTGTTTAAATCCGCTTTTTTATAATTGTTCATTAAAACCAAAGCAGATAAGTTGAGCTGATCTTGAATTTTGGGTGTAATTTCTGCTGTCATTTTTTAAGCTTTTAAGAGGTTAACCACCTGCAACAATGCAGTTGTTAAGTTTTCTGGATAAGCTCCGGAATTTGCCATTGCCGCGAGTCCCATTTGATAGGAGCTTGCCATTTTACTGTCTTTTGCTAATTTCACGAACAGGTTTCTACACAGGTTTCCGTACGTTTCTAAAGGGGTTTCAGGAGCTAGGTTTTTATCAAGCAAGGTCATGTAAAGAGCTTGAATAAATTTGGCTTCAGTAGCAGATGTTTCCGATAACCAAGTTTTAAATTCTATTATGTCCTTATCCAATACTTCAAGGAGTTTGCTGTCACAGGTTCCTTCGGTTTTATAATTTTCTAGGTTGTGTAAGACCGCACTGGCATATTTTGGGTCAAAGGTCATTTCTGAACTATTAATCTGTGACTTTTGTAACTGCTCAACAAGAATTGCTTTCTCAGATTTTGGTTCTTCTACTTTATGGTAGTCATGGTGTTTTTGAATGGACTCCTGTAATTTTTTGCGATGTGCAAAGTGTGCTTTACTGTAGATATACATATTTTCTGCCGTTTCTTTTGCCAGGTTGTGTTCCATTAATTCTTTAAGAAAGTCCTCTAGGTAGTTTTCAATATCCGTTTGGATGGATTGAAATAATTGGTTGGATTCAGCTTTCTGTTTGCTTTTTTTATGGAAATCAAAAAGATGCTCTAAAGCCCGGTTTAAAAAGTGGCTGACATCTTCATCAAGTTCGTTGAGGTAGGCGGCACTGCGTCTACCTTGTGTATTTAGCATATGCGGAATCCAAACCGATTCGGTACCCAAACTATAATAATAGTCGCTTAAGAAATTATACCAGCTTTGCAGAAGCCCCAAAAACAAAGGGCGACTTTCATTTACATACTGTAATTGTGCATAATCATTACAAAGGTCTAGTACACTGGGATCAATATTTTTTAATGCCCAAATTTTATTGACAAGTGTAAAATCATTGGTTTCTGCAAATAGTGCCGTAAACGTTTTAACGACTAGGGGTAGGCATTCTTTTTTAACTTTATCATCCGCTTGTTTAGCGGAATATGCCATTTTTTCAAGATAAGCGAATAGCACTTTTTGGTTGTCTAAATCGAAAAGGGTAGCCAGCTTTTCGCGAGCATCATAAAAGGTTAGGATCAAAAACTGATTTAGAGGATCAGATAGGTTTGATGACTCCAGGTCTGAAATCCATTCAGTCCGGTTGTTTTTAATTTGAAATATTTCTTCTATAAGATATTCTCCTTTTAGCTCAACATCTTCATTACCTAACCTAACTACCGGTAGTTTACCGGTTGAACCAGTACTTAGAAATCTTGAAAATAGGCTGTTGTATGGCTCAATTAGATCTGGAATACCTGATTTTGGATTACATTTTTCAAACCAAAACAAGATATATGCTACGGGAAGAACTGTGGAGCTTTCTACCGTTAAAATATGTTTGCCAAATGCTTGAAAGGCTTCGGTGTAAAAATTACTTCCGCTTTCTGCTTTTAGCCAATCTAAAAATCTGAGGTAGCATTGGTCTAGTTGATTTTGTGGAATATTTTTATCTCGGTTATTGAAAAGGAGCACATCGCCAGCATCCCATTCCTTTGTACCTAATGCAGAAATTAGCGGAAAAATACCGTCTTTGGTTTGCAGGTTCAACAAGGTTATACCTTCTTCTTCCATAAATAAGAAACGCTCATTAAGCGCCGTATGGGCTGCAAATACCAGATCCGTATGCTCTTGATAAAACTCGGCTAAGTCGGTACTTAACCAAGCGGTTATGATATTAAATGCATTTGGTTGGTAAACTTTACCTACGGGTAAAATTAGGTGAAGAGCGTTTACGAACTTATGCCAATCGCCTTTAAAAAAATGATGAACAAATTCATTGTCTATACTGAATGAATATTTTGTAAAACCATTGTCGGAATTAAGAACGTAATAGTTTCCCAAAAAAATTTGATGCGTTATGCAGTTTTGTATGATAAAATCTGAATTCACACAATCTCGGATATCAAATACCTTCCGAATCAAAAAATGGGCAACGGTTAGTGAAGCGTTAGATTCGCTTTGTACCAATGCTTTTAAAACGCTAAAAATTTGTGTACGATCTTTTTCTGAAATCGCCTCGCTTTGAAGATAGCCTAGACTGAAATAAAGAAATTCAATTAGTTTTTCACTGCTTTTTTTGTCAGGATAAAATCCGTTTTCCAAGAGTGGCAGCCATGAGATCATGAATGCTATGCCTTCTTCTTCATTGGCATAAACTTCTGGATGGTAGTAAATTTGTTGTGCCAGTTCCTCGGTAAACACGGCTTCACTATTTTGATTGTCTATGCTGTTTTTTACTTGCTCTAATACCTTGGTGTCTTGGCAATCCTGTAGTTCTAAAACCTGTAACAAAGCTTTTGCAGCGGGTGCCGATAGCTGTGTTGTTTCTAACTTTGGGAGTATTTTATTCTTAAAAATTTCTAACATGTACCTAGATGTCTAATACGTTTTAAATGGATTTAGTTGGTAGTTTAACCAGGAATTATTCACTGCTGAACCATTCATAATCTTGAATGTCACCGTCAACATCCATCAAGCTTTCTAAAAATAAATCCAAGCGATCAGCTTGTATGTAGCCAATTTCTTGGTCGGCACCAAAACGTATAATTTGACCCGCTGAACCCTTGGTATCCGGTGCAAAATCAAATGCCAGAAAATTTCCGTTTTGCAAATCGAAAAACGGAATCCAATACGGTGTAGTGTACATTAGCAGGGTTTTACCTTCGTTGTTACTATAGGTGTCTAGCAGTTCCTCTTGTGTCCAATCATTATAAATTCTGTACCAATCTTTCCATTCTTGAAAAATTTTCTCGGCACCCATAATCGCTGAATTCTGTACGCCGTTATGTAGGGTTAAAAATTCTTTGATGATATTTGGAAATGGATATCCGGCTTCAGCCTCAAACTCCTCATAAATTACATCATTGTTCTTTGGTGGAATAATTACGAGACCTTTGGTATGTACCAATTGCACAAATAGCTGCACCACTTTTTGAAAATTGCTTTTAGCTTCCAACTGAATATACGGCGCTATAAAATCCGCTTTTTCTTTTGCCAGTTTTTCAGCGATAAATACATTGGGGATATGGTCCGAAATAAATAAACCGGACTTTTCAAATACCCGGTTGTCCTTAAAATTGGAAATAGGCTGACTGCTAAAAGAATTGGCGCCAAAAAAATACACCTTTGCAGCGTTGGTTTCTTTTTTACGTGTTCTTTCATCTATAATAGTAAACCATTCTTTAAACAACGGTGTGCTTTCTATTTCGGCAGTAAAAACTTCTTTACTTTCTAAATATGCGATACCGTAGAATTTGGAATTGGATATATCATCTGGACTAATAAAAAGTAGTTTAAGTACTTCTTTGTTCGTTGCTACTTTGAATGCATCTAATAGGGCATCGCAAAATGTAAAACTGTTATCAATATCTTCAGGGTCTTCTATCTGTGGCAGGGTGTTTACGGTCATTATATCAAAATGAAAATCCTCCCATTTCATTTGTTCTACATGGTCTGAAAACGCAATCTTATTTCTCATTTCAACCTATTTATTGGTGCTGCTAAGGTACCTGAGATTAATGGGGAGGCTATCCCCGAAAAGGGTGATTTTAATTTTTAGAAAAGAACGTTTACCTTGTAATTCGGCATATTTGGGCAGCAATATCACTGAAAACGGTTAGCAAATTTTAAAGTTGAAGCATCATTTTTGTAGTTCATTTTAAACATCCTTTCAAAACAATTAACCAGCACTTATGAAATTGGAATGGAGCGAAAGTTTTAAGCGAGATTTGCCGGTAGACTATATTCATTTTCTACGGGATAATCCTAGGGGTGTTTTATTGAAAAATAGTAGCAGGTGGGATAAACGTACATGGAACCTAATGGGTAAAGTAGCCCTTTTAAAAAGATGGGAAATGAGTGGCGTTGGTAAAGCTGCCAACTATGAATGTTTAAAATTATACACCACGGTTCAAGAAGAAGTGGGGATGGAGTTCACTGCGCCTTCAGCACATTTTCATTCCGTAAAATTGGCACGTGTAGCTAAAGGTTTTGTTATAGGTGAGGAGAATGGAGATTACCTATATTTAGATCCAAAATGTAAATTTACGGTTTGGGCATATTACCATGATGGTGGCGAGGTAGCGTTACTTTCTAAATCTTTTAAAGAGCTTGTAAGTACCCAAAAACCTTTATAATCTAATATATAAATAGCTTATGGTCAATATAGAATTTTCTTCGGATAGTTTTCAAATCAATTCCGTTGCAGTACAGTTTCCTGTTTCAATAGGAGCATTAAAGGAGATTATTACCCCAGAATGTAGAGAGCATAAAGGAAAGAATAACACACTTTTTGTTTGGGATGATTTAGGGATTATCGCCTATACATCTAATGGTGAACTAGTAAATTCCCTAGGGTTTGAATTGGAAATTTCAACGTATAAATTCAGTCCGAAAGCAATCTTCAGCGGAACGTTTACTTTCAATGGTGAAGATATTATTGAATACTATAAAACACATGAAAATGAACGTGAAAAAACATTCAAAGGTGATGATTCCGGTGCCTTGGTGCAAAACGGATTAAGTGCGTGGTTCAGTGTAAAAAATGAACTTGTAAGAGCTATTGAAGTTAGTGCGCACAAAGCTTATGTTCGTGGAGAAGGAATACCGGCAGACAAATACACCATTAAGCCAATTGATGAGGAGGAAATAGAGTTTGCCGATTTCGGATTCAAGCTTTCCATCATAGAAGAGTTGATGTATATAAAGGGATTATTGAAACCAAAATTCGATTTGTACGAGTTTGCAGATTGGTATAAGGATCGTGAAATAGATATTGATGAAGAAGGTTATGACCCCATAGATGAAGTAACCCAATACTTTAAAAAATTACCCATACCAAAACGTTTGGCACCCGAGATTACCGAAATTTATCAAGATGGGGGCAATGATATTTATATGAACCTTTCCCCTTTCTCTGGTGGCGCGGTTGAATTTTGGGATATTGAACGTAGCGATGATATTAAACACTTTCCCAATTTAAAGAAAGCTACGTTATGCTATGCAAAAGAGCATATATGTGACGAACTGATTATTCTTGGCGTTGATGCCGAGTGGATTTGATTGGTCGTGTAAATAACAATAATCAAAAAAGTACGCATAATTAGCGTATTTTTTTCATTTTAAGGGAATCGTACATAGTAACAATAGAAATCTAGGAAATAAAGAATTCATTGGTTTCAGGGATATATGAAAACCATGCTATGTATACATTTGATACCTATTATAACAGAAAAAATTATGGGTTTAGAAATTACAAGCGGAATGTTGGCAGAGTTTAAAGGTAGTGAGCCTGAAGCCTACAATGCTTATAAAAAAATCTTTCAAAATATCAATGTTGTTCTTGCTACAAATAATTTAGAACCGCATAATGAACCTGAGGAGATGGAAAATGAAGCGTTACAATTTGGCGGTTTTCCTAATAGTTTTTTGCACTATTTAAGACGATTTCTAGCACATGCTTGGGAAAATGAAGACGACGAGAATTGGAAGCCTAAGCCTTTTTCCCCAAATGAAGATCCTGGTGTAGATTCAGTTTTAGAAGATCACTATTCGTATATGGAAAGTCACTTGCTGACCCATTCAGATGCCGAGGGTTTTTATCTTCCCGTAAAAATGCCAGAAGTGCTTTTTGATATCGAAGAAGCTCGTGTACCCGGTGCCATGATCGGTTCATCTTACAGCTTGCTCGAAGAACTAAAAGGTCTCACTAAGTATTTGGGTATTGAATTAGATGACAACAATGATATTATGAATGTTCAACAGTTAAATGAAATAATACAGGAAAATGGCGATTTCTGGATTGAAATTTTAGTATGCGCATCACTAATTGATGCTGCTAAATTTAGTATCAATAACAACACAGCTATTCTTTTTAATTAGAAGATAAACATGATCCGATCCATACTTAATAAATTAAAAAAATCAGGAATGAATATTGACGATATCAAAAAAGAATGGAATTCTAAAGGAAGTAAATATGCTTCTGATGTAAATAAAATGGTTGAATTTGGCGAAACCAATGGATGGGATAATTGGAAAGGTAAAGAGCCCGAAGATAAAAGAGATCACTTGGCAGAAGCTGTTTTTCAACTATTAAAAGAAGCCAATAATAACAATACTGTTAATGCCTTTAGAAATGATTTTCCACCTGCTCATTCTCCAATGGTGCAGTTCATGAAAGAGAAATCACAAAGTATACAGCAACTATTTTTTATAGATGATCAAAAAATTGTGTTCATGGTGGGTACCGCTTATCAGAAAAGACAAGCATATCTTCTAAAAGGTGACCAGGTCATTGCATTAGAAAGTACTATAGGCGCCATTGGTAAATCTAAACGTAATAATGTATTTGCCATTGTAACGAATAATACCATTGTAACCACCCAAGGTTGGGAAGGCAATATTATAGAAACATTTGAGCTAGAGACCGCAAAGAACCTGGGGATAACGGAATTGATTCCGTTCAATGACGGTAAAAAAGTACTTATGGTAACTTCTGAAGGTATTTTTATCATCACTCAAAATACTGAGAAAATGATTCACCCTTTACCTGACCCAGAGGATGATGAATGGGAGCCATATATTGATATGGAGAATGCAACGCTTTCCAATGATAACAAATACATTGTTGTAGGTGACCAATGTAGCGATCATAGAATATTGGACCAAAACGGTACCGAAGTAGGTGCTGTTGGTCCGCAATCATCCTATCCGGATTTTTGCCTTTTTTCTAAAGATGATGATCAGTTGATTACCAATTCTTGCCACTTTTATAACGGTATTACTATTGGGGTAGCCACTACTGATTTTGAGAATTTAAGTATCCCTGCCTATGAAGAAAGTGATCAGTATACCGTGGTAGATGAAGAAATGCGAGTGTATTGTGGTGTGGCAACAGCTACCTACTATATTTTGGGTGATGCTTTTGGGTATATTAGAGCAGTTGATACTAAAGGAAATTGTATGTGGAGATATTTTCTGGGGTCTACCATAAGTGGTATGACCATTTCTGATGATGAAAAAACACTATGGGTAGGATCGTCATCTGGTGTGCTTCATAAATTACAACTAGATAAAGGACTTAGAGATGACCATACCATTGCAACGGGAAAACACTATGAAGAATTTAGGTTGGTCATTTGGAAAGAGGAACAAATTTTAAAGTGGTAAAAGCGGACGATGGATATTAAAGATCTTAACGAGATTATAATAGCAGGAAAATATGATTTGGACCAGAAGGATGATTATTTACGGTCGATTATGCTTCCTGCAATAAAAATTGAGCAAGGAACTGTCTTTGATGAAAAGGGGCTCAGTAAATATGGAGGAAATCCGCTAGTGCCAGGAAATTTTGAATGGCCTAAGCATAAGTTTGGTGATTATAAATTTATAGCACAATTTAATCTAAGTGAACTACCACCGGGTGAAAACCAACTACCAAAGAAAGGTTTGTTAAGCATATTTGTAGCGTACAATGAGGCAAATACAATGGCTTGGACAGATGATAACTATGCGAAGGTCTTCTATTTTGAAAATATTGAAGATTTAAAGCCATATGACAATCCTAATTTTCCAGATAAGTATTCATTAGATGTAATTTTTAAACAAGAAGTGGATATTCCTTTTAAGCCAGAACTATACAAAACTAAAGGACTGAATAAAAGACAAGTCAACTATGTCTGTACTAAGGTATTGGAGAAAACAGATAAAAAATACGATAGTTATTTATTAGGCTACCCTTATTATAATTCACTAAAAGCTGATCCAAGGGAAAATGAAAATTGGACATCATTATTAACCTTGCGTTATCAATCTGGTTTTGGTTTGTATTGGAACGGTCGTGGATATTTAATGCTATTTATAGAAAAAGAGAAATTGGTGAAAGGGGATTTTTCCAATGTTAAGTCTAATGCGGGGTAGGGTATAAGCTATATTTAAACGAATAAAACCACCCAAAAGGTGGTTTTATTTTTGTTTAGTGGAGCCGGAGGGATTCGAACCCTCGTCCAAACAAGCAATTAAAATGCTTTCTACATGTTTAGGACCTGATTAATTTTCGATGTGTACCTGACCAGAAACCGCCTAATACACACTTATCTTCTTAAGATTTTGGTGGTGTCGCCAAAGCGAGCGAACACCCTTATGTTGACTTTTCTGGTGCTCCTATAAGAATCGCCATCAACAAGGGCTATTCAGGAACATCTCGCTTCCCTACCTTGTAGGGACGAGGCTAATCTTACTATAATTCAGATTAAGCGGCAAGAGCGTAATTATTTTCGCCAATTAAAAGTGTGAAAAATGAGATTAACGAGCTGTTTCCCAGCGCTCGACATGCTTACATTCCAACTGGTCTCGCTGTCAAAACCGGTCGGCCCCAATATGTAAAAGAACTTTTTACTCTAAATACCGTTCTATGTATTTTTAAAAACATAACGCTAATAAATAGCGGGCAGCAAAGCTAACAAATCTTTAGCAACCGCTATAATTTTATTTAGACCCAAGCTAAAGTGTTTCTAATTGTATAATTTAGTGCAATATTTATACCAAACCCATATGAAGTTCGGAATCATTAGAGAACGTAAGAATCCGCCAGATAAGCGTGTGGTTCTATCGCCAAAAGCATGTCAAAAAGTCTTAAAAACCTATAATAAGGCAGAAATAGTTGTAGAACCTTCCCCTATAAGAGCATATGAAGATAATGCTTATAGTGATTTAGGTATTACAGTAGCTAATGAAATGGATCAGTGCGATGTTCTTTTAGGTGTTAAAGAAGTGCCTATTGATGCCCTTATTCCCAATAAAAAATACTTTTTCTTTTCCCACACCATTAAAAAGCAACCTTATAATAGAGATTTGCTCCGTGCCATTTTAGAGAAGAATATAGAATTGTACGACCATGAAGTGATTACCAATAAACAAGAGCAACGTGTTGTTGCGTTTGGTAGATATGCCGGTATTGTTGGAGCTTTTAATGGTTTTAGGACATATGGACTTAAATACGATATTTTTCAATTACCAAAAGCTAATGATTTACCTGATCAACAAGCATTAATTGAAGCGCTTAAAAAATTGGAATTACCAAATATCAAGGTATTGCTTACTGGTAGAGGTAGAGTTGGTAACGGAGCTAGGGAAATGTTGGATGGTATGGGCATGAAACGTGTAAATGTTACCGAGTATTTAGAAGAAACCTTCAACGAGCCTGTTTATTGTCAAATAGACGCCGGTGAGTATAATAAGCGAAAAGATGGGGTACGCGGTAATAAAGCCAATTTTTTTGCGCACCCAGAAGAATACAAGTCTAACTTTTTTAGGTTTGCAAAGGTTACAGATTTCTACATTGCCGGTCATTTTTATGGTCAGGGCGCTCCATATCTATTTACTAGGGAAGATGCAAAACAAAAAGATTTTAAGATACGGGTTGTTGCAGATGTAAGCTGTGATATAGATGGTCCCGTGGCATCGACCATTAGACCTTCTACGATAGCAGATCCAATTTATGGCTATGATCCAGAGACGGAGTCTGAAGCAGATTTCAAAAATGAGCATGTTATTGCTGTTATGGCCGTGGACAATTTGCCATGTGAGTTACCTAGAGATGCTAGTGAAGGTTTTGGTGATGCATTTATAAAAAATGTTATTCCTGCATTTTTTAATGGTGATAAAGACGGAGTACTTGATAGAGCAAGAATGACCAAAGGAGGAAAACTTACGGAACGTTTTAGCTATTTGAAAGATTATATTTCTTAACTGAGAGTGAATTAAAGTTTGTAATCTTCATTTACTAAATTTTAAATCAGTTGTTAAGTAATTGTTAAATTAGAGTTATATTGTGGTAATAATTTAAAGTACCATGAGATTTAATTGGATTTTAGGTGATACAGCTGATGAAAAATTACATAGGTGGTGTGTTGACCTGGAATATCAGTTAAGACCAAAAATCGTAAAATTCTTGATTACAAATTTTGAGAGTTTGGACGCTTGCTCAGATTTTTCATGTTTCCATTTTAATGTAGATGTTATTGCTAATAAAATAACAGTAAGTGAGCAAACGCCAACGGCATACCGAAATGCCATTACAACAAAATTTGAGCAAGAAATTGGAACTCATTTTTCTACGTTTTTATAAGGTTTTAGTTTACTAAGCCATACTATTGCGATAGTGCCTAAAGAGTAAGCCAATAAGTCTTGTATGCTAAAATAATTTCCAAAAAGGAGATTTGCCCAAGTGTTATTTTTAAGTCCTAAATAATTCAAGAAATCTGTAAGTTGTAAAAATTCGATATAATAAGCGATAATTAAGGTAGCCATACCCAATTTAATAGATTCTATTTTCAAGAAGGATTTAAAAAGCAAAATAATAGTATGACTACTAAGAAATCGCCAACAGTGTGTCGAATAAATCCTGATTTTAAGAAGCCGGCAATTAATATTTCGATTCCTAATAGTACTAGAAAGTATATAAAATAGATACGGTTGAATTTGAATTTCATTTGTTTTAATAATTATGCGGTTATGAAGTATAGGTATAGCATGCTTATTGGGTAGTTCATAATCAATAAGATGAACGCCATAAAATGTTCTTGTATATCATTAGAATACCTTAATAGATTTACAAGTAGAATGATAATTGCTATGCAGGTAACCATGATATAACTCAGATATAGAATAATACCTATAACGGTAGTGAATTCATTTTCTGGTATTAAGGCAATACACAGCAGTAAAGTTGAGAGTAGAAAATAAAATGAAACTACTCTCATAATTCTACGATTCCATTTATGTTTAAATAAGGCTATCATTTTGAGTCATTTTGAACAAGCTGCGCTAATGTATATTCTTGCCATGTTTTTTCTGATTGTTGGGTGATGTATTCTTTGTATTTTTCCTGAATACTTATTTTCATATCATAGTCTACGCTCTTCACTTTAGCATATTTGTATAACTGAATGCTATTGGTGTCTCCCAAATCTATGAGGTAATGAATATCAGGATTTTCAAGTGTGCTTAAATTGAAATGGGTAATAGTTCTATCCCACGGGATGGCAGCACTAATTATCAAAAAAGCAAACACGGTTGCAATATTGGTACGCACCAAATAGATAAAACTTTTTATCTCTGCTACTTTAATATAAGCAGTTATCAATCCGGTAAGGGTAAGTAAAAGGTAAACGAAAACCCCAATACGCTTATAGGTAAGACCCAAGGCTTCAACATAGGTAAAGTTCTTGTATGATGTAAAGATGATGAGTAAAATGTTTAAAGAAATCCATCCATAGGTGAGTGTTTTTAGTTGCTGATTTTCCTTGTAAAAATTAAGATTCCCTCTAAAGAAATAAAGAATTAATATAATCGCTAAGACGATAGAAAACATTAGGGCATATACGCCTTGGTGAACAGATGCAGAGTATTCAGCATTAGAAATATCTGTTTTTTGAAAAAGATAGATTCCGTCTGTTACTAAAAAGAATACAAGTAAAAAATTAAGGACAATGAATATAATTGAGCCTAAAGTATGTTCACTTTCTAGCTGCTTTTTTTGCCCGATAATTTCTATTTCTGTCGGACTCGTTAATTCGTTTTTCTGTGATAGATCGGTGGCAATGAGTTCTTTTGCATCTAACGGACGTAGAATATTTAGAAATATAACATAGCCTAAAAATGTGAAGAATACCCATGGGATGCTTATAAAATTAAAATTGATCTGATTTACGAGGTTTCCAAAAACAGGGTTTGCATTTTTGTATAGTGCAGCAAATAAGATGAGCAGAACCCCTGCGAAGAAACCGCCTTTTAAACGGTTTAACAGTTTAGGTGAAGTCTCTTTTTTTGTAGTGTTCTCTTCAACTGCATTTTGCTTTTGAATGAAATTGGCAATAGTAGCAATAAAGAGATTTGTAAAACCTAATAGCCAAGTAAGGTATAACGATGTGTTGCTTGAAATAGATTTGCCCACATAGACCATTAACGCCATGAAATGAACAAATATGGTAAACCCGGTGGGGTTGATGAATACAAAAATAGAAGTAAGTATATAGGTGAGGGCATATACCCAAGAAACAGAGCGTGTAGCCTTAAGAGTAGAAACAAGGGTTACTACCAAAATGGATATTAAGAATAAATTTAGTCCAAAGCTTTTACTGTAGAATAGTAAACTAAATGCTAATGCAGACAAGAGTGATTTTATGTGAACGTTCATAATTTGAAGTTTAATTGATTAATAATGATTTAATTTTTACTAGGATTAAAAGGAGATAATAGCCTATAATTAGCTTTATCCTTGGGTATAGTTTGATGATTTTAGTTGTGTATATATTCATATGTTTAAGGAATTAAAAATGTAGATCTAATTCGTTCTATGGGTTGATGCAATAGTTTTTGAAAATCTAATTGATGAAAGGGGAGTGCAGATTTTCCGCTTGTATATTTGGATTTGAAATACCTCCAATAATCCGGATACAGCATAGAACCTATGCAGATTACTGTAAACAAATAGAAGCTTCTTTTTCCATTTCCAAATAAATAGAATTGCATGCTTATTTCATCGGGTACAGTAATACCGGTATTGGTAAGCACATGAAAAACATCATGACTCTCTAGTTTTTCTTGCAACTGAAAACTATGAGTGGTTAGAAATTTGCCCATGTGATAGCCTAAAGAATTGATTGGGTAATTTTGTAAATCTTCAGCATTGTATTGCCAGGCTTCATTTTTCTTGAAGTATTGATAAGGCTTAACGCTCCAATCATATAGTTTTTCTAAAGTGACTGCTCTCATATTTTGTATTTATAAAGTACTTTGAAATTCAAAGTAAAATGATAAAAAAATATACTATTTACCTATTAGTTTTTCTAAAGCATTAATATGTTTTTTAAACTGTGCTTTACCTAATTTGGTCGCTGAATAACGTGTATTAGGTTTTCTGCCTATAAACTGTTTTTCAACCTTTATGTATTCTTCTTTTTCAAGTGCTTTTGTATGGCTGGCTAAATTACCGTCGGTTGCACCTAATAGCTCTTTCAACATTTTAAAGTCGGCATAATCGTTGACCATTAAAATGGACATGATGCCCAAACGTATTCGGTGGTCAAATGCTTTATTTATGTTATCTATTAAACTCATATAGCTGTGCAAGGATAATATTAATTTCTATCGTACTTGTAATACATTAAAGAACCGTAGAGAATATGGCAAACACCAAATCCTAAAGCCCAAAAATACAATCCATAACCTATAAACTGTGTACTGATCAAGCCAATTATAATAAAAGCAATTCCCATATATCTAACATCACCCATAGTGTACTTACTTGCATTGACACAGGCTAGCCCATAAAATATCAATGTTGCAGGAGCTACTAAGCCCGCCATACCTTGTTGCATAAGTACCAAGCAGAAAAGACCACCTACTACTAACGGAATGGCAAAATTAAATACTAGTCGCTTACTGGTGCTGTCCCAAATTTTCTCACCACTTTTTTTAGATTTCTTCAGAGTCATGATAAATCCTGTTATAACTGCGGCTACGAGAACCGCAATAGCTATTAAGGTTAAATCACTAATAACAGTTGAACCTGAAAGAGATGAAGTCCTACCTGAAAAATTTTCGTAATTGGTAACTGAAGAATCTTTCAATTTCATATAAGCGAAAACAGCTCCTATTAAAGCGTAGATACCTGCTAGAACACCCGAGAGTCCGCTCAATGAAATAAATCGAGAAGAACGATTCATTATATTCTTAATTTCAGTGATGTCGTTTAGATACTTGTTTGTTTCCATGTTAAAGTACTTTGAAATTCAAAGTTAAAATAAAATTTTGATATTTTCCTAATTAAGATTGAAAAAATCAATTTAGGTTTCTGTCTATGTATTGCGATTTTTGCGTAAACTGAATTTGTGTGTAATGACGGCAGTGAAATACATATTTGCTAAATATGCATTCAAGATTTCTTTTGCTTTACATTCATTTTACTAAGAGTAAGTAAACCTGTAATGCTAATTACAATCCAAAAGACATCGATAAACAGAATTTGATCATAACCTTTTGTATAGCTCACCCATAGCCAATTGCCAGTGCAAAAACCATTTACAATAGGAATGGACAGTCCAATTAAACTACCCGAGAGTAAGGTGTTTTTGTTGGTGAAATAATTGTCTTTTTTAAAAACAAAGAAAATGGTAATTAGCAGCCATCCTATAAAATAAAATTGATACAATAATCCCATGCCCGCAGGATTAATGACCTGTACCAAAATAAATGATAAGGCCGTTATTGGGTATAGGCTTAGGCAAATCGCCAAATAATACCGTACTACGGTTTCGTTAAACTTTCTTTTTTTAAGGGGTATGTTCTTTTTGTTTCTAGCGGTTAACCATATAAGTACACCGCTAAGTATTACAAAACATCCTATTAAACCAAGTATAAAAGAGATAATGCGTAAGCCATATCCCCCATAATCCCCATAATGCAACCTATAAAATATACCCTTAACGGCATCTAGGTACTGTATTTTTTTAGTGGGGTCTTTTACACTATGAACACTATCATCGGCTACTTTAAAAATAGTGTAACCATAACCGTTTATTTTGTCCTTAAAATCCAAGTTGCCACTTACCGATACGTGCATGCCCGTATCACCGTAGTTGAAGATATGCACTTCGTTTACTTTAAAATTGGTCCATTGATCTTTGACTTTGTTTACGTATTTGTTGATACTAACCGGACGGGTCAGTGGAGTATTCTGAAATTCAAATTCCGGATGAGCATATTCTAGGTCTTCATATAGCTTTTTGTCATCACCATCATATAATGCCAATACAGTAGGCGCAACCAATAGTACTTTTAACATAAAGAACGTTCCGGTTACGGCATAAACGAATTGAAAAGGAAAACCTATTACGCCCAAAGCTGTATGGGCATCTGTCCACACGGTTTTTAGTTTGGTCATTGGTCTAAATACGTAGAAATTGGAAATGATCTTATCCCAGTGTACTATAATACCGGTTAACAGCGCAAACAGAAAAAAGAATGCTACAAAACCAGATAAATAATACCCAAAAGGGTGGGGCAGTTGTGCAAAAAAGTGCAGTCTATACAAGAACTCCCCCAATGTATATGAGCTTACATAGTCTGTAGTAGATGCATCTTTGGTATTCAAATAATAAAATGAGCCTGCGGCATCCTCTTTGGTTAGCAAAGTATCTTTGGAGCTGCCTAAATTCACCCCAATATTCTGTTCGTTGTAATAGTGCCTTAATTCAATATCCCTTCCATACAGGTTTTTCTCGGTTGACATGTGTTGAAAAGTCTCATCAAAGTTCAACTGTATTTCATCAGGAATTTCTACGGTATGCCCACGTTCCCAATTGGCAATCTCATCTCTAAAAAATGAAAATGAACCTGTGAAGAAAATAACGTAAAGTGCTACACTGATCACGATACCACTTACAGTGTGTAAATGAAATAGAATGTTATAAGTTCTTTTGTTCATTATAGAATTGGATTTAAAGCTTTGCCGTAAAACATGATAATTGCCAAAATGATGGATGTAAGCAGGTAAATACCCCAAATTTTCCAGCCGTTTTTTGCTAAAAACGCTACAATCATTAAAACTGCCCACAGAATAAGTGCGCTATAGGTACTGGTTATGATTACGGTCACATGATCAAACCAACTGGCAACTGCCAAATGAAAAAGTACAGATACTATAAAACCGCCAAGAAGAGCTGCGGTAATTTTTGAGAAACGTGGCCAGAAAGACGGATTCAGATATTTTGAATTAGCGGGCATATCAGAGAAGTGAAAATTCGATCAAGAATATGAGTAGAACAGTTGGTATTAAGGTTTTGTAAGTAATTAGGTGTAAGGGCTGTAACAAGATTACAAGACTTGCAATGGTCATTAAAATGACCGAAAAAGTAAAAATACCTGAACCCCAACCAAAATGGTAAATGGTTAGGGAACAGGCAAATAGTAGCAAGACATAACCTAAAGAATTTGCTACTTTACTTTTCTTTTGACACCAGTTTTCAATATGTAAGTGTACTGGCACTTTTTGTCTTTTTGTTGTGGCGTAACCCAAATAAAAACCAGTAAAACAAAGTATTAGAATTGCGGTGATCATTGCTAGAGGTTATTTTGAAATACAATAGGTGGCACAGTGCCATATAAATTCATATTCCTGACCATTGAATGTGCCGGGAATACGTTCTTCAAAAGTGGTTTCCATAGTATATTTGGTGTTCCAGGGCAAAGAGAAACTTACTTCTCCATTTTCATCTGTTTCTATGGTTTTGCTCCATAGGTCAGATACATATAGTTTAAATTCATTTTTAGCTAAGGGTTTACCTTTAAATAGTACTTGTAGTGTAATTTGATTATCGGTGCCGGGTAGTTCTTTGACAACGATACCATCTTGGTTTAAAGTTTTAGTAGCTGTGGCTTGGTTGCCCACTTGAACTTTTGCGGTCGATTGATAGTGTGTTTTAAAAATACCGAAATCCCATTCTGTATAATCTAGCACTTCTATATCATCATTGTTTAGGGCAACGGTATATGTGCCATTTGTATTTGGGGTAAAATGGGCTACATAATATTCTTCCTTGGAAGAAATTTTCAATGCTGTTTTTTTACCGTTAGGATGTATAAGCCATAACGTAAACTTTGAAACGGATGGGTAGTTTTCACCTTTTACTTTTTCAATAACCCCATAAGTGTATTCTCCAAAGTATACACGTACCTCTTGTTCTTTGTTTAGACTGCCGGTACGGTCCGTTTCAAGCCATAAATAATGGGCGAACATGGGCGATATGGAAAATAGTAGTAAAGTAAGTGTAATAAATATTCTTTTCATGTTTATTTTTTTAAGGCTACACCCCCGGTAAAACCGAGGGGATAACCAATTTGAACTAACTCAACAAAAAATTGTATGCTGTTCTTTAAAAATTATAGGTTACGGTAACTCTACCATTAATACCGGGTTCTGATTGCCAGTATAAATAAGCAGCGTAATTAGATCCTGAATAGAGGTATTCATCTAGTAGGTTGTTCACGTTGAGCTGTACCCTAAGTTTGTCGTTGCTCCATGACAAGGCTCCGTCTAACCTAAAATAATCTGGTAATTGAGATTCATTGTCCGCTCCCCAAGACCAGGTAGAACGGTCTATTTGATATTGATACCCCAATGAGCCACCAAAACCGTGAAGTTTGGATTCTTCAGAGAATTTATAATTAAGCCAGCCGTTGGTAATGTGTTTTGCATGACCGGCTACACGTTGACCGATATTTTCTGGGTCGGTATCTTCTGTAATTTCAACGTTGGTATTAGCGTAGTTGAGTATAACATTCAACTCAGGGGTTACTTCGCCCTGCAGGTCAAACTCAATACCTTTAGATTGTATTTCACCTAACTGTATAGAGAAATTTGGATTTTCTGGATCGGTGACCAATACGTTTTCTTTGGTAATCTGGTAAGCACCCAAGGATGTTCTTAACCTTCCGTTGAAAAAACTCTTTTTAAGACCTCCTTCAATATCGTTTGCATCAACGGGATCAAATGCTTCCCCGGTGAAGCTTACGCCATTTTGACCAATGAAAGAGCGGTCATATAGACCATAGGCGCTTAGTGTAGGTAATATATCCACACTTAAACCTATACGCGGCGTAATTTTAGAATCTGTTTCATCTTTACCTCTTGTGAACAGGTGAGTGTATCTTCCGGCAAGGGTTAATCTTGCTTTATTGTTGAAGAAACCTATTTCATCTTGCAGATATACAGAGCGATTAATTCCCCCATAATTGTAAATATTGTCTCTGTATTGTACCGGGGTAGATTTGTCAAAAATAGGAAGTTCGGTATTTCCGTAAACAGGGTTGTAAATATTAAAGGGTTGATCAACATCCGTTAAGCCGAATTGATTAAAATCTGCCCAATATTCTTTTTGGCTATAGTCAAATCCTCCCAGTATATTGTGATTTATACCACCTGTATGGAATGCTCCGGTAATATAACTTTGAAAATATTTTCCAACGGATAAGGCATCCCAATTGCTAATGTACCTTACGGCATCTCCATTTTCCTCTAAAGACCAGACCCAAGTAGAATTTCCTACTTGATCATAGCGTAAAGAACCAAATTTTGTTTCCCAGCTCCAATTTTTATTAAAGTCGTGTTTTATGGTTCCAAAGAATGTTACTTCTTGAATGTCTGATGCTGGATAGTTGGTATCGGTAAATTTAAAATCTCTATCTAAACTACCGTAGCCATCATCATTAGGGGCAAAAACATAAGCGGCACCCATATAACTTTCTGCCTGTTGTACATTTAATTCTGCCGTTACAGCTGTTTTTTGGGAAAGCTTGTAGGTTAGGGCAGGGGCAAAGCCATAACGCTCAGCGTCTTCATTGCCTCTATGGCTGTCAGCTGTTTGGTACATGGCATTAAAACGGTACAATAACTTTCCGTTTTCTGTTGCCTTGCCGCCAAGGTCTAAAGTAGCTCGGTAATTGTCAAAACTACCGGCCATCAATGAAACTTGACGAATAGTTCTTTCCGTAGGTTTTTTGGTTACTACATTATAAAATCCGCCAGGTTCACCGGCAGACATCATAAAACCTGCAGGACCTTTTACAAATTCTATCTGGTCAACAAAGGCCATATCCTCTGATAATGGACCCCAGGAGTCTTGTACGTTGAAACCGTTTCTAAATGCAGGTAATCTAAATCCTCTCATATTCACCCTGGCAAAATTGCCCCAGTGCTCTAACATGGTTACACCAGATACGTTTCTGATCACCCCATCCATAATACTCGTAGCCTGCTGATCTTGCAATAGTTCACTACTGATGATTTGAATGTTTTGGGGTAGTTTAGCTACTTCTGTTTTTAGACGTAAGGAGGAAGAGGGTGTTTTTACCGCGTATTTGTTATGATGGCCTTTTACCACCACTTCATTTAATTGTTCACTTTTCTCCGGTAACGATACATTCGGTATTTCTTTTATTTTATTGGCAACTACGTTTACTTGTACCTGTTTGGTATCATGCCCCATGATGGAGAATGTTAAGGTGTATGCGCCAGGTGCCAGATCGGTTATCTCAAATTTACCTTTGGCATCTGTGGTAGTACCTAAGCTTGTATGTGAAATAGTGATGTTCACATTTGAAAGTGGTTTATTATTTTGATCAACTACCGACCCTGAGACTCCTGCAGACTGCGCAAAAGTGCTCAATGTGCCTATGAACAAGATCAGTATAGTGTAAAGATTCTTCATTTAATATTAGTTATTTTTAATTAGTCTAAATAAATTTGAAGCGAATTTATGACCTTGTTGTGGATTAGAAATGACGTGAAATGATAAAAAAAAGACGCAGTTTTACAGATGTACAGATTGTAGATTTATCTGAGACCAATAAAATCTCGTATAGTGAAATTGCCGATTGTGTTGAGGTAAAGCAGAACAATGATATTGACCATAAGGTATACCGTATAAAAGATTCATTTGGGCAAGGCCGTATAGATGTAATACAAATTGAAGATGTTTGTATATCTGCAATGCATTTTAGGTTACAGAAAGATATTATCTTAAAACAACAGCTAACTATAGATTTTGTGCAGCTTACTTTTTTAATTGAGGGTGAACGGGTAATATCTGTTGCAGGTTGTGAAGATATTTTTTTAGGTAGCGGTGATTCTTACATGGCAAATATTAAATCTTTTCATGGCACGTCTAAGATTGCGGGGAACAAAACTTATAAGGAAATTAAAGTAAGGTTGTCTAATGCGTTCTTAACAAAACATGGCTTTTTCAATGATCTTAAATTAAAAGAACTTATAGATGATAATTTGGTTGTACCCATTTCTAATGAGATGATGGTAATTCTTGAATCTTTTGATACGCTGAGTTTAGAAGGTACGGCAAGACTAATTTATTTGAAGGCTAAGGTTTTTGAAATGTTGGCCATTCAAGTTTCCAATTATAAGAAAGAACATTACAAGAACAACTCGGTCCAAAATAGTCACAGGGTAAAGAAACTTTTAAGTGTCAAAAAAAAGATCAGTGATAATTTAGCCATTAATTATTCGGTGGCTACATTGTCTAAAGAAGTGGGTATGAATAAAACCCTGCTGAACCGGGAATTTTTGCGGGTTTTTGGACAAACCGTTCATGAATATAGTATCAATAAAAAAATAGAAAAGGCTAAATTACTTCTGGTGAACACTGATTTGCCTATTTATGAAATTGCGGAGCAAATAGGTTATAAGAATGCAACCCATTTTTCTGCAGCGTTTAAACGTCAAGAAGGTACTACGCCCAAAAAATTTAAAACCAATATTCAGTAACTGGCATTGTGTATTGGCTAGGTTACTAGTTTATTAAAGAGACGCCTATGCCAAGGGTTGTTTGTCGGTGATTGTAATCTATAAGCGTTTCTCCATATCCATCAAAAAACTGTACATGGCCATTGAAGTTTTTATGAATTGGAAAAGACCAGTTCAACTGTAGACTTCCCCTGCTTTTATCTCCTAAATTCAGTGAATGCCGGGCTATGGCTCTAAAACGTTGCCTGCCCCAATCATAGGTAACGTCGGTTTCACCTCTTCCTATGTAATCAGATATATTTTCGTTATCGTCAATTTTGCTTCCCACACGTAACCATGGTTTTAGCATTACCTGCCAGTTGCCTTTTTCAAAACCGGCGTGCAAGGCAATACGGTTCCAGCTTCGGGAGATGGGATCCGACTGTCCGTTTGATTCATGAATGACCGAAATACCCACCATTTTTGCATCAAATCCGAGAATGGGAAACTTAATTGGGAAATTGGCTATGATTTCTGGCTTATAATTCAGTTCTCTAAAAGGTCTTGAGCGCTCGGTATTATAAATTTGCCAGTAGGCAGTTTGCGAGTAACCCATCCAAAGATCCATTCTCCCGCCCAGCATATTATGAAAAATCTTTGTTTTTAAACTGATTTGAAATTTTGCTTCAACAGCATTTAAACTATTGGGTTCGTCTAGGGCTTTATCTGAATTTTCGGCTACAGGAAACTCGTTAGGGTTTGTGGAATATTTAGCCAATGTCATGTAGATAGGCTTATAGGAGGTAAGGATAAAATTGCCACGATGATGTTCATCATCTAGCTCCCACAACTCGGTCAAGGTCTTACTATTATTAAAATACCAATTATCATCTTCACTATCTTGTGAAAAACCTGTGGTATAGCCAAATATTAAAATAGAGAAAAATAAATAAGTTGTTTTTAAGCTCATGATAAATTATAAAGTGGCAAAATTATATATTTGATTAGAATTCATAGTCGTATTCGTGCGATATCTTAATGTAATTGATAGAGATATGAACCCAGCAGAGCACTATATTTATAACCAACCGGAACCGTACAAAGGTATTTTAATGCATCTACAAATGATGATCGAAACAACCTTACCAGGTGTTGAACTAAAATTTAAGTGGAATATACCTTGTTTTTACATTGGGAAATCTCCCATTTGTTATTTAAATGCAAATCATAAAAAAAAGTTTGTAGATATTGCTTTTTGGAATTCTGCTCACCTTACCAAACATTTGAACGTACTAGTTTCTGAAAACAGAAAAGTAGTACGTTCATTACGTTACACTACCTTAGAGGAAATAGATAACGATATTTTAGTTGATGTTTTACAAGATGCTTATTCCGTTCGTAAAAATGGGTTTTATAAGCAAAAGGATTTACTTTGATTGTAAATGTTTAGTACTATAAACCTTATTTAATAGTTAGATTTCACTATTTTTCTCTAACTATAATGTAGTAAATTACATAAAACCAGCCCAAGATTCCGTGTAATAGCGCATACAGAATTGATTTGTTTCTGTCCCATGAAATTACAATAGCAAGTGCGCTACCTATCCCAATTCCATTAGTAACTACAGTTTGTGTCATTCTGGTACTTCCTGTTTGTTGACTAAAACATTCTATAGAAAATAATAGTAGAATAATTGATGTCAGTTTTATTTTATCCATTTTAGTTTATTTCTAACTTGTATTTTAACATCTAAATATTCCGCTGGGACATTACCGAATTCTAGTGTTTTTATTTTTTTTAAACTAGTAATCTCCTGAGAAGGTAAGTTCAAAGATGAATCAAATCTTTTTAGTTCTTCTAATTTTAATAAGGGTTTTAATGAAGCATCCAGAACTTTAGTATTCATTAAAGACAAATATTTGAGGTTCTTTAACTTTTCAATCGGTTTTAAATTCTTTATTTCTTGAGTTGACCACATACTCCCTTCAATTGCAAGACCTTCTAGTTTCAAGCATTTAGAAATCGGTTCAAATTCATTGATTTTTTTAATGTGCTCAAGTTCTAATGTTATTAAAGAATTCATATCTGCTAAACACGTAATACTTTCAATTTGTGAAGAACTGCCAAGATGAAAATGCTTCAATGATTTTATTTTTACCATTCTCTCAATGGTTTTTATACTACTCCATTTAATCCATATGCCTTCTAGATTTGGCATTTTGCAAACTGTGTCAAAAGTTTTTTGGTTTACTTTAGAAGTAAACCAAAGGTATTTTACTTTTGATAGTTTGGGTAGGGTATCACACCATTTGTCAACTAACTTTGTTTGTTGGTAAGCACTTAGATTTGTCTGTTGGGTAATATCTAAATTTAATTTATCACCTCCATTATACTCATCAAGCTTTGTAACCTTTTTAGGAGGCCATTCTTTTTCTGGATTAAAAAACCAAAACCCTCTGACTATATCTTCTTCGGTCATTAATAATGTTTACTGATAGAAAAAAATACTAAAACTCATTAACAACAGCTCTTAACGCCACTAAATCTGTCAACAGCTTTTTCATTAATCCTAAGTCTAACATATTGGCACCATCACTCTTGGCATTGGCACAATCAAAATGCGTTTCAATGAATAGTCCGTCAACTCCTGCAGCAACACCAGCGCGAGCCATGGTGCCGATCAAAGCTGGTCTACCACCAGTTACGCCAGAAGATTGATTGGGTTGTTGTAAAGAATGGGTTACATCTAATACCACGGGAGCAAATTGTTTCATGGTAGGTACACCTCTAAAATCTACGATCATATCTTGGTAACCGAACATGGTTCCACGATCGGTGATGATAGCTTGCTCGTTTCCGGTTTCGGTAACTTTATTTACGGCATGCTTCATACTTTCCGGGCTCATAAATTGCCCTTTCTTTATGTTGACCGTTTTTCCAGTTTGGGCAGCGGCAACAACTAAATCGGTCTGGCGGGCTAAAAATGCAGGTATTTGCAATACGTCTACATATTCGGCAGCCATAGCGGCATCTTGTTCTGTATGTATATCGGTAACCGTGGGGACTTTAAAGGTTTCAGAAACCTTACGTAAAATTTTTAGAGCCTTTTCATCTCCAATGCCCGTAAACGAATCCAGCCTACTACGGTTGGCTTTTTTAAAACTTCCTTTAAATACATAAGGTATTTTAAGCTCATCGGTAATGGTCACAATATGCTCTGCAATGCGCAATGCCATATCTTCACCTTCAATGGCACAGGGTCCAGAGAGGAGAAAAAAGTTGTTACTGTCCGTATGTTTTATTTGGGGTATAAGAGATAGGTTCATTCGTCGAATATTTTTAAACAAAGATACTATTTTAAGAAGCTTACTGTTCTATTAGGATAAGATTGTCGAAATCAAAAATCTGAATGAAGATCAAACAATTTACTTTATTAACAGTGCTGGCGTTTGTTGCATCTAATATACATGCTCAATTTGGTAAAAATTGTGAGCTCAGGCAAGTAAAGATCAACCTTATAAATCCCGGTCTAGAGTATGAAATGGCATTGGGTGCCAATACTACTTTTGATATTAAAGCTGGTATTCAAGTGGCATTAGATCCATTGTTGCCAGATGTTTATGATGAATTGGGTGTTTTTCCGGCAGTTGCCGCTCAGTATAGATATTATTACAACTTTGAAAAACGACAACGCAATAGAAGACAGATTTATGGCAACTCTGCCAATTACATAGCACCGGCTGCAGCGGTGTTTTTTCCAAGTCCTAGAACTATTGCCAATGAAAATGTAAAAGGTGCTTTTGGGTACGGAGGTTTGGTAACAGGTTTGCAGCGTAGTTATGATAGTGGTTTTAATTTTTCGGTAGATGTTGGTGCGGGCTATTACGCTGGGCAGTTTGAGGGCGGAATCTATCCGGTTGCCAACTTAAATATTGGCTGGATCATCAGTGAGAAACGTTGGTGTGTGGGTAGGTAATATCTTACCTTTTTTCTTAATATTTCTTTAAATCAAGTGTTTACCTTTTTTTAATCTTGTAGTTTTAGTTGTAACATCAATCAATCTACATGAAAAAAATCACACTTGTTTTACTGTTCTTATCAGTTTCCTTGTCAAATGCACAAATAAGGGATTTCTCGGAAAAAGGTAACGGACTCATCAATCTAGAGCGTCATCAATTCACCATTAATCTATTGGGACCAGGTATTAGGTACGAGCTAGGGTTATTTAAAAATGTAAGTGCTTCTACAAGTTTTACTCCGGCATTTGCAAGATACCAAGAAGGCTATGCTTTGGGTTATGCATGGCATACCAGAATTAGATATTACCATAATTTTCAAGAGCGTTTAGATGTCAATAAGAATATTGTTGGAAATTCTGCAAATTATATAGGTCCTGCGCGTAGTATTTTTTGGGAGCCTGTACAGTTTACAGATAATATCTCTGACGGAAATAGTGATTATGCCTTTGCATTCTATGGCGGAGTATACGGTATTCAGCGAACCAACAGAAAAGGTTTCAATGTAAATGCAGAAGTGGGTTATGGCTATTTTGATTCAAAAACTTTAGATAGCGGTCATGGCTTTTTGCTTAATGTGACCTTTGGATGGGTCGCTACCAAAAGAAAATCTAGAAAGCCCACTTTTGATTGATTATTACAACATTCATATTACATTCTTAACTAGCTAAATTTTTAAAACATAATTAATGAAATCCATATGTTTTTTTGTAATGATGCTTCTTTGTGCTTCATATTCAAGTATTGCACAATCTGGTATTAACAAGTTTAATTTAAATTTTGACAAGTACAATGAAGAAACTAAAAATGCAGAAGGTTGGGCTAAATGGGGATTCTATGAATTTTCTAAGGCGGTTAAATTAGATAATGAAAATTACGTAGGTAAAGTTGTTTCCGATAAAGGAGGTGATTTTGGTTGTGTAATTTATAAAATCCCTTCTTTTTATAAAGGAGATAGTATACAGTTATCTGGAAAGATTAAAACGGAGAAAGTGAAAAAAGGTTACGCGGGTTTAATCATGCGTATTGATGGTCTAAATCAAATGATTCAACTTGAAAACAGTCATAAGAAGGGGATTGAAGGAACAACTGATTGGCAAGAGTATTCTATATCATTACCATTTATGAATAATGCGAAAAATATTTTTGTTGGAGGAATTTTACAAGGGAAAGGTACAGCTTGGTTTGATGATTTTAAGGTTACAATCGATGGACAAAATATTCAGGTAATGGATGAAATTGAGCAATTTCAACAACTTGAAAATGTTGAACCTGAGTTGGTGACTATCTTTGATAATTACAAGATGAATTTGACTTTTGAAGATGATTTTTCACAAGGTGCCAGTTTAATTCCATTAATTAATATTGTTGAGAATAAAAGAATAGTGTCCATAGGTGAAGACACGCATGGAACGGCTGAATTTTACAAGTTTCGAGCTGCTTTAACTAAGGCTTTGATAAAAAATAAAGGTTTTAAGACCATAATTCTTGAGAGTCCGTTTGACGATATTGAAGTGCTGTCGAAAAATCTAAAGTCTACCCCAATGAATGAGTTGATTCATAGTTATTTACTTTCAATTTACCATACGCAAGAAATGAAGGAGTTTTTAGACTGGTTAAAATTTGAAGGTATAGCAATGGGGGTAAAATTTAAGGGTTGTGATGATTCATATTGGTTAATTCATGATTTGATTGGGAGCGAACTAGCTTTACAATCTGATATAGAAATAGCTAGACGAAGTAAAGAATACTTGTCAATTGTAGAAAAGTATTATGGAGAAAATGACAGAAATAGATTCAAGATTGGGAGTGGTGTTTATCAATCCCTACTTTCAATTGATAAATATTTATATGAAAACGGATTGCAAACCGCCAGACTAAATGAATTAATACATAACGCCAAGAATAGCTTTCTAAATTATTGGTTAATAGAGAATGGAAAACCAATCAAATCTCGGGATGAAATAATGGCGGAAAGAGTTACATTTCTGGCAGAGAATAACAATGAAAAAATAATTGTTTGGGCTCACAATGCGCATATTAGTAATGATGTAATTATTGATAATGAAATTGGTTTAATGGGGAATCAACTTAAGGAAAAATTTGGAAAAGATTATTATTCTATTGGTCTGTGTTCTCTAGAGGGTAGTTACACTTATATAGAGAATAATTTTATTTATGATGATCACGACTATTCAGATAAATTATTGAAAGAAGTGATTACATTTCAACCAGATACTTCATGGGAGCAGGTTTTTAATAAGATTAGCGCATCACCTTTTTTTATTGAATCTTTTGATATTAATAAAGGGCTTCCTGGAAAAGAGGTTTTTGGAAAACTCAAACTCTTGGGGTACACGAAGGAAACTAAAAATGATTATTATGATGCATCGCTTTTGAGCATGTTCGATGCCGTTGTATTTATACCGCATACTTCTGCAACAACACCTTTGTTAGAAGATTAACAATAAGCTACCAAAAGAAAATCCAGAAAGCCCACTTTTGATTGATTTGGTCTGGTATTTGATATACATCCCGCATAAAATCCAATCAATCTACATTATGAAAAAAACCATTTTTTTATCCGTTATTCTATTATCCGCTTTTTATTTGAATGCACAATCTGTTAAGCATGTGGAAGACGGACTTTTTAAAGTTAATGCCTTAGCACCAGGGATATCTTATGAACTAGGGGTTGCTGATAAAACTACTTTGAATTTAGAGGCGTTCTTAGGATTTGCACTTAACGGCGGTACAGATAGGGAGACCAGGTTTGGATTATATCCTGGCGTAGAAGCAGATGTAAGGCAATACATAAATTTTAATAGAAGATTAAATAAAGGAAAGAATATATCTGGCAACTCGGGTAACTATATTGCATTTTTAAATCAACTTCAATTGGGTACGCCAATAATTGGTGATTTGGAATACGCCTCGGATTATTTTTATAACGGTGCTTTAGTATATGGTATTCAGCGTACTTACAGAAAAGGATTCTATTGGGGCTTGGCTTTTGGTCCCGGTATTTTTGTTGATGATTTTTATAAGGATGCAGGTATTTTAATAGATGTTAGACTTGGTTGGATTGTAGGTGGTAGAAAAAAGTAGTATACCCATAAGGGAACTCTCTCAAAATCAATAAGATAAAAATAACATAAGTTTAAGTGTAGCTATAAATATTTAAAGTATCTTTGCACGCTTAAATAAGACCTTATGTCCACTACTACAAAGAATATTGCGATCATTGCGCACGTTGACCACGGTAAGACCACCTTGGTAGACAAAATAATGTACCACTGTAGCTTGTTTCGTGAAAACGAGAATACAGGTGATTTAATTTTGGATAATAACGACTTGGAAAGAGAGCGTGGTATTACCATTACATCCAAGAACGTTTCCGTTGTATATAAGGATACTAAGATAAATATAATAGATACTCCTGGTCACGCCGATTTTGGTGGTGAAGTAGAGCGTGTATTGAACATGGCCGATGGTGTTTTGTTATTGGTTGATGCTTTTGAAGGTCCCATGCCACAAACACGTTTTGTATTACAAAAAGCAATTGATCTAGGTTTAAAGCCATGCTTGGTAATTAATAAGGTAGATAAGGAAAACTGTACTCCAGAAGAGGTGCATGAAAAAGTTTTCGATTTGATGTTCGAGCTTGGTGCAGAAGAATGGCAGTTAGATTTCCCTACAGTATACGGTTCTGCAAAGAACAACTGGATGAGTACCGACTGGCAAAATGAAACTGAGAACATTGAGCCATTGTTAGATATGGTAATTGAGCATATTCCTACTTTTGAACCAAAAGAAGGAAACACTCAAATGTTGATTACATCATTGGATTTCTCTTCATTTACAGGTAGAATCGCTATCGGTAGATTGCAAAGAGGTACATTGAAAGAAAATCAGCAAATTTCTTTGGTGAAGCGCGATGGTAGCATTGTGAAATCCAAAATAAAGGAATTGTACGTTTTTGAAGGTCTTGGCCGTAAAAAGGTACAAGAAGTTGAAACGGGTGATATTTGTGCTTTGGTAGGAGTTGAAGGTTTTGAAATTGGTGATACCGTTGCTGATTTTGAAAATCCAGAGGCATTGAAGACCATTGCTATAGATGAGCCAACAATGAGTATGTTGTTTACCATTAACGACAGTCCGTTCTTTGGTAAAGATGGTAAGTTCGTTACTTCTCGTCATATCAACGACAGACTTCAAAAAGAATTGGAAAAGAACTTGGCGTTACGTGTAAACGAAACTGATAGTGCGGATAAATTCTTGGTATTCGGTCGTGGTGTATTACACCTTTCAGTTTTAATTGAGACCATGCGTCGTGAAGGGTATGAATTACAGATCGGTCAGCCTCAAGTTATTATAAAAGAGATCGATGGTGTAAAATGTGAGCCTGTTGAGGCATTGACCATAGATTTACCGGAAGCAGTATCTGGTAAAGCGGTTGAAATGGTTTCTATGCGTAAAGGTGAAATGACCAGTATGGAGGCTAAAGGCGATCGTATGGTATGTGAGTTCATTATACCATCTAGAGGAATTATTGGTCTTCGTAACCAATTGTTGACTGCTACGGCGGGTGAGGCTATTATGGCACACCGTTTCTTAGAGTACCAACCAATGAAAGGTGAAATTCCACAAAGACAGAATGGTTCTTTAGTTTCTATGGAAACAGGAAAGGCTATTCCTTATTCTATAGATAAATTACAGGATAGAGGTAAGTTCTTTGTTGATCCAGGTGAAGATATTTATGAAGGTCAGGTAATTGGTGAGAACTCTCGTGGAGATGACATGACCGTGAACATTACCAAAACTAAAAAACTATCTAACGTACGTTCTTCAGGTGCAGATGATAAAGCCAAGATCGTACCGGCTATAAAATTCTCATTGGAAGAAGCTTTAGAATATATTCAAAAAGATGAGTATGTTGAGGTAACTCCTAAATTTTTACGTTTACGTAAAATCTATTTAACGGAGAACGAGCGTAAGCGTAATAAAATAGCTTAAAATAAAAGTTCTTTTTTCTTAAGGACTTTTTTCCTTTACTATGTAAAAGCCACCTATTTAGGTGGCTTTTCTAATTTGTATACTTAAGGGGAAACTGTGCGTATTTAATTTTATCAATTTCTATTGGTTTTATAATTGATTAAAGCTATTTCATTAAGAAAAACGCAAAATTTTAAGATAGATTTTCCTACTTTCTTAATAATGGGTTCATCCTGCAATTTTCTTCGTTTAGAGTCTATTTTTTAGCTAATTTAAAGTGCAATTTAACTCAACTCAAACACTTATTAATATGCAACTAAATGGTAAAAATGTACTCATTACAGGGGGTACTCGCGGAATTGGAAAATGTATGGTTCAAAGCCTTATAAAAGAGGGAGTAACCAATATAGCGGTGATTGCTCGTGATAAAAGTAATCTCAAGCAATTAGCAGAGGAGTACCCTGAAGTAAACTTTATGAAAATAGCCGGTGATGTCGCCAACATTGAAATATTGAGAGATGCCGCAGCCCGTATAGAAGATAAATGGGGGCATCTGGATATTTTGATCAATAATGCAGGTATAGTTGCGGCTGGTCCGTTAGAGGATATACAAGATGAAGATCTGTACGATCAAGTTGCCGTTAACCTTACCGCTGTTCTGTTGTTGACAAAGTACTGTATTCCATTGTTGAAGTCATCTGAAGATGCATATATTCTAAACATTTCTTCGGGATTAGGATTGATCGGAATGCCGTTTTATGCTGTTTATGGTAGTACCAAAGCTGCAATTCGTCAGTTTTCAGATTCTATGAGGCGCGAATTGGCTCCTTTCAAAGTATCGGTTACCTGTGCTTTTCCAACGGCTACGGATACCGAGATGATGCAGAAATTTAAAGGTAGAAAAATGGATGCACCTGAGTATGTAGCAGAGCGATCATTAGAAGGTTTATTTAATAAAGAACTTCAAGTAATTTTTGGCGGTGAAGAACGACTCAAGGAAAATACCCTGAACTTTGAAGCACCCCAAGAATTGGATAAAAAGGTTGCCGAGAATTATGAGGAACGTAAAACCGCTAGTTTAGATCATAAAGCCGTATGATTTTTACTGGGAAATAAATAAACGGCACACAATTATGAAATTACTTTACAAATTTTCACTTTTATCAGTTTTTGCAGTAATCGTATCCTGTAAAGAAACTCCTAAATCAGTTGATAAAGCTTCCAAAGAAGTGGTTGCGGAATCTAACGTTATTTCTTACCCAGATTCATGGGTAAATTCAAGAGTTGAAAAAGCGAAAAATAGATTGAATGAAACCGAGGCGGGTAAAATTATATGGAATGCTATGGAAGCGCATGGCGGATTGGATACTTGGTTTACCAATGGTCCACTAACTTTTCGTTTCAATTATCAGCCCTTAGACGGGAAAACGGCAAGAGATAGCTATCAAACGGTAGATACTTGGAGCAACCGTGCGGTACATACAAGTGCTACGGATAGTTCGGCTAAATTTGGGTGGACAGGTGAAAAGGCTTGGGTCATGGCAAAGGACAGTACGGCATTTGCCTATGATACTAAATTCTGGGCGTTGACACCCTTATGGTTTGTTGGTCATCCGTTTGTTTTAAGTGGCGAAGGAGTGAACTTAGAGCTATTGGAGCCTACTACCTTTAAAGATAAAGACTACAATGTTGTAAAAGTAACTTTTGATGCAGGCACGGGCGATGCACCGGACGATTACTATATTCTTTACGTGAATAAAGAAAGCAATAAAATTGCGGTAATGAGATACATTGTTTCTTACCCGGAATATTTTAAGGACGGTGGTCATGCTCCAGAAAAATTCACTGAATTTATTGGTGAGCAAAAAGTTGATGGTATTACTATGCCCGGTGGATTTAAAACGTATTGGACAGTAGAAGGTAATCAGCCTGGTGAGTATATAACCAAAATTGATTTTACCGATGTCTCATTTGAGAATGATCTACCAAAAGACTTTTTTGATGCTCCGGCAGATGCTAAGATTTTGAATTAAGGATATAGCTTAATTAAAATAAATAAAAAATCCCAAAGTTACCTTTGGGATTTTTTTTTGCGATGTGGTTGCTAGCACTAAACTTTTTGTGCTTTATATTGTGAAGCAACAGCGGCACCTATAATACCCGCGTGGTTCTGTAATTCTGCAGGTATGACCCTGGTCTCTATTTTTATTTTTGATTTGAACTCTTTAAAGTCCTTTGAGGCACCGCCGCCAAGTATTATTAAATCTGGAGATACGATCAATTCTACATACTCTAAGAATTTGTTGAATCTTTTGCCCCATTTTTTATAGGAGAGTCCTTCACGGTCCTTGGCTGATCCCGCTGCCCATTTCTCAATTTTGCTATATTTTTTATAGGGAATTTGTCCTAGCTCAAAATTAGGAATCAATCTTCCGTCAAGAAATGCGCCACTTCCTAAGCCGGTACCAATGGTAATCATTACTACAAAACCTTTTTCTCCTTTACCGGTACCATAGTTCATAGTAGCGTATCCAGCAGCATCGGCATCATTGATTACGGTAAAATCCAATCCGGTTTTCTTTTCCAGTAATTCTTCTACATTAACACCTAACCAACTTTTATCTAGATTACCTGTGGCTTTACAGATTCCGTTTTTAATAATAGTAGGGAAACCACAGCCCACTTTGCCTTTGTAGTCAAAATGCGCTACTATCTGGGCTATTACATCTGACATTGCCTCGGGTGTTCTGGGTATGGGAGTGGGTATTCTAAAACGTTCTGAAATCATTTCTCCGGTTTCAGAATTAACTAACGCTCCTTTAATTCCAGAACCACCTACATCAATACCAAGTAAAGTCATTTTATATTTTGTTATGAATTACAAAGAAACGAAAAAGTTTCGGCTCTTTGAAGTGCTATTATTTAGTGTGTTTTTTACGTTTATGGATGTCTATAATTTATAGCATAAAAAAAGGACCTTTTTAGGTCCTTTAAGTGTTTTATTCGGGCATAAGCAAGTTTGTAATCGTGCTTACTTGAATTTCCTCATCATCCTCGTCCATCTCTAGATCAATCGTAAAAGTAATAGAGAACTGTCTACCTACAAACTTAGAGCTGTTAAGGTCGTACTTTGCACTTACGCCATTGGCAACGTTGTTGAATTCAACACGCTCTCCTTCGTCGTCAGTGAACACATAAGTACCATTTATGAAGCCTTCATAGGTGGCGTTCATAGTGCTTTCGTCTTGCCCGTATGCGGTCAAGGTAGAAATGGAAACGAACAATACAATTAATAGTGATTTCATTTTTTTCTTGTTAAGTTAATTATCGATTTTTTTGCCTGATTTTAGTCCTGTTTTTAGGTCTAAAATTCTGAATACAAATGAAATCTAATTAGTTGAATAACGATTAATTTTATCATTTTATTATGAAAGATTTTTATAATGTTAAATAGCTGTAAACCAGTTCGCTATTTTTTGAATAATGAAGTAAAATATTTTTGGATAACACTATTTAATAGAAAAATTACGTACTACCTTTACTATATTAAACATTAGTATACATTGAAAAACTATACATCTCCTCTACAATTTACGCTGGTTACCATAGTGTGTTTTTTAGCATCTAATTTTGGTTATTCGCAAGACAGGGTATCTACTGATAATATTCAACAATGGGTTCAAAAATATAAGGTGGATATAAGGGGTCCGTATAAAGATATTCGTTGGTTCTGTACGGATGGTAGTATTAGACAACCAAAAGACCCCTGCCCGGATAATATTGGTCCTGGCGTGCAACATGCCCGTTATAAAGATGAAGTGGTCTCCTTGGGTGAGACCAATCATATTTATTTAGGTCAAATTTTGGCATATACGGATATTGATCAGCTGTGGGATGCCGGTCATAACCACTCGCGCTTAAAACAGTATCAATTGGATAAGTATTTGCGATTGGTAGATAATGGCTGGATCAATCAAAAAGGGCAGTTCTATAGAGGCTCTGTACAGGTAGAAGACGAAGAGGCATGGGGAATCGATTTCTATAAAACTATTTTGGCAGATGATAAAGTTCTGCGCAATAACTTTTATCTCATACGCCAATCTTTAAAGGATATACCCCACAACGGTGATGATAATGTTGCACAATTAATGCGAAGCCAATCTAAGGTAATCTCGGATATATACACACCGTTTATGGACCTTAGAACCAAGATCCATAGTCAGCCGGAAAAAGCCGATATTCAAAAAGTAGTAGATTTTAAAACGAAACATCAAAAATCATTGACAACCGATTTAATTAAGAAATTAGACGGATTGGTAACTACGATGAATACGTTTTTTAAACCGGTTGATGTTCAGGCGTTGCTAAACACATCTAAGTTGGTAAAAGGGACTTTATTGGGAGATAAAGTACAATCTTTTATAAATGCAAAGGCAGATAATGACAACCCGTCCTATATTGTGAATGAAACGGCACAATTACTTTTAGATATCAGGGAAGATCTGTTAACAGAAAAGCGGTCTTTGGCACGTTTGCAGTTATTGGATATTTCTTTGAAGTTAGAAGAGTTGCTATTTCAAAACGCGCCTAATTGGGAGCCCGATACAGTTAGTGGTCAGTTAGAAAAAATATGTGCATTGACCACGGCATCTGTGGGTGCCGGCTATTTAGAATTGTGGGAGTGGGAGCAGATTTCTGGTACGCTCAGTAAATTTGGTGAAAGTAAATTGACTTTGGCAGAATTGACACAAGTACTAGAAACTGCAAGATCTGCCGTGGAGTGGAGCGCGGCGACAGTTAAAGCCAATTATCAAGAAGTAGTAAATACGTATACGGCTTTTGAGCCTAAATCATATGCATTTATAGATGATAGAATTAGAGGTTCCATTGCTTTGCATTTGGGGCAAAGTGTAGGGCAGTTGGGCGATTTTATATCTAAAGAATCCGCTTTGACCAATAAAGTTATGGATATTACCAATCAAAGTACCTTCAGGGGCTTGAACCCTGGTTATGCCTTTGGTGAATTGGTGGTAGTAGATGGCTCATCTGAAGATATTGAGGTATCGGCAGATAAAATTTATATTTTTCAGCGCTCTCCGTCAGACCTAAAACCTGTGGCAGGTATTGCCACTGTGGCTGAAGGTAATATGGTATCGCACGTACAATTATTGGCGCGTAATTTAGGTATACCCAATGCCGCCCTATCTGATCAGAATCTTCAGAGTTTAAAGAAGTATGATGGTGACCGTGTATTTTATGCGGTTTCAAATAAAGGGAACGTGATCTTAAAAGCAGAAGCGCAAATGACAGATCAGGAACGCGGACTGTTCCTAAAGAAAGAACGAAATACCGATAAGATAGAAGTGCCAGTTGAGAAAATTCAATTAGGTACTACAGATGTGCTGAACATGCGAGATGTTGATGCGAGTGATTCTGGTGCCTTATGCGGACCAAAAGCTGCTAACCTTGGTCAGTTGAAAAAGATGTTTCCAGAGCAAGTGGTAGAGGGGTTGGTAATACCTTTCGGGATCTTTAAAGATCATATGGATCAAACCATGCCTGGCGAAAATACTTCGTATTGGGAGTTTTTAAATAGTATGTTTAAAGAGGCTGAGCGCATGAGAGGTACAGATATGCCTGAACCCGAAGTTGAAAATTATCAATTAAGACAATTGGAGACGCTAAGAACGGCAATTAAAAAAATGCCTTTAAAAGAAGATTTTAAAAATCAATTGGAGACTAAATTTAAATCGGTTCTTGGTGCTGAGTTTGGTAAGGTTCCTGTATTCTTACGTAGTGATACCAATATGGAAGATTTAAAGGAGTTCACCGGTGCCGGACTAAACTTGACTTTATTCAACGTGTTGGACAAAGAAAAGATTATTGAGGGTATTAAAGATGTTTGGGCATCGCCATATACAGAGCGAAGTTTTAAATGGCGCCAAGTGTATTTGTTGAATCCAGAGAATGTATTTCCTTCCATTTTGGTGATCCCAAGTGTAGATGTAGATTACTCGGGCGTATTGATTACAAAGGGGATTAATTCAGGTAATGATAAAGACTTGACCGTTGCATTTAGTAGAGGTGCGGGTGGTGCTGTTGATGGGCAGTCAGCGGAAACATATACAATCTATAGTGATAACGGATATCGCTTATTGGCTCCTGCGCGTGAAGCCTTATACAATACGCTTCCCGCCACAGGTGGTACGGGCAAAAAAATAGCCACTTTTGAGCATAGGGTTTTGAATGAAAAGAACATGGCGGATATTAAAACCTTGGCAAAGACCATTAGAGAAACAATGCCAAAAGAAACAAATTCGGATTATGAGGGTGCTTATGATGTGGAATTAGGTTTTAAGGAAGACAAATTATGGTTGTTTCAAATAAGACCGTTTGTTGAAAATAAAAAAGCGTTGAGTTCTGGGTATCTGGAATCCATCACCCCAAAAATTAATACGGCAAAAGAAATTTCGCTGAGTACAAAAATATGATATGAATAGAAATTGGTTTGTTTGTTAGCCATGTGTTTTCTTGTTTTTATGGCTTGTAATTCAGATGTTACATATAATAATTTTTAAAAGTTGGTTTAGATATAAGTATGAAGAAAATTATAGTATTGTTAATCGTAGTTGTAAGTGCATCCGCCTTTACAACATACAAATATTACCCAATTGATGGTTACGAGCGCACTGGCATTAAACGCTTAAAACGATTGGAGCTGATCAAGAGCGGAGAGATTAAGGATGCATCGGCTTTACCTGTCGGTGCTATGAAATCGTACAACGATATTCAATTGAACTTGCTGTCAAGAAAGAATGATAGCGCAATGGGTCTAATGCAGGTAGATGCAGATTTTCAGAAGGAGATCAGTGCCTTGTTTCGTGGTTTGGATAAAAGTTATTCGTTAACGGTTTTAGATATATCGGACCCAGAAAATGTTCGCTACGCAGAACGAAATGAGACCGCAGGCTATCAGCCAGGTTCTGTAGGTAAGTTGGCTGTATTATTGGGCTTATTCACACAGTTGGAAAAAATTTACCCAGATTCATTTGAAAAAAGAACGGAGCTACTAAAGAATAAATCCGTTAAAGCCGGAGTTTGGGGCTTAACGGATGAACATACCATTCCTATCTATAATATTGAAAAGAATACCTTGGTAAAACGTCAAGTAATTGCCAGCGATGTGTTCTCTTTATATGAATGGGCAGATCATATGCTATCTGTAAGTAACAACGGTGCGGCAAGTATAGTATGGAGAGAGGCGCTGTTAATGGCAGCATTTGGTGAAAAGTATCCTGAGCTGACACAAGAAGAGGCGGATACTTACTTTAAGGAAACTCCTAAAAAAGAGCTGACAGATTTGAGTAATGATGTGGTTAATCTGCCTTTACGTGAATTGGGCATTACATCAGATGAATGGCGGTTGGGTAGTTTCTTCACTAGAGGTGCAAATACCTATGTGGGCGATAAAGGCGGTAGTATAGGTTCACCACAGGGTCTAATGAAATTCTTGGTTCAATTGGAACAGGGTAAGGTGGTAGATGAAGCATCAAGCTTAGAGATGAAACGATTAATGTATATGACCGATCGTAGAATTCGCTACGCACAGTCACCGGCATTGAAAGAAGCCGCTGTATATTTTAAGTCGGGCTCTTTGTACAAATGCGATAGAAGTAATGGGGAGGCATGCGGAAAATACATGGGCAACGTTACCAATTTCATGAACTCGGTCATCATTGTTGAACACCCGGATAATTGTAGGTATATGGTAGTATTAATGACAAACGTACTTCGTAAAAACTCTGCCAGTGACCATATGTATTTAGCGGGTAATATTGATAAGATTATACGAAAGGGGTAGAATTTAAATTAATTATTTACTGCGTGAAAAGACTATTATTATTGCTGGTTTTATTGTCGGTCTTATGTAGTTGCGAGGAGGAATCTCTTGAAGCAGGTATCGAGACGACAGTTTTTGGTCGTGTATACGATACTATAAATGAAATACCTATTAAGAATATTAAAATAAAAATTGGTGAAAGTATTCGACAAGGAACCTTTTCAGGTACTAATTATAATTTTAAGGGGTATTTAGATTCTACCATTACAGATAGTGAGGGTAATTATAAAATTACTTTTGAGACTTCTGGCAAGGGAATGATTTATGATTTACATATTTCTTTAAAAGAGGATATATCTTTTACTAGTATACGGGAGGTTATAAAGGATGAAAATATAGGAGCTACAGAAGAACTAAACCTTGATGCATTACAGCTTTATCCGGTAAATTTAAAAATTACAACTACAGATGTTTTTGAGGAATCCATTTTGATTTTTACGCAGTTTTCCGGTGGTGACATTGAAAAGCATCCATCATTGAAAACTACCACAGAAAGAACGGTGTGGTTAGATAAAAATCAATCAAGTTCAGTTAGTTTTCATATTGAAGATAGTAATCCCCTTAGATATGCCGTGAAAACTATTTCAGCCACCAATTCTAAAACAATTACCACGGTGGATATTGCATTATCTTATGAAGATTTCAATTAAGTTGTAATATTATTTTTTTAAAAAAGTTAAATATTTTTTTATAACAAAGCACTTGCTTAGCTTTGTAATGTAATTAGAATTAATGGCACGTAAAAAACAATATAACGAAGCTGAGGTCATAGAAAAGGCTATGCGTCTGTTCTGGCGTAATGGCTATGAAAGTACTTCCGTTCGTATGTTGGAGAAAGAAATGGGTATTAATCAGTTTTCCATTTATGCCAGTTTTAAGAATAAAGAGGGTGTTTTTCTAGAGAGCATTAAACTGTATAATGCAAAGATCAAGTCCATAACAAATATCTTGGAAAACTCTACTAATGGGGTAGAGGGTATTAAAGATTATTTTTTGGATTTTCTAGATTTCTCAAGGGAAGGAGCCATTTTTAAAGGTTGCTTGGTGACCAATACGGTAAATGAAATCAAAGAAGATACTAATCCGGTAATCATGGCCGCATTAAAACGGTTTTCATTAAATATTAGAAAATTGTTTGTAAGGAATCTAAAACAAGACGACCAAAGGGATGTAAAAGAAATAGAAGCGCAAGCAGACTATTTAATGAACGCTCTTTTAGGTTTGTCCATTTCATCTAAAGTATTTAGTGAGGAGGAATTAAAGGGCATTATTAAAATTACGTTTTTACACTTGTAGCATTTTTTTTGAACAATAACTAAGCGATTGCTTAGATTTAACATAACTATAATAAATATTAAAATTAGAAAGAGTATGACAACTTTAAAAGTACACAACATTGAATCTGCACCTGAAGGTAGTAAGCCATTATTAGAAAATTCTCAAAAGTCATTTGGAATGATTCCTGGTCTTCACGGGGTATTGGCGGCATCACCAAAAATTTTGGAAGCATACCAAACGTTACACCAATTATTTACTGAAACTTCTTTCAATGAAGAAGAATTGACCGTGGTTTGGCAAACGATAAACGTAGAGCATGCATGTCACTACTGTGTACCGGCACATACTGGTATCGCCAAAATGATGAAAGTTGATGATGCCATTACAGAAGCATTACGTAATGAAACACCGTTGGCCGATGCAAAATTAGAGGCCTTAAGAACAATGACTTTGACCATTGTGCGTAACCGTGGTAATGTAACACAAGAGGACCTTGATGCTTTTTACGCTGCAGGTTATGGTGAGCAACAAGTATTGGAAATTATCCTAGGATTATCACAAAAGGTAATCAGTAACTATACAAATCATATTGCACATACACCAGTAGATGAACCTTTCAAGAAATTTGAATGGTCTAAATAATTTGGTTTCAAGTTCCCCGAAACCATTTGTTGATTGATTGTTGATAGCCTTCTGTCTTAAGGCAGAGGGCTATTTAATTTTAATAAACTAAATACATCAAAATGAAAAAAATAGCAATAAACGGAATGGGGCGTATAGGTCGCGCTTCTTTAAAAGTAATTTTGGATAATCCAGAGTTAGACTTAGTAGCGGTAAACGACATTGTTTCCATAGAGAATATAGCTTATTTATTAAAGTATGATTCGGTTTATGGAATTTATGAAAAAGAGGTTTCGCATGATGAGAACAATTTGATTATAGACGGAAAGAAAATTCAATATAATTCACAACGCAATCCTGAAGATTTGCCTTGGGCAGAACACGAAATTGATGTTGTAATTGAAAGTACCGGTTTTTTTACCAAGAGTGAAGATGCCAAAAAGCATATTAAAGCGGGCGCTAAATCCGTAATTATATCTGCACCAACTAAAAGTGAAGATATACCAACGGTTGTACATGGTGTAAATACGGATGCAGGTGAAACGAATATTTTCTCATGTGCCAGTTGTACCACCAATAACATTAGCCCGGTTGTAGAAATCTTGGGGCGTAGAGTGGGTATTAAAAAAGCCATAATGACTACCGTGCATGCCTATACTGCCTCTCAAGGTATTGTAGATGCACCTTCACAGAAGAATTTGAGAATGGGTCGCGCGGGTGCAGCTAATATTGTACCTACGTCAACAGGTGCGGCAATTGCAACGACAAAGGCATTACCGGAATTTGCCGGTAAGTTTGATGGTGTTGCCCTACGTGTGCCAATTCCTGTTGGGTCAATGTCAGACCTAACTTTTGTTACCGAACGTGAAGTAACCCCTGAAGAAGTAAATGCTATTTTTAAAGAGGAAGCGGCTACGGATAGGTATAAGAATATTTTGGATACTACAGATCAGCCTTTGGTTTCGTCGGATATTGTAAAGAATCCGCATGCGTCTACCGTAGATTTGGGGATGACCAGAGTAGTAGATGGCGATTTGTTGAAAGTGATGACCTGGTACGATAACGAATGGGGATTCACCAATCAAATGATACGTCAAATTTTGGCAGAAAACTGAATTAAATTAGGTAGCTGATCTTGACATAAAAGATTGGCTATCTTTATTTATCAACTTAAATAACAAACAACATGATAAAAGTATCCGTAATGTATCCAAATAGCGAAGGCGTAAAGTTCGACACGGAATATTATAAGAACACACACTTGCCAATGGTTCAAAAACTAGTGGGCAGTGCATTGAAAGAATTGGAATTGGATTTAGGTGTTGGTGGCAGAGCACCGGGCGATGCTGCACCATACGTAGCCATTGCTCATTTAAAATTTGATGATGTAGCTTCTTTTCAAGCTGCTTTTGGTCCGCATGCGGCAACATTTGCTACGGATGTCAAGAACTATAGTAATGTGCAAGGTGAAATTCAAATTAGTAATTTGATTACATTTTAAGTGATGAAAGAGAAATTGAAAATAGATATTGTATCTGATGTAGTATGCCCTTGGTGCGCCATTGGGTATAAACGTTTGGAAAAAGCAATTGAAGAACTAGGAATTAAAGACCAAGTTGAAATTGAATGGCAACCGTTTGAACTGAATCCGGGTATGCCGCCAGAAGGTCAAGATCTGACCGAACATATTACAGAAAAGTATGGTTCTACCTTAGAACAGCAACAGGAATCGCGTGAAAACATGACAGATATCGGAGAAGAACTAGGATTCAAATTCGACTATTTTGAAGGTATGCGTATGGCAAACACTTTTGATGCTCATGTGCTATTGGAATATGCCAAAGATTTTGATAAACAGACCGAACTGAAATTGCGACTAATGAATTCGTTTTTTGGTGAGCGAAAAGATGTATCTGATAAAGATGTTTTAAAGCAAGCGTTACTGGATGTTGGTTTAAATGCAGATGAAGCACTGACAAAACTTGATAGTGAAGCGGCAAGATATGAAGTCCGAAACAAGCAGGGCGAATGGAAGAATTTGGGTGTAAATTCAGTACCTACTATAGTTTTTAACATGAAAAGTGCCGTAACGGGAGCTCAACCTGTTGCTACTTTTAAGCAAATACTGGGAGAACTTATTTCCGAATAAACCATATAAATTTTTGAATCATGAATATTTCAAATAAAATTATATACTACATAGCCACAGGTATTTTTACCTTGGTAATGCTATTTTCTGCAAGCATGTATTTTTTTAATCATGATTACGTGAAAACGGCTTTTCAAAGTTTGGGTTACCCAACCTATTTAATTTATCCGTACGCTACGGCTAAACTAATAGGCTTGTTCGCTATTTGGAATCCAAAATTTTACTTGATTAAAGAATGGGCGTATGCCGCATTTTTCTTTGCCGTTGTACTGGCATTTTTTGCGCATATAATGGTAGGTGATGGTGAACAGACGGCAGCCGTTATTGCCTTGCTTTCATTGATCATTTCATATATCTTTAGTAAAAAGGTATAATGGAAATGAATAATAGGGAAATACATAAAACTATAGTAGATGGGTCATTAAAGGGTATTCGTCCTAAAGTCTTGTTCTTTGATGTAAATGAAACCCTATTGGATCTTAGCGCAGTTAAAAAAGAAGTAGGTAATGCATTAGGCGGTAGGGAAGATTTATTACCGCTTTGGTTTACCACCATGCTACAATATTCATTGGTAGTTTCCGCCAGTGGAACTTATGAACCGTTCGGTCATATTGGAGCGGCGGCATTACAAATGGTAGCGGCAAATCATAATATTGAAATTTCAAAAGAAAATGCTCGTAGGTTAATAGGCGAGTCTATCAGTAATTTACCTGCACACCCAGAAGTAAAAGAGGCGCTTACAAAGCTAAAAGCGGCAGAATATAAGTTGGTAGCGTTTACCAATTCTTCTAAGACCTTATTAAAGAAGCAATTTGAACATGCCGGGCTAACCGAGTATTTTGATGAGCTTTTGAGTGTTGAGGAAACCGGCAAATTTAAACCATTTACGGAAACCTATACTTGGGGAGCCCAAAAAATGGGCATACTACCCAATGAGTGCATGTTGATTGCCGCCCATGGCTGGGATGTGGCCGGTGCACAATGGGCAGGCTGGCGGGCAGCCTTTGTAAATAGACCTGGGCAACAACCCTTTCCTTTGGCTAAACAAACAGAAATTTCTTATCCAGATGTATTGCAGGTAGCCAAGGTTTTAACGGAGTATAAGTAGTGTGTATTAAATCTGATAATATACCTTATATCAGTATTTCAACTTGATTTTAACGGTGAGCATATTTTAATATTTTTTTGCGTAAGAGGTATTTTAATAAGTCAATAATGGGCTAGTGTACAGTAGCTTAGGGAAGTGGTAAATATTCAAGGTTTTGCATTGATCCTTAGTGATTTGACTGCTTAAGTTTATGTAAGTAAAAGTCTAACAAGTTAGACGTATTGTGGAATTAAAATTAAGTGTAAAATGAAAATTGATTAGATAAAAGAAGTTATGGCAACATCAATAAACAGTTTTGATGACGCAGAGGTAAATGTCGTTATAGAAGCTTCATGAAGTGTAAAGAATATACAATTTATATATTTCATGGAAGTGAATGTTAAAGTAGAAAATGATGCCATTACCTCATATGGGGTAAATGCGAAAATCTCTTTTGCGGTCGATAATCAAGATGGTTAGAAAACTATGAATCTATTGACCTATAAATTTACGTAATGAAAAAGGAACTGAATAATCGTTCCATTTTTTATAAAAAACTTTTGCAAAATCGCTATTTATAGCTGAATAATGATGGTGGCTTTGTCATTATACCTAACGCATAAACATTTTCGATTTAATATTACTCAAAAGGGATTTTTGAAAATTGTAGGCAGTTTTGCCGTATTTTAATTTCTAGTATATGGTTACTACAGTTATCTACCACAGTATCGTCAATATGAAGTTTGTTGTAGATACACTTCATTTTCAATGCTTGTACTCGTATGGTTTTTGCAAATGTTTCTATATTACTTTTTGCCTCTGATCCATTTGATAATGCCATTAAATAATGTAAAAATTCAGCACGTTTTTCTTCCGTTATTAGAACAAGTTCAAAATATCCGTCACCGGGATCAGCGTTGGGCGCTAAATGTAAGTTGGGTCCTAAATATTTAATATTCATAAGCTCTATCAGAATAAACGAACCTTCCAATGTCAATCCGTCTACCTCAATACTAGTTTCAATGGCTTCGAAATTCTGCACAATGCCAATCAGTTCATCTAACGATCGTTTCAGTTTTTTTGAAGGATTATCAGATGTTTTTATTTGTTTCATTAGAGTAATTAATGCCGGAAAAACTCCGATACCTAAACTTTCAAAGAAAAACTTTGAAGGTGCGCCCTTAATTACTCCGCAATCAAAATTTTTAGTCTTTTTTTCATCTTTGATAGAATGTTGTTCAATGATGGTTGTTGCTTGAAGCGTTTTGGCAATATTGTTAGCAGTTCCGTGTGGCAATACATGTAACAGCACTTTTTGATCGGGTATTTCGTTCAATAATTTTTCCATTATTTTAGTGACCGTACCATCTCCTCCGGCAATGAATATATTTTCCATTTCCCCAAATTGAAATTTTTGCCAAGTGACGTCATCTTTTGTAGATATATATGTTGCCTTAAAACCGTTGTTTTCAACCTGGGCCACTACTTCCTCATTGGTATGACTACCATCTCCTGATGATGGGTTATGAACTAATTGTGCTTTTTTCATTTTTTAGGTCAAATTAGTAACTGAGATATACAACCTAACTCTATAGCGGAGAGGATGCTATCCTACATAGAAATTTCCGTATTGTTCAGTTCAGTTATTGCTTCATTTAAAAGAAATGTTGATGCAATTCAGGTTAGTGAAATGTAAAAAGTATATTATTTGGTAAATTGAAATGAGGTTTTTGAAAGATTCTAATTAACAAATTTTAAATACTAGAATATGAAGATATTGGTAACAAATGACGATGGTATCTATAGCCCAGGACTCTCTAGTCTTGCAAAGGTTGCTTCACAATATGGGGAGGTAATCGTAATGGCGCCAGATATAGAACAGTCTTCTATGGGGCAGGCCATAACTTCGGGTAAACCCATAACGTATAAAAAATCGCCAATCCATTTTGAAGGTATAGAAGCGTACAGGGTAGCAGGTACCCCTGCGGATTGTGTGGCACTTGGGCTGCATTTATTCGAAGGTATAGAACTTGTACTTTCCGGTATTAATATTGGTGCAAATTTAGGTAATTCCGCATGGCATTCAGGTACGCTCTCAGCGGCTAGGCAGGCTGTACTTTTTGGCGTTCGGGGTATCGCTTTGAGTATATCTATAGCTAAAGATGAACCAGATTTTAAAATGTTGGAACCCTTTACTAAGAATGCTTTGGATGAGGTTGTACATGAAAAAGAATTAAAATTGTTGAATATCAATTTCCCTCAGCATCCAGATGGTGAAATATTATGGACAAGTCAGTCTGTACGGCAATACGACGGTAAAATATTGGCGAATAAAGACCCAATGGGAAGAGAACATTTTTGGTTTACGGTCACTCCCCTAGAGCCCGAGGAAAAAGAATCTGATCGGTGGGCCGTAAAGCAAGGTAAAACAAGTATTACCCCAATGGTCTTGAATCTTACCGATCAAAAATTTTTAAATCAAAAATGTCAAGAACAAGAGTAGTAACTACCCTAATTTTAGCCAGTGGGCGTGGTACGGGTTGTATTTGCCAATAAATAAAAGGGAACAGATTATGTATATTTGCCGCACCATTAACTAAAGCGTATACATATGTTTAAAAGAACACTATTAATTGCATTCGTTGCCATTTCATTAATTTCTTGTTGGAAAGATAAAAGTCCAGAAGACCTAATTCGTTTAAAGGATAAATTTAAATCGCAGGTAAATGCGTTTGAGAATAAAAAGGAAACCGCAAATAAAAATGTGAACAAAGGTCTGGAATCCTTAAATGCATTAAAGAGTGCCTTAGAGGATACTAAAAATGAAGATAAGGAATTTGCAAAAGTGTATGGAGACTGGGAGAAAGTTGACCGTAGGGTTAAAAACCTGACGAAGGAATATGAAGACTTAAAGGAAAAAGCTTCTAATTTATTTACGGCTATGGAAACCCAAACCAATAGTTTAAGCGATGAGACCAGTAAAAAAACCTTGTTAGGGGCAATTGAAAAAGCACGTACAAAATATAATGGTACACTAGCCAATACCTCTAAAGCTATTGATAAATTAAGATTACTGCATGGCGATGCCGTTGAGGTAGTAAAAGCATTGGAGGTAGCTGCAGCACTTAATTCTTTTGATAATATCAATGATCAAATGAAAAGTATAGAAGGTCGTGTAGATGGAATAATGAGCGAGCTGAACGTTGCTGTTGTAGAAAGTAAAAAACTGTACGAGAAAAAAATAACAGAGTTAGGAGAAGAGTAATACTATATTTTCTCACTAACTATAAAAGCCAGTATTGTCAAAATACTGGCTTTTTTATGATGCTTTTCCTTTTCAATTGCAAAGTACTTTTTCAGTTCTTATAGCTATTGGTTTTGAAGATTTTAGTATCTTTTTATTTGTAACCTTTATTGTGCATATTCAGGAGTTACCACACATTTAAGAGCAACATTGATAAATTGGAAAGACATAGAATGGATATTTGAAAAGGATGGAGCCTTAAGAGATATTTATGTTCAAAACGCAACAATTTCGGATTGGAAAAAAGTGATTGACTTATTGAACTCTGACTTCAAATTGACTTTTGGTGTTTATAAAGATAATTTGACAGACAAAATTGACTTCGGATATGTGAAAACAATGTTTGCGGACGAAACTGGCGAATTGGAAACCAAATCTGCGACAATTGATTTAGACGGAATTGTTGTCAAGTGCTACTTTGTTCTTATTGACCAAATCGAGTTTGATATTAATCCTTCTGAAATACACTCGGAATTGGAATTGAAAAAGGTAACGGATTTTATGAAAACAATGAGTACTGAATTAGGAAAACAAATAACGCTTTGTGGAGAAAATCAACCTGAATTTCCATTAATAAAAATCGACTCTAAAAACGGAATTGAAAAAATCCTGACTGAAAAAGATGCTAAAAGCTTATGGAAAAAATCAGACCAAAAAGTTAGCGGATTTACCAAACTCAAATCGACAATAATTATGAAGTACTTTCCGAAAGTATTTGAGAAAAAAATAATGAAAAGTGCAAACAAGGAATATAAATCAACACCGCAAGAAAAAAACGTGTGGTAACAAGGTATATAAAACATAGCTAATAAGTGCTAAACCAAAAGTTTTCTGCTTATTTACAAAGTCCGCCAAATTTTTAATTTGGCTTTTTAAAAGAGAAAATTAAAAACAAAATATAAAAATTCGGCTCTGTGTTAATCCGAAAAGCTAGTGTCTTTTTGCACGCTACGTTTCATACACAAGTCCGTTTTAATTTTATATAAAATGAAAAGAATTAAGTGCAATTTTCACTAATGTTTTTTTAAGCCAAACTTTTACAAATCATTTCATTAAAATTTGAATCAATCTAAAAAATACGAAGCTCCATTTACGAAAGATGACTTGAAAATTATTCGCTCTAAAAACAAAAAATCTAATGTGGCATGGTTTATTGCTAATATAATTTTAGGTGTTATTGCTATAGGGTTATTAAAACAACCAGGCTTTGGATTTATTGAATTTTTAGCTTGTCTCTTTTTTGTTATTTCATTTATACCATACTTCCGTTTCTTTTATAAAAGCCCAACTGAGAAAGATTTAGAGGCGAAAATTAAAGTTTCTACCGAACTAAAAGTAAAATTTAAAAGAAGAAATATGGATAACTTCCATCATTATGAAATAGAATTTGAACAGAACCCGGATTTTGATAAATATGGTCTGTTGAAAAAAGATTTTAAAAGAGTAAATGTGGGTGATGTAATTTATATAGAGTTCTCAAAATATGGTCGTTGGATTTTAAAAATGGAATGTAATGATGAAGACATTGAAAATCCATTTTATGTTAAGTAAAATCGTTCTTCATGACAGAGCATTTTCAATTGGAATTGATGAGTGCAAAAAAAACTATTAGTCAGGAATGCTAGTTAGTAACTATTTCCAAAGTTCACTCATGTAAGATAGGGTATTAAAAAATAAACTAATCAACTTTATTACAAAGCTGATTTAATTAACTTTAAACTTTACAGAATTATAAAAGATAATTGTAACATGAATTGCATAAGAGAATGAAAGTTACTGCAGCGAAAAATGAAAAGGTTGGAAATATGATTTTTGCATCTATTTACCCACTTTATTTGGCTAGATTAGAAAAGAACGGACGAACAAAAGAAGAACTTGATCAAGTAATAGAATGGCTTACCGGTTTTGATAACAATATGATTCAGGAGTTAATTGATGAAAAAGTGACTTTTGCAGTGTTTTTTCAAAAAGCTAAAATTCACCCTAAAGCACATTTGGTCAAAGGTGTGGTATGTGGTTATCGCATTGAAGAAATAGAGGATAAGTTTGAAGTCTACAAACGATGCAGGCAAATGGAAAAGCTAATTGATGAGTTGGCAAAAGGACGTAAAATGGAGAAAATTTTACGAGTATAAAACTAATACTGTTTTTAGTAAAGGTAAGCCGGATTAGTTACGAAAACTTGACTAGTATGTTATTTATAACTTATTGTTAATCAATACTTACTAATTGTAGAAGTGATAATTTAAAAGCATATATTATGAAAAATATTATTCACGTAATTGCTCTTGTTATTAGTTTTCATGTTTGTGCTCAGACGGAAATAAAAAACTCTAATATTTTTGTTCGAGTTTACGATTTAAATGGAAAAAAGATTGGTAAAGGAGAAATTTCGTCATATTCGGAGAACTTTCTTTATTTAAGCAGAAAAGAAGAATTAATAAAAATTTCTATTAAGGACATTGATATTATTAAAACTAAACATTCCGCTGGAAATAATATTCTAATAGGAGCAACAGCTGGAGCTGTACTATTAGCTGTTATTGTAGGTGCAAATGCTAAGCCGAATGCCAACTTTTTTGCATATACAATAGGTGAGGGAGCCGCCTTAGGAAGTTTAGTTGGAGGAATTTTCGGAGCCACAATTGGTGGAATCTCCATACTGTTTAAGAATGCTCAATCATATGAAATTAATGGTGAAGTGGAAAATTTGAATGCATTTATGGGTATAATGGGTAAATAAAGAAATTCTCTTTTGGTTTCGTTTTAAATTTGTAACAGCTGATACTATCAATTTAAAGAAAACTCTATTTAAAAGTATTTATTCTTAGCAAACGAGTTGAATCTTTACTCCAAAGACAATCGATTAAATCTGTTGTTGTCTTAATCAGAATTATTGTTATTTCACGGTTAAAAAATCTTTTTATTTTTTTGTACTGAAGACCTTATGTTGGTATTAAAATAAGCTATATTCATTGATTGAAATTTTAATGGTCGGTAATACCCCCTTTTAAACTGATGCTAAAAATGACAACCTTATTCTCAAAAGAGACCATGATGAAGTTGAAAGCCCTAATCGCTTCTGCAAAAACATATGTTGTACTGTTAATTTTGGCTATTGGGCTTCTATTGTATACGGTGAGCGTAGGTTACAAACAGGTAAATAGACTTCATGAAACCGGAGATATGGTTGCGCATACATTAGAGGTGCAGCGTACTATTGTAGAACTTTCGGCTAAATTTCAAGAGCTGGAATCCTTACAACTAAAGGTTCTTTTAAAAGAGGATAGTAGCAACTTAAGTGGTATTGTAGTTTCAGAAATGGAGCAGACTTTAGAGAGGTTAAAGCAGCTAACTTCAGATAACCAAGCCCAACAAGAGCGTGTAAAGGTCTTGGAACAATTGTGCGATAAAATTAGTAGTGAGGTAGATACAGTAGAGTCTACAGATAGTATTGCTGTCATTGATAGTATAGAAGCTAAGGATAGTGTGGAGATCAACCTGGCAAGCAAAAGGTATCAGCGTATTGCTAGAATCTCTAAAATTGTAGAGGAATCTCAGATTCTTAAAGAGAGAATGCTATCCGAAGAGAATTATTTAATGGTGGCCCGTAAAGAGGAATACACTTCTCAATCATTTTTGACACCTATGTCATCATTATTGGTAGCTATTACCGCTTTAGGTATTTTTCTAATTGGCTTTATTAGTATTTACAAGCAAAAAGGAGAGATTCAAGAAGTTAATAATCAGGTTTTTAATCAGAACAAAAAATTACAGGAAACTGAAGAGTTTTTAAAAGGGGTATATAAAAGTTCTAACAATGTCATTAGTCATTTTGAGCCTATTATGGATGGTGAAAAGAACATTGTAGATTTTCAGTTTAAATATACCTCAGACGCCATTGAGAAAGTAACAGGTACGGAACAAGAAGATATTATAGGTAGCTCGCTTTTAGATAAGTACCCTATGGTAAATGAGAACGGACTTTTTTCATTAATGAAAGATTGTTACCTGAATGGAGAAACACAAGAACATGAAAGTGTTTACACGTTCGAGAACCAAACGAAATACATTCATAATACTATTGTAAAATCTGCCAATGGTATCACCAACACCGCGTGGGATACTACCAAGGTCAAAGAAGCTGAAAAGGTTCTGCAAAAATTAAATGAGGACCTTAGCCTGCAGAATACCATTTTTAAAGAAGCGGAAAATGTAGCAGGTGTGGGTAGTTTTATCTGGTACCTTGATGATGGTAGTGCTACGGTTTCAGATAATTTCTACAGAATACTTGGGGTTAAGCCCAATAGTTTTGATGTAACTTTTGATGCCTATAAGGAGTATGTACATGCAGATGATATTTCCATATTTGAATCTTTAGGGACCAATACTGAAGATAGCGCTAAATCAACGGTTTTCACTTATAGGGTTATCACAAAAAATAAGGGAATTAGATATCTGGACCTTAAAGGAAGAAATTTAGATATTGACAATAGACCGGTTTCCGTGGGTATTGTACAAGACATTACAAGTAGAATTGAAAAAGATAGGGAACTTATTGAGAGTTATGAAAAGCTCAAACAAAGTAATGAAGAATTGGAATCTTTTAATAGGGTAGCTAGCCACGATCTACAAGAGCCATTAAGGAAAATACAGATGTTCATTTCTCGCATAGAGGATGATGAGGAGGGTAAGACACCCAATGCAGGTTCAGCTTATTTCAATAAAATTAAGGCAGCTACATTTAGAATGAGAGAGCTCATTCAAAACCTATTATCGTATTCACGGATAGACAAGATCAACTCTAAATTTGAGCAAATAGAATTAAACGATACAATTGAAAAAGTTGAAGAAGAGCTTTCGCAATTGATAAAAGATACAGAAACAAAAATCTCCTATTCCGGCTTACCGCTGTTATATGGTATTCCTTTCAAAATTGAACAATTATTTACCAATTTGATCAGTAACTCCATCAAGTATAGAAATAAAGATATTGCGCCCCAAGTACATATTGTATCGGAGAAATTAAGAAGTGATACCATTGCCGAAAACTTTGTAAAGAATGCCGAGTATTATTATAAAATTTCCCTGCGAGATAATGGTATCGGTTTTGATCCTGAATTTGCTAGTAATATTTTTGAGGTTTTTCAAAGACTACATTCTAAGAACGAATATTCGGGTACGGGTATAGGTTTGTCTATCTGTAAAAAAATAGTTGAAAAACACAATGGTTATATTCATGCCGTTAGTAAAAAAGGGGAAGGTGCTACTTTTATTATTTACTTGCCCGTACAATAATGCATGGTAGATTGCTCCTTTGAAAAGCGGTTGGTCATATTGTTTTGAATGCGTTATTTTAGAAGCCGATAAAGACATTTAACAATTATGAATTTAAATCAGGTAACCGTTCCTTCCTTAAATGTTGAAAATGCTATTCTTTTTTATGAAAAACTAGGATTAAAATTAATAGTAAAATCGCTTCCCAATTATGCAAGGTTTGAGTGTCCGGATGGTAATGCCACTTTTTCCATTCACCTAACAGAAACATTGCCACAGGGAGATGGAGTCTATGTTTATTTTGAATGTGAAGATCTAGATGCTCATGTAGCCTCACTTAAAGAGAACGGTATCCAATTTGAAAAAGAACCTACCGATGAGAGGTGGTTATGGAGAGAGGCAAGATTAAAAGACCCGGATGGGAACCAGCTGATTTTGTTCTATGGTGGTGAGAACAGGCTAAATCCGCCATGGAGAGTTAATTAAAGCATTGAATTCAGTAAATAGGAACTGCATTTGCATTTATAAAACCACATAAAATTGTATAATTATAACAATGTGTTGTATATATCAAATGGGTCCGTAATGCTTCATTATGTAGTTGTTAGATAATTCAAGTTGTTTTTAGTAAGTTGACATTGATAGTGCTGTAATTGTAATAATTGAACAATACTATTCATTTGATGTCTACGTTAATCATTCAAATGTTATAACAAATAGTATTTTAGAACTTAATTCATCTATTTAATTCTAAACTAAATCATTTAGATCAAGGAATAGTAAAATTGAAAAAACCCTATGAATTTTAAAAACGCCGAGGAAGAAAGGTTAGCCGTAGCGGATAATTATAAAAATTGGAAAAGATGGGGTCCTTATTTAGCTGAACGGCAATGGGGTACTGTTAGGGAAGATTATAGTCCGCAAGGGCATGCGTGGAGTTTTGTTGGTCACGATAAAGCCAGAAGTAATGCGTATAGGTGGGGAGAAGAAGGTATTGGAGGTTTCTGTGATTCTAGAGAAATATTATGCTTGGCACCTGCCTTCTGGAACGGTAAAGATGCCATTTTAAAAGAACGCCTTTTTGGGTTGACCAATGATGAAGGTAACCATGGTGAAGATGTTAAGGAGCTTTATTTTCATCAAGTTTCTACACCCACGCACTCATATGCCAAATATTTATATAAGTATCCGCATAAAAAGTTTCCGTATGCAGAGCTGGTTAGAAAGAACAGAAATAGAAATAGGGAACAACCAGAATTTGAAATTTTAGACACCAAGGCATTTGCCAACAATACATATTTTGACTGTTTTATAGAATACGCTAAAGAAGATGTTGGTGATATTTTAATGAAGGTTACCGTCATAAATAGAGGACCAAGAGCTGCAAATATCCATGTACTTCCGCATTTGTGGTTTCGTAATTTTTGGAAGCACAACCGTAGGTTTGAGCGCCCTGAAATGAAGGCTATTTCAGATAATTCCGTACAATCGCGTAGCACTAGAAATGGGCGCTATTATTTTTATCATGAAAAGGGAGAGCAGCTATTTTGTGAGAATGAGACCAATAACGAGCGTATTTATAATGTACCCAATGAGGTAAAATATGTAAAAGACGGTATTAATAATCATGTAGTAGATGGTATGCCAACCGTAAACCCAGATAAAAAAGGATCAAAATTTGCCGTTTGGCACAAACTTCGATTAAAATCTGGAGAAGAAAAAACTATTAAAGTACGCCTAAGCAAGAAAAAGCTTGATGACCCTTGGAGTAGTTTTGATGCTATCTTTGATAAAAGAATTAAAGAATGTGAAGATTTCTATAGTGATATCTTAAAGAAAGAACTTCCGGCCGGGCAACAAGAAATAGCCAGAAAAGCTTTTTCGGGTTTATTATGGACCAAGCAATTTTATTACTATGATGTATATAAATGGCTTTTTGGTGGTCCGGGAGAACCAAAACCTTATAGAACGGATTCTCGTAACTCTCGCTGGGAACATTTGACAAATAGGCATGTTATTTCAATGCCAGATAAGTGGGAGTATCCTTGGTATGCTGCTTGGGACCTTGCTTTTCATATGGCATCATTCGTAGAAATAGACCCTTATTTTGCCAAAGAACAATTGCTTTTGGTGCTGAAAGAGAGTTACATGCACCCCAACGGACAAATTCCCGCTTACGAATGGAATTTCAGTGATGTAAATCCGCCTGTGCATTCTTGGGCCGTTTGGACGGTTTATGAAAAGGATAAAAAGCGAAATGGCAAAGGGGATGTCAACTTTCTAGAGAAAGCATATCATAAGTTACTGGTCAATTTTACGTGGTGGGTTAATCAAAAAGATAAAAGCGGAACCAACCTTTTTGAAGGCGGTTTCTTAGGGCTGGATAATATTGGTGTATTTGATCGCAACCACATGCCAGAAGGTATTACACGTATGCAACAGGCAGATGCAACCAGTTGGATGGCCATGTTTACTTTAAACATGTTGCGTATGTCGTTAGAACTTGCAGCAGTGAACCCTAATTATGAGGATAGTGTTGCCAAGTTCTTTAGACACTTTTTAAATATAGCCTGGGCAATGCACCATATAGGTCAAAAAGATATTTCACTTTGGGATGACGAAGATAATTTTTACTATGATGTGGTAGAAATGGCCAATGGTAAAACAGACCGTTTAAAAGTGAGATCTTTAGTGGGTATTATACCAATGTTCGCGGTAGAGATCATTCACAAGGATTTGTTCGATGAGCTTAAACATTTTAAAGTGAGGGCTGCGGAAATTGTTAGGACCAGACCTGATCTAGCTTCTTTAATTTCCAATATTGAGGAGTTCAACTCAGACGGTAATTATCTGTTCTCCATTATGCGTGGGTTTAGATTGGAGAAGTTATTGTTCCGTTTATTGGATGAGAATGAATTCTTATCTGATTATGGTATACGCTCACTTTCTAAATATCATGAAGAACATCCCTATGTTTTCCAACACAACGGACATCATCAAATTTCGTACGAATCTGGGGAAAGTCGTTCCAATATGTTCGGGGGTAATTCTAATTGGCGCGGACCAATTTGGTTGCCTTTGAATTATATGATCGTTCAATCTTTACGTAAGTATTATTCGTATTACGGAGATCAATATGTATATGAATTTCCAACGGGGTCAGGTGTAAAACTGAACTTGAACGAAATTGCCAATGAGATTTCTAAAAGGCTTATTAAGTTATTTGAGCCCAATGAGAACGGTAAATTTGTCTACCACTCAGAAGATGAGCAGCAATTATTTACGAAAAATGAACAATTTAAAAATGAACATTTCTTCTATGAGTTTTTTGATGGCGACTCAGGTAAAGGTCTTGGAGCTTCTCACCAAACAGGCTGGACAGCATTAATTGCAAACCTAATTATGGAACTGGAGCGGAATACATAGGTTTATTTATTTAAAATATTGTATATTAGAGTATTGGCTATGTGTTTTGCATAGCCTTTTTAATTATTCAACATTTTACTGATGAAAACCGATACTATACATATATCGAAAATAGTCAAAAATGTTTCCCACACTTCAAATGTTTCTGACTATACTGTTTGCTGGATCAAAGATGAAATAAAAGGGATAGAAATAGATGGTGTACTTTATGCCAATATTTCCAACTCCATTTTCTTCTTGGACAAAAAAGTACATTGGAAATTGCATATTAAAGACGGAGCTTCCAATACGGGGTACTTGTTGCAATTGTCTCAAGAAGTATTAAGCCACCCTTTACTAAGTAAGTTACATATCAATAAGGTAAGGCTATTTAATACGGGTTCGGTGCCATTATTTAAATTAAGCCCCGGTATTGAAAAACGTACCCAAGCCATTTTAGAGATGATCGATGAACTATTGGGTTCTCATTTGAACAATAAAGAAGATGCCCTCATTTCTTTGTTGAATACCTTTTTTGTATACTGTGATGGTCAATGCAACATTAAATCCATCATTGAAAAAAATCATACCAAGTCAAACATTGTATACTCCTATAAACAATTGGTAGATCAAAATATAGAAGTCTCTCATGAGGTGGGTTATTATGCCTCACGCTTAAATATTTCTACAAAGTATTTGAACGAATGCGTTCAAGAAGTGCTTAATGTAAGTTCTAAGAGCATTATAATTGAGCAATTATTGATTCGTTCCAGACATGCGTTAAAATTCTCGAACAAGACTATAAAGGAAATTAGTTACGAGTTAGGTTTTTCTACACCAGATTATTTTAGTTATTTCTTTAAAATACAGACAGGCAGTAAGCCTTCGGTATTAAGAAAGTCCGTTGGTTCTTAAATTCAAGGTTTATACCGTGATTTTCACATTTTAGGCACAGTGGTTTATCCCTAATTTGGCATAAAAATAGAATCATGGATAGACAAAGTTTTATTAAAAAATCAGGCGCAGGTATTAGCTATGCTTTATGCTCAGGATTCATTTTCTGTAAAAGTCAAGATGATGAAGTAGGTACTTTAAATTATAATGACCCAAAGGTTATACGAGATGCCGATGGAGAGGTGCTCAATGTGATAGGAGACATACAGACCCATAAACTTTTGGGCAGCGAAACCAATAATCAAATCTTTGAGTGGGTAGATAACGTTGAACCCGGTGTAGGTATTCCGCCTCATGTACATACAAAGGAAGATGAAATTTTTAGAGTTGTTGAAGGCGAAGTAGAAATCGCGATTGATGGAGAGAGTACGGTCTTAAAAGCAGGTGATATTGCATTTGCGCCAAAAGGAGTACCGCATACATGGAAAGTAGTGGGTAGCCAAAAGGCAAAAATGATTACCTCGGCGTTGCCTGCGGGCATAGAGATAATGTTTCAAGAATTATCAGAACTACCTGCCGGACCACCGGATTTTGAGAAAGTTGCGGAAATTTGTGCTAAACAAGGTATTACCTTTGTGTAATGGCGTTATTTGTCCGAGTTCATGGCCTCATGGGCTATATGTGCAAAACTCTTAATTTTAGGGTCCGGGTCATCAAGATATTGGGCAACTATATGTAGATATCTTGGTTCTTTTTGTTGTGCGATAAGATACAATACGGCAAGTTTGATCTTAAGGTCATTGCCCTGTAAAAGAAGTTTAAAACATTCTAATTCCGTTGGTATTTTATGTTTGATCTTTTGAAGCTCCTCTTCAGAAGAAATATCCAGGGCAGATTCCTCAATGATGGGTAGCAATCTACGTTTTAGCTCGCCGGTTAAAAGATTGTCCAAAAATTCTATGGCATTATGTTGCGCTTCTTGTTTCTGGCTCAGTAAACCTTCATAGGCAATAGCTACATCTTTTTGTTGATAACGTAATCCCAAAAGTTTAAAAATCCGTTCTAATCCAGAATCCAGTCTGCGTTCCAATAGCTCTAAAAGACTGGTGCGCGCATCTCTTTCTGCATCGCCAATTTCCTTTTTGGATTTATTTCTATTTCGATATGAAATAATGATTTGCGTGTGCATAGCGGATAAGGTTTGGTGATGCAGTTTGCATTCATCAAAAATGACCGATACCACCTTGTACTTATTAAATTTTAATTGCGGGTGCGTTGCCCGTATAGCACTTAATGCCCTCACTACTTCTAAACGAACCGTAAGGTCTTCATGGTTTAAAATGCCCAATAATTGATGTACGGCCTCCTTGGAATGGAAAGATTGCATTGCGGTCGGTATAAATCGTAATACGGATAAAGGTTGCCGGCGCTCTGCAACATGGTTCTTCAGTATAGGCAAAATTTGCTGACCGTATACATTAAAGGCTTCCAGTACTGTTGGTCTAAATGCCTTTTCTGCCAAAAGGGGAATAATGTGCTGTACCATTTCTGGATCGGTTGCCGTACCTATAGCCTTTATGGTGGTTTTCACGATTTCTTCATTTTCATGCTGTAAAAATGCAACCAACCTGTTGTGAAAAATGGGCAAGTTGGCAACTCCCAATATTTCAATTACCGATGCCACGTATGGCAGGTCTTTTTGGTCAGATACTATGGTTTTCAGAGCCAAGGATATACGGTCCAATAGTGAGTAGCGCTGTTTTAAAGAATAGTTGTTTTTTGCCGCTCTAGCCAAGCAATATAGAGCAGCGGTCGCAATACGCTCGTTTGAGTGTTCTAGATACGCATCAAATATGAACGATTTGTCTTTATGGGCAAAACTTAGAATATAGGCCAAAGTGGCAATAGTCAATTCACGGTCATCTATTTTCAATAATTCGGATACCTCTGCCGTCATACTTTTAGAATTTAAAAAGTATAGATTCTGTATAGCCGATAACTTCACTTTATTACTTGGGTGCTCTAACAGCAGCTCTACATCATCTGCGAATCTCTTGTCATTGATTTCCATCAATTTATCCAACATAAATAGAATTTGCTCTTCGGTACCGTTCTTAAAAACGGTGCGCATGCCTGTAACTACAGATACTTTGGTGTCCGTGACCTTCTTGGTTTTCTTATAAGAGTCGGTCAGTACTTCTAAATTGTTTCTAAACGTTTTGTAATATTCAATACGTACTTTATAAATAAAATAGAGCCAAAGACATACCAAAGCAATTATAAGAATGCCAATATAAAAAGAGGGTAGGTCCAGCCCACGCACCACGAATATTAAAAGGCATCCGGCAATTCCTGTAGCCAAACTATCCACCACCACATCAATAAATGATTTGGTCTTGTTTTTTAGTTCAAAAGGTAAGGGCAAGGTCAACAGTTCAGAGGCACTTTTGTGTATGGATTGTTTTAATATGCCATCCATCGCTTTAATGACTACAACAGCAGAAAGTTCAGGAAGCATTAAAAACAAAATACTACCACCAAATATACCAATGGGCAATAATAAGAGTGAAAACCCTACACCCCAAATGCCCACAATTCTATGGGTGAAAAATAGCTGAATTATCAGCGAAAGTAGATTAAACGTAGAAAACCAAAAAGCAAAAAATGCGGTAAGCTCATCGGCATCCGTAAAAGATGACGACGCAAAATCACTGAACAAATAATCTACCAATTTAGCGACTACGACACTCACGGCTACAATGCTGGCAATATAGGTGAGATGTTTGGATTTTAGTATGAGTTTTAAAGGCGGTTCACTAAGGTTGGTCGCAGATTTATGTTTTTTTACACTACCATTTTTTTTAACGCGGATGTTCCAAATATTTCGCAGAAGGGGAATGCAAAAAAATAAAAGCAGGGCGGCTACGAACATTAAGTTTTCATTGCCAATTATAGGGGCTAGAATAGAAGTTAAGTATCCACCAAAAATTCCACCAATAATGGCTCCCGATCCTATAAAGCCAAACAGTCTTTTAGCCTCACGAATATTGAACACCAAATTTGCCAATACCCAAAACTGAGAGGCGGATAAAACGGCATAAATGGCTACCCAGATATAGAAGAAATACAGCAGAACGCCACTCACTACCTCAAATGACAATAGAATTCCTAAACCGATCATGATAATAATGGAACTGATCAGGGTAATCTCAATTACTTTTTTAAGCGGATATTTTGAAACCGCCTTTGAGTAAAAATAAGAGGTGGCTACCGCCGTAACGGCAACCAATAAAAAGGCAAAGGGCAATTGCTCAACACCTAGTTCAGAAAGAAAAAGAGCGTTTACCGTAGGTTTTATGATCAGTAATACGGCTATGACCAAAAAAATGTAGGCGAGCATCCAAAGAGATACTTTGAACTCGCCTTCACGTACATCGAATATTTTTTTAATCAGTCTTTCTACCATCAAGAAATGGGCATCTGTATTCCAAGACCTAAAGTACTGGCTTTTTTAACACCTTTTCAATTGGTTTTACTAAATCTCTGATTATTTGTTCTCCATTGGCATCATCTATCAACGCAACCAAAATGTATCTTCTATTGCTGTCTTCGCCCCAAACCAATATGGAATCTGAATGATAGGTACGCCAAGAGCCCGATTTTCTGAACAACCTGGCATTGGGAGCGATCTTATCCAGTGTATTTACAAACTTATGGTGCAGTTCTGGATCTTCCATAATATCTAGCATTTGTTTGGATCGTTTTTCATTGACCAACTTACCGTTCGCCAACAGATAGTAATATCTACATACTTGGGTAACAGATGCGGCGTGACTCAGATTTTTTAAGGGCTCTCTGTTGGTTTCACCACCACTGCCGTAACGTTTGCCTACCCAAAGACCGCCTCCTTTTTGTTCATCATAAAAGGCATACTTGGGATCGCACATCACCGATTCTAATTTTTCATACCCCACGCGATCGATCATTCTTGTAGATGCGGCATTGTCAGATTTACTGATCATTAAACGCATATCTTTCTTTACTTCTGCAGTTTCCTTTAGTTCGCCTTTTTCAATAGCATCCATGGCCGCCAATAGAATGGCAATTTTAGGCAGGCTGGCAGCATACATCATATGGTTGCCGTTGACCCTTGCAAATCTCACCTTTTCCGGATTGCTCAGATCAACTAGTCCAACTGCCATTTTCTTTTGCACGATAAGATCGTTCCATTCTTGGTGAGAAGCCAGTTCATCCCTTAAATTAGTTTGCAGAGAACTGTCCAACAATTTTTGCAGGGGTTTGATCTTCGAATTGTCCATACGAAGTGGTAGCTCATTTTGTGCTTGTACTGCGGTACAGCATAGAAGGAAAAAAAGAAAAATAACAGGGGTTGATCTCATTGACGTTCGCTTATTTAAAAATGTAGTCAAAATTAGGTAAAGCACTCATTGGCCATATGTTAATTTTTGTGATTAGTGCATTTTTTAAAATCACCGTAAAATCAATATAAAGACATATATCGCATAAAATAGGGTGTTAATTTTTAAAATAATTTCGGATTAAATAGTACCTATGCGTCCCTTTTTTTGAGGGCAAATGGGTTAAAAATTTATATCTAATTTCAATAAAATAACTGTATCTTAAAAAATGGAATTTATACAGACTTATGAATCTTAAAGATGGCGTAAAAACGGCTGAGAACAAGGTGTCTACAGAGGCACGAAGGCTTAGTGATATGGTCAAGGATAAACGTAAATCTTTGGTGGATCGCTTAGAGTGCTTTGAAGATATTATAAGTTTGGAAGTAGGCGATACCGGTCTGCACCGTGCCAAGACTTTAGAACGTGAGTTCGATGTTCGTCAGCTTTATTTAAAATACGAAGGTGATAACCCTACTGGAACCCAAAAAGACCGTATTGCTTTTGCACAATTGTATGATGCGCTACGTCGCGAGTTTAGCGTGGTAAGCTTGGCTACCTGCGGTAACTACGGTGTGGCAATGGCGTTGGCATCGGACCTGGCGGGTATAGCTTGTAAGATTTATATACCGGAAAGTTATCATACCGATCGAGTGATAGAAATGGAAAGCCTAGGCGCCCAGATTATTCGTATACCCGGTAGTTATGAAGATGTGGTTACGGAAAGTTCAAGGTTGGCGGCAGAACATGGCTGGTATGACGCAAACCCGGGAGGAGCCAATACGCCGCTACAGATTTCTGCCTATGCGCAGATCGCACAAGAGATTTTTGAAGATTTGGGCGACGCCCCAAAATACTGTGCGGTACCCGTTTCTAACGGAACGTTGTTTGCAGGTATTTATAGGGGATTTGTAAATCTTTACAAAAGAGGGAAGACCTCGCGTATTCCTAAAATGATCGCGGCATCCTCTGCGCATAAGAACCCTATTGTGGAATCCTATTTGCAAGGTCTAGATCATTGTAAGGATCTTAATCCTGCTGCAATAAAAGAAACCAAATACAATGAGCCATTGATCAATTGGCACAGTTTTGATGGGGAAGAGGCGTTGTATGCACTTAAGGAATCTGAAGGGCATGCCTTTAACATAAGTGATAAAAAACTAAAGGAGATGACCTCTCTTTTACATAAAAAGGAAGGGTTCCGAATTTTACCTGCATCCACAGCGGGTTTGATCGGACTCTTAGAATTAGACGAAAAAATGAATTTTGAGCCTGACCGATTTGTGGCGGTGCTCACTGCAAAAAATTAAATATAAAAATGAAGAAAGTTATTGACGGTAAGGCACTGGTATATTGTGAGGGGGCATTTAATACGCCTAACGGTAAAACGGCACATGGGCTGGTTCGCTTTACCGAACGTTATGATGTAGTTGGTGTACTAGATGCTAAATATGCCGGTAGAGATGCCGGTGATGTTTTAGATGGCAGACCAAACGGAATCCCTGTTTTTAAAGATCTGGAAGCTGCTATTATAGCATTAACGGCCAGCGACAACTTGCCAAGTTATTTGGTGATAGGGCTTGCGCCAGATGGTGGTAGGTTGCCACAAGTTGCAAAAGCCACTATAAAAGCTGCGTTGCAACAAGGCTGTAATGTTGACAGTGGTTTGCATGATTTTTTAACGAACGATGCAGCATTGGTTGCATTGGCCAAAGAAAAGAATGTAAAGATCAGGGATATCAGAAAAACACCGGATCGTGATCAATTGCACTTTTTTACGGGAGATATCGAAAAAGTAGACTGTTTAAAATTAGCGGTTTTAGGAACGGATTCTGCCCTAGGTAAACGTACTACTGCCTGGATTTTGGTACATGCATTTAGGAATGCCGGTAAAAAGGCGGAAATGATAGGTACCGGACAAACCGGATGGATGCAAGGCGCTAAATATAGTATGGTGATGGATAGTTGTATCAATGATTTTGTATCGGGTGAAATTGAACATGCCGTGGTCAGTGCCTACAAGAATGAAGATCCAGATGTTATTGTCATAGAAGGGCAGGGGAGCTTAATGAATCCTGCTTACCCAGGCGGATTTGAAATTCTTGCTGCAGGTAGACCGGATTATGTTATTCTGCAACATGCACCAAAACGTTTGGAGTATGATGGGTTCCCAGGATATAAAATGCATTCGTTAGAAGAGCAGATCAAAGCCATACAAGTGATTTCGGGTAAAGAAGTAATTGCCATTACCGTAAATCATGAAGGCATGGAGAAAAGCGAAATTCTAGAGGTTTGCAAGGCAATTACCCTTGAAACTAAATTACCGGCTTTTGATGTATTGGAGTACGGCGCAGATGATTTAATTGCCATTTTGATGTCAAAATTGAAATGAGAATAACGAACATTTCTTTTGAGCGCTTAGATTTAAAACTCTCTGATCCTTACACGATCGCTTATGAGACTATAGATCGTACCAGCAACTTTATATTAAAAGTAGAGACCGATGGTAAAATTATAGGTTATGGTTGCGCAGCCCCAGACCCTGTAGTTACCAATGAAACTCCTGATGATGTTGCACATGCCATAGATAGCATTATTATACCGTATTTAAAGGGCAAGGATCCATTTACCTACGCGCTATTGCTTTTAGAACTTAAACAAGTATTGGGCAAACGGTCTTCTGCTTTGGCTATGGTAGATTTGGCATTATTTGATATCATGTCTAAAAAAGCCGAGGTGCCTTTGTACAAGTTTTTAGGGGGCTATCGCAATCAAATTGCTACCAGTATTACCATTGGTATTATGGGTGTAGACGAGACCTTGGCTCAAGCTAGTGAATTTGTAAAGCAAGGATTTGGCATTTTAAAGGTTAAAGGCGGTTCTAACCTTGAAGAGGATATTGCTAAAATGCGAATGATTCACGAAAAGTACCCGAATGTTGAATTACGGTTTGATGGTAATCAGGGCTATTCTGTAAAAGAATCGGTTGCATTTGTGAAGGCTACTGCAGCAATTGGGGTAGAAATTTTTGAGCAACCCACAAAAGTGGAGGCTGAAGAACGCTTGGGCGAAGTAATGGATCAGGTAAATGTGCCTATTATGGCAGATGAAAGTCTAAAAACATTGACCGATGCATTTAGATTGGCACAAAATGAACGGGTAGATATGGTGAATATCAAGTTACAGAAAGTAGGCGGTATTTGGGTGGGTATGCATATCAATTCCGTAGCCAAGGCAGCTAAATTAGATGCTATGGTGGGTTGTATAGATGAGTGCGGACTAGGTATTGCCGCAGGTTTACATTTTGCCCTATCTAGACCTAATATTAAGTATGCCGATTTAGATGGTCATTTAGATATAATCGATGATCCCTATCATTCCATTTTTAAATTGGAAAAGGGAATTTTATATCCGACCGAAAAACACGGTTTGGGTTTCTCTGAGTCGGATATTTAAAAGGATCTTGTTATTCTTCCAATTGCTCAATAAGGTTGGCAACTAAGGCTGTCCAACCTGTTTGATGCGATGCTCCCAGACCACGACCGTTTTCTCCGTGAAAATATTCGTAGAATAATATCAAGTCCTTAAAATGAGGGTCTTGGTAGTATTTTTCGTAGTTCTTGTTGATTGCCCTATTGCCTTTTTCATCTTTCTCGAACATGTGGATCAGGCGTTTGCTCAACTCATCGCTCACTTGTTTAAGGTTCAGGAGTTTGTTGCTCCCGGTTGGGTATTCAAAAAGGAAGTCATTACCGTCATACCATTGGTATTCTCGTAGTGCTTGAATGAACAGATAGTTCATGGGCATCCAAATAGGTCCGCGCCAGTTAGAATTTCCACCGAACAAGGGCACGGTAGATTCCGCCGGCTCATAATCAATGGAATATTCTATGCCGTCAATATGAATTTGATAGGCTTTCTCATGTACTTTAGATAATGATCGTATACCATATTCACTTAAAAATTCTTTCTCATCTAAAAGTGCGGTGACCAGTTTTTGCATTCTATCCTTAGGTACCAATGAAAGCAGTAGGTCACCATCTGCTTCGTATTGCTGTATTACCTCATATTTTAAGTTTTCTGCACGGTACTTTTTAAACCAAAGCACACTGGCCTTAAACTTAGGGAATTTATCCAACACACTTTTTTTAATGGTAAGTACTGCCGCTAGGGACAACATACCTGCAATAGAGCGTACTTTAATGGTGGTAGATTGCCCATTGGGCAAAGTCAACCTATCATAGAAGAAACCTTCTACATCATCCCAAACATTAGCCTTGTCGGTATCCATTTTGTTCAGGGCTTCTGCTATGAATACAAAATGCCCAAAATATTTTGTCGCCATGTCTTCATAGGTATCGTCATGTTCTGCAATACGAAGACTTATTTCTAGCATGTTTAAACTATATAGGGCCATCCAAGCGGTACCGTCAACTTGGTCCAAGAATCCACCGCCGGGCACACCATGGCTACGATCAAAGACCCCAATGTTATCCAAGCCCAAAAATCCGCCTTGAAAGACATTATTGTCATTTCTGTCTTGACGATTAACCCACCAGTTGAAGTTCAACGAAAGTTTGTTGAACATGCGTTTTAGGAACTTAATATCGGGTACACCTGTAATGGACTTATCGGTGCCGTAAATCTGTAATGTTGCCCATGCCTGTACTGGCGGATTTACATCACTAAAATTCCATTCGTATGCGGGAATTTGACCATTAGGAGCCATATACCATTCTTTGGTGAACAGCAATAATTGATCTTTGGCAAATTCAGGATCTATAGACGCAAAAGAGGCACAGTGAAAGGCAGAGTCCCACGCAGCGTACCACGGATATTCCCAAGCATCGGGCATAGAAAGTACATCGTGGTTTCTCAATGTTTTCCAATTGCTGTTTCTTCCGTTTTTACGCTGCTCTGGTGGTGGGGTGGTCTTGTAATCGCCTTCTAACCATTTTTCAACCTCGTAATTGTAGTATTGCTTTGTCCATAGTAAACCAGCAAAGGCTTGTTTTAAAATCGCCTTTCGATCATCAGTTGCTTTAGGAGCTATTTCCTCATAAAATTGGGCACATTCTTCTTGTCGTGCTTTAAAAATGGCATCAAAATCTGAAAATGGTGATTCCAGAGTTTCTTCGGTCAAACGAAGTTGAAAGGTTTTAGATTCACCGCCACCTATAATTTCTTGGTATAACGGTGCAAATTTGGTCCCGGAGTTATTTTTGGTGGCCAATTCAAAATCATTGTTGCAAACGGCATCATTAAATAAATCTTTTTTATATGGGTGGTCGTTTGTATCGCTATAAACCTTTTTTCTGTTGGTTTCATTTTCGGTAAAGAACAACTGTGCCGCTTTTTGAAAATACAGATTGTAGCTGCCCACATAAGGGTGGTCTATGTGTACAAAAGGATTTGTTTTGGTCCCTTTTTTAGTAATAACAGGCTTTCTGGACATTTCTTTAAATGTCCAGTGATTTCGCATTACCATTTGTGGTAGTAAGGTTATGGGCGCTGCTTGGTTGCCTCTGTTGGTAATGGTGATTTTTATGAGGATATCGGTTTCGTCTCCCTTTGCATATTCGGTACTGACATCAAAATAGGTGTTGTCGTCAAAAATACCGGTATCCAATAGTTCGTATTCCAATTCTTTACGATTTCGTTTTTGGTTTTCGGTTATGAGTTGGTTGTATGGATACGCCTTCTGCGAGTACTTGTACAAGTACTTCATATACGAGTGAGACGGTGTATTCTCTAAATAATAGTAAAGCTCTTTTACATCTTCGCCATGATTACCTTGCGGACCCGTTAACCCAAATAGGCGTTCTTTTATAATGGGATCTTTTCCGTTCCATAATCCTATGCTAAAACACATGTTGCAATAGCGGTCGCTAATACCTGCAATACCATCTTCTCCCCAACGAAAAGCGCGACTTCTGGCATGATCATGTGGAAAATAGTTCCAGGCATCGCCACCGGCACTATAATCTTCACGCACCGTTCCCCATTGGCGTTCACTTAAATAGGGTCCCCATTTTAACCAGTCTTTTTCTTCTTTTTGTTGTTGGGTTAAGCGGATTTTTTCAGGGTTGTTCATGTGTTTTGGAGGATTTTATAACTTTCTTATAAATAGTAAATGGATTTTAAGATAACTGTTAATTTTTTGAATGTATATTGTGGAATACATGTTATTATTTTTTAATGTCAGTTAGTCTTTTTATATAGTCGAAATCTAATTCCTCTAATAAATTAATTTTTCCAGAGGTTGCACTTTTGATTACGATATCAGTCTTTTTTAAAGTTTCAATCATTGGAATAACTTTTGAACTATAATTATTGTAAAAACGAATTATATCACCACGACAACATGGAATTTTATATCCACTTTGAGAACTTGTTATCAATATTTTATTTTCTCTTAAATTGCCAATTACTTCTTTACTAAAGATTCGTTTAGTAATATGAATATTACGAACCCTTATTCTATCTATTATTTCATCTGAATAGATATATTCATGAGGGTCTTTCTTAAATCTATAGACTAAATAGTTCAAGCATATTAATTGATTTTTAATTTCAATAGCTGGATTATCTGAATTTATATGAATGAAATTCTTGATTTTAAAGAATATAAAATCGACTAGTTCTTTATTGAATTTTTCGTCTTCTAATTCAATATTTGAGTATTTATTTCGAGGGTTTTCCGGCCATTCTCTTAGATGTAGAATATGCTTGTCAAGAATCTTTAAAATCTCAGGACTTCTTGGGTTAAATTTTTTTGGGTCATAGCACCGAGATAAACTACCAGCAATAAAATCCGCTAATTGTATTAGTGGTTCATCTTTACTATCACAGAATTCGAACATTGGTCCTCTAAATAATTCTGTTTGATTGTGGTTCTTTTCAACATAATCAACGAAGCCATCCATGAATTTTTCAGAGCCGTGATTGTCTGAAATCAATTTTAAATAGGGATAATAATCATATAGCTCTCGGTCTAATAAACCATTGACATATTTATAAAAAGTGTTTCTAAATTGTAATCCACTATCTTCAAAAACTTCTCTTTTATCAACTATGATACTATAGATTTTAAAATTAAGTTTAGAAATATCCTTTATAAATTCAATTCTTTTATCAAAATCTTTAAAGGCTTTAGCACTAGATTTAATTTCAGGTGCTCTAGTATGTTTTGCTGCGATTTCAACAAATTGTTCTCTAGTTGTATCTACTGAATATTCATCTAAAATAATTGCGGTTACGATAAAGAATGTTGAAACACCATCTTTTGTAAAATGAATACTTTTATCACCTGATTCGTCAATAAACCCTATTTTGTCACTCAAATTTTTATTGTTAAGAGATTAAGGGGGAGTATATCATTAAAATCTTTTTTAAACCGCTCGTTGTACCACTTCAAAAACCTTATTGGCATCGCATTTAATAGTTTTAGAAGGGAATTTTAATATCAACGCATAATCATGGGTGGCCATTAAAATGGTTCTCCCGGATTTATTGATTTCCTGTAAAACCTTCATCACCTCTACACTGGTTTGTGGATCAAGGTTTCCGGTTGGCTCATCGGCAATGATGAGCTCGGGGTCGTTCAATAAGGCACGGGCAATGGCAATACGTTGTTGTTCTCCACCAGAAAGCTCGTGCGGAAATTTAAAGCCCTTGGTTTTCATACCTACTTTTTCAAGTACGTTTGCTACCCTTGCATCCATCTCGGCTTTATCCGTCCATCCGGTAGCTTTCAAAACAAAGAACATGTTCTGGTTAATATTGCGGTCTGGCAATAATTTAAAATCCTGAAAGACAATACCCAGTTTTCTACGTAAAAATGGAATATCCTTTTCCTTTAGCGTCTTAAGATCGAACTCCACCACATGCCCTTCGCCCTTTTGCAAAGGCAAATCGCCATACAGGGTCTTCATAAAACTACTTTTACCGCTACCGGTCTTACCAATGAGGTAAACAAATTCACCTTTAGCGATTTTTAAACTAACTTCACTAAGTACCAAGCTCTCCTTTTGAAAGATAGCCGCATCTTTAAGTTCTAAAACAATCTCTTCCATAACGCAAATGTTGATATAAAAGTAATAAGTTCCATTAGATATTAGAGTCCCCATGTTCAAATTCTTTTCTTTTGTATGGGTATTGCACATACTTAGGTACAATTTTTGCCGTTATCACATGTGATAACGGTAATTCTAAATAGTAACAGAACACTATGCTTAAACAATTCACCGCTTTTATTCCAATGGTATTGGGTTTGGTAGCTTTGGGCACGGCCCAAGAGACAAAGATCTATACCCATGAACAGAAAGCATTTCAAGACGCGCTAGCGCTATACAACAACGAACAATATCAAGCGGCACAAACTATTTTTGATAAGGTCAAAGTGTCAACAAAAGATGAGGAGACCGCTGCCAACAGTGCCTATTATTCTGCCAACGCGGCAGTGCGCTTAAACCAGATGGGTGCCGATAGGTTGATGGAAGATTTCGTTGAAAAATACCCTACGTCCACTAAACGTAATTCTGCTTATGCCGATGTGGCGGAGTATTATTTTCAAACAGGAAAATATCCGTACGCCTTAAAATGGTACAACAAAGTAGATCAAAGTTCTCTTTCTCGTGGAGAGATGGATAAGTTCAACTTCAATTATGGGTATTCTTTATTTTCGTCTCGCAAAACAAAAGAGGCTGAAAAATATTTGGAGAAAGTAACGACCTCTCAGGTTTACGGTTCACAGGCAAAATATTACTTAGGTTATATTTCTTATCAGCAAGATGACTATGAAACCGCAAACCAGCGTTTTGATCAAATTACGGATCAAGATGTATTAGAGGAAAAGTTGAGTTATTACCAAGCTGATATGAACTTTAAGCTGGGTAAGTTTGAAGAGGCTATTGCATTGGCAAAAAAGCAATTGCCAAAATCTGACCGACGTGAAGTATCTGAATTGAACAAGATCATTGGGGAAAGTTACTTTAACCTAAAGCAGTATGAAAACGCCATACCTTACCTTACGGAGTATAATGGTAAAGGCGGCAAATGGAGCAATACCGATTATTACTATTTGGGCTATGCCTATTATAAAGGTGGTGATTATGCGAATGCCATTGCCCAATTCAACAAAATTATTGGAGGTACCAATAGTGTTGCACAAAATGCATACTACCATTTGGCAGAATGTTATTTAAAGTTGGATAAAAAGCAGGAAGCTCTGAACGCTTTCCGTAATGCATCTCAAATGGATTACAGTGCGGAAATTCAAAAAGATGCATTCTTAAATTATGCACGTTTAAGTTATGAAGTGGGTAATGCCTATGAGCCGGTACCGCAAGTAATTACCAATTATTTGAAAACCTATCCTAAAGATGAGCATCAAGAAGAGATGCAGACCTTATTGGTGGATTCATACATTACCTCAAAGAACTTTGAAGGTGCCATGCAATTGTTGGAGGAGAATAAAAACTACGCCAGTAAATCGGTATACCAAAAAGTAGCTTATTATAGAGGTATTGAGCTTTTTATGGAAGACGATTATAATGCGGCTTCAGAGAATTTTTCCAAATCATTGGGCAGTCCGGAAGACATGTTGTTCAAGGCCCGTGCCGATTATTGGAAAGCGGAATCCGATTATTTGTCCAACCGTTTTGATGATGCGGTAAAAGGGTATACGGCATTTAAGAACAACCCGTCTGCACAAAGTACGGAAATGTATACCGATGTTGATTATAATTTGGCATACGGATATTTTAAGCAGAAAAATTATAATGAGGCCATTACCTATTTCAACGCATTTACGTCTGACGGAAATGCCGATGTAGAAAAATTAAATGATGGTTACCTACGTTTGGGCGATAGTTATTATGCGACCAGTAAATACTGGCCTGCCATAGAAACATACAATAAAGCTTTGGCTTTAACAGGACCTGAAAAAGATTATGCCTTCTACCAAAAAGCAATGAGCTATGGTTACGTGGACAGAGGTGCTAGCAAAATTGAAAACCTAGAGGAATTTGTAAGCAAATTTCCTAGATCAAGCTTTAGGGACGATGCTTTGTTTGAACTGGGTAATACGTATGTAGCCCAAGGCCAAGAGAGCAAAGGTCTAGAGGCCTATGATCGTTTGATCAGTGAGTATAGGGCTAGTTCATTGGTGCCACAGGCATTAATGAGACAAGGTTTGGTCAATTATAACGCCAGCAGAAATGAGGCTGCATTGGCTAAATTTAAAACCGTGGTTAGAGATTTCCCAAAAACGCAAGAGGCTATACAGGCGGTTGCTACGGCAAAATTGGTCTATGTGGATATGGGGCAGGTAAACGAGTATGCCGAGTGGGTACGCGGATTGGATTTTGTTGAGGTGACCGATGCCGAATTGGATAATGCTACTTTTGACGCTGCCCAAAAACAGAACTTGGAGGGTAATGTTGATGCCGCTATTAAAGGGTATAAGAATTACATTCAGCAGTTCCCAACAGGTTTACATGCCGTAGATGCCAACTTCAGTTTAGCTCAATTATATTTTGGAAAAGGAGATAAGGAAGCTGCTTTACAGTATTATAAATATGTGGCGGATAGAAGCACGAGCGAGTATGCAGAGCAGGCATTAACACGTGTATGCGAAGTTTATATCTCTAAAGACGATTACCAGATTGCATTGCCATATTTGTTAAAATTGGAGAGTCAGGCGAATATTCAGCAGAACAGAACTTTTGCGCGTTCCAATTTAATGAAAGGATATTACAAGCAAAAGAACTATCCAAAGACATTGGAATACGCGGATAAGGTATTGTCTACCCCAAGTATTGACGACAGAATAAAGAGCGATGCGCATATAATGATCGCCAGATCGGCCATTGCTACAAATGATGAGGCAAAGGCTAAAGCGGCCTATGTAGAAGTTTTAAAAATAGCTTCTGGTGCCACTGCTGCAGAAGCATTGTATTATGATGCTTATTTTGAGCATAAAGACGGTGCTTACGAAAATTCAAATGTAGCGGTTCAAAAATTGGCTAAAGATTATGCGGCGTACAAAGAATGGGGCGGTAAAGGTTTGGTGTTAATGGCTAAAAACTATTATGCCTTAAACGATGCCTACCAAGCAACCTATATCTTAGAAAGCGTAATAACCAACTTTACGCAATACCCGGAAATTGTTGCCGAGGCTAGAGCGGAATTGACCATCATAAAGTCAAAAGAGGCCAAGAGCAATTCATCTGTAGATCCTAATTAAAAGATTCACGTACACCAGTAAAAGAACACCTATGTACAACAAACATATATTTACGCTTATATTTTTAACGCTTGGCTTTCAAGTTACCTTTGCTCAAGAAGAGGAAGAGAAAGATTTGGGTACGGAAACCGTAACGGTAACCAAAGCCTACACGCCAACCGTTTCAGATGCTTTTAAAATTAAATCGGTACCAAACATGAACGATTCTATCGTTCTTCAGAAAAAACCGATCAATTACAGCATATTTTCCGTTCCGGTAGCATCTACGTTTACGCCTTCTAAAGGAACGGCATCTAAAGTAGAAAAATTACCTCCTCCGGTATTATATAATTCATATGCTTCATTGGGCGCCGGATTGTATGGTAATGTTCTGGGCGAATTTTATACGAGTAGAACTATAAATAGAGATGAGAATTTTGATATTGGTTTCAACCATTTGTCTTCTCGTGGTGGAATCAACGGTGTAGAGCTTAACGATACCTTTTATGATACCAGGTTAGATGCATCGTATGCAAAAAGAGATAGGGATTTAGATTGGGGTGCGGCCATTGGGTTGCAACATCAAGTGTATAATTGGTACGGTATTGAACCCGGTGTGTTCAGTGAAACGGTTATTAATAGTATTGATGAACGTCAAAATTATTACATGGGCGAAGTAAGTGGTCACATAAACGTGGAAGATGCTTATTTTAAAAGGGCCGATTTAAAGTATAGAAGATTTTTTGATGCCGTAAGTTCCGGTGAAAACAGGGCAATTTTCAATACCGGATTTGAGTTTCCAATGAACGAAGAAACCTTTAATGCTAAAGTAAAGTTGGATTATGTTGGAGGTACATTTGAAAATGCCAGTGTTAGTAGTGCTGACAATGATAATGGTATTTCTTATGGCAATTTACAGGTAGGTATAAATCCGTCTTTGACCATGTTGCGTGATGATCTTTCCTTGAATTTGGGAGTAAATTTGGTCTACGGAATGGACTTGGAGAACAGTGAAAGTAATTTCTATATCTATCCGGCAGTAACGGCTTCATATAGGCTGTTAGATGAAACCGTAATTGCTTATGGTGGGGTAACAGGGGAGTTAAAACAAAACTCGTATTATGATTTTGTAGAAGGTAACCCTTTTGTTTCGCCAACGTTGACCATTGCGCCAACAGATAGCCAGTACAATGCCTATGTAGGTTTTAAAGGGCAGTTATTACCTAATTTAAGCTATAATGTTAAAGGGTCATATACCGCCGAGAACAATAAACCTTTGTATACTTTAAATCCGAGAAACGATTTTAGGTCAGATGATAAAGGATATTACTATGGTAATTCATTTGGTTTGTTTTATGATGATATAAAGACCTTGGGTATTTTTGGGGAGTTGAATGTAGATGTTAACCGTAATTTTACCGCAGGTGCAAATATTGAGGTTTACGATTATAATACGGAAACGGGCAACCCTGCATGGAACCTTCCAAATTTACAGGCTTCATTGTTTATGGATTATCAAATAGGTAAAAAATGGTATGCCGGTGTTAACTTGTTCTATGTTGGTGAGCGTGAAGATTTTTCATCCACGGTAGTACAAAATGCACAACCAAGTGAATTTCCCGCAACCCTTATTACTTTAGATGGGTATTTTGATGCCAACGCCCATGTTGGATATCGTTATACAGATCAATGGTCGTTCTTTATAAAGGGAGCCAACCTTTCAAATAACGATTATCAACGTTGGTCTAACTTTCAGGTACAAGGAATTCAAATTTTAGGAGGCGCAACCTATAAGTTCGACTTTTAACAACAATTCATTTATAAATGACAACGCCTAAGTGTCGGATGCTTCTGATACTTAGGCGTTTTCGGTTTTAGTATATTTTTAACACACTAAAACAAACCTCAAATAGTTCACTTCGTAAGTATGGGCAATTCAACTATTAAACCCAATATAAATTATGAAGAAATCTATTTTTTATTTAGCAATACTTATAGGTACCCTTTTCATTGCTTCTTGCAGTGATGATGATGACGCCATCGTAGATATGAATCCAGATGCCACCTGTGATGATGGAGTAATGAACGGTGATGAAACCGGTATTGATTGTGGTGGTTCTATGTGCGAACCTTGTGGAGACGGAATGACCGTTTTAGGACGTAGAACTGATCTTTTTGTTACCAATAACGAAAACGGAAACATATCAAGATATAGCGTTACCGGAGATTCTTTGGTTACATATATGACCACAACTACGGCTGCAGAGGGTATTTATTATGATGCTACGGCCGATATGGTCTATCAGGCATCTAGAAGCGATTTGCAATTAGAAGCATTTGCGGACATTAATACATTAATTGATGGTGATGCCATTACTTCTTCCTTCACAGGAGCGGCAGATTTAGAAAGCCCAAGAGAATTAGCGGTAAACGGAAGTTCTTTTGTAGTGGCCGATAATGGGTCTAACAAATTCTTTGTATATGAAAATACAGGCAGCGGATTTACACTGATGAATACCGTTGAAGTACCGTTCCCGGTTTGGGGTATTACTTTTAAAGGTGATGATTTATACGCTGTTGTTGATACTACGGGCGACTTGGCAGTTTATTACGATTTTCTTTCTAACGCCAACTCGGCTATTTTAAGACCTTCTAAAAGAGTTACTATTGAAGGTATTGTAAGAACACACGGTATTACTTATGATGGTACGGACGATGTTATGGTATTGACCGATATTGGTGATGCTACAGATGCAAACACAGATGGTGGTTTTCATGTAATTTCAGAATTCTCATCAAAATTCGATGCATTATCAGATGGTGAATTATTACCCATAGGAATGCAGGTAAGAGTAGCGGGTTCATCAACTTTAATGGGTAACCCTATTGATGTTGCCTACGACTCTGAAACCGATGCAGTATATGTTTCTGAAATAGGAAATGGAAAAGTATTAGGATTTACCTCTATAGGTTCTGGTGGCGATGTGTCTCCGTCTTTCAACAAAGATTTGGCAATGGCTTCATCTATTTATTTCAGTAGTGATGAAACAGATGGTAACACAGGAGATTCTAGTGACGCTAGGGCAACAAGATTATATGCGACGAGTACTGCCAATGGTGATGTAAGTATTTATGACGGTTCTGGTATGCTAACTAAAACTGTTGCCACAGGATCTGATGCTACAGAAGGTATTTATTATGATGCTTTTAATGATGCTATAATACAGGCTTCAAGATCTGGCTTGGCGTTGGAGTTTTATGGTAGTTTTTCTGCTGTAACCGATCTTGCAAATATTGCTGCGGATTTTTCAGGTAGTGCGGAGTTGGCCAGCCCTAGGGAAATTGCTGTTTTTGGTAATAAGGTGGTAGTGTCAAGTAATTCGGAAAATAAGTTCTACGTATATGAATATAACGGTTCTAGTTTTAGTTTGTTGAATACTTTTGATGCCGGTTTTAACACTTGGGGAATTACTTTTATGGGCAATAGCTTATTGGCTGTAGTAGATAACACAAGTGATTTAGCTGTGTATGACAATTTCTTGACCGCTTTTTCCGCTGATGGTGCTATTACACCAACAAAAAGAATTACGGTAGACGGTATTGTAAGAACACACGGTATAGATTATAGCGAAGCTGATGATGTGTTGGTGATGACGGATATAGGAGATGCTGCAGATGCCAATACAGATGGTGGTTTTCAAGTAACCCAAGATTTTGCGGCTAAATTGGCAGCAATAAATGACGGCGGTTCATTGGCCTTGTCCGAGCAAACAAGAGTTGCCGGTTCTTTAACCGAAATGGGTAACCCAATAGATGTAGCTTACGACCACAAAACAAAAACAGTGTTCATTGCAGAGATAGGAAACGGTAAGGTACTTTCCTTCTCAGATGCTTTAAATGCTAGTGGTAATGTTGCTCCAACGGTTAGTAATGATCTTGCTTCTGCTGCATCAATTTACTTATACAACAATTAAAGGTTAAAGTAAGGTTAAAGTAAGGTTTGGTTTTTATTGTTAGTAAGGCCCTTCTTTGAGATGAGAAGGGCTTTTTTTATGCGTAGAATTTGGCAAAACGGCCATATTTTATCTTTTCTGTATTTTAGGGAAACTATTTAATGCGCATGTTAACTATAAGACCATATCTAAATCTTCTGCTTTTGCTTGCGCTGTGCAAACCATTTTTTTTAGCGAGTCAGAATTTGGTATTGAACCCTAGTTTTGAAAACTATAAGGAATGTCCCGTTGCATTGGGCAATTTGGAAAAAGATGTGATACATTGGAAAATGCCCACTAAAGGGACTACGGATTATTTCAATGGTTGTAGTATAGACATGGGTACTCCAGAGAATTTTAATGGTAAACAACCTGCAGATTTCGGTGAAGGCTATGTCGGATTTTATATGTACGCCCCCAATGACTATCGTGAGTATATTGAAGCACAATTAAGCGCTACGTTGATAAAAGGCGAACGCTACACAATTTCTTTTTATGTTAGCCTGGCGGAACGATCAGACTTTGCGGTCAAGGAATTTGGTATCCGTTTTACCGAGCTTCCTGTTGAAGTTGCTACGAGCAAGGTTTTGTCTGGCTTACATTATGCCCAACTAAAAGGAGAGAAATCCAAAGAGCTAGTAATATCCTATTCCAAATACTATTCCGATGAAATTAAGTGGGTGAAATTGACCACCACCTATGAAGCCAACGGAACCGAAAACTTTATGGTCATCGGTAATTTTAAAAACAATAGGCGCACACAGAAATATCAGACCAAAAGGGAAATAACAAAAGGTTCTTACTATTATTTAGATATGGTCTCTGTGCACAATGTGAACTCAGAACCGTTAAGTGATCATGTTCAATTAAGAGAATACAAGTTAGACAGTATTCATGTTTTTAAAGATGTGTATTTCAATTCTAACAAAGCTAAGATAAGAGGAGACCATCAACTGGAAATGGAACTATTGCTTTCTTATTTGAAGAAAAATTCTACTGTTCATATTGAAATACGTGGACATACCGATGATATTGGCTCTGATAGTTTTAACCAAAAATTGTCAGTAAGACGTGCAAGCGAAATCGTTGGCTATTTGACTGAAAACGGAATAGGCATAAATAGGATATCCTCCATAGGTTTGGGTAGTTCAATGCCAATAGCCACCAATAAAACGGAAGCCGGTAGATTTCTCAACCGGCGTGTAGAATTTGTACTTCGTAATCCTAATTAATAATCTGAATATTCTGTTGGGTACAATAGGTGAATATCTGCGTAACTAACAGTGTTTTGGTATTTGTCTAACACAGAAATTTCCTTCCATTTATCGGACGATCCAAAATCTTTCCAAAGAGCATCTCTTTCTTTCATGTTGTTAAATGTTGTCATATACATGAGATTGGGCATCTTATCTCCAGAAATGACATCGGCATAAAAAACCGCATTAAAACCTAAATTTTCAAAAAGTTTCACTTCGCCGCCCTCGTTGAACATATCTACCTTTCTACGGTACATGGCTTCTGTTGGTCCTTCGTAACTTCTAAGTTCATATACTCGGTTTGCTCGTGGACCATCTACCGTGCTGGGTTTCATTTTTGGCATATCGGAAAATGCACGTAACAACACTGAGCTGATGCGTTCATAAGGTTTGTTGTCGTGCGCGGCATTAATATATTCATCACCCGCGGATAAATGGGTTTTATCTACCGCAAGCATAGCTTCTAATTTATTGAACTCCGCCAAGGATTGAAACGGAATTAATACGTAGATTTTATTGCTTATTGTAAACTTGCCGGGTATTACCTTAAAGACACCAATATTGTTGATTCCCATTCTTTTTAACGCTGGTAGGTAGGCATTTTTTAGGTAATGGTCTACCATATTTTCTTGAGTATCGTTCTTTATGGTATATGTTTTTAGTTGGTAATATTCCTGTTCTTGTGCAAAACTTGTAAATGAGCCGCAAGTGATAAAAAACAATAAAACGATTGATAGCGTAAACCTATACTTCATGAAATTTGAATTTGGATTAAAACAACAAGTTAATGATAAAATGAACGATTACGATGCTGTACTTTTGTACCAGTATAGTTTCTATGGCCAATATTTTTCAAAAACCGCTTATTGATCCAGCCAAGAGCCCTGTGTTTTATGGCTACGTTATTCTTTTCATAGGTACTATTGGGATTTATTGTAGTATACCCGGGCAAACTATTGGTGTCTCTGTCTTTACCGATCCCGTGAAAGATGCCTTGGGGCTTAGCCGTAATCAATTTAGTAATGCCTATATGATCGGTACCATTGTCAGTTCCTTGGTCATTGGTAGGGCAGGTGTTTGGTTTGATACCTATGGGGCGCGTTATGTAGCTTTCTTTGCTGCCATAACTTTGGGTGTTACTTTATTCTTGTGCTCTTGGTCTGCAATAATGAGTTCTTATATAAAAGATTTATTATCGGTAGATACTTGGATGGTGCCCTTTGTATTAATGACCGTATTGTTCTTTATGCTTCGTTTTGCGGGTCAAGGGGTTTTGACCATGGCATCTAGAAATGTAATTATGATATGGTTCGATAAAAACAGGGGTAAAGTCAATTCATTTAGTAGTGTGGCACTTTCCTTTGGGTTTTCTTCTTCACCTTTATGGGTAAATGGGCTTATTGAAGGTTATGGATGGGAAAGTACTTGGCAATTTTTAGCTATTGGGCTTTTACTGTTCAGCATATTTATTTACACTTTCTATAAAATTTCTCCAGAGAAGCATGGTCTATTGCCAGATGGTGCAAAGTCACTTTCAACTGAAGACGAAAAACAAAAAGTAGTTACAAAGCAGTTTACCCTTACCGAAGCTAAAAAGGAAAGGGCTTTTTGGATGTACGGACTTACACTTGCCTTTAACAGCTTTTTTATTACGGGACTTACCTTTCATGTGGTGTCTATTTTTACACATGAAGGTTTTGCCAAGGAAGATGCCATTTCTATTTTCTTGCCAGGATCTGTAGTAGCGGTTACCGTCTCTACTATATTCAATTTTTTAAGTGATTATCTACCTTTGAAATTGTATTTGTATTTAATGTTATTGGGTGGTTTTCTGGCTTCTTTAGGGTTTTTATTGTTGTCTACAGCTGTTGGCGTACCTATGTTAATTGCCGGTTTTGGTATCCTGGGCGGATTCTTTGCCGTTTTGAATGCCGTAGCTTGGCCAAGGTTTTTCGGGAGGGCACATTTGGGGAGCATAACCGGTAAAATAATGAGTTTTTTAATATTGGCAAGTGCCTTGGCGCCTAGTATATTTAGCCTTTGTCTATCAACCTTTGGGTCTTATGAAATGGTTGGTTATTTGGGTTTGGCATTCCTGCTCTTTCTGGTTATTGGATCCTTGAAAGCTAATAATCCGCAGTAAAAAAATCATTTTTAACTTTATCGGTCAACATATTGTGGTTCAAGTAGAAATCAATCTATCTTTACAAAAACACTACAAATGGATTTGAATTTAGCGGTACTGATAGATGGGGATAATATACCTTCTGCCTATGTAAAAGAAATGATGGAAGAAATTGCCAAATATGGCAACCCTACCATTAAACGTATTTATGGCGATTGGACCAATCCGCGTTTGGGAAAATGGAAAAACGTACTGTTGGAGAATGCCATAACACCTATTCAACAATATGGGTATACCCAAGGTAAGAATGCAACCGATTCTGCTATGATTATCGATGCTATGGATATCTTATATTCTGGTAAGGTAAACGGATTTTGTATTGTAAGTAGTGATAGTGATTTTACAAGACTGGCAACAAGATTGCGAGAAGCAGGTATGCAGGTTTTTGGAATTGGTGAACGCAAAACACCCAATCCATTTATTGTGGCTTGCGATAAGTTCATCTATATTGAAATTCTTAAAAGTAGAAGCGAAGAAGAAGCTGCGGATAACAATAAGACCCCTACTGAAAAAAATACCGTTGATAAAATTACCCCAAAGGCATTACGCTTTATTGCCACCACTATTGACGATGTAGCCGATGATGACGGATGGGCTTTTTTAGGTGATGTTGGTAGTTTACTTCAGAAAAAGCAACCCAATTTTGATTCTCGTAATTATGGATTTCAAAAATTGACGCCTTTGATCAATTCCATCCCCCATTTTGAAATTGAAAGACGTGAAGACTCCAAAGGGCGTAAAAAATTGATTTACGTAAAAATTAAGGAGAAGGTTTCTTCAAAGGCAAAAAAGTAAAACAAAACTGTATTTCATTACTATTGTTTTAAAACGATCATATTAGTTTGTATTTTTCAGTACAAATTAAAATGCTATGTATCGTAAGCTGTGGTTTTTGGCTGTTGTTATTATTTTGGGGTCATGTAAAGAATCCTCAAAAAAAGAGCAAGTAAATTTAGCAAGACCAATTGCTGAGGTGTTTGCTGAATTTTATGAATTCAAAAAAGGAATTAATCCTATAGAGGCTACCAAAGCTGGTTATTATGAGTATAATGACACCATCGCCAATTACAATTCAGATGACTATATTTTACATTTAAAAGATCGGTATACCTACTTCTTAGAGGAGTTAGGTAAGTATGATTCCACTCAGATCAGTGCGGAAGACTACATGAGTCTACGCGTAATGCAATGGGATTGTAATGTAAAACTAGAAGGTGTCATGAATCCAATGGTTACTGTGGCTTCACCAATTTATGATCTTCCCAGTTTTGAGTTAATGCCCCTTTTTCAAATTCAATCGTTGCATTTGTACGTGGCGCAATTGGCAGGTGGTACCAGTGTTCAGCCTTTTAAAAGCATAGAAGATTATAATAACTGGCTCAGTAGATTAGAGGATTACCTTATTTTTTTAGATACGTCAATAGCAAAGATGAAGGTAGGCATGGACAAAGGTATAGTATTGCCAAAAGTATTGACATTAAAAATGTTGCCGCAAGTTCGTTCTTTTATAGATGTTCCATTAGAAGATAATTTATTCTTTAAACCCGTTTTAAATTTTCCTGATGGTATATCTGACGTAGATATGGATATTCTAAAAAGTAACTATGAAGATTTCATTCAAGAGAAGTTGACACCCAAGTATGTGGAATTAAATGATTTTTTAACAAATGAGTACTTGCCTAAATGTAGAACGTCTAGCGGCTTGCTAGATTTGCCAAATGGTAAGGAGACGTACAAGTATTTAATTAAATTACATACGACTACGAATATGAGTGCAGATGAAATTCATGAATTGGGTTTGTCTGAAGTAGATCGTATTTCCAAAGAGATGGAAGCTATTAAAAATGAGATTGGGTTTACGGGGGATTTAAAGTCTTTTTTCAATTCTCTTAGAAATAGGAAAGAATTAATGCCTTTTTCTAAACCAGAAGAGGTTATAGAAAATTTTAATGCCATTAATGACCGCATAGCCGTGCGTATAGATTCTTTATTTAATTTAACCCCTAAGGCAGGTTTCAATGTACGAAGAACTGAAGCGTTTAGAGAAGCATCTGCCAGTGCCGAGTATGTGCCCGGATCAAAAGATGGTTCTAGGGCAGGTATTTTTTATGTGCCAATTCCAGATGTAAAGGCGTATAATATGGTTCATGATGAGGCATTGTTTTTACATGAGGCCATACCGGGCCACCATTTTCAACTAAGCTTACAGCAAGAGAACAATAGTCTTCCAGAGTTTTTACATCCTGAAAGTATGGGTGTGTTTGTAGAAGGTTGGGCTCTCTATGCAGAGTCGTTAGGCAAGGAATTGGGAATTTATACTGACCCTTATCAATATTTTGGTATGTTGAGTATGGAGATGCATAGAGCTATAAGATTAGTGGTAGATACCGGTATTCATGCAAAAGGCTGGAGTAGGGAGAAAGCCATACAATATTCTTTGGATAACGAGGCAGAATCTGAAGAAAGCATAATTGCTGAAATTGAACGGTATATGGCAACACCGGGGCAAGCCTTATCTTATAAAATGGGTCAATTAAAGATCAGACAATTGAGAACTAAGGCAGAAAAAGCTTTAGGAGACAATTTTAATATAAGGGATTTTCATAGTCAGATATTAAATTCTGGGAGTTTGCCTTTGGTATTATTAGAAGAGAAGATAGATAATTGGATCGCACAACATGAAATGTAAGGTGCTTAAAGACCAATTAACAGGTGTAATAATCAATGAGAATCAACGTTTAGAAATTATAGTTTAACATAGCCATTAATGAAGACCATTAAATTTATAGTTCAAGTGATAGCGCTTTGCGTTGTTTTGTGCTCTTTTACAACTACGGAAAATTATCCGTATAAAAATTCTGTTGCAAAAGAAACGATAGCTTTGATAAGTACAGATTCTGTTTTGGGAGTTTGGAAATATACTATGACAAATGTGGATGCACCTTATGAGAAAGGTATGTTCTTTATTACCCAAAAAGGTGATTCCTATGATGTTGCCTTAAAACTTGGAACCGGTATGCTTACAGGGCAAGATGTGGTGGTTAAGGATAATGGTATTAATTTCAATGTAAATTTTGAAGGGCTAAAACGTGTGTCGTTTGTATTGGTCGTAGAGAATGATAAAATTGTAGGAGAAAGTTATTCTGCAATAGGTACCAGTGAAATTTTTGGCGTTCGTCAACTACCTGGACAATAAATATTTAGAACTTTAGGAAAAAATACTTAGTTTTCAATATTATTTGAAGCATGCTTATTCATGTTTGCTTTGTAATGTTGCTAACTAACTATATCGTTTTGAAAAAACTACTTCCAATCCTACTTGTTATTTTAACAGGTTGCGAACTCATGAAAGAAAAAGTTGATCTGGTTATTGTAAATGCCAAGGTCTATACTGTTGATGATTCTTTCTCAGAAGCCCAAGCTTTTGCCGTTCAAGACGGTAAGTTTATTGCCGTGGGTACTACAGATGAAATTAGGGATGTGTATACCTCTGATCAGTTGATAGATGCTGATGGTAGGGCAATTACCCCTGGATTAATTGATGCACATTGTCACTTTTATGGGTTAGGGCTTAATCAACAGCTTGTAAATTTAGTAGGTACCAAGAGTTTTGATGAGGTATTGAAACGTGTTAAGGAGTTTCATGCAGCAAATCCTAAATCATTTTTGAGGGGTAGAGGCTGGGATCAGAATGATTGGGAGGTTAAAGAATTCCCTACTAAAGCCGAATTAGATACTATTTTTCCTGATATTCCTGTTGCATTGGAACGTGTAGATGGTCATGCTTACTTGGTGAATCAAAAAGCTTTGGACATGGCGGGTATTGATTGGAGTACCAAAGTGGAAGGTGGTGAAATTGTGAAGAAATGGGAGAATGGCTATTCTGGTATTACCGGAGTTTTGGTTGATAACCCTATGCAACTGATCGATAGTATTATGCCTTCACCAAGTTTAAATGATAAAATTAAGGCATTGAAAGATGCTGAAAGAATTAGTTTAAACCACGGTCTAACTACTGTCAACGATGCAGGTTTAGATAGAAGTACCATAGAGCTTATTGATAGTTTGCAGCAGGCTGGTGAGCTTTCCATAAAGATCTATGCAATGGTCAGTAATAATAAAGAAGATGTTGATTATTATATAAACAAAGGACCAATTAAAACCGACCGATTGAACGTTAGGTCTGTTAAGGTTTATGGTGATGGGGCATTGGGTTCTAGGGGCGCGGCGCTAAAAGAAGAGTATAGTGATTTGCCCAATCATTTTGGTGCTATGATAACCCCTGTAGATGAAATTGAAGCTCTGGCGGAAAAATTGGCACGGTCGGAATACCAAATGAATACCCATGCAATAGGTGATTCTGCAAACGTTGCTGTGTTGAGAGCATATAAAAAAGTGTTACAGGGCAAAGAGGATAGACGTTGGAAAATTGAGCATGCCCAAGTATTGACCGATAACGATTTTGATTTTTTTGAAAGCGGAATAATTCCATCAGTACAACCTACACACGCTACTAGTGATATGTATTGGGCAGAAGATCGTTTGGGAGACAGGGTAAAAGGGGCTTATGCTTTTAAGACCTTATTGAACAAGGCAGGTACTATAGCGTTGGGAACAGACTTTCCGGTAGAGGATGTTAGTCCATTTTTAACCTTTTATGCAGCCGTGGCCAGACAAGATACTAGTGGATATCCAAAAGGAGGTTTTCAAATGGAAGAAGCCTTGACAAGGGAAGAGACTTTAAAAGGAATGACAATTTGGGCAGCTTATTCAAATTTTGAAGAAGAAGAGAAGGGAAGTATAGAACCTGGTAAATCTGCCGATTTTGTTATCTATGATAAAGATATGATGACCATACCATTAAATGAAATTCCCACTATAAAGGCAGAACAAACGTTTATAGATGGTATTGTTAGATAATAAAGAAGCATAAAAAAACCTCGGTCTAGGACCGAGGTTTTTGTTTTAATACTGTGTACTTTAAAATTACATTGTAATTGGTACTGCAACTCTTGTCTTATCCCAGCCCATTACTAAAGATGTACCACCTTTAGCATCTTTGAATGCAATTGAGAATTCTTCTAATGAAGCGCTATCAGAACCATTAGGTACTTTTACACGTGCAACATCTGCAGATTCATCATAAAAATATGAACCCCATTGGTTTAAATTCTTATTTAAAATTACGGTCCACTCTTCTTCACCAGGTATGGTGAACAATGAATAAGTACCAGCTTTGATATCTTTACCTCCAAAATTGACATCCTTGTAGAAAGTAATTTCCGGAGCTTCGTTGGCACCAGTTCTCCATACCTTTCCAGTAGGAGCCAGTTCGTCCATAGAACGACCTTTTAATTGAGGTCTACCGTAAATAATACGAACCGCTTTTTCAGAAACTTTGTAATCTGTTGGGTAAGCAGCCATATCCATTGGGCTTTTGTCAATACCTGAGAAGTCTTGAGCAGATACCGAAGTGGTCATCACTACAGCTAACATTAATGTTGCGAGTGTAAATACTTTTTTCATAATAATTGTTTAGTTTTTTTCTAGGTCATAAAACTAAGCAGTTCCTTACAGTGATATTTATAAAAAGAAGTTAAATTTTGGAAAGTTACATTTCGCCATATTTAGAACGTTAATTGCTTCTAAAACCTATCATATATAATATAAAATGAATTTTATAATTACAATTTGTAAGCATATTTGAGATATATGTTTGTTAATTGAAACTATAACTAGATATTTGTATCATAATTGATATAATAATTAGATTATGTGTGGAATAGTATGTGCATTTGATGTTAAGGAAAGTACTGAAGTACTTAGGCCTCAACTTTTAGAAATGTCAAAAAAGATTAGACATAGAGGTCCGGATTGGAGTGGTATCTATGCTGATGATAAAGCCATTTTAGCTCATGAGCGTTTGGCAATTGTAGATCCAGCTTCTGGAAAACAACCATTATTGAGTCCTAATGGTAAATTGATATTGGCTGCCAATGGTGAAATATATAATCATAGAGAATTACGTAAGCAGTTTGAAGGTAAGTACGATTTTAAAACGGAGTCTGACTGTGAAGTTATATTAGCGCTTTATCAAGAAAAAGGTGTTGATTTTATTGATGAAATGAACGGAATTTTTGGTTTCACAATTTATGATGCGGAAAAGGACGAATATTTTGTAGCTCGTGATCATATGGGGATTATTCCATTATACATGGGATGGGATAAAAATGGTACTTTCTATGTAGCATCAGAATTAAAAGCTTTAGAAGGTACATGTACTAAAATAGAGTTATTTCCTCCGGGGCATTATTTGCATAGTTCAGACGGTGAACTTAAGAAATGGTATTCCAGAGATTGGATGGAGTATGATGCGGTTAAGGAAAACGAAACCAGTATTAAGGAAATTAAAGAAGCCTTAGAAGCTGCCGTTCATAGACAATTAATGTCTGATGTGCCTTACGGTGTTTTATTGTCTGGTGGGTTGGATTCTTCGGTTACTTCCGCAATAGCTAAGAAATATGCGCAAAAGCGTATTGAGAGTGGAGATACTGCAGATGCTTGGTATCCACAATTACATTCGTTCTCGGTAGGTCTAGAGGGATCTCCAGATTTGGCTGCTGCACAAAAGGTGGCTGATCATATAGGAACCGTACACCATGAAATTAAATTTACTATACAAGAAGGTTTAGACGCTATAAAAGATGTAGTGTATAACTTGGAAACTTATGATATTACCACCATTAGAGCTTCTACGCCTATGTACTTAATGGCGCGTGTCATAAAATCTATGGGTATTAAAATGGTACTTTCCGGTGAGGGTGCAGATGAGTTGTTTGGTGGATATCTATATTTCCACAAAGCGCCTAATGCACAAGAATTTCATGAAGAAACCGTACGTAAGTTAAGTAAGCTGCATATGTATGATTGCTTAAGGGCGAACAAGTCTTTGGCTTCATGGGGAATAGAAGGTAGAGTTCCTTTCTTGGATAAAGAATTTATGGATGTTGCCATGCGTATTAACCCTCAAGATAAGATGATCAACGGTGAGCGTATGGAGAAGTGGGTGGTAAGAAAGGCTTTTGAAGATATGTTACCAGAAAGTGTTGCATGGAGACAAAAAGAGCAATTTTCTGATGGAGTTGGGTATAGTTGGATAGATACTTTGAAAGAAGTGGTAAACCAAGAGGTGAGCGATGAGCAATTGGCGAACGCTAAATTTAGATTTCCATTACAGACACCTACATCAAAAGAAGAATTTTATTACCGTTCCATATTTGAAGAGCATTTTCCTTCAGACGCTGCTGCGTTATGCGTACCTCAAGAAGCTTCTGTAGCTTGTAGTACTCAAATTGCTCTAGAATGGGATGAAGCATTCAAGAACATGAACGATCCGTCTGGTAGAGCGGTTGCATTTGTTCATGATGATGCATACGTTAAGCAATAGGGTTTGAATTAGTCATTAATACTTATTGTAAGAACCCGTCTAATTCTTTAGACGGGTTTGTTTTTTTATGAATTGTTTCATCATTGCTTAGATGTCATTGATCATCTGCTTTAGCTTTTCTTTTGATTCACCGGTTTTTTCTTGTATTCTTCCCAGTAATTCATCAGACTTACCTTCAGCATATGTTAGATCATCATCTGTAAGGTCACCATACTTTTGCTTAAGTTTCCCTTTTGCTATATTCCACTTTCCTTTAAATTGTTCTTCATTCATGATATATTGTTTTTAAGATTATACCTCTAAGTTAATGACCACATGTAAAGGAAATCTTAATAAATCCCCATTATGATCAATAACGCAAACATTGATTTTTTTACCGTTAATTTTAAGAGGACTTGTTGATTGGGTGTATCATTTCTTAGGCATTTTGCACATTTAAGAGGTAGTTCCGGTCATTTGATATCTATAAATGAGGTCTTGGTTGTATTATTTAATGTTTTCAATACAACCATACTTAACATTGATACTTTAGGTAGCTCTGTTTTTTAGGATAAAATCTCTAATTTTCCACAATAATTGTTGATAACTTGCCATTGCCCAATTACTAGGAAGGCTATATTTCATGGGGTATTGCGTATATTTGTAAGATTGCAAAATTTGAAGTAAAACAACCTTAATTTTATGAGCGAAGAAGCAAATAAGAAAAATTATTCGGCAGATAGTATTCAGGCCTTGGAAGGTATGGAGCACGTACGTATGCGTCCATCCATGTATATAGGTGATGTTGGGGTCCGTGGTTTGCACCATTTAGTATATGAAGTAGTCGATAACTCTATTGATGAGGCTATGGGAGGTCATTGTGACAACATTAGCGTTATCATAAATGAAGATAATTCCATAACTACAAGGGATAACGGTAGGGGTATTCCGGTAGATTTACATAAAAAGGAAGGTGTTTCTGCACTTGAGGTTGTAATGACCAAAATCGGTGCCGGTGGTAAATTCGATAAAGATTCTTATAAAGTATCGGGTGGTCTTCACGGTGTTGGTGTTTCGTGTGTAAACGCTCTTTCTGATCATTTGACCGCTACGGTTTTTAGGGACGGTGTAATTTGGCAACAAGAATATGAGCGTGGTAAGGCTTTATATCCAGTAAAAAGAATAGGGGAGACCGAAGATATGGGTACAGAAGTTACTTTTCATCCGGATAATACCATATTCACCCAAACTATTGAATATAGTTATGAAACCTTGGCAAATAGAATGCGCGAGCTTTCTTTCTTGAATAAAGGGGTTACTATTAGTATTACCGATAAGCGTCAGAAAGACGAGAAAGGGGAATACGTTGGTGAAACATTCTTTTCCAATGAAGGATTAAAGGAATTTGTTAAGTTCTTAGATGGCAACCGTGAGTCTTTAATACAAGGGGTTATAGCAATGGAAGGGGAGAAAAACGATATTCCTGTTGAGGTTGCTATGATTTACAATACTAGTTATACTGAGAATCTTCACTCGTATGTAAATAACATTAATACTCATGAAGGTGGTACACATTTATCAGGATTTAGAAGAGGTTTGACTTCTACCCTGAAAAAATATGCCGATGCTTCTGGTATGTTGGATAAATTAAAATTCGAAATTCAAGGTGATGATTTCCGTGAAGGTTTAACGGCAATTGTGTCTGTTAAGGTTTCTGAGCCGCAATTCGAAGGTCAGACAAAAACCAAATTAGGAAACCGTGAGGTTTCCGCAGCTGTTAGTCAGGCAGTATCTGAAATGTTGACAGATTACCTTGAGGAGCATCCAGATGATGCAAAGACCATTGTACAAAAAGTAATTCTTGCGGCGCAGGCTAGACATGCAGCTTCTAAAGCTCGTGAAATGGTTCAGCGAAAGAATGTAATGAGTGGTGGTGGTTTGCCAGGTAAACTATCAGATTGCTCTGAGCAGGACCCAGAAAAGTGCGAAATATTCCTAGTTGAGGGAGATTCGGCGGGTGGTACCGCTAAAATGGGTCGTGATCGTAATTTCCAAGCGATCCTACCGCTACGAGGTAAGATTTTGAATGTTGAGAAAGCCATGCAACATAAGGTTTTTGAAAACGAGGAAATTAAGAATATGTATACTGCCCTTGGTGTAACCATAGGTACAGAAGAGGATAGTAAGGCACTGAACCTAGAAAAGTTAAGATACCATAAGGTAGTCATCATGTGTGATGCCGATGTTGACGGTAGCCATATTGAAACCTTGATCTTAACATTCTTCTTCCGTTATATGAGAGAATTGGTAGAGAATGGGCATATTTATATTGCTACTCCACCTCTTTATCTGGTTAAAAAAGGTCAGAAAAAGAGATATGCTTGGAGTGATAAAGAACGCGATGAAATTGCAGATAGCTACAGTGGTGGTGTAAGTATTCAAAGATATAAGGGTCTTGGTGAAATGAACGCTGAACAATTATGGGATACAACCATGAATCCTGAATACAGAACATTGCGCCAAATAACGATAGACAACGCAACTGAAACCGATCGTGTTTTCTCAATGCTTATGGGTGATGAAGTACCACCTAGAAGAGAATTTATTGAGAAGAATGCTGTTTATGCAAACATTGACACATAGAAAATACCTATTACACAACAAAAACCTGCGTCTACGGCGCAGGTTTTTTAGTTTTAGGTAAAATTTGAATCATGAAGAATTTATTTACGTGTGTTTTTCTAGGGACATGTTTAACTACTGCTGCTCAGGCAGATTTTAATAATGTACTAGCTGCCGGAGTTGAAGATGCAGAACGATTTACGACCGATTATATGGCACCACTCTCAGAAAGTGTGGTATACAGTATGTCAACCGGGTGGTATAATACTGCGGATGCAAAACCTTTGGGCGGATTTGAAATTTCTATCATAGGTAATATCACGGGCTTTAAGAACAAGGAGGATAAGAAAACTTTTATCCTAGATCCCAGTGATTATGAGAATTTAGATTTTGTGGAAAACCCAGGTGTGGCTAGAGAAGTATCCACGGCTTTAGGGGATATTTCTGGAACTCAGGTTTATGTAGAAGGTGAGGTATTGGGGGTAACCGTTAGAGAAACATTTGAGCTGCCATCGGGCTTGGCAGGTGAAAATATCGACTTTGTACCATCGGGTTATTTGCAAGCAAGTGTTGGTGTTATAAAGGGAACTGAAATTAAAGCAAGGTTTTTGCCTAAAATTGAATATGAAGATGCATCTATAGGACTATTTGGCTTAGGTATACAACACGATTTTACGAAATTGTTGCCTGCGGATAAAATTTTACCAGTGGCAATTTCTGCCGTTATTGGGTATACGAATATCAATGGTGATTATGATTTAAGTAATGCCAGGTTAATAGAAGGTGAAAATCAACGTATAGAGGCAGAAATCAGTAGTTGGGCATTTGGTGCTGTAGTATCTACAAAGTTGCCTATCATTAATTTTTATGGAGGTGTAAATTATATTACTGGTAAGTCGGTAACAGATGTTTTAGGAACGTACAGAGTTAATAGTGGACCATTTGAATCTGAAACTTATGAAGATCCTTTTTCGATCGTAAAAAAAGTAAATGGGGTAACAGGTACTTTGGGAACGAAACTAAAATTAGGTTTCTTTAGGCTGAATGCTGAGTATAATCTAGGAGAATTCAATACTGCTACTGTAGGTATAAACTTTGGTTTTAGGTAAATCAGAAGTAAATAATATCAAGGTTTAAAAATCAAGTATTGATAATTTTGGGTTCATCCCTGTTCTAGCGTTGTATTAAGAGATGCTAAATAGTATTGATTTTGAGATAAATCTGGCCTTTGATATACCTTGATTTTTAAACTTGAACTTGAATTCTCTTGTTTCCGACAACCAACAAATAGAGAACGCATAGGAATAAAAAAGACTGCCCAGATCCCTCCGGACAGCCTTTTTCCCATGGCCCTGTTAAAATCGTTTATTCCCTTATTGCCAAGGTGGCACCATCTTTCTTTTGAAGGTAAACATTCTCTTCAGAAGATTTTATGGTGATAATATTATTGGGCTTTCCTTCTAGACCTTTATACTCAACCGTATAAACATCGTCTTGTTTAGACCAGTTAAAGTCTGTTTTTAAGGTAATGGTAGAACCTTCAATTTCATGATATCTACCAAGATAGACATCATTAAAAATCCATTCTTTACGAATAGTTTGTTTAGAAGAGCTTTCGGTTACGGTCAAATCGGATTGTGACCAAATTCCAATGATGGGATCGGTGTTTTGTTCAATGCGAGAACAGTTCGCAAGAAACACAATGGCACATATGGCCAACAAAGAGAGGAACTTCTTAGTCATAAGTAGGTTAATTTTATGGTGGATTTGGGATCCATAGTATTTAACGTGACTAGTTTCGGCTTATTATTAAAATTCGATGTATGGTCACTATTTGACGATTTCTTCGTTAAAGCGCAATTTTTTTTAACAAAATGTGCATTTTATCGATGTTTTTAATCACTTTTTCAGTTAATTAAATCAAGTGGCTAGTAGCATATTTCGTCAATAAATACCTATTTTTGAAGTGAAAATTCAATACACATAAGATGGCTATTCCATTTTATATATAATAATTCATAAAATAATAATAAATGAAAGTTACAGTAGTTGGTGCTGGTGCAGTAGGTGCTAGTTGTGCAGAATACATTGCCATTAAAGATTTTGCATCAGAAGTGGTTATTTTGGACATTAAAGAAGGCTATGCGGAAGGTAAAGCAATGGATTTAATGCAAACTGCGTCATTAAACGGTTTTGATACCAAAATAACAGGTAGCACAAACGATTATTCTAAAACGGCCGATAGTCATGTTGCGGTAATTACATCTGGTATTCCAAGAAAACCAGGTATGACCAGAGAAGAATTGATCGGTATTAATGCAGGAATCGTAAAAACGGTTTCTAGCAATCTTTTAGAGCATTCTCCTAATGTCATCATTATCGTAGTAAGTAACCCTATGGATACTATGACGTACTTGGTACATAAAACTACTGGTTTACCAAAGAACAGAATAATAGGTATGGGTGGTGCTTTAGACAGCGCACGTTTTAAGTATCGTTTAGCAGAGGCTATGGAAGCTCCTATTTCTGATATAGACGGTATGGTAATTGGTGGTCATAGTGATACTGGTATGGTGCCATTAATATCTCACGCAACCAGAAATAGCATACGTGTTTCGGAATTCTTATCAGAAGAAAGATTACAACAAGTAGCGGATGATACTAAAGTAGGTGGTGCTACATTGACCAAGTTGTTAGGTACTAGCGCTTGGTATGCTCCTGGTGCAGCAGTTTCTTCTATGGTACAAGCAATTGCTTGCGATCAGAAGAAAATGTTCCCTTGTTCTACATTACTTGATGGTGAATACGGTCTTAAAGATATCTGTATAGGTGTTCCTGTAATTTTAGGTAAAGACGGTATTGAGAAAGTAGTTGATATACCTTTAAGTGATGCTGAAAAAACTAAAATGAAGGAAAGTGCTGCTGGTGTAAGTAAAACTAACGGACTTTTAGAGCTGTAGTTAATACCGCTAAATCATATTTGAACCCTTTGTGACATTGTTGCAAAGGGTTTCTTTTTCTAAGAAGATAGGCTTCAGGTACATATATTGTAAAAAATATACTACCTAGCATATTTTTCTTTTTATATTTGCCGCATGAATGCAAAATGGTGCGTAAGTACTTTATTTATTATTCTAGCCCTATTAGGGTTATGTCAAGAGCAAAAGAAAGCTTCTAATCAACAAATTTCATTGGAATTTGCTGATGTGGAATTAGCTTCAAATACTGCCCATGATGAAATATTGGCTGTAATAACTAAAAAATTACAGGTTTTAGGTGTCGATACCATTGAGGTAATAGAAAATGACGAAACACAATTAAGTATTCGTTATTACAGTGATGTTGATGCTGAAAGCGTTAAAAAGTTTCTTTCACAAGAAGGTCGGTTTTTAGCGAATGAAGATGAAATTCCAACCGAAGATGATTCTGATGGACTACCCGGTCAATATAATCTGGTTGTTTTAGATCTTCATCAGCATACCGATAATGGATATCAAATTAAAGCCACACTTGTTGCTGGTCAAGATCATAATTTTGATTCCAAGGTTATTCCGGTAGTACCGCCTTTAACTAATAAATTTACTTTAGAGTTCAATGCTACTGTAGAATTGGCTCTTAAAATCAATAGCAAGGTGGCTATTGTTGCAGATAATACTTCACATCAAATTCCAGAGGTAAGGGCAGGACCCGTCTGGATCAGAAATAGCTAAACTACAACATCTAATAAGACGTAATTATTTTGCGAAAAAGTAATACGCCTAGATTTTTAAACTACTTAATAAGTATAATCAACATAAATTAAATAAAAATGCAGAATAAGGGACTTATAAAGCTATTTGCTTTATTATTCGGGTTAGTTAGTATTTACCAGCTATCCTATACTTTTGTTACAAGCAAAGTAGAAAAAGAAGCGAATACCTTCGCGGCCAGTCGTGTGTCTGAGGCAGAAGAGGGTTACGTGGCAAAGCGAGAAATGATAGCGGCAAGCTATCTTGATTCTATCGGTAATAATACCGTTTTTGGCTACACCAATTATAATGAGGCTAAAAAGAAAGAATTGAACAAAGGTCTTGACCTTAAAGGGGGTATAAATGTTACCCTTCAAATTTCAGTAAAGGACATCCTAAAAGGATTGGCTAATAATACAAAGAGTCCTGTTTTCAACAAGGCTTTGGCAGATGCCGATGCAGCCTCTAAAAATAGCGATGATACGTATATTGAACTTTTCTTTGAAGCTTTTGACGCTATAAAGGGAGATACTAAATTGGCTTCACCAGATATCTTTGCCACAAAAAGTTTGGTTGATGGTAATGAAATTACTCCTAACATGCCTGATAGTGATGCAAAATCTGTTATCCGTAGAAAAATAGATGAGTCCATCGTTTCTGCTTTTGAGGTACTAAGAGAACGTATAGATGGTTTTGGTGTTACACAGCCAAACATTCAAAGAGAAGGTAATTCTGGTCGTATATTGGTAGAGTTACCAGGTGCAAGAGATATTGCTCGTGCGCAAGATCTTTTATCAAGTACTGCTCAATTAGAGTTTTGGGAAACGTATAAGCAAAGCAATACCAGTTTTAGTACATTCTTAATTCAAGCGAATGAAAAGCTAAAAGAAATAGTTGAAGTAAAAGAACCGGAGCAAGTTAAAGAAGAGTCAGAGTTAGATTCTTTGTTGTCCGATGTTTCTGCAGATTCTTTGGATTTGGCAACACAAGTGAATCCTTTGTATGAGTTATTGATTCCTGCTAACCCAGGTTCAAATGCAATGTTTCGTGCGGCTATAAAAGATACTGCTACTATTGGTTCTTATTTTAGAATGCCAGAAATTAGAAGATTGTTGCCTGCTGATATCCAGTTTACAAAGTTTGTATGGGAAAGACCATCTTCAGAAGATACCGAGGTTATTGATTTATATGCATTAAAATCTAACCGCGATGGTACGCCAAGAATTAGTGGTGATGTTGTAAGTGATGCTAGAGCGGATTTTGATCAGTTCAGTAAGCCTGCAGTTTCAATGACCATGAATACCAAAGGAGCTAAAGAATGGGAAAAATTAACAGGTGATGCTTATAGCAATCAAACAGGTATAGCTATTGTTTTGGATAACAAAGTGTACACTGCTCCTGGTGTTTCTTCTGGTCCTATCTCTGGTGGTCGTTCAGAAATTACCGGAGACTTTACCGTAAACGAAACAAAAGATATTTCTAACGTACTTAGAGCCGGTAAACTTCCTGCTTCTGCAGAAATTATTCAGTCAGAGATTGTTGGTCCTTCTTTAGGTCAAGAAGCTATTGATAGTGGTTTTATGTCTTTCTTGATCGCTATGGCGATTGTTCTATTATGGATGATCGCATATTATGGTAAAGCAGGTGCTTTCGCAGATGTTGCTTTGTTATTGAACATCTTGTTGATATTTGGTGTGTTAACCAGTTTGAATGCTGTGTTGACTCTACCTGGTATCGCAGGTATCGTATTAACGATCGGTATGTCTGTTGATGCCAACGTACTTATCTTTGAACGTATTAAAGAGGAATTGGCAAAAGGTAAAGGTAAAAGTCAAGCCGTTGCAGATGGTTTTGGTAATGCATTGTCATCAATCTTAGATGCGAACATTACTACAGGTTTAACTGCAATCATATTATTCGTTTTTGGATCAGGACCAATTAAAGGTTTTGCAACAACGTTATTGATCGGTATTATAACTTCTTTATTTACCGCAATATTCATCACCCGTCTTTTGGTTGATTGGTATATTGGAGGAAAAGGTAGAAGCTTGGATTTCTCAACCGGAATTACAAAAAACCTATTCAAGGGAATCAATATCGATTTCTTGATCAAGAGAAAGATAGCTTATGTTGTTTCTGGAATATTGGTTGCCGTAGGCTTATTCTCTTTGTTCTTTGGTCCTGGATTACAACAAGGTGTTGACTTTGTGGGCGGTCGTTCTTACACTGTTCGTTTTGAGCAGCCTGTTAACCCTTCCGAAATTGCATCAGAATTAAATACCGTATTTGGTAGTGGAACTAACGTGAAAACTTACGGAGAGTCTAACCAAGTAAAAATAACTACTCCTTATAAAGTTGATGTTGAAGGAATAGAGGTAGATACTGAAATTCAAGATAAGTTATACACTTCTTTACAAAAATACTTGCCAGACGGTATAAGTAAAGATGCTTTTGTTTTAGGAGGTGTTGATGATGAGGCAGTAGGAATATTGCAATCTGTAAAGGTTGGTCCTACCATTGCAGATGATATTAAGAATAATGCCTTTTTGGCAATTTTAGGTTCATTGGCAGTAGTGTTCTTATACATCTTATTCAGATTTAGAAGATGGCAGTTCTCATTGGGTGCCGTTGTTGCGGTATTCCATGATGTATTGATCGTTTTAGGTGTGTTCTCTATATTTGGAAAGCTAATGCCATTTAACATGGAAATAGATCAAGCATTTATTGCGGCTATTTTGACAGTAATCGGTTACTCATTGAATGATACGGTGGTAGTATTTGACCGTATTCGTGAGACTTTGGCAGAACGCGGCTGGAAAGGCGGTTCTAACATTAACTATGCAATAAACAGTACGTTAAGTAGAACGTTGAATACTTCTTTGACTACCTTAATTGTACTTTTGGCCATCTTTATATTTGGTGGAGAATCATTAAGAGGATTTATGTTCGCAATGATCGTAGGTGTTGTTGTAGGTACTTACTCTTCTGTATTTATTGCAACTCCTGTAATGTTCGATGCGTTGAGCAAGAAAATTACTTCTGGTAAAGAGTAATTAAGAGTTTAACTAACTCAAATATAAAAGCCGTTCAGAAATGAACGGCTTTTTCTATTTTATACTACCTGTTGAACCAGTTTCATGTGGAGTAAGGTAAAAGGTTTGTTTTGGTTTTAGACCTTTTTCTTTTCTATGGGAAACAAAGATGATCGCGGTGTTTGTCTCTTTTGCAAATTTGTTGACCAAAGCTACTAACAATGCAGCGGAATCATCATCCATACCTGCTGTGGGTTCATCTAATATTAATAATGGAGGTTGCTTTACCATGGCGCGTGCCGTCATGACCAGTCTTTGTTTACCCGTAGATAAAGTATTGAAAAAAGTATTTTTAATATCGTAAAGGTCTAATAGTGCCAGCCATTGCTTAATTATTCTTTGCTGAAACGCTGTTGGCTTTACATATAAGCCTACAGAATCATTTAAACCAGAGATAAGCATATTTTCTATTGAGTGTCTTCCGCTGAACTTATCGGTCATCGCAGGGGCGTAATAACCTATCTTTTTCTTGATGTCCCATACACTTTCACCACTACCTTTTTTACTGCCAAATAGGTGAATGTTTTGACCATAGGCTTTTGGGTTGTCACCAAAAATCATGGAAAGTATAGTAGATTTACCACTGCCATTGGTGCCTGATAGTTGCCAAAAGTCACCTTTGTTCACTGTCCAATTAATACTGTTTAATATTTTCTTTTCACCATAGGAAATACTTACATCTTTAAAATTGATCAACATATTAGGCAAGTTAATAAAGTCAATACCCGATTGTGGAACGGTGATGGTTGTAAAGCTTTCTGGGATTTGGATTTCGGCAGAAAGCGGACTTTCTATAACTTGAAAGTTATTCTTTATAATACTGCCATAATGGTTGATAAAAGAAAGCGTGTCTTCTTTTCTACTGGCCAGTTGAATAAAGGAAATATGCTTTGAGTGATTTTCAAGTATGGTTTTAAGATTTTCTTGAAAGGAAATGTCCAAATTATCAAAAGGATTATCTAGTATTATATAATCTGGCCGTTCATTAAGCAAGTAATGTAACAAGGCTCTTTTTTGCTCTCCACTAGACATGGTTTTTAACGATTGCCCGGCACTACTAATTATCTCAATGTCATGTTTATCTTCCTCGTCTATTAATTTTTCTAGGGTAAAATGAGAGAAAAGTCTTCCTGTTTTTTGTTTAAAATATTGGAGTTCAATAGGTGTTCTTCCTTGTTGAAAATCTTTAATGAAACCTTTCTTGTTTGAGTTGTTGTCTAAATATATTACCCAATGATTCATTTTGCGTTTATTCTATAAATATGAACTGTGTTATTATGGTAAGTGGTGGTAAAATCTATAAACATACCATTTTTCAATGCCGTTTTTTGCGATGGAATATTATCTACCTGTATAATTGAAATTAAACTGTTTGTCCATTTTTTTTCAAATGCTATATGTTTGCACTTTTCTGCAGCCTCAAATGCGAAACCTTTTCGCCAATATTCTGGTAGAATGGAATAACCAATTTCAAACTCTTGTTTACCATCAACCTGTTGTAATAGAACACCACAGAGTCCAACCAAGGTATTGGTGCCTTTTAAAAATAAAGCATTTAAACCACCTAGGTTTGCCTTATATCTCTCAAAGATTCTTTGAAACTGTTCTTCGCAGGCAACTCTAGGGTCGTTTGGTAGTCCAGACCAGTATTGGCTGCTTAATGGTTCTTCATGAAATGGTAGCCAGTGTTCAAAATCTAATGGTTTAACTTCTTTAAAAAGTAAACGATCAGATTCTTCATTGAATAAAACATATGCTGGCATTATTCTCTTTTAATTAAACGCAGGATTAAGACATTACTTTCTGCTAAAACTAATGCTATCACCAATAGATAAGCCCAATTCTTGGGATAGACCTGCATTGACCTCTAGTACGTATTTTATGGGTACTTGTGAAGATAAACCATCTTCATTTAGTGGTTGTGCATTTTCTTGAAAACTGGCAATTTTCAAATTTTCTTTTATATAGATGATATCTAATGGAAACTCTGTGTTCTTCATGTAAAAAGAATGCATTGTTTCATCAGGAAAAATGAATAACATACCTTCATTGATTGCCATACCTTTTCGGTACATTAGTCCGGTTTGGGTTTCATAATCTGTCTCGGCAAATTCAATATTGAATTTGGTTTTAACGGTGTCACTGGAGTTTAGAAAAATAGTTAAATCTCCTTCATGTGTAAAATCAATAGTTTCTGTAGCTATGGTCTTTTTAGATTCTTCCTTGCATGAAAAAGCTAAAGTAGCTATGGTAGCCACTACTATCAAGCCTTTATTTATTTTACTGAACATTACGTAGTTTTTGTTTTTCTGAACATGAAATAGAAACCTACTAGTATAAAGGGGATACTTAACCATTGACCGGTAGATAGTAAACCTAACGATTCTTCAAATCCGCCTTGACTTTTCTTAACGAATTCAGCGAAGAAACGAACTGTCCAAAGTAATACGAAGAACAGCCCGAATAAATAACCGGTTTTGTTCTTTTTATCTGTTTTCCAATATAGAAAATACAACAGAATAAAAATGAAAATATAACCTATTCCTTCATATAATTGTGCTGGATGGCGGTATGGAATTTCTGCTAGATATTGAGAAAACTGTGGGTTGTTTTCTATAGCGGCATAAGCGGCGTTTAGTGTTTTCTCTTGGGTAATACCCAATGCTTTTGATGGGTGTAAGTCATCTGAATCCCGAATAAACTTTGTGGCAAAAATGAAATTTTCATCTACCACTTTGCCGTTGATCTCAGAGTTGAAAAAATTACCTAAACGAACGCAAAAAGCCCCAATGGCAACAGGTATTACCATTCTGTCAAAAATCCATAACATGTTAAATTCAGGATATTTTCTTGTATACAAATAGGTGCCAATTATAATACCAAGTGTAGCTCCATGACTGGCTAGACCAGTAAAGCCGGTAAATTCATAACCATCTATTAAACCAAAAAATAGACTGCCAGTATCACTTTCACGTACAGGTATTAAAATCTCAATAAGGTGATTAGAGTAATATGCCCAGTCATAAAAAAACACATGACCTAATCTTGCCCCTAACATAGTGCTTAGAACGGTGTATATGAATAGGGAATCTAATTGTTCTACCGATTTTTTCTCGTTAAGAAAAATCTTTTTCATAAGAAACCAACCTAAGGCGAAGGCGGTTATCCAAAGTAGATTGTAATACTTTATTTGAATGAAACCAATATTGAAAAGTGTCTCGTTCGGATTCCAAGTAATTCCTAAGAAATGCATGTGTTGAATTTTGAATGGCTAAGATAATAAAATAGAAATCTACCTAGCCGTAAGATTTGGGAAATTGGTTTTGTTATGAGTTAAAAGAGAGTTAAGTATGTAAATGAGAGAAAATGGAACATAGAGAATGGAACATAGAGCTGGGAAAATAGCAATATTTGGTGATTTGACTAAGTCAAAGTTTTGACCAACGAAACCTTTAAATTTTATTAGTTTTTTGAGCTTGAGCTCGATTTTTGATTTTGATCCTTATTTAGGGAACTGGGTCATAGCCTTTTCCACCCCAAGGATTGCAGCTAAAAATACGCTTTGTTGCCATCCATCCTCCTTTAAAAAGACCATGTTTTTTTAATGCTTCTAACGTGTATTGAGAACAAGTAGGGGAGTATCTACATGTTGCTGGGGTATAAGGGGAAATTACCACTTGGTAAAACCGGACTAGAAATACGAAAGGAGCAATAAGGATTTTTTTAAAGGAAATTTTCACGATGATAAATTAATAGCCCAAATTTACTATAAAAGGATTAACTATATAAAATAAGAAGCCCGGATGGTTTGCATCCGGACTTCTAAAATTAAAATGGTTTTTGTTTAGGCTCCTATTCTTATGGGTTCTAAATGTTCGGCCTCTTCTTCGGAGTATAACCTAGATTTGATTAAAAATCGAAGACCTAACGGGATTTCCAATGAAAAACTAGAGCCAATACCTGGGGTAACATCAACAGTCAGCTGGGTGTGTTTCCAATATTCAAACTGATCTTTTGACATATGAAAGTCGCAACCTTCAATAGTGCCAAGCCAAACATCGTTGTCATCCAGCATTAAATCGCCTTTTTCAAAACACATGGGTGAGGAACCGTCACAGCAACCGCCACTTTGGTGGAACATAAGTTCACCGTGTTTCTCTTTTAGCTGTGCAATTACTTCTGCGGCTTTTTTAGTTACCAAAACTCTTTTTGTCTTCATCGTATTTCGTTTTTAAAAGAATCCCATTTTTTTCTTATCGTAAGAAATAAGCATGTTTTTGGTTTGGCGATAGTGTGCCAACATCATTTTATGGTTTTCCCTACCGATACCTGATTTTTTGTATCCACCAAATGGTGCATGTGCAGGATATAGGTGATAGCAATTTACCCAAACTCTACCGGCTTTTATGGCTCTTGAAATCTGGTATGCCTGGTGGGTATCACGTGTCCAAACGCCAGCTCCCAATCCATATAGGGTGTCATTTGCAATTTCTATAGCCTCTGCTTCATCTTTGAAAGTGGTTACACAAAGTACGGGGCCAAAAATTTCTTCCTGAAAAACGCGCATTTTGTTATTTCCTTTTAAAATAGTCGGTTGTACGTAATATCCACCTTCCAAACCTTCATTATAGGCTTGTGCGCCTCCTGTAAGAACTTCACAACCTTCTTCTTTTCCTATATTGATATAGCTAAGTATTTTTTCAAATTGATCGTTTGATGCTTGTGCGCCCATCATGGTATTGGGGTCTAGAGGATGCCCCATTTTAATAGCTTTAGTACGCTCAATTACACGTTCAATGAATTTTTCGTAAATACTTTCTTGTACCAACATTCTAGAAGGACAAGTACAGACTTCGCCTTGGTTTAAGGCGAACATATTGGCACCTTCCAAACATTTGTCAAAGAATTCATCATCGGCGTCCATAATACTCTCAAAGAAAATGTTCGGTGACTTTCCACCAAGTTCAAGAGTAACAGGGGTAATGTTTTTTGATGCGTATTGCATAATTAATTGACCTGTTGTTGTTTCACCGGTAAAGGCTATTTTGTTTATTCTAGGGCTAGATGCCAAAGGTTTACCTGCCTCAGCACCAAATCCGTTTACGATATTAAGTACTCCGTCAGGTAATATTCCTTCAATAATTTCCATTAATATTAAGATTCCCACGGGTGTTTGCTCTGCTGGTTTTAATACTACACAGTTACCTGCAGCTAAAGCCGGAGCCAGTTTCCATGTTGCCATTAGTAGAGGGAAGTTCCAAGGTATAATTTGACCAACGACGCCTAATGGTTCAGTAACGTTCAATGCCACAGTGTTAGCATCCAATTCACTGACCGAGCCTTCTTCTGCTCTAATGACACCTGCAAAATATCTAAAATGGTCTACAGCCAAAGGTAAATCTGCTGCGCGTGTTTCTCTAATGGCTTTACCGTTGTCCCAAGTTTCGGCTCTAGCCAACACCTCAAGGTTTTGTTCTATTTTATCGGCAATCCTTAATAGCATATTGCTTCTTTCGGTCGCAGAAGATGAATTCCATGAAGGTGCAGCTTCCCATGCGGCATCAATTGCCTTTTCAATATCTTCAGATGTTGATCTCGGAATTTTTGTAAACGATTTACCGTCTACCGGAGAAATATTTTCAAAGTATTCTCCTTTACTTGGGGCTACCCATTTGCCACCAATATAATTTTCATATTGATTTTTAAATTTGGGTTTTTGAAGTACGTCTTTTTCTACAGTTGCTGTTGTGCTCATAGTTTATGATTTAAGTTAATATTAGAAATGTATGTATTGGGAGCTAGTCAATACGATATTCTAAATGTACCTTACACTTATATCTTTTGTCTGACGCATTCTACGAATAATATGAACAATCCTATCAATTATTAACTTTATGATTTTTTTAAGTATATATTTTTGTAAATTCCTTAAAATAAAATCAAAATAGTTGTGATTAAGTTATCAGATAATTTCCTAGAAGGAAGGCGTTTAGAGACCATGGTGGAGAATCAGACATCTTACACAATGAACAATGCCGCCATGCATGTTTTTGAAACCCATGAACAAGCAGCTAGTGTTCTTTTAAAATTTGAACAGCCAGTTTTGGCCAGTATGATCCAAGGGAAAAAGATTATGCATTTACGAGATTATGAGGCATTTGATTTTTTACCTGGAGAATCTTTGGTTCTACCTGCAAACGAAAGTATGTGTATTGATTTTCCTGAAGCTATGGCAAAAAATCCTACAAGATGTTTGGCAATGGCTATTTCAGAAGATAAGATAAATAAGGTATTACAGTTCATGAATGAGAATATGCCAAAAAGTACCAAAGAGGCATGGGGATTAATGGACTATAATTTTCATTTTGTAAATGATAGGGGTATATACCAAATCATTCAGAGATTGTTGTTTTTGTTTTCAGAAGACCACCCATCAAAAGATATTTTTGTGGATAATATGTTGAGAGAGTTGATCATTCGTATTTTACAGACCAATGAACGTAAAATTTATAGTAACACCACATTATCCATTAAAAAAGAAAGTAGGTTGACCGAGGTTATACGTTATATTAGAAATAACGTTCATAAATCTTTAAATGTAGATGACCTTAGTAAGATGGCTTGTATGAGTCCCTCTCACTTTTATAGGACTTTTAAGCAAGAGTTAGGGATATCTCCTGTGGAGTTTATCAATAACGAGCGTATAAAATTAGCGGTAGGTCTGTTGCAAGATCCTAAAAGAAGCATAAAAGACGTATATCTTGACTGCGGATTTGAAAGTAGATCTTATTTCAATAGGGTTTTTAAAACAAGACAGCATTTAGCACCAGGTGAATACCAGTCTAAACTTCAAAAATCAAAATATTTAGATTAAAGGCTATACGTTGTACCTTCTTTACCGTCTTTTAGTTGAATACCTAATGCATCCAATTGATCTCGTATTTTATCTGAAGTAGCAAAGTCTTTATTTTCCCTTGCCGCTTTGCGTAACTCGATCAACAATTCTACAACACCTCCCAGTTTTTCAGTATCTGCGTCAGAACTGTTTTTGTTCTCCAGGCCTAAAACATCAAAAACAAAATTTTGTAAGGTTTGTTCTAATTCTTGTTTATCTGTTTCGGTTATAGATTCAGTGCCTTCTTTGATTAAATTAATATGCTTAACGGCATCAAAAAGCTTTGCTATTAAAATAGGCGTGTTAAAATCATCGTTCATGGCGGCATAGCAAGATGTTTTCCAACCTTTAACATCAAATTCGGTAGTTTTGCCCGTTTGTAAAGATTTCAACGAGTTAAAAGCCTCCATAAGTTTATTGAATCCTTTTTCAGAAGCTAACAACGCATCATTGCTCATATCTAAAATACTGGTATAATGCGCTTGCATCATAAAAAACCTTACCATGGACGGGGAAAAGGGCTTGCTTAAAATATCATTTTCGCCAGAAAAAATTTCACCGGGGAGAATGCTGTTTCCTGTAGATTTTGCCATTTTTCTACCGTTCAAGGTCAACATATTTGCATGTAACCAATAATTGACCGGACTTTGGCCATTGCATGCTTCAGCTTGGGCAATTTCGCATTCATGGTGTGGGAATTTCAAATCCATACCGCCCCCGTGAATGTCAAATGTTTCGCCTAAGTATTTGGTGCTCATGGCTGTACATTCTAAATGCCAGCCTGGGAAACCATCTCCCCAAGGTGATGGCCATCTCATAATATGCTGTGGCTCCGCTTTTTTCCACAAAGCAAAATCTTGAGGGTTGTGTTTGTCATCTTGGGCAGCAAGATCACGTGTATTGGCAATCATATCTTCAAGCTTGCGCCCGCTTAATTTACCATACTCATGTTCTTGATTAAATTTTGCAACATCAAAATATACAGAACCATTGGTTTCATAGGCAAATCCCTTTTCAAGAATATCCTTAATGATTTCAATTTGTTCTATGATATGTCCTGTAGCGGTAGGCTCAATACTTGGTGGTAAAAAATTGAATTTTTCCAATATATTATGAAAATCTACAGTATAGCGCTGTACAACTTCCATGGGCTCCAATTTTTCTAACCGTGCCTTTTTTGCAATTTTGTCTTCACCGTCTTCAGCGTCATCTACCAAATGACCTGCATCGGTAATATTGCGCACATAACGTACTTTATAGCCAAGATGTTTAAAGTATCTGAAAATCATGTCAAAGGACATAAAAGTTCTACAGTTTCCTAAGTGTACATTGCTATACACCGTAGGTCCACAAACATACATGCCAATATGGCCTGTGTTTATGGGTTTAAAAACTTCTTTTTTTCCGGTAAGGGAATTGTATACTTTGATTTCTTGACTTTCGTACAATTGCATAAAGCTGTATGCTATTAAAAATGGGTGTCTAAATTAAGGTAGTTCAAAAACTCGCGGCGTACCAATTCTTCCTTGAATTTTCCACCATATTCAGCCGTTACCGTGCTACTGTCTATGTCACGTATGCCTCTTGAGTTTACACAAAGGTGCTTGGCATCAATTACACATGCAACGTCTTCAGTACCTAACGCTTTTTGTAATTCTCTTACGATTTGAATATTTAAACGTTCTTGAACTTGAGGTCTCTTGGCATAGTAATCAACGATACGATTCATTTTTGAAAGCCCAACTACGGTACCGTTAGAAATATAGGCTACGTGAGCACGACCAACAATAGGTAATAAATGATGCTCACAAGTGGAGTACAAAGTAATATTCTTTTCCACCAACATTTCACCGTACTTATACTTGTTGTCAAAAGTAGATGCCTTTGGTCTTCTACTAGGGTTTAAACCACCAAAAATTTCATTGACATACATTTTTGCAACTCTATTAGGCGTACCTTTTAAACTGTCATCGTTTAAATCTAAACCCAAAGTATGCATGATTTCACGTACGTTATTGCGAATACGTTCAATTTTTTCGGCATCGTCCAAATCAAAAGCGTCTGAACGTAAAGGAGTATCTTCTGACGTAGAAATATGATCGTTTCCTATTTCGTCAAATTGATTTTCCAGTGTATCCTCAATTTTCATTTTATCTTTCTTTTACAAGCTGCAAAGATATACAATATGTGACACTTTATAACCAAATGCGGGCATTACACAACATAAATTAGCCATAACGTTAAGGTCTCGTTAATTTTATTTTTCCAAATCAAGAGGCCCCTATGACCAAGTATGGTATATCCATTTTATTAATTTGTTTTTTTGGCATATTCACTTGCTTCGCGCAAGTGTCGGCAGATTGCGCCAATGCGGTTCCTATTTGTTATAATACTCCGGTCAATGGAGGTACAAATGGTTATGGAATTGATGATTATAATGGTGCGTCAATTTCTGGTTGTATTACTCAAGGTAGTGGTACGATCGAAACGAACTCCGCTTGGTATACCTTCAAAATTGGAGAAGTAGGGCAATTGGGGTTTAATATTGGGTTCGATTCAAACGAAGATTGGGATTTCGCACTATACAGAACTAACGATTGTAATGCACTGGGAGATCCGGTGAGATGTAACTATTTTGATAATTCTGATGATAGCAGTTATATAGGGGTGGGCGAAGACCCTACAGGCATAGAAAATATACAGTATGATGATTGGTTATTAGTTGAGCCGGGTGAAGAATACCTTTTAATGATCAATAACTTTAGTAATAATAATTCCGGATTTTCCATTCAGTTTTCAGGGACTATTTTTGTTGAGTTTCCTAATTCAGCCCTGGACTGTGATATTATAGACAATTTGCTAGGTCCGCCTATTATAGCATGTGATAATGAAACGGTAGTATTAGATGCTACAACGACCGATGCTATAACCTATGAATGGTATTTAGATGCAGGTACAGGCTATCAACGTATACCTGGTGAGAGTGATCCAGAATTATCAGTGGCGGTTTCTGGAATGTACCGCGTTTTGGTTGTGAGACCTTTAGGGAATAATTTAATAAGTGAAACACAGGTGGCATATGCCCCTTCTCCAGAAACTCATGAACTAGAAGATGAAACGGCATGTTTAGATGGTACGGTCATTGATTTTAACGAAAAAGATGCTGAAGCATTGGGCGGGCAAAGTCCCCTAGATTTTCGTGTATCTTACCATGAAAGTTTTGAAGACGCTTTTGATGGTGCCAATGCGCTTTCTAAAGAGTTTGTGCCTACACAAGTTTACCAAACTATATATGTTAGAACAACTTCTATTGAAAATTCCATGTGTTTTGATGCTTCTGAGTCTTTTGAGGTTGAAGGAATAGAATTGCCCATTTTAGATTTTGATACTGAGGTTTATATCTGCGGAGATGAGCCGGTAGTCACCATTGGTCAACGTATACCTGATGCTAGTTTTACGTATGAGTGGAGTTCAGGTCAAACAAGTTCTTTAATTACAGTGGCAGAACCAGGTGTTTATACCTTATCGGTGACCAATACGCAAGGGTTGATACAATGTATTACCGTAAGATCGGTTACCGTTGTTTTCTCTAGTCCGCCCGTTATATCCGATATTACCATTGAATATGAGGATGATGCATCAAACATGGTAAATGTTTATTTGGAAGAGAATGGTGATTTTGAATATCAGGTAGATGATCAAGCACCGCAAAATAGTAGTGTATTCAATAATTTATTTCCAGGAGAACATACAATAACGGTACGTGACCCCAATGGCTGTGGTTCTGATACCAGAGATATTGTAGTAGTAGGCTTTCCTAAGTTTTTTACTCCAAACGGTGATAATGTTAACGATGTTTGGAAAGTAGATGGTCTATCTGCATTAGAAGATCCGATGATCACTATTTACGACCGTTATGGTAAATTGTTATATCAGATATTCGAAGATTCCAGTGGTTGGAATGGTTCTTTCAATGGGCAGTTATTGCCGGAATCCGATTACTGGTTTAAACTTTCTTACACCAATTCTTTAGGGGAGAATACCAACGCATCATATATTAATAACCACTTCACTTTAAAGCGTTAAAGGTAATAATTGGCAGTGAGTAGTGTATTTTATCGATTAAATGCCAGAATCTTCGCTGTAAGATACTAAAGCAGGTCATGTGTAGTTATAATATACATCACGTATACTAAATAGTTACACTTTTTATGAGAGTACTCATTTGTTCTATTTGTTGTTTGTTTCTTTTCTGTTACAAAGTAAACGCACAAAATTCAGCCGATTGTAGAACGGCTATACCTGTTTGTGCCGATCAACCTATTATGGGCATAGCCGGTGGTTCTGGTGATGTAGATGATTTTGATCCGGAAGTTATAAGAGAAACAGGATGTCTAGAGAAAGGAAGTCTAACTTCGGCCAATATTGAATTCAATACATCTTGGTTTGTTTTTAGGGCAGGTACCGGCGGTCAGGTTGGTTTTGATATTGAGGCGTTGCCTTCAACTGGTTCTACACCTACGGCAGAATGGGATTTTGCAGTTTATGGACCAGATGTGGATTGTGCAGCTATTAGCAATGGAACGGCACAGCCAATTCGTTGTAATTACGAAGTGAACGATACAAACTTTACCGGTCTTGGTGTAAATCCCGATAGTGGTCAAGAAGGTCAGGCATCGTTAACAGGTAATCAAAATACATATGATGAGTATTTAGATGTGTTGCCAGGTGAGATTTATTATATCTTGATCAATAATTTTGCAGACAATTTTACAGGTGACCCAGAGCCATTTATGTTAACTTTTACAGGTAGCTCTGTTAGTGCTGATCAAGATACTGCCTTAGATTGTACCTTAAGGGATGAATTTTTAGGATTGGATATTGTTGCTTGCGAAGGTGATGACCCTATCACCATTAGTGCGTTGAATTCACCAGCAGGTGCGGATATCGCCAGCGTTGAATGGACGGTAGATTATGAAGACGACGGTATTATTGATGATACATTAACGGGTTCAGGAGATTTTGGAGCGGAATTGGTTATTGTTAGCCCAAATACAGGACGTTATTTTGCAAGTATTACAACGGCATCGGGCTCTCCGCCAACGGTAAGCGATGATAGTGGGGTGTTGGTTACGTTCTATGGCACACCTATTTTGGAAAGAGTAGAAACATTGGATACCAATCTCTCCATTGATCCAGATCAAAATAATATCGAATTTTTTGTTGAGGGTGATGGGGACTATGAATATGCGATCAATGACGGCGTATTTCAAGATAGTCCTGTTTTTATGAATGTTCCACCTGGTGTTAACACGGTTATTATTAATGATAAAAATGGTTGCGGTATTACTGATCCCTTAGAATTTTTGGTCGTCGGGTATCCAAAGTTTTTCACCCCTAATGGGGATGGTATTAATGATGACTGGAATGTAGAGGGAATAGAGACGTTAAGTGACCCTGTTGTGTTTATTTTTGATAGGTATGGTAAGCTTCTAAAGCAATTGGGTTCAACAGATGCTTGGGACGGAAATTACAATGGACAGCAAATGCCATCTACAGATTATTGGTTTCGCTTTGAATATGGTGAACAAGAAGATGCCTTATTAGTTGCCAAAACCCGAAAAACTCATTTTTCACTAAAAAGGTAAAACCCTCAGGACAGGTTCATGAGGCATTTAAAGGAAACAAACTTTTAAATTCTAGGCAAGCCTTGGGGTATTATGCCCTTAGGCGGTGCCAATAAAATAAAAAAGGGGAGCAATTTGCTCCCCTTTTTTATTGAATTCCATTTCCTTTAAAAGTTTATTGTATAACTTAAGGTTGCATTGGTAATACCTCTATCTATCATAGCAGGTGTTGTAATACCTGCATTGAAAAGTCTTTCGCTAACGTCTTGTTGAGAACGGCTTAGAGAAAAGTCTAGCTTACTGCCGCCGAAGTTATAGCCTATACCACCAGAAATAGCGTTTAAATCACCTATAGTATTGCCATTTGAATATGGACTTTGTTCAAAGCGATAACCTGCCCTTAAACTTACTTGTTGAATTCTATATTCACCACCAAGTCTAAAGGTTGAAACAGCGCCTAACTCACTCGCAATTTGTGAATTTACCGTCTGAAAACTTGGGTCGTTGGTAGGGCGGAGTTCGGATTGTGAGAAATCTTGGTAACCATAATCAAAACTCAAAAGCCCATCTTTTGCAAATATTACGGCTAAACTACCGGTAAGTTTACTTGGTGTTTTAACTGTATAGCTTTCAAAAAGATTAATAATATTAAAATTGATAAAATTAATATCGGCATCCGCAAGATCGGAATTAATGCGTTGAGAAGTATTATCCTCTAAACGATACCAGGTTGGTGATTGGTAGCTACCGCCCAGACGTACATTATCGTTTAATTTCGCAATAGCACCTAGACTGAAAGAAAAACCATTACCCTCCGTTTCTAAATAATTATCAAAAGTAGTTCTGGTTATTTCAGAATTAGGCTCGTAACCACTCTCGGTAAATTGATCAAACTGCGTATAGAGTACACTGTGGAAGTTTAATGAAGCACCTAGAAATA